>JBQTKB010000040.1:0-7793 GCA_052386505.1 Pseudonocardia sp.
CCATCGACCACCCGCTCGGCCGGCGGCGAACCCGGGTTCATCGTGATGTACATCTCGTTCAACGGGCTCTTCGGCCGCAACAACAACGTCGCGTTCTCATACACCGGGTACCGGCCCTCCACCGACAACTTCACCCGGGCGTACCCGTCGGCGTCGATACCCGCCTCCACGATGTCACCCACGATCACCCCGTGGATACGCACCTCCTGACCGTTACCCGGGCTGATCCCCGGCGTCGCGGCGAACGTGGCATAGAACTCCTGCCGGTCCTCCCACGGCGCGATGAACCGCTGATTGCCCAGGATCACCGAGCCCACCACCGTCGCCAACACCAGCAACGCCACCGTGATGAGCGTGTTGCGCAACAACCCCGGCTCAGTCTTCAGCCGGTCGAACCGCGGCGAGCGCTCCGCACGAGTAGCCATCACCGACCCGCCTTTCCGGAGGAGGAGATGTCGCCCAGCAGCGGCAGGTCGCCGGGGCCACTGTCACTGGGGCCCTGCCCGCTCGGGGGCACCTGGACCGGAGGGTTGGGCTTCAGTGGGCTCGCCCCGCTCTGCAGCAGTGACTCCACCCGCGGCCGGCCGTCGTTCTGGATCACGTTCTCGAACGGTTCCGGGATCGGTCCGGGCTGGAAGGAGATCGCCGAGGCGTTGTTGTCCACCATGTTCGCCCGGTCGAGGTTGTTCAGCGCGTAGACCACCTCTTGGAAGATCGGCTTGTCGGTCTGGGTGTTGATGTACCGGCCGGTCCCCTTGAACGGGCTGTACAGCATGTCCCGGATCGGGCCGTTCACCCGGTCCACGACCGGGCCGTCCAGGTCGTCGAACACCTCGGTGAGGTCGGTACTGACCGGTCGCAGGTCCTCGACCACCGGTCGCAGGTCCTCGACCACGTCACGCAGCTCGGCGATCACCGGCCGGGCCCGCTCCAGGACCGGGTCGAGCCGATCCAGGGTGGGTTCGAGCTCCTGGGCGGTCGGCCGGATGTCGGCCGCGGTGTCCTCCAGGATGTCCAGCGTGGTGTTGAGCCGCTTGAGCCCGGCATCGGTCTCCCGCAGCGCGCTGGGCAACCGGCCCAGCGTGGCCGCGAACTCGGGGCTGCGCCGACCGAAGGCAGCGCTGGTCGCGGCCAGGTCCTTGATGATCGCCTCGGTCCGACCTGGCGGTTGGGAGAGCTCGCGGGCGGTGTTCTCCAGCCCGTCGACCACGTTGGCCAGGTCGCGCTCGGGGTTGGTGCCCCGCAGCGCCTGCACCACCTCTGAGGTGGGCTCCAGCGAACCCGGCGCGTCCGCGACCAGCCGCTGCAACGCGGCCCGTCCGCCGCCGGCGAGGGTCTCGTCCAGCTTGCGCACGGTGCCCTGCAGACCGGCGAGTGCGTTCGGCTGCAGCGCACGGGTGATGGCGTCCAGCTCGACCGGGAGCCGGGTGCGCTCGGTGGGGATCAGGTCGCCGGTGAAGGCTCCCTTGTCACCGCCGGGAATCAGGTCGAGGAAGTAGTTGCCGCCCAGCAGGGTGGTCGGCCGGATCACCGCAATCGGCGCGGAGCCCAGCCGCTCCTTCACCCCTTTGTCGATCTTGATGTCGATCATGGAGGTGCGGTCGTCGAGCTCCTCGCTGTCGGTCACCACACCGACCGGCACGTAGGAGACCTTCACCTTGCTGACGTAGGGGAACAGGCGGTACTCCCGGGCGAAGTGCACCTGGATGGTGTCGCCCGGGCTCAACGTGGCGGTGACCTTCGTCTTGTTGAACATCACCCAGCCGCCGACCAGCACCACGATGATGAAGGCGACACCGATCTTGACCGAGGACACCGTCCGGTGGCCGTGCACCATCGGGCCGCCGAACAACTTGAGCATCAGAGACTTCATCGTCCGAGCACCCCTCCGCCGAGTCCCGGCAGCTTGGTCTGGTCCTTCGGTGCCTGCCCCGGAGCGGGGTAGGCCTCCCGGGTGTTACCGGGCGAGCGGATCGGCACCAGGGACACCTGTTCCGGGTGCGCGTAGGTCAGCACGAACCGCAGCCAGTGGTAGTTGTCGTTGCCGTTGCCCAGCGAGTCGGCGGCGTTGATGAAGAAGTGGGCCGCCTCCGGGGAGAACGGGCTGATCACCTGGGCCAGCGAGCCACCGCGGTCGAAGGTCTTGGTGAGCATCGGGGCCAGCGGCCGGCCGTCGTCCGCCACGTCGCGCAGGTCCTCGAACGCCGGCTGGGCATCGTCGGACACCCCGGGCACCTTGTCCAGCGGGGGGCGTCCCTCGCGGAACACCCCGCGCACGTCGGGCGTCGCCTCGCCGAGGGCTTCGCCGCCCGGACGAAGCTCCCGCATCGCCGAGGCGGTGTCCGCCAACGGCGCGTCCAACGACTGGAGCGCGGTCCGCGCGTTGCGCAACGCCCCCGGCGCGGTCTGCAGGGTCTGGGCCAGCGCCTGGCCGCCGTCGGTGTTCAGCGCGGCGAAGGTCTGGTCCGTCTTGCCCAGCAGCTGACCGATCTGCTCCTGGCGCCCGGCGAAGGACACCGAGAGGCTGTTCGCGCTGCGCAGCAGGGAGGCGAAGTCACGGCCGTTCTGGTTGGCCAGCGCCAGCGACACCGTGCCCAGGTCGGGCAGCAGGTCGGGCAGCGCGTTGAACCCGTCGGCCAGGTCGCCGCCGTGGCCGATCAGACCGCCACCGAAGTTGCGGACGAACGACCCGGTCGACTGCCGGGTTGGCACGTCGAACACCGCCAGCAGGTCCGATAGCTCCTGGGACTGCACCGTCTGCGACGCCGGGATGACGCTGCCGTCCGGCAACGGTCCGGCCGCCGGGTCGCCCGGGTTCAGCTCGACGAACTTCTGTCCCAGCGCGGAGCGGTCGCGCACCGAGGCGCTGACCGCCTGCGCGTTGCGGTAGAGCTGCCGCTCCCCGTCCAGCCGGACGGTGACCAGCGCCTGCTTGCTGGATCCGGGCTGATCCTTCGGCCGCTCGACCAACTCGATCTTCTCCACGTACCCGACCCGGAGGTTCGCGATACGCGCGTCGTCGCCGGCGCGCATCGAGCCGACCGTGTCGAACGCGATCTGGTAGGTCGACCGGGGAGCGAACGGCAACCCCTGGGTGGACAGGAAGGCCACCGTGGTCAGCACGCCCCCGACCACCAGACCGATGATGCCGACCAGCACGTTGCGGCGATGCCGCCGGCGAGCCCTGGGCGTGCTCACTTGCCACCTCCGAGCAGGAAGCCGAGAGCGTCGCGCTCCTGCTTCTGGTTGAGCCCGGTCGCGCCGCCGTCGCTGGACGGTGTGGGCGTGAGCAGCCCGGGCATGCTGGGCTCGCGGTCGGGCTGACCCGAGCGCGGTGCCACGTCCTTGCCGATGCCGAGGTTGCCCCCGACACCGGGCACCCCGCCGGTGACGGCGGTGGGCGCGGCGATCGGGCCGTGTGCCCGGAAGTAGTGGGACAACCCGTCCTTGCCGTTGGTGGACATCGCCCAGTTGCGGACGAACCGGTTCACGTCGTCGATGCGCAGGCTCAGCTCCCGCACGATCGGCCGCAGGCCCTTCGTGGTGGAGGTGATGTCCGGGCCGGCGGCGCGCAGCTCGTCGACCACCGGACGTGCCTCGTCGAGCAGCTCCCGGCCCCGCTCCAGCATCGGGACCGCGGCATCCAGCGCCGGGTCGGCCGAGTCGGAGAAGTCCATCAGCTCCTCGCTGATCTCCCGCAGGTTCTCCGTGGTCGGCCGCAGCGACCGCAGGGTCGGCGTGGTCGAGGCGGCGGTGTCCGCGAGGTTGCCCAGCGTGGCCCGGGCCGCGACCAGCGTGCCGGGCAGCTCCTGCAGCGTGCCGTCCAGCGCGGCCTGGTTGCTGGCGGTGGTGCTCAGCAGACCGGTGGTGGAGGCGACCAATCCGTCGAGCGCCTTGCCGTTGTCCGCGGCCAGCGACCGGGCGACCGGCTCGACGTTCTCGACCAGGCTGTTGAGCACCGCGTTCTGCTCGCGCAGCACCGTGACGAACTTGTCGGTCTTGGTCATCGCCGGGGCCAGGGCCTTGAGCGCGGCATCGACGTCGCCCCCGTTGCCCCGCAGACCATCGCCCAGGGTCGCCACGATGCCGGCCAGGCCGGCGGCCGTCGGGTCGTCGAAGGTGTTGAGCACCTCGTCGAGGTCGGCGTTCGCCCCGGTCTGCGATACCGGGATCACCCCGCCCGAGGCGAGCAGCGGCGCTTCGGTGGTGCCGCTGTCCAGCTCCAGGAAGCGCTCACCGAGCAGGCTGACCGGGCGGATGGTGGCCCGGGCGTCGGTGTGCAGCGGCAACGCCGCCGGCTGCAGCTCCAGAACGACCTTGGCCAGGCCGTCTTCCACGATCATCGGGCCGGTCTGACCGACCGTCACACCATGGATCTTGATGTCGTTACCCGGGAGCAGCGGTGAGGCGTCGCGGAACTCCGCGACGACGACCGTCGGTTCGGACACGTCCTGCGCGGCGAGGCTGGTGGCGCCGGTGCAGCCGACGAGGGCCACCAGCGCTGTGCCGATCATCCGGCTGCGGGACACCCGGATCGGGGGGAAGGGCCGTCGGGTCATCGCACACCACTTCCGAAGGCGTCGGTCCAGGGGGTACCGCCGTTGGACCCCGGATCCGGGTACGGGTTGAGCCTCAGCAGCGGCGGCTGTACGCCCGGGTTGGGGATGACGCTGCCGGTGCCGGCGTGCACGATGAACCGCGCGAAGTGGCCGTTGGCGTCGAAGTTGGAGAACGACGAGTTCCACTGGGAGATCCAGCCCATCGCCTCCGGCGTGTACGGCCGCAGGAAGTTCACCGGGTCCTCCAAGGTGTCCAGGGTGTCGGTGATCCCGGGCACCGTGTCCTCGGCCGCGTCGAGCAGCTCCGGAGTGCGGTCGAGCAGCTCGTCCAGGTCGGACAAGGTTGGGCCCAGCTCACGCAGGGTCGGGCGCAGGTCCTCCAGCACCGGGCGGAGGTTGCGGGCCACCGACGGCAGCCGTGCGGTGCCGGGTTCCAGGTCCTGCAGCAGCGGAACGGCCTCGTCGACCACCGGGGGAACGCGGTCGAGGGTGCCCTGCGCGGTGCGAAGTGTTGGGGGGAGCAACGTGAGAGCTTCGCGCAGCTGCTGGCGGCGGTCCTTGGCGAGCGCACTGAGCCGGGCCAGTTCGGTGACCACGGTGCGCACGTCGCCCTGTCGGGCGGCCAGCGTGCCGGTGAGGTCGTTGAGCCGGGTGACCAGGGCACGGACGGCCGGGCCGTCGGTGCCGATCGCGTCGAGCACACCGCCCACGGCCTTCAGCGCCGGGCCGGCGGCCTCCACCGAAAGGTTGATGTCGTTCTCGTGACCCTTCACCGTCGAGTTCAACTCATTGACCAGCGAGGACACCCGCTTTAGTGTGGGAGGGTCCAGGGCAGCCAGTACGTCGTCCACCTCGGTGGGCTTGGGGAAGGAGCCAGCAAGGAGGCCACCACTCGGAATCTCGGGGTTGCTGGCCGGACCGTCCGTGATCTGCACGAGCCGTTCACCCAGCAGCGCCTGATACTCAATAACGACTTGCGCTCCTTCGTGGAGCGGCGCATGGTCGCGATCAATGCTCAATGTGAGAAGCGGCTGTTGGCCTTCGAGTTCGATCTGTTCGACCCGGCCGACGTCGAACCCGTTGAGTTGAACGCGGCCGCCCTCGATGATGTTGGTAGCCGCTGGTAACACCAGCTTGGCTGTGTAGTTGCTCCCGGTGAGGAGCCACACGCCGGCTATGACCAGCGCGATGGCTCCACCGAGGATCGCGTAAAGGCGCATCGCTCCTAGTCCATTCCCAGCGGACCGGCGGACTCACCGGAGAGGAACTGGCGGACGAAGGGGTCTTCGTTGGCGAAGGCCTCCTCGGCCTCGCCGTAGTGCACCACCTTGCCCTTCCAGATCAATCCCACGTAGTCACTGACCTTGCGGGCGGTCCGGATGTCGTGGGTCACCAGCATGTAGGTGCCCTTGTGTTCCGCATGCATGTCCAGGATGAGGTCGTTCAGCAGGCTGGTACGCACCGGGTCGAGGCCGGAGTCCGGCTCGTCGAAGAACACGATCGCCGGGTCCATCACCAGCGCACGGGCGAAGCCGGCGCGCTTACGCATACCGCCGGAGACCTCGTTCGGCAGCTTGGTCCAGGACTTGTCCAGACCCACCTCGGCGAGCCTGCGCATCACGATCTCGTGAATCTCGTCCTCGGACTTGTCGGTGTGCTTGCGCAGTGGGAATGCGGTGTTGTCGTAGATGTTCAGCGATCCGAACAGGGCGCCGTCCTGGAACAGCACCCCCATCCGGGTCCGCAGCTCGTAGCGCTGCTTCTCCGACATCTGCCAGAGATCCTGTCCGAAGATGAGGACCTCGCCCTCGTCGGGCTCAAGGAGCCCGACGAGGTGCTTGATCAACACTGACTTACCGGTACCGGAGGGACCGAGGATCGTCGTGATCGCGTCGTCCTGGAACTGCAGGTCCAGACCCTGTAGCACGCGGAACGAGCCGAAGGTCTTGTGGACGTTACGCACCTCCATGCTGTGCACGTCGGCGTCGCCCTGCGGGACACCTCCCGTGGGTAGCCGGGTGTCCCGGCTACCCACACTCGAACTAGACGGCATTGTCACTCCTGCTCGGTCTCTCCGTGGATGTACAGGTTGGTCAGTTGGCGATCGGCGCGTTCGGGTTCAGACCCCAGAAGATCTGGGTTCCGAGCAGCCCGACGACATGGACGAGGACCATGTTCAGCATCATCGACTTGGCGGTGTTCATCCCCACCCCGACCGGCCCACCGCTCGCGGTGAATCCGTAGTAACAGCCGACGAACACGATGATCGTGCCGGAGACGATTACCTTGATCTGCGAGTAGATGAAGTCCAGAGGGTTCTGGAACAGCCAGAAGATGTACAGGTAGCCGCCGGACGACACCCCTCCGAGGTGCATCACGGTGACGAAGTACTCGGAGACGTACATGACGCCGAGTCCCACCGTGTACAGGAAGGGGATCGCCAGCCAGGCCGCGAGCACCCGGGTGCCCACCAGGAAGCTGCGGGACTTGATGCCCATCACTTCCATCGCATCGATCTCATCGGCGATCCGCATGGAGCCGAGTTCGGCGACGAGACCACAACCGACCTTCGCCGAGAGGATGTAACCCCACATGTAGGGGGCCATCTCCCGGATACTGCAGTAGGCGTTGAACACGCCGGAGTACAACGGGGCGCCGATCTGCTTGAGGCTGTAGGACGCCTCCAAGCCACACTCGAAGCCCATCACGCCCATCATCACCCAGATGATCAGCCCGCTGCTGAGGATCAGGATCCCCGCCTGGTGCAGCACCTCGCTGGCGTACTTGCGGACCTCCGGCAGGTCCCGGATGACCGCACCGCTGAACTTGGCGATGTCGCCCAGGCTGGCGATCGCGCTCTTGAGGTGGTCGAAGCCGGAGCTGGTCGGCGAGCCGACACTCTTGGTCTTGGCTCCTTCGGGCTGCTGGCCCGGAGGTCGCTCGTCTGTAACCGTCATCTCAGCCCCTGTCTACCGGAAGACCTGCATGTCGGGGACGAGCCCGAGCATCAGGAGCGTCACCACGAAGTTCACCATCCAGATCGCCGCGAAGGAGATGACGACGGCCTGGTTGACCGCCCGCCCCACGCCGATCGGGCCACCCTGCGCGCGGTAACCCTTGTAGCAGCACACCACGCCGATGATCAGGCCGAACAGCGACGTCTTGAAGACGCTGACCCACATGTCGGTGGTGGTGGCGTTGGCCCAGAAGTTCTCGAAGTAGGCCAGGACGTTG
>JBQTKB010000041.1:0-103618 GCA_052386505.1 Pseudonocardia sp.
AGAGCTCATCATCAACGCCGCCGGCAAGAACATGTCACCGGCCAACATCGAATCCGAGCTCAAGTCCTCCAGCATCCTGATCGGCCAAGCCGTCTGCATCGGCGACGCCCGGCCCTACAACGTCGCACTACTGGTCCTCGACCCCGACTCGGTACCCGCATTCGCCGCCGAACACGGCATCGACGGATCCGACCTCGCCACGTTCTCCCGCGAACCGGCGGTGCTCGCCGAGGTCGGAGCCGGCGTCGAGCGGGCCAACGCCCGGCTGTCCCGCGTCGAGCAGATCAAACGCTGGACCCTGCTGCCCAACGAGTGGCTACCGGCCGGCGACGAGCTCACCCCCACGATGAAACTGCGCCGCAAACCCGTCGCCGCCAAGTACGCGGACGAGATCGAAGCCCTCTACCGGGGCTGAGCACGCCCGCGCGGCTCCGGGACGCTGCCGGAGAGGCCCGGCCTAGGCCCGGGCCACCGTGAACAACTGTTCTCGCACAGCGGGATTGCGGATGACCGGACTCCCGCAGTTGGGGTGCTTGGCTGAGCCGTACGGTTAACCTAGGTTGGCAGATAGACCCACAAGATGCGGCCCGCTCCGTGGTCGCCACATGCCCGTCGTCGACTGCCGATCAAAGGAGCCCAACCGTGACCCAGGTCGCGAACGCACCAGCCCTGCTCACCGATAAGATGATCATCGGGGGCGACCTCGTGGACGCGCTCAGCGGCGAGACCTTCGACGTGCACAACCCCGGGGACGGCTCACTGATCACCCGGCTGCCGGCCGGCGGCGCGGCCGATGTCGACCGCGCGGTCAAGGTGGCCCAGGAGGCGCAGCGGGGCTGGATGAGGCGCTCGGTGGCCACCCGGTGCAAGCTGCTGCGCCAGTGGGCAGACCTCTGCGAGGAGCGGCTCAATGATCTGACGAAGATCGAGAGCATGGACATCGGCAAGCCGATCAGCACCGCGCGGGCGCTCGACGGCTCCATGCTGATGGAGAACATGCGCTACTTCGCCGGGATGCCCGACAAGCTGGAGGGCAGCACGATCCCGGTCTCCGGCCGCTTCATCACGATGGTGCTCCGCGAACCGATCGGCGTGGTCGCCGGCATCACCCCGTGGAACTTCGCGCTGGTCGGTGCGGCCGGCAAGGCGATCACCGCACTGGCCGCAGGCAATGCCATCGTGATCAAGCCATCGCCGCTCGCGTCGCTGTCCGCGCTCGCGCTGACCCAGGTTGCTCTGGAGGCCGGCATCCCGCCCGGTCTGATCAACGTGGTGACCGACGCGGCCTCGGAGGCCGGCGAAGCACTGGTGCGCCACCCCGGCGTGGGCCACATCTCGTTCACCGGATCGGACGCGATCGGCCGGAAGGTGGCCTCCGCCGCCGGTGGCGAGCTGAAGACCTGCACCACCGAGCTCGGGGGCAAGTCGCCGCTGGTGGTGTTCGAGGACGGCGACATCAAGGCCGCCGCGAAGGCCGCCTTCATGGGCATCTTCCTCAATGCAGGAGAGATGTGTACCGCGAGCTCGCGGCTTCTGGTACACCGCGACGTGCACGACGAACTCCTCGACGCCATCACCACCACCGCCAAGGGCCTGAAGATGGGTGATCCGGCGGACGAGGCCACCTCCCTCGGACCGGTCATCTCGGCCGGTCACCGGGACCGGATCGAGGGCTATGTGCGCGCCGGCCGCGACGACGGAGCACGGCTGGTGATCGGCGGCGAACGGCCAGACCGGCCCGGCTACTTCGTCGCGCCCACGGTGTTCGACGAGGTCAACCCGGCCGCACGCATCGCCCAGGAGGAGATCTTCGGACCGGTGCTGTCCGTGCTGCCGTTCTCCGACGAGCAGGAGGCGCTGCGGATCGCCAACGACGCCACCTACGGACTGGGCTCGGGCATCTTCACCAAGCGGATCGACCGGGCGCTGCGGTTCGCCGACCAGATCCAGGCGGGCAACGTCTGGATCAACGCGTACAACCTGTTGCACCCCTCGGTGCCTTTCGGCGGGTACAAGAACTCCGGTTTCGGCCGGGAGGGTGGGATGTCGGGGATGCGGCACTTCACCCGGGAGAAGAGCGTCTGGCTGGCACACGGCTGAGCGTCACGGTGCCGCGGGCCGGCCCCAGCTGCAGGCCCGCGGCACCGCATCAGCCGACCGTGCTACCCGGCGTGCCGGTGACCACGATCGACTGCCCGGTCAGGTACCGGCTCTCCTCGCTGCACAGGAACGCGATGACCGGCGCCACATCCTCGGGCTGCCCAGGGCGTCCGAGGGTGTTGGTGCGGGCCTGCATCTCGTAGAACGCCTTTCGCCGCTCCTCCGGGATGCTCTCGCTCATGTCGGTGACCGCCCTTGGTGAGACCACGTTGACCGTGATGCCGTGTCGGGCGACCTCCCGGGCCAGACTCAGCGAGAAGCCGATCACTCCGGCCTTCGCGGCGGCGTAGTTGGCCTGCCCGATGTTGCCGTACAGCCCGGCGACCGAGGCGGTGTTGACGATCCGGCCGCCTCGGCCGGACCGTTGCCACTCCCGCACCATCGCGCGGCACACGAAGAACGTCGCGTCCAGGCTGACCGCGAGCACCTCGCGCCACTGCTCGTCGGTCATCTTGGTCACCGTGCGGTCCCGGTTCACCGCGGCGTTGTTCACCACCGCGTCGAGCGGGCCGAGCACGGCCGCCGCGGCGTCCAGCACCTGCTCGGCGACCCCTGGTACCCCTACGTCGCCAGCGACCACGGCGGCGCTGCCGCCGGCCGCGACGATCTCGTCCCGCACCGCGTTCAGCGCCGCTTCGTCACGTGCGTTCAGCGCCACCGCGGCGCCCCGACGCGCCAGATCGAGCGCGTAGCCCCGGCCCAGGCCCCTGCTTGCGCCGGTGATCAACACGATCCGCCCGTCCAGCCTCACCCCGGGCGCCATCAGAACGGCGTCCGGTACATCGGAGGCTGGTTGCGCGGGTCGGCGGCCGCCAACGTCGCGGTTATCCGCTCCCGGTGATGTCGGGCGGAGCCCAGCGCGGCCCGGTCGACCCAGGCACGCTTGTAGTGCACGTGGGTCGGTCGCGCCCACGTCATCCCGATCCCCCCGTGCACCTGGATGGCCAACCGGCCGACCTCCACGGCGTTCTCGGTGGCGGTGGACTTGGCCTGGGACGCGGCCAACGCAGCCTCGCGCAGATCCCAGGCGTGGGCCCAGGCCGCCATCCGGGTCAGCGAGCGGGCGTTCTCGACCAGCACGAACATGTTGGAGCAGTGGTGAGCCACCGCCTGGTAGGAGCCGATCAGCCGGCCGAACTGCTCACGTCGCTTGGCGTACTCCACCGCGAGGTCCAGCGCCGCCTGCGCCGAACCCAGCGCGTCCAGCGCCATCGCCACGGCGGCCGCGCTCTCCAGCTCCGCCAGCAGCGCGGCGGCCTCGGCTCCCTCGGCGAGCACGGTGGCCGGGACCCGCTCGAAGCGCAGCGACACGAGGTCACGGGTGGGGTCGGCCACCGCGCGACGTTGCCGCC
Source organism: Pseudonocardia sp. (assembly GCA_052386505.1). GTDB lineage: Bacteria > Actinomycetota > Actinomycetes > Mycobacteriales > Pseudonocardiaceae > Pseudonocardia. The sequence continues at coordinate 3,513 of JBQTKB010000041.1, forward strand.
CGACGCTCGCCACATCATCGACCCGGCAGATCAGCGGTCGCCCCTCGGCATCCACTGCCACCGCGACCAGCACCTGCGCGGCACCGCCGTCCAACACGAACTCCGCCCCGCCGTCCAGGAGTCCGTCGGAGAGAACGGGTACCTGCCGCTGGCCTGGTCCCTCCCATGCCAATGCACCCGGGGCGCCGGCACGCAGTGCGGTGAGCGACTTGCCGTCCCGCCCGGACAGCGCGATTGCCGCCAACGCGGAACCCACCACGGCGACGCTGGCCGCGGTCCGCCCGGCCGCCTCGATCAGCACTCCGAGCTCGGCGAACCGTTCGCGGTCACCGAGCAGGTTGCCGTGTCGGGTACAGAGCGCGGTCCACGCCGCCAGGTCGCTCTCCCACCGGGCGTCGAGATCCCACAGGCCTTCGGCGAAGTCCGGCGGGCGACGCAGCGCCTCCACCGCCCTGTCTCTGGCACCGTCGAGGCCGACGTCGGCCGCGGCCCAGTAGGCCGACAGCGGGATGTCGAGATCGGTGAAGGACCCGTCCGGAGCAATTGTCACAGCAGATCCCCTCAGCGTTTCACGGGCAGGCCGAGTACCCGCTCGGCGATGATGTTCCGCTGGATCTCCGAGGTGCCGGAGTGGATGGTCAACGCGTGCGTCCAGAGCCAGTAGTGCGCCCAGAAGCCCTCGTCGACGGCCGACTCGTCGTCACGCACGAGAAGGCCGCGCAGGCCGAGCATCTCCACCGCCAGCTTGTGCAACCGCTGCTCGGTCTCCGACCAGTGCAGCTTGGCTATCGAGACCTCGGGGCCGAGCGGCCGGCCCATCGCGGCGGCCGCCATCGCGCGCTCGCCCGTGCGGCGCAGCGCGGCCACGTCGCTCGAGCAGCGGGCGATCCCCTCGCGGACGAACGGGTCCTCGATCGCCGGGCGACCGTCGAGCACGGTGCGGGCGGCCAGTTCCACCAAATCCTCGACCACGACGGCCAGCCGCGGCACCAGCTCGGCGGTGCCGATCGAGCGTTGGGTGGTCATCGCGGCCATCGCCACCCGCCACCCCTCGTCGATGCCGCCGACCACGTTGTCCAGCGGCACCCGGGCACCGGACCAGAACACCTCGGTCTCGCGGTCGTCGCCGGTCAGCATCGGCATCGTCTCGATCCGGATCCCCGGAGACCGCAGGTCGACCAGCGCGAAGGTGATACCCCGCCCTCGGCTGTCCGGAGCGCCGGTGCGGCACAGCAGCATCGTCCAGTCGGCGAACTGGGACAGCGAGTTCCACCGCTTGCGGCCGGTGACCACCAGCTCGCCTTCGTCCACCTCGGCCCGACACTGGATGTTGGCCATGTCGGAACCGTGCTCGGGCTCGGAGAACGTCTCGCACCACATCACCTCGCCGCGGATGATGGGTGGCAGGAACCGCTCGCGCTGTTCCTCGGTGCCGAGCGCGAGCAGGGTCGGGGCGAGGATGAACTGGCCGAAGATGTCCGCCGGCTCAGGGGCGCGGGCCAGGGCACACTCCTCAGCGAAGATCAACCGCTCGGTCGCGGACGCCGGGCGGCCACCGTAGGCGACCGGCAGGCCCAACCCGCCGAACCCACCCTCGTACACCGTGCGCTGCCAGACCTTGCCCTGCTCCATCCGCTCGGCCAACGTCTTCGCCGGGCGACGGCGCGGACCCCAGTCCGACGGCAGGGCCTGGCGCAACCAGTCATGCACCTCGGATCGAAAGCGTTCCTGAGCCGCGGTACCGGCCCGGGCCGGAGATGAGATGACCACCTGAAAACCCTAACCGGCGGGTGACGCCCTCGCCGGACAGGCCCGGGCTGCGCCGCTCAGCCTTCCTCGTGCAGGCTCAGTGCCTTGGTCGGACACATCGCGACCGCCTCCTGCACCACGTCCCGCCGGTCCTCACCGGGGGTTTCGTCGAGCAGGTGCGCGACCCCGTCCTGCCCGACCTCGAAGATGTCCTCGGCCAGGCCCTCGCAGAACCCGTGACCGGTGCACCGGTCCAGGTCGACATTGATCTTCATCGCGCTCCCTCCGATCTCCTCGTCTCAGGACTCGACCGTACTCAGGGACGAGGAGCGCACTGCTGGCGCTTGACGATGTTGAAGAAGTTGCTCGGGGTGAGCTCCGGCGCCGCCGTGGGACGGATCTCGGGTGCCTGGGTGAGCAGCTCGGTGAGGATCGCCCGCAGCTGGGCCCGGGCGAGCTGGTTGCCCAGGCAGTGGTGGATGCCGCCACCGCCGAAGGTGATGTGCGGGTTCGGGCTGCGCGAGAGGTCGAGCTCGTGCGGCCGGTCGATCCGCCGCTCGTCCCGGTTCGCCGAGGAGTAGATCATCACCACCTTGTCACCCCTGGTCACCTCACGTCCCCCCAGCTCGGTATCCCTTGACGCGGTTCGACGGAAGGTGATGATCGGGGTCGCCCACCGGATCAGCTCCTCCACCGCGCTGGGCATGCGTCCCTCGAGATCCTCCAGCAGCCACGCCCGCTGCTCGGGGAAGTCGGCCAACGCCTGCAACGCATGCGCGGTGGACTGCCTGGTGGTGTCGTTGCCCGCCACCGTGAGGAGCACGAAGAACGAGCCGATCTCGTGGGCGGTGAGGCGCTCGCCGTCGACCTCCGCATTGGCCAGACCCGAGATCAGGTCCGCCGTCGGGTTGCCGCGACGCTCGTCAGCCAGTCCGCCCGCCAACTCGTGGCAGTAGGAGATGGCCCTGAAGAGGTTCCCGAGTACCTCCTCCTTGGTCTCGCCGGCGACTTCGGGGTCGCTCCAGGACGTGGCCACCTTCATCTCGTGCATCGCCTGCTGGCGGTCGCCGTCCGGCACCCCGAGCATGTCGTTGATGTTGTTCATCGGCATCAGCTCGGCGCACTCGGCGACGAAGTCCGCCTCCCCGCCGTTGGCCTGCGCCTTCTCCAGCAGGTTGGTGACGGCGTCCCGTGCGTTGCGCTGGATCATCTCGTCGATCCGGCGCATCTGCTTGGGGGTGAACGCGGCCGCCACCAGACGGCGGAGCTTGGTGTGCCGGGGCGGATCCATACCGATGATCGACTGTGCGGACTCGACGAACTCGACCGGCAGGTTCTCCATGAGGATGCCCGGCCCGGACAGGAAGTCGTCGTGGCGCTTGGTCGCTTCGACGAGGTCGTCGTACTTGGTCACGGCCCAGAATCCGTGGTCCTCCGGATCGTCGATCAGCTGGTCCTCGAACGGCGGGTGCCAGGTGATCGTGTCCCGCCCACGCAGCACCGCGAACGACTTCTCCCGCTCGTACATGTCCGTCGACCAGAATGCCCTCGTCGAGAGGTCCACGTCGTCGTACGGCCGGTCGGGGTTGCCACTTGCGGTGGTCGTCAGACCGGTGCCGGCCATCTGGCTCATCGCCACTCCTCACAACGTTGGTTCCACGGGCGGTGTGCGAGCGCGCTCGCACCTGCAGTGGGCGTACCCACGATCCGCGACAGTGAAACCAATCTAGACACACACGTCCACTGTGTCAATCTAGCTGTCAGCGATACACATATGTCTAGAATGTTGTTCGAGCGCCGGGCGTTGTCCATACTGGGTGCATGACTGCAGAGAGCCAGAGTGAACGGATCGCCAAGCTCAAGCGCAACGAGATCCTGGATGCGGCTCTGGACGAACTCGAGGTCGCGGGGTGGCGCGCGTTGCGGATGCGTGACGTGGCCAGCAGAGCGGGCGTCAGTCGCCAGACCGTCTACAACACCTTCGGCAGCCGTCGACAGTTGGCGGCCTCCCTGGTCGCGCACCTCACCGACCGCTTCCTCACCGGCTCCGAATCGGCGTTCCAGCAGCCAGGTCCGCTGTTCGACCAGTGGCTGGACGCCATCAGCTACGCGCTCCGGGAGGGCTCCGGCAACCCCGCGCTGCGGGCGATGCTCTCGGCCGGCAGCGACGAGCGCTTCCTGGAGCTGCTCACCCGCGGCGCGGAGCCGTTGGTGACCGCGGCCCGCTCGAGGCTCGCCGGCGCGGTGGTGCAGGGCCACCCCGACCTCGACCCGGAGGTGGTCGAACAGGCTTCGGAGGCCGTGGCCCGCCTGGTGATCAGCAACATCGTGCTTCCGCTGCATTCCTCGGAGGTCGCGGCCTACAACATCGCGCTGATGGTGACCTCCTGGATGGAGGGGGGGCGTCGCGCACCCGCTGCTTTACAGCAGCATGGCCATGGCCCGACCCAGGATCAGCGGGAGCGGGTGGCGGCCGGCTGAACCCCACCGCGAGGCCCGTGTCGACAGCAGTGCCGTGTCGACAGCAGTGGGGCCGGCCCCGGCGCGATGCACCGGGACCGGCCCCATGCTGCGGACCACCGACGGTCAGTAGACCACCACGCCACGGATGTTCTTACCGGCGTGCATGTCCTCGTAGCCGCGGGCAATGTCGTCCAGGCCGTAGGTGGTGGTCCGCAGTTCATCGAGCTTGAGGTGCCCGGCCCGGTAGAGTTCGAGCATTCGCGGGATGTCCGAACTGGGGTTCGACGAGCCGAAGAGCGAGCCCTTGAGCTTCTTCTCGAAGAGGGTGAGCTGGCTGATCGGGATCGGGCAGCCGACCTCGGTGATGTCGCCGAGACCGGTGACCACCACGGTGCCCTGCTTGCGGATCGCATTGAACGCCTCCGCGACGTGCCCGCCGTTCGTGACGCCCACCGTCACGATGGCCACGTCGGCGCCCTGACCGTTGGTGAACCCTTGGGCGATCTGCAGCGCCTCGTCCATGGTGGCCACCGAGTGGGTCGCCCCCAAAGACTCCGCCGACTCCCGTTTGAACGGCACCGGGTCCACCGCGATCACGTTGGAGGCGCCGGCGTGTGCCGCGCCCTGCACAGCGTTGGCACCGATCCCGCCGACCCCCATGATGATCACGGTGTCGCCCGGGCGGACCTCCCCGGTGTTGACGGCCGCGCCCCATCCGGTGCCGACCGAACAACCCAGCAGACAGGCCGCCTCGAGCGGAGTGTCGTCGGGAACCTTCACCGCGGAGTCGGTGGACACCGTGGTGTACTCACAGAACGTCGAGATGCCGCACATCTGGCCGACCGGGCTGCCGTCGTCGAGGTGCAGTCGGAAGCTGGTGGGATCGGTCCACCGGGCACCGGCGAGCAGGCCCGCGCCGAGGTCGCACAGGTTCTGGTGCCCGGTCGCACACCAGCGGCATTTGCCGCACGCCGGCAGGAAGGAGAACACCACCTTGTCCCCGGGGGCCCAGCCGGGCGTGTCCGGACCGACGGACTCGACGATCCCGCCGCCCTCGTGCCCGCCCGCGAACGGGTACATGCCGACCGGGATGTCACCGGTGGCCACATGGTCGTCGGAATGACACAGCCCGGACGCCACCATCTTGACCCGAATCTCACCCTGCCGCGGGTCGTCGACCTCCAGGTCCACGACCTCGAACTTGCCCGGAGCCTGTCGAATGACAGCGCCACGACTTCTCATCAGAACTCCTCGTTGAGACACTGCACGGACGCTGGCGACCCTATCCGAGACGCGGTGACCACGCGCCTGGTCGCTACTCCTCCACCGCGGGAAAGAACTTGTCGCTGAAGATCGTCTCCTCCGGCGTGCCCTTCGCTTCCAACAGCGCGGTTACCGCGTCACACATCTCGGGCTTACCGCAGAGGTAAGCGTCATAGGGTGTGCCGTCACCGATCCGGCGCTGAACCGCTGTGGTGACCCGCGAAGGTGGCCCGCTCCAGTCGCATTGCGGGGTGGGCTTCGAGAGCACCGGGTGATAAGTGAGATCGAGCAGATCGCGCAGCTCACCGATCCGTCTCTCGCTCGGCAGCTCGTCGGCCACCCGGGCCCCGTAGAAGAAGGTGAACGGCCGTCTGTCGTCGGTGCTGGCCGCATGCTCGAGGATCGACAGGATCGGCGAGATCCCGGAGCCGGTCGCCACCAGCAGCACCGGGCGCTCGCCCGCGCGCAGGTAGCCGGTGCCGAAAGGGCCCCGGACCCGCACCACGGTGCCCGGCTCCAGGGTGTCCAGCTGGCCGGAGAACGCACCGCCGTCGATCACCTTGACGACGAACTCCAGCTCCGGCGCGACGCCGGGCGCCGAGGCGACGGAGTAGGACCGCCACTGATCCTCCGCGCCCGGCACCGCGACCTCCAGGAACTGCCCGGCGTAGAACGTGATCGGTTGCTCGGTCCGAATCCGCAGCCGACGCAGGGTCGGGGTGAGCTCGTCGACGCCGAGCACCTCCCCGCCCTGCTCCGTCGGCGTCAGCACCGGCAGCTGCCGGTCGTCGAACACCCGATCGTCCTGGATCTCCAGGTCGTCCAACGCCGTGGCACAGCAGAGCAGCACCCAGCCCTCGTCGCGCTCCGCGTTGGACAACGAGTACGGCGACGCGTTCCCGTAGTCGACCTCGCCGTCCGTGACCAGATACTTGCAGCTCGAACAGTTGCCGTGGCGGCAGCCGTACTTCAGCGGCACCCCGGACCGCAACGCGGCGTCCAGGATGTGCTCGTCGGGCTTGATCGAGAACTGTTTGCCGTCGGGTTCGACCCGGACTGAGTACACCGCTACCTCGCCTTCAGTGCACCCGCCACCGGGACGGGCTCGTCGAGCTCCAACATCTCGGAGGTGACCCGGAAGTAGCCCTCGTCCGGAGCTGCCCGGCCGACGAAGGTGGTCATCACCACCAGCCACTGGCTGAGCGTGAGCTCCTTGCTCATCTCCTCCGACACCCGGGCCATGTCGACGTAGATCTCCGTCGGGTGCTCCAGATACCAGTACGGACCCTGGTCGACGATCTTGACGTCCGGGTGGTCCTCCTCCAGGACATCGATCGTCGCGTCGGCCTCCTCGCTCTTCATCAACACCAACGCCACCCGGCCGTCACCCGGAACCTTGGGCATGCTCATACCGGCACCTCCACCGACAGCGGCAGTCCGTCCACCAGTTGCTCCTGCGCCTGCTGCACGCCGGCCAGCACGTCGTCGAACCGCGCCACCTGCAACGGCGGGACGTCGTAGACGTCGGCCATGGCCCGCGCCGCCTCCCGCGCCCTCGGCGTCCAGGACACTATCCAGTCCCGGATGATCTCCGAGTTCTGCTCCCGCTGCGGCACCGACTCGTCGGTGACCATGCGCACCAGCTCCTGGGTCCAGGCCAGGTTGCGGCGCCGGTCGCGCTCCGTGGTGCCGACCAGGTGGGCGGTCACCGGATCGCCGTGGAACGGCCCGAACCGCCGCACCAGCTGACTCACCGCGACCTCGGTGAGGATCGGATCGAACACCAGGTTCGTCACCACCGCGAGCTCGCCCCAGTCATTACCGGCCACCAGCTCCTCGACAAGCTGGCGGGTCGGTTGGTAACGCGGATCCTCCAGCCACACCGCCTTGGCGCCGTCGTCGGCGAAACCCTCGACGTGGTCCTCCAGCTCGAGCAGGTGCAAGACGATCGCCTGAGCGTGTCGCATCCGGTCGAAGGCCTCGAAACAGTAGACGTTGCCCAGGGTGTCCGACAGCGCCTCCCGCTGCGCCACCGCGAACGCCCGGAACAGGCCGTACTCCGCGTAAGCCCACGCCCGATAGTGCCGCCCGAGAATCTCCCGGACCCACACCGGGTCGAACTCGCCGAACACCCCGTGCGCCGCGGCGTCCTCCGCCGAGCGGGCGATGCCCCGCTCCTGCTCGGCCTGCATGCGTACGTAGGTGCGCTGCCAGTGCGACGCCGGGTCCCGGAACTGGAACCAGTTCGGGTGCTTCAGCGCGGTCGACTCCGGCACCCAGGGCGGGCGCCCGTTCACGTCCCGCAACAGCCAGCCCTGGGGGTCGAAGGTCAACACGTCCGGCTGGGTGTGGCAGGTCACCGCCTCGTACTCGGACAGCCGTCGCCGCCGCGAAGCGACGTAGGTGAAGTCCCGGGTCGGCTTGCCCGCGCAGTCCACAGCGCCCGGGAACGCAGCGCTCACGACGCGGCCCCGTTGACCGCCCCGTTGGTGGAGCCGTTGGTGGCCGCGCCGTTCGTGGCCGCGCCGTTCGCCGTTCCCAGTTGGGCCGCGATGGCCACCATCGGGTCCGTGATCTCCATCCCCCACGCCCGCACGTCGTCGATGGTCCACATCCGGTCGGTGTCCAGGGAGGGCTGAGCGATCAGGGTATGGCCGTCCGAGCGCAGCAGGCCGCTGTTGACGATGTACTCGTCGAGGCTGGTGCCCGCGTTCTGCTGCCAGAAGTTGCGACTCTGCTCATAGCGGACCGGCTCGTCGAAGAAGATCTTCTCGCACATCGCACCGCAGAACGGCAGCGTCCGCCCGACGTGCTCGCGGAAGCGCACCTCACTGCAGTCCAGCCGGGGCATGATGCACGGCATCTGGCAGACCTGGCACAGCGGCGGCAACGCCTCGAACGCGGCCATGGGATTGATCCCGTCGCTCGCCTTGGTGATCTGGGCGAAGTTCTCCCAGAACCCACCGTAGAGGTTGTACCAACCGGGGTACTTGTTCTCGAACCACTCGAAGTCGGCCTGGGTCAGCGGGTCCCAGCGCCAGAAGTGGAACGGCCACGACGCCGCGGCCAGCATCGCCGTGGTGTGGTGCTTCCACTTCATCTGCTCCTCCGCGACGGCGAAGCACTCCGGAACCGCCAACCCGTACGGCTCCATCTTCGAGATGTAGGAGCCCACCCAGTCCTCGGCGATCCACTCGGTCCACTTCTCCCGGTAGGAGTTGCCGCGCTCCTTCTGGAAGTAGTCGTAGACCGTGCCCAGGAACGGGTCGAGGAAAGAATGCTGACGCCAGAACGCGCGGTCGAAGTCGTCCTGCAGGTACTTCAGGTTGTCCTCGTTGGAGACCACCGCCGCGAGCGTCGAGTAGCCGTTGGCCATGTGCCGCGCCTCGTCGGACTGGATGCTCAGGAAGACGCTCGGCGTGACGTTGTCTCCGTTGGCCGCGGCGATCTCAGTGAGCGTGACGAAGATCGGGTTGGTGTAGGCGGTCTCGGCCACGACCTGCAGGTTCAGCGCACCCTCGACCGGGTCGCCGACGAAGAACGCCTCCAGCGCGGCCCGCCCGGCGATGCCGAACATGTTGATGCCGCGCGCCTTCAGGCCGATGTGGAAGCCCTCCGGGTCGGCGGCGTGCTTGGCGAAGTACCGGTTGAGGTAGATCTCCTGGTTGGTGTGCCGGACCTCGTCGAGCATCTGCGCCATGTAGCCCTGCCGCAGCTCGGCGTTGTCCACGGTGTCCACCAGTTGCCCGCAGCACTTCATCGCCGCGTACTCGCCGAAGTTCACCGTGGGCAGCGCGATCTTCAGGATCTCCATCCAGCGCGGCTGAGCCTTGCCCGCTGAGTTGGACCGGGCCAGCGCGTCCTCCATCGCCCCGTACTGGCGGTCGTCCTTCTCCTGCTCCATCGACACGTAGTCGCGGATCAGGTGCCGGAACGGGTCCTTGGTCTTGCGCGGGATCTTGTACTTGGTCGGGTAGCGGTCAGGCTTCTCCGCGTAGGAGTGCTCCCAGTCGAAGTCCTTGACCCGCTCGTGTGCCTTGACGAGGTTGCGCACTGCGGCTCCTCCGTGAGTCGGTCGGGGTGGTGGCCGGGCGGTCAATCCGACCGGCTCGACGTGGCGGGGTCGGACGCGTCACCCTCCCGACGCAGCGTGGCACACTTGCACGGCGAGCTCATCGGAGCTTTCGCACAACAACTCATGCCGCGGTGGGCGATCCACACAAACTGACGCCCTGGGGATCGTGGCGCCCATTCCCGCCAGGAGACGACGTGACCCCGACCCTGATCGACAACCGCCACGCACCGGACGGCGAGGCGATCTTGGCGAACGCCCGGCTGATCGCTCCCCTGCTGCGTGAACACGCCGGGCAGGTCGAAGCGGCCCGCCGGCTGACCACTCCGGTCGTCGAGGCCCTACGGGACAGCGGTGTCTTCCGGATGTCCATGCCCCGGTCCTGGGGCGGTCCCGAGGTGGACCTGCTCACCCAGGTGGAGATCCTCGAAGTGCTGTCCCGGGCCGACGCGTCCGCCGGCTGGTGCGCCATGATCGGCTCCGACAGCGGCTACTACAGCGCGTTCCTCGACGATCCCGCCGCACGGGAGCTGTACCCGAACCTGGACGTCGCCACCGCCGGCTGGGTGATCCCGGCCGGGTCCCTCGAGGTCGCCGAGGGCGGGTACCGGCTGTCGGGGCGCTGGTCGTTCGGCAGTGGCTGCACGCACGCCGAGGTGATCTGCGGGGGCGCGCTGGTCACCGAGGGCGGTGTTCCCCAACCAGGCCCCGACGGGCAGCCGCAGTGGCGGGTCGCCCTGCTGCCGGCCGACAAGGTGCAGGTACATGACACCTGGAACACCACGGGGTTGTGCGGTTCGGGCAGCCACGACTACTCGATCGAGGGGCAGTTCGTGCCGGCCGACCACACGTTTGCGCTCGGCGCCAGCAAGCGGGACGGCACGCTCTACCGCTGGCCCGGCATGTTCATCGCCAACCTGGTAGCCGTGCCGTTGGGCACCGCCGCGGACGCTCTCGAGGTCACGATGGGCATCCTGGACGGGAAGGTTCTGCTGCCCGAACGGGTGCTCGCCCGGGATCAGGCCCGGGTGCGGGCCGGGATGGCCCGGGCCCAGGCGCTGGTGGGCTCGGCGCGCAGCTACGTCTACGACACGCTCGGCGACTTCTGGGCGACCCTCGACCAGGGCGACGACCCCAGCTTCGCCCAGCGCGCCGCCCTGACCGGTTGTTTCGTGCACACCTTGACGACCTGCCGTGAGGCCGTCGCGCTGCTCGCCGACACTGTCGGCACCACCGCGATCCAGCGGGGCTCGTCGCTGGAACGCAACCATCGCGACCTGATCACGATGGGTCAGCACATCATGGGCCAGGCGAAGATGCGGGAATGGGCCGGCGGTCTGTGGTTCGGCCAGCCCGCGCCCCTGTCCTACCTGTAGCCCGGTCCTACCTGTAGCCCGGTCCTACCTGTCCTCGAACGCCGGACTCCGACGCTCGACGAATGCGCTCACCGCCTCGAACTGATCCCGGGTACTCAGCGCCGACACCTGGGTGCTGTTCTCAGCCGCGATTCCGGCGGCCATGCTGCCGATCTCCAGCTGGCTCCACATCACGTCCTTGGTCATGCGCACCCCGTACGGACTGTTTCCGGTGATCTCCCGGGCCACCGACAACGCGCTCCGCAGCAGGTCTTCGTCGGGGACGACCCGGGACACCAGACCTATCCGGTCGGCCTCGGTGGCGTCGAGTACGCGGCCGGTGAGCATGAGCTCGAACGCCCGCGAGGCGCCGATCAGCCGGGGTAGCAGCCAGCTCACCCCGACGTCACATCCGGAGACCCCGATCCGGACGAAGGCGTTGCCGAACCGGGCCGAGGCACCGGCGATCCGCACGTCGGAGGCGAGCGCCAGGGCCAGCCCGCCGCCGGTCGCCGCGCCGTTGACCGCGGCGATCACCGGTTGGGGCAGCTCACGCAGACCGGTCATCAGCGCGGCGATCCGCTTCTGGTAGCGCATGGTCTCGGGCACCGACCGCGTACGCCCCTGCTCGCCGGTGAAGAAGTCCAGGTCGAGACCGGCGCAAAACCCCCGCCCCCGGCCGGTGAGCACCACCACCCGACAGGACCGGTCCTCCGCCAGCAGCGCCTGCTCGGCGCTCAGGGCCTCGAGCAGCTCAGGGGAGATGGCGTTCAGCCGTTCGGGACGGTTCAGCTCGAGCAGGTGGATCCCGGGCTCGATCTCCCGGCGCAGGACCACCGCCTCGTCGGTCACCTCGGCCTCCATCGCGGGATCAGCGCCCCTTGAAGGTCGGCTGGCGCTTGGTGCGGAACGCGTCCAACCCCTCGTGCAGGTCCTCGGCCATGAACAGGTGCGCCATGGCGTCGACGCCGTAGGTCATGTCCTCGCCGCCGAGCTCCCGGTTGAATGCCGACTTCGCCAGCTCCACCGACAGCGGCGCCGCCTTCATGATCTTCTCGGCCAGCTCCCGCGCCTCGTCCAGCAGGTTCTCGTGCGGCACCACCTTGTTGACCAGGCCGAGCCGCTGAGCCTCCTCGGCGCTGAGGCGGCGGCCGGTGAAGACCATCTCCTTGGCCACCGCGGGCCCCACGATGCGGTGCAGGCGCAAGATGGCGAAACCTGGGGCCAGACCCACCAGCGCCTCCGGAACCCCGAACTCCGCCCGCTCGGAGGCGATCACCAGGTCCGAGGCGATCGCCAGCTCGCAGCCCCCGCCCAGGGCCAGCCCGTTCACCGCCGAGATCACCGGTTTGGCCAGCAGCTCGGGCCGGGCCAGCCAGTTGATGACCTCCCGCAGGAACTTCTTCGCGTCCGGGATGTTGGTCGGCATCGCCGCCAGGTCACCACCCGCGCAGAACGCCCGTCCCGACCCGGTGATGATCAGAACCCGCAGGTCGTCCCGCTGCTCGTACTCGTCCCAGACGCCAGACAGACCATCTCGGATGGCGCGGGAGAGCGCGTTCATCCGCTCCGGCTCGTCGAGGGTCGCGATCCCGATCGGACCCTCGGTCTGCCACTGCACCGCTGCCATGTCCGCACCCTCCGCCTGGGTGGTGATCCGTTCACCACGTCTTGTCTCAGGTGGTTCTACCAGCGGCTCTGCCGGCCCGCGCGTCGAGTCTCGACCGGGCACGGAACGACGAACAGCTAGTGGGCCATCATCCGTGGCTCGGCGTGAGTCGAGCCGTCCGCCGACTCAGGCGGACTTTTCACCATCAGCGCCATGACCGCGCCGATGCCGGTGACGATCGCGATCACCAGGAAGATGTTGCTGTAGGCCTGGGCGAGGGTTTGCACCTGCAACTCCTGCCACAGCGGCATGAGCCCGATGGAACCCTGGTCGTTCATCTCCCCGACCCGCGGGTCGACGCTCATGCCTGAGCTCTCCAACATCGGCGCGCGGTCAGCCAGAAGCTGCGCCTGGTGGCTGGTCGCCATCGAGGTGAGCACCCCGAGGCCGAGCGCCGCGGACACCCGCTGCACCACATTGTTGATCGCGCTGGCATCGTTGAGCTGGTGGGCAGGTACGGCCGCCAGCCCAGCCGTCATGATCGTCATGATGCCCAGACCATTGCCGAATCCCCGGATGCAGGTCCACAGGATCACCTCCCCTCCGGTGACCTCCGAGTTGATGCCACACAGCAGGTAGGTGCCCCAGGCGGCAATCGCCAGGCCCAGCAGCGCCGGCAGCCGCGGCCCGATCATGTCGTAGATCTTGCCACCGAGCGGCATGGCCGCAGCCATCGCGATCGCCTCGGGGAGCATGATCACGCCGGTGTCCAGCGCCGTGCGCCCCTGCCCGCTCTGCAGGAATATCGGTACGTAGAACACCACCGCGAACAGACCCACCGACAAAGCGGTGATCAGGAACAGTGAGTTGGTGAACTGCCACCGCAGGAACACCCGCACATCCAGCAACGGATGTTCCACCTGCAGCTCGATCACCACGAACAGCGCAAGCAGCAGTGCCGAACCGATCAGCAGCGCGGTGATCCGGTAGCCGGTCCAGCCCCAGGACTGTCCTTCCGAGACGGCCAGCAACAGCGCGAACATCGCGGGGGCGACCGTGGCGAAGCCCCAGACATCGAACTTCTTGGGCTTCACCCGGGCGAACTCGGGCATGGCGAAAACCACCAGAACGGCGCCGAGCAGGCCGGCCGGCCCGTTGATGAAGAAGATCCACCTCCAGTCCACGTAGTCGACGAGATAGCCACCCAGAGTCGGACCGACGCCCGGCGCGAACACCACACCCAGGCCATAGATCGCCATCGCCGCGCCGATCTTTTCCTTGGGCGCGACGCGGTAGAGCATGGTGAGGCTGACCACCGGCAGGATCCCGCCAGGGATCGCCTGCAGGATGCGGAACACCACCATGCTGGTGAGATCCCAGGCCAGCCCGCACAACATGGAGGTGGCGGCAAATGCGATCAGCGACCATATGTAGGTGCGGCGCATGCCGAAGCGATCGCCCAGCCAGCTGCTCACCGGCACGATCACACCCAGCGACAACGAGTACGCCGTCGCGATCCACTCGATGTCGTCCGTGCTGGTCCCGTAGTCCTTCTGGATGACCGGGATCGCGACGTTGACGATCGCGCTGTCCAACACCGACATGAAGCCACCGATGGACAGCACCACCACGGCCCAGATCCAGCGGTTGCTCGACTCCGGGGCCACGGCCCCCGGCGCGGTGCCGGTGAGGTCGAGGGGAGGGTCACCGTCGGTCAGCCCGGTGGCCGCCGCGGGCGCGTCGGGTGAGCATGCTCCGGTCTGCTGACCGAGCGGGCTGGGGACTTTCACGGAATCGGGTCGTGCAGGCAGCGAGCGAACACTGACGCGGTGTCGTGCGCGACCTGTGCTGGCGGGTTCAGCGGCGACACCGCATGGCTGATGACCTGGCGGCTGATCATCTCCATGATGATGCGGACCCGCACCGGGTCCAGCGCGGGCCAGCGTTGGACGAACGCGGTGGTCATCCGGTCGGCACACAGGCTGATCAGCGGCCCGCCCTCGGTGGTGTAGAGGGGCAGGTAGGTCTCGCTCCCGCCGACCCCGAGCATCGTCCTGAACAGCCCGTCGGTGGCCAGTAGCTCCAGCGAGTAGGCCACCGTGTCGCGCAGAGCCGAGTGGACGTCCGCGCTGCGCTGCACGATCGCCTGCTGGCTGTCCAGATAACTGGTGGCCAGCGCGAGCACCAGGGCACGAGCCAGCCCCTGCTTGTTGGTGAACTCGTGGTTGATGGTCTGCCGCGAGATGCCCACCGCGTCCGCCACCCCCTGCATGCGTAGGCCGCGCCAACCTCGCGCCATGACCTCGGCGCGTGCCGCGATCAGGATCTCCTCACGCAGACGTTCCCGAGTCCGTACCGCGAAGCTCCCACCTAGTCCGACCACCACCATGCCCCCCGGTAACATAATCTCGATTCCGTCCTAGTGTAGACAGTGTGTCGAAATCGTCGCCTCGCGTGCAGATCTTGAGACCTAGATCGCGCCGGGCGAACGGCTGGCCTCGACCTGGTCATGGCGAGACACGTGGGTACGTTGACAGGAGGCGTTCGTGACCGATGGGTGGACCCCCCGGCGTCAGGCCCTGACCCACGAACAGGTGCTGGGCGCCATCGCCGCCGGGCGCGCGGCGATGGAGCAGCTACGCGGCCACGACTCTGCGGTCAAGAACAAGGCCCTGCGCGCTGCCGCGGATGCGCTGATCAACCGCTCCCCCGAGGTCCTGGCCGCCAATGCCGTCGACACCCGGACCGCCCAGGCCGGGGGCCTCGCCGCCGGCCTGCTGGACAGGCTGCGTCTGACCGAGGGGCGCCTCGCCGACCTCGCCGAGGGGCTGCGCCGGGTCGCGGACCTGCCCGACCCGGTGGGCGAGGTGTACCTCGACGCGCCCCGCGGTGCGGCCGACCTGGTCAGTCAGTCGATCAGGGTTCCGCTGGGGGTCGTCGGAGTGGTCTACGACGCCCAGCCGACGCTCACCGTCGAGGCCGTCGGTATCGGGTTGAAGGCGGGCAACGCGGTCCTGCTCCGGGGCGACCTGGCCGCGCTGCACACCGACACCGCGCTCGTGGACCTACTGCGTGACGCGCTGCTCGACGCCGGTCTGCCCGTCGACCTCGTGCATCTGCTGCCCATCACCGAACGATCGAGCACCCGGTACCTGGTCTCGGCCCGGGGGTTGGTCGATCTGGTCCTGGTGCGCGGCAGCACCCGGCTGGTCCGGCGGGTGCTGCCCGACGCGAGCGTGCCGACGGTGGAGCTCGGGACCGGCAATTGCCACATCTACGTCGACGTCGCGGCCGACCACGCTCTGGCCGAGCAGGTCGTGCTCGAGTCGAAGCTGCGATACCCGGCGATGCCGCACGCGGTACACACCGTGCTGGTGCACACCGCCCTGGCGCCGAGCCTGCTACCCAGGCTCGTTTCGGCCTTTCAGCGGGCAGGGGTCACCGTGCACGCCGACGACCGCGTCCTGGCCTTGACCCAGGGAGCGCTGCCCGCACGCGACGAGGACTGGCACACGGAGTACCTCGCGCAGGACATCGCCATCGGCGTGGTCGACTCGCCCGAAGTGGCCATCGAACACATCAGGCGGCACGGCTCCGGTCATACCGAGGTCATCGTCACCTCGGACGAGCGCACGGCCCGCTCGTTCGCCGCCCAGGTCGACGCCGCTTCGGTACGGATCAACACTCCGACCGGCGGGACAGAGTTGGGCGACGAGGTGAACGGCCTGTTCTCGACCCAGAAGCCGCATGCTCGGGGCCAGCTCACCCCGGCCGCGCTCACCACCACCAAGTCGGTGACCTGGCTCGCGGCTTCGTAGCGCGGGCCGGAGTCGGCTGCGGTCGACGGAGAGCGGAGGCCGTCACCACCCCCGCCCACCGCGACCGGCATGAGCTAACCCGCTTCGCTGGGCTCCAGCCCGCCACCGGCGTAGAGACTCTCGATCAACTCTGTGTACTTGGCATGGATCGGTTTGCGCTTGAGCTTCATCGTCGGGGTGAGCTCGTCGCCGGCCGGCAGCCAGTCGTTCTCCAGCAGCGCGAACCGTTTGATCTGCTCGACGCGGGCCAGCTTCGCGTTCGCCCGCCCGACGCCCGCCGCCACCTCCGCCCGCAGCGCCGGATGTTGGGCCAGCGCGGCCAGGGACGTGTCGGTGGCTCCGTGCTGCTTGCCGAACGCGGCGGCCGCGTCGGGGTCCAGCACGATCAGCGCGGTGTTGTAGGGCCGCGAGTCGCCGATGCAGATCGCCTGCGCGATGACCGGGCTGCCGGACTTCAGCTGCGCCTCGATGTTCGCCGGGCTCATGTTCTTGCCGGCCGCGTTGATGATGAGCTCTTTCTTGCGGTCGATGATCCGCAGGTAGCCGTCGTCCCAGGCACCGACGTCGCCGGTGTGCAGCCAGCCCTGGTCGTCGATCGCCTCGGCGGTCTTGTCCGGCATGTTGCGGTAGCCGGGCATCACGTTGGCCCCGCGCAGCAGGATCTCGCCGTCCTCCTCGGCCAGCCGCACCTCGACACCGGGGATCGGCACGCCGACGGTGCCGATCCGGGGGCGACTCGGCGGGTTCACCGTGCCCAGTCCGGAGCTCTCCGACATCCCCCACACCTCCAGCACCGGGATGCCGATCGCGTAGAAGAACTCCAGCATCTCCGGCGCGCTCGGCGCGGCGCCGACGATGGCCGCGCCGACGCGGTCCAGACCGATCGCGGCGCGCAGTGGGGCGAACACCTTCTCGTCCAGGGCGGCGAGACGCTGGCGCTGCTCGGCTGACAGCTCCTGTCCGGCCTGGGTGGCCCGGACCGTGCCCACCGCGAAGTCGATCGCGCCGGTGATCGCCGAGCGCTTCTCCTCGTCGGGGTTCGCGGCGACCGCGGCCATCAGCCCGGCGCGCAGCTTCTCCCAGATCCGCGGCACGCCGAGGAACCTGGTCGGGCGAACCTCCCGTAGCGCCTCCCCCAGCCGGGTCGCGTCCGCCACGAAGGTGATCCGGTCCCCACCGAGGACCTGCAGGTAGTGGCCGGTGGCGCGCTCGGCGATGTGCGCCATCGGCAGGTAGCCGATGCTCTCGCCGTTGGTCGGCATGAGCAACAGCTCGGACAGCGAGCGCATCACCATGAGCAGGCCGCGGTGGGTGATCTGCACACCCTTGGACGGGCCCGTGGTGCCCGAGGTGTAGATCAGCGTGACGATGTCGTCGGGCTCCACCGCCCGCCAGGACGCCTCGAAGTCGAAGCCGTCCGACCCCTGGGCGCACGCGTCGGCCAGGTCCATGGCGTCCGCCGCGGGGCCGTCGACCACCAGGATGTGCTCGATGCCGCCGATCTCCCGGGCCACCGGGCCCACGATCGGCAGGAACGCCTGCTCGGTGACCAGGATCTTCGGGTTCGCGTCGCTCAGGACGTGGTGCAGATCCTCGGCCGGGGAGGTGTTGTAGAGCGAGAAGGGGGTGGCGCCGACGTGCATCGCGGCCATGTCGACGATGTTTCCCTCGGGCCGGTTCTTCAGCATCAGGGCCAACCGGTCGCCCCGGCGCAGGCCCAGGCGGTGCAGCGCGGCCGCGATCAGCTCGACCTGGTCGGCGTACTGCTGCCAAGTGAGACCCTCGTCCCCGCCGAGCAACCGCAGCGCCGGGATGTCGGCGCGGGCCGCCGCCGTCAACTGGAAAGCCTCCGCGAGCGTGTTGCCGTGGAACCCGGGCGGGACGTCCGCGGACAGTCCCGTCACCGACTCGGTCGTGGCATCCGTGGCCATGATCACTTCCCCTCGAGTGGTCGACGGCCGACAGCGTAACCCGATCGTGGGCTCCGCGGATGAGACGAGGATAAGCTTTTGTGCAACGAAACCGGTGGTCTGCCGCCGGGCGCCGCCGAGGTGTCTCGACGGCCGAGGGGAGCCACTTGGGAGCCACTCCGTGGAGCACCCACCGGTCATGGCACGAACTCATCGAAATCGCCCAGGGCCACATTCTTCGTGGTAGCGGAGCGATACCCCCGTTCCAGCCGGCGTGAGCGGTGGCGTCAACCGCAGCGCCGACTGAAACGGGGGTACCAATGCCTGGCCGTAATCGTGAGCACCGCCTCCACTGGACTTTTGGTGGAGCACCAACGGAGTGTTGAATCTCTTTACCGGTGCGGACCGGTCAGCACACCGACGGTCATCACATGCCCCGGGCAAGATTCCTCGGGCCGGGGCATGTGCCTCGGCTCGAGGCCTTCAGTTCTTCAGTTGGCTATCGGGGCGTTCGCGTCGAGACCCCAGAACAACTGTGTTCCGGTGAGCCCGATGACGTGCACCATCACCATGTTGACCATCATCGACTTTGCTGTTGCCCGGCCCACACCGACCGGACCCCCTCTGGCATGGAAGCCATAATAGCAGCCCACGACCGTGATGACCGTCCCCATCGCCATGATCTTCGTCAGGGATGCTAAAAGGTCGTACGGGTTCTGGAACAACCAGAAGATGTAGAGGTATCCGCCCGTCGAGACTCCGCCCAGGTTCACCACCGTGATAATGTACTCAGAGGTGTACATGACGCCGAGACCGACCATGTACAGGAACGGCATGGCCAGCCAGCACGCCAGCAGTCGCGTGCCCACGAGATAGCTCAGCGACTTGACTCCCATTACCTCCATCGCGTCGATCTCGTCCGAGATACGCATCGAACCGAGTTCGGCCACCAGTCCACAACCCACTTTCGCCGAGAAAATGTATCCCCACATGTACGGAGCCATGACACGAATGGAGCACCAGGAGTTGAAGACCCCGGAGTAGAGCGGAGCGCCGATCGTCTTCAGCGTGTAACTCGCCTCCAGACCGCACTCGGCTCCCATCACGAACTCCATGACCCAGATGATGAGGCCGCTGCTCAGGATGAGGATACCGGCCTGGTGCACGACCTCGGTAGCGTACTTCCGCACATCGCCGAGCGAGCCGATGACGACGGAACCGAACTTCACAATGTCGCCGAGAGAACCCAGCACCGTTGTCGCCGTACTCTCCTTCGGCAGTTTTCCCCGCCCTACGGAGTCGACGACGGGACGCGTACCATCTTCTGTGGTGGTCACCGTTGCTCCTTCAGCTACTTGTATACGATCATGTCGGGGTTCAGGCCGAGAATCAGCTTCGTCATGACGAAGTGGACCATCCACACACCGGCGAACGAGATCACCACGGCCTGGTTCACGGCACGGCCGACCCCGACCGGGCCACCCTGGGCCCGGTAGCCCTTGTAGCAGCACACCAGCCCGATGATCAGGCCGTACAACGCCGACTTCGCCACGCTCGTCCACATCTCGGTGCTCGTGGCATTCGCCCAGAAACTATCGAGGAAGGCAAGGATATTGCCCCTCAACTGGATCTCGGCGATGACGCCACCCAGCACGCCGAAAGTGAGCGCCACGATGTTCAGGAGGGCGGTCATGATCGTGAACGCGATCACTCGGGGCAGGATGAGGGTCCGGATCGGATCAATCCCCAGGACCTCCATCGCATCAATTTCTTCACGGATTCTCCGCGCGCCGAGGTCGGCCGCCACCGCAGTACCCATCACCCCGGCAACAATCATCATGTTGATGAACGGGGCGAACTCGCGAACACTGGCCATGATGAAGAACGAACCCAGGCGCTCCGGCATACCGAAAAGGTTGTAAAGGCTCCCCCCAACCACTCCGGGAGCATCCCATCCGAATGTCGTGAGGGACACCATCATGGGCAGGAAACACAGTCGGAGAATATCGTACATCTGCTCCAGCACATCCGACCAGTAACCCACCGGCCTTCGCACGGCTTCGCGGATCACCTGTCCGAGGAGCACGATCATCTCGCCGACCTGCAATGCGGTAACGCTCAGCAACCTGCCGAACGACCGCAGCGGTCGAGGTATCTTGGGCCCCGTACCGACTTTTCCCGTCGCATTCGGTCCGGAGGCTTCCGGGCCGCTGCTGCTGGTAGGTGGCAGCCCTAGAGGCTGATGTGGATTGGCGAGTTCGGTCATCGGAACCTGACTCCTTTGTCGACATAATGAGGCGTACCGGCGTCATGAGTTCGGTGGCCATCACAGGTCAAAGTCACGGATGGCCCTCAAAATGACGTGCCCGGAGCAGGACGCAGCCCGTCACGGCAATGCGGGCACATTGCTCCTCCCCGTCGGTGACCGGCGCACCCGCCGATTGTGCGGATAGGCCAGACACAGTCGACAGGCGACCGAGACGTCATTCTCCGAGAACCGCCGGAGCCCGGAGACAACGACCCACCCTCGGACAGTTCCCGCGCTGTAGCGGGTCAGGCCCGCTTCCTCGTCGTCATCGTGTCCAGTTGCGACTCCTTTGTGGAACATCGGCTCATGTCGAGCCGCCCGCCCGCGGCAGGTCCCGTGCCCGTCGCTGAGCTACGTGGACGAACTGTGACGGGTATCGCGCTGTTGACGCATCGTCGGTGGCGCACAACTATGACCCGAGATGTGGACGTTGCAGACGAATGGGGAATCCGAATGCCGCCGCCGGATCACCGAGCCATGGTCGTTTCCGCCGGAGCCCTGGCCGCCCGCACGGCCGACCTCATCGACCTGAGATCGTCCAGCGGGTATCCGGTCGTCGTCCTGCACGGCGGCGCGGTTGAAGCCGCCGAGATAGCCCTTGAGCTGCAGGAACGGGGGCTGGAACCACTCCTGCAGGGTGGGCCGGTGGAGTTCGTGCATCGCAGCGGCGGGCTGTCCGCGCTCCGATCGGCGGCCCAGCGCACGGCCCACCATGAGGACGGCACGCCGTGCCTGCTCGTGGTCCATCCCCTGGTGCCCGACACCGTAAACCGTTATCACCCCTGCGTGTGTTCTTTGGTCGAGGACGAACGAGCGGTCTCCACCTGGTCCTCGACCGTGTGTCTGTTCGGCGCTCCGCACGCCGCCACCGCCGGCCTGGCCGCGCTGTTCCGGCACCCGGTCCTGCAGTTCGACGGCATCGAGGTCCGCCTTACCCACCATGAGGGTCAGATCCTGGCGCTGGACATGTTGCTGGAAGCACTCGACGATCCCGCGGCGATCCACCAGCTGGCCATGTCCCCGGCGGTGAAAGAGCTGGACCGGGCCTCGGTGGAACGGTTGGTCGACCGCCGCCTGTCCGGGCTCCCGGCGATCCGGACGGCCGTCTCGGTCACCTCGACGCAGCCGTTCTCCAGCATGTGCGACTCCATGTGCGCAGCCGTGATGCAAACCGACGGCCGGATCGACGAGGTGCTGGAGGCTGGGCGGGGCTACCTGGGTACCGAGGTCCTGCTCGAGGACGCCGGGTTCCGGCCGGTCGCCTGGCTGCCGAAGACGTCCCCACCGTCGTCGTTGTCCGAGCTCATCACCCCGGGCCGGCTGTCCAGACTGGCGAGCCGGCTTGAGCCGGGCGTTCCCGAGCGGGTCCGGCTCGGTACACCGTCGGCCGGGCATCGGCTCGTGGTGCGGATCGGTACCAGGGAGTTCCTCGGATATCTGTCGGGCAACGCCCCCGACTCCGACGTACCGGGGGCCGTGACATGGCTGCGGCACGTCGCGCCCCTACTGGCGGCCGAGATGGCCCGGCGCGGGCGCTGGCGGACGCTGCGCTCGGAGTCCCGGCGACAGCTGGTCACCCTCCTGGTCCAGGGGCTGCTCAGCCCGGAGTCGGCGCGGATGACCATGAACCATCTGGTAGGGCCGGAGGGAGTGCGGGTGGCCGCGCTGAGTCCGCCGGTCGGGGCCCACCTCCCGGCCGGCGTGTCCGGTGCCTACAACCCGGACGTCGTCGTACGGAGCCTGGACCGGCTCGGGGTGGCACACGGTGAGCACCTGGAGATGATCGTGGCGCTGCTCCCCGGGGGCGACCAGGCCGCCGGGCGGCTGGTGGACGAACTGGCGACCCAGCCGGTGACGGTGGGGCTGGGGTCGATCGTCCATGACCCGGTCGAACTGCCGACCTCGGCGCGGCAGGCCGCGTGGACCTGCCGGATCGCCCTGGCCACCCGCCAACGGATGCTCGACTTCGCAGGCATCGGGGTACACCGCCTGCTGATGCCGGGAGCGGAAGCCGGCGACCCGGTGTTCGAGGAGCCGATCGAGCGCTTGGAGGCCTGCCGCGACGAGCTCGGGTTCGACGGCACGAGCACGGTCGCGGGATACCTGGACGCGGGCGGCAACATGCGTCGCGCCGCGGAGCAACTGGCCGTGCACGTCAACACGCTGCGTTACCGCCTACAGCGGACGTCCGAGGTGATGAACGTCGACCTCGCGGATCCCGAACAGCGGTTCCGGCTGCAACTCGCCATGCGACTGCGGGCCGGACGACGCGCGCTGCGGGAGTCCGGCGACACGGACTGGGCCGGGATGACCAGGTGAAGGCTGTTGCGCCATCGAGCACTCATTACTCATAATCCTCATCACTCATAGTTGTGCCTACTCGTGCCCCGCCTGTACCCATATCTCGTACTCATACCTCCAGTCGTACCCATACCCTGCGTCGCGGCTGCTGCCTGCCGCGTGTCGGCGACACCCAGGCCGTCTCGTCAGCATGCGCGACGCCAACGTGGACGGAGCGCCCATGTCAGCGAGCGGCATCGCACCCTGGCTGCACCCGACGGACGCCGGGGACCGCTTCCGCCTGCTCGGGGTGTGGGGCGAGCTGACCCTCGCCGAGATGTTCGACGAAGCGGCACGGCGCGATCCGGACAAGGTGGCCGTCGTCGACTCCCGGGAGCGCTCGACCTACGGCCAGCTGCTCGACCGCTCACTGCGCTACGCGACGGTGCTGGCCGAGCTGGGGGTGCGAGCCGGGGATCCGGTGGCCGTACAGCTGCCCGGCTGCGCCCTCATGCCGACCCTGCACCTGGCCTGTGTCCGGATCGGCGCGCTGTTCATGCCCCTGAGCCCGGCCTGGCGGGCCGCCGAGCTGCGGGCGTTGCTGCGCACGGTGGCCGCACCGGTGCTGGTGGCCACCGGAGCCGACGAGAGCTTCGACCACCTCGGACTGGCCGAGTCGCTGCGTGACGAGCTCCCCTCGTTGCGGCACGTGCTCCCGGCGCTGGCCGACGATTCCGGCGGGCTCGAGCAACTGGGCTCCAGCGCCGCGCCGATGAGCACGGCCGAGCTGGCCGCCCGCCGTCTCGGGCCGGACGCGCCCGCGCACACCATGTGCTCCTCGGGCACGACCGGCACCCCGAAAGCTTCGGTGTGCAGCAGCAACGACATGATCGCGCTCGTCGTGCGCCACCTCGGGGACCGCCTGCGGCTCACCCCGGACGACGTGGCAGCCGGTATCGCCCCGGCGGGCACCGGCTCCACCGGTTACGTGTTCCCCGTCCTGGCGCCGCTGCTGATCGGGGCCACCTCGGCGATGCTGGAGCACTGGTCGCCCCAGGGCGCACTGGACCTGATCGTCCGCGAGCGGGCCACCTACGCGACCGCCATCCCCACCCAGATGGTGATGCTGCTGAGCCTGGACCTCGAAGGAGCCGACCTGGGCGCGTTCGAGCGGTTCAACAACGCCGGAGCCCCGCTGCCGGAGAAGGTGGCCCGGGAACTGGAACAGCGGATGGGCTGCCGGGTCCAGTCGGTGTACGGCGCCACCGACGGGGGGGTTCCGGTGATGACGGCGGTCGACGACCCGGACGAGAAACGTTGGCGCACGGTCGGCGCGGTATGCCCCGGCGCCGAGGTGCGCCTGGTGGGACCGGACGGAGCCGACGTCCCGGCCGGCGGGTCCGGGGAGGTCTGCTGGCGCGGCCCGAGCAAGTCCTACGGGTACTTCAACCAGCCGGACTACGATGCTGCGGCGTTCGACGAGGACGGCTACTTCCACTCCGGAGACGTCGGGCAGTTCGACGAGGCCGGCTACCTGAGCATCGTCGGCCGGACCAAGGACATGATCCTGCGCGGTGGGACGAACATCTTCCCCGCCGAGGTGGAGGATCTGCTCGGCCGACACCCCGGGGTCGCCGAAGTCGCCGTCGTCGGAGTCCCGGACGAGCGGCTCGGCGAGCGGGCCTGCGCGGTGGTGGTCGCCGCTCGTGGCGCCGAGCCGACGCTGGCCGAGCTGTGCCAGCACCTGCGCGAGCTGCAACTGGCGACCGTCAAGCTCCCCGAGAGGCTCATCATGGTCGACTCGCTGCCGGTCAACGCCGGAGGCAAGGTGGACAAGGCCACGCTGCGCGAGCGCGCGGTCCAGGAACTGTCCCGCCGAGTGGGCTGACCGCACCTGCACCTGACGAAAGGAACGATGTGACCGTACAACCCCTCGACGAGCTGACCGACGCCCAGCGCGATCTGGTCGAACGTGCCCGCACCATCGCTCAGAACGACCTGCGCCCGCGCGCGGCCGAATGGGATCGTCGCCAGGAGTTCCCCGAGGACTCGTTCCAGATTCTGCGCCGGGCCGGATTCACCGGTCTCACCGTGCCGGTCGAGTACGGCGGCCAGGGCTTGGGTGTGTTCGAGGCCTGTCTGGTGCTCGAGGAACTCGCCGCCGGCTGCATGGCCAGCGCGATGTCGATCCAGATGCAGGTCAACGGCCCGCCCCGGGTGATCTCCCGGCTGGGCACCGAGGCACACAAGAAGAAGTACCTCACCGAGGTCGCCGACGGTTCCACCCGGTTCTCCATCGCGATGACCGAGCCGCAGGCCGGCTCGGACGGCACCGCGCTGGCCACCACGCTGTCCGAGGACGGCGACGGCTTTCGGCTGAACGGGACCAAGTGCCACATCACCGGCGCGGCGAGCGCGCACGCCTTCCTGGTGTTCTGCCGGGCGCCGGAGACCACCGGTCCGGACGGGATCGGCGCGGTGCTGGTGCACGCCGGCGTCGAGGGCCTCGGCCCGATCGAGACCGAGGAGAAGATGGGTGGCCGCGGCGTCGCCGAGGGCATCATGCACTTCGAGAACACCCCGGTGCGGGCCGACCAGGTGCTGATGAAGCCGGTCAAGGGCTCCAAGGAAGGCGCCGCCTTCCTGGTGCGCCAGTTCAACCCGGAGCGCTGTGGCAACGCCGCGATGTCCGTCGGGGTGGCGCGCGCCGCGCTGGAGGACGCCATCGCCTACGTCAAGCAGCGCGAGCAGTTCGGCCGTTCCATCCTGGAGTTCCAGGGCATCCAGTGGAAGATCGCCGACATGGCCACCGAGCTGGACGCGGCCCGGCTGCTGCTGTGGCGCGCGGCCCGCACGGACATCGACGGCTTCCCCGGGATGAAGGAGACGTTGATGGCCAAGCTGTTCGCCAACGAGATGGCGGTGCGGGTCTGCAACGAGGCCATCCAGCTGCTCGGGCACAAGGGTTATCTGACCCGCTACCCGATGGAGCGCTACTTCCGCGACGCCCGCGGCCTGGGTATCGGTGGCGGCACCACCGAGATCCTGCGCAACATGATCTCCGGCGAGGTCACCGGCGTACGCATCAGCCAGCGGAGGCGCTGAGGTGGACCTGTCCCTGACTCCGGAGGCCGAGCGCTACGGCGAGGGCCTGCGGGCCTGGGTGGAGGACAACCTGCCCCAGCAGTGGCGGGACGTCCCACTGGGCACCGGAAACGACGACGACTACGTCGCCATGCGACGGGCGTGGGGGCGGCAGCTGGCCGAGGCGGGCTGGCTGGCGCCGCACTGGCCCGTCGAGTACGGCGGCCGGGGCCTCGGCGTGGACGCCCAGCTGGCCTACCTCGACGTGATGGTCGGCTCGGGCGCGCCGGAGCCGATGAACAACAACGGGCTCACCATCTTCGCCCCGGCGCTGATGCGGTTCGGCAGCCCGGCGCAGAAGGAGCGCTACCTGGCCCCGATGGTCGCCCACGAGCAGATCTGGTGCCAGGGCTTCTCCGAGCCGCAGGCGGGCTCCGACCTGGCGGGTCTGTCCACCCGGGCGGTACCCGACGGCGACCGGCTGATCGTCAACGGGCAGAAGGTGTGGACGTCCTACGCGCACTTCTCCGAGCTCTGCTACCTGATGGTGCGGGTGACCGGTGAGCCGGGCGGGGTGACCATGGTGGTGCTGCACATGGACCGGCCGGGGGTCACCGTCCGGCCACTGCGCAACAGCACCGGTAGCAGCGAGTTCTGCGAGGTCTTCCTCGACGACGTGGTGGTGGACCGCGACGACATCGTCGGCGAGATCGGCGGCGGCTGGCGAGCGGCCACCTACGCCCTGGCCCGGGAGCGGTCCAGCGGGATGGCCCAGCGCTCGCTGCAGATGGCCCGCGAGCTCGACCGGATGGTCGGCGCGCTGCGCGCCGAGGTACCCGACAGCGCCCCGGAGACCGCCCTGGTCGATGCCTACGTGCGTAGCCGGGCGGTGGACAGCACCGTCCGTCGGGTGCTGGCGATGGCCGCCGACGGTCAGGAGCCGGGCATGCTCGCGCCCTGCGCCAAGATCCTCTGGAGCGAAGGGCACCAGGCCCAGCTCGGCACGCTGGTGGAACTGGCCGGCGCGCAGGTGAGCGCCGCCGGGGCGGGCTGGTCGGACTGGACGCGCGCCCTGCTGTTCTCCCGCGCCGAGACCATCTACGGCGGCACGTCGGAGATCCAACGCAACCTCGTGGCCAAGGCCATAGGGTTGCCCAGCGACCGGGGACAGGGGTAATCCATGGACTACCGCATCGACGACTCGGCACGCGAGATGTACACCTCGCTGGTGGCGTTCCTCGGCGACCGGATGCCCGACCCGGCAGCCGAGCCCGACAAGTCCACCAGGGCAGCGGCGTGGCGCGAGCTGGTCGAGTCGGAGTGGTTGGAGCACTACGCTTCCTCGGTCGGTGACAAGGATCCCGAACCCGCGGACGTCGTCCACGGCCTGCACGTGGCGGAGGCATTCGGCACGGTGCCGGTCACCGGCCCGGTGCACGTGGTCGCGGGCTACCTGCACCCGCTCGCCCGCATCGCCGGCCTCGACCGGCTGGCCGAGTCGCTGCGCGCCGGCGACCCGGTGGCCGGAGTGCTCCCCACGGTCGACACCTCGGCGGCCCCGCGCTGGCGGCAGGTTCGCCTGCCGGTGGTCCGCCACGGCGACGAGCTGACCGTGAGCGGCCGGCTCGAGTCGGTCACCTCAGCCGCCGACGCCTCGATCCTGGTGGTACCGGTGGACCTCGAAGGTCGGCCGGCGCTCGCCTCGGTGGATCTGGACCTGCCCGGCGTCGAGGTCGGGCCGGCGGCAGGGGTGGACGTACGCCGTCCCGTCGCGCCGGTGTCGCTGAGCCGGGTCGTGCTGCGCCCCGACGCGGTGCACACCCCGGGCGGGAGCTCGGACCTGCTCGACGCCGAGCATCGGGCCGGCGTCGCGCTCAGCCTGTTCCTCGATGCCGAGGCGGTCGGCGGGTCGAGCGCCGTGCTGTCCCGGTCGGTCGAGTACTGCACCGGGCGCATCCAGTTCGGCCGACCGGTCGGCTCGTTCCAGGCGGTTCGGCACAAGCTGGCCGACGCGGCGGTCCGCACCGAAGGTGCCCGGTCGCTGGTCCAGCGAGCCGGGTGGGACTTTGCCGCCGGGGCGTCCAGCGCGCTGGTCGACGTGCTGGCCAGCCGGCTCTGGTGCTCGGGCACCTACCTCGCGGTCTGCGAGGCAGGCGTCCAGGTGCACGGTGGGATGGGGTTCACCTGGGAACAACGGGTGCATCTGTGGCACCGGGCCGCGATCGCCGGCCGGGGCCTGCACACCGACCGGGCCGCCGCGCGGGCCGGCGTCGCCGCGCACCTGCGCGGCACCCCGGCCGAGCCGGTGGGTACCAGCCGATGAACGGGGCCGCGGCGCCGGTCGTGTTGATCAGCCACCCGGAACCGGGCGTCACCCAGATCACCCTCAACCGGCCCGAGGTACGCAACGCGGTGGGCTGGGAGAGCTGGCGGGCGCTGGCAGCGGCGCTGGTCGACATCAACGCCGACGACGACTGCCGCGCGGTGGTGCTGACCGGTGCGGGCGGCAGCTTCTGCGCGGGCGGCGACATCAAGTCCTCTCCGTCGGCCGGCAGCGGTATCGGAGCGCCGGCCGCGCGGCTGCTGGTGGCCCAGCGGATGCTGCGGGATCTGCTCACCCTGCCCAAGCCGGTCGTCGCAGCCGTCGAGGGCACCGCGATGGGCGCGGGCTGGTCGATGGCGCTGTGCTGCGACCTCATCGTGGCGTCGAACACGGCGGTGTTCGGCGCGCCGTTCGTGCTGCGTGGTCTGGTGCCCGACGGAGGCGCCGCCTGGTTCCTGACCAGGACACTCGGTCGGCACCGCGCAGGTTCGCTACTGCTGACCGGCGGCCGGATGACCGCCGCGCAGGCCGCCCAGGAAGGTCTGGTCACCACGCTCACCGAGCCCGGCGCGGCGCTGACCACGGCCACCGAGCAAGCCGTCCGGATGGCCAGGGGCGCTCCCGAGGCGACCCGGCTGACCAAGGGGATGATCCGCGCGGCGCAGGACCTGTCGCTGGAGCGCTTTCTCGAGGTGGAGTGGCTCTCGGCGACCCTGGACATCACCGGACCGGACGCGGCCGAGGGCCGAGCGGCTTTCGTGGAAAAGCGCGAGCCCGACTTCTCCACCCTGCGCGAGTCGCCCTGACCCACCGGACGGGCCCGCCCGGGCCCGCCGGCAGACAGCCAACCGATCTCCCACGACAGGAGCACAACATGTCAGTGTCCATCGATCTGAGCGGCCGGGTAGCGATCGTCACCGGGGGTGGCAGCGGCATCGGCCGGGAGACCTCCCAGCTGCTGGCCCGGGCCGGCGCGGCCGTCGCGGTGGGTGACAAGAACAAGGCCACCGCCCAGGAGACCGCCGAAATGATCAACAAAGCCGGCGGGAAGGCGATCGGGGTCGAGGTCGACGTGACCGAACCCGAGGCCGCCGCCGAGGCGGTGGAGAACGCCGTGCAGGCCTTCGGACCGGTGAACATCCTGGTGAACAATGCCGCCGCCTGGACGGTCGGGCTGTTCAAGGACATCACCAAGGACGACTACGCGAACAAGGACATCGGGGTCTCGCTGATCGGCACCATGGTGATGACCCGCGCGGTGTTCGACGTGATGCGGGAGAACGGGGGCGGCAGCATCGTGAACCTGATCTCGGACAGCGCCCGCGTCGGTGAGCCGTTCATGGTCGCCTACGGAGCCGCCAAAGGTGGCGTCATCTCCTTCACCAAGGGCTTCGCCAAGGAGGCCGCCCGGGCCAAGATCCGGGTCAACGCGGTGTCCCCGGGCACCACGAAGACCCCCGGCGCCAACCCGATCATCGACAAGTGGGGAGGCGAGGAGAAGCTGATGGCCGCCTACCCGCTGCGCCGGCTCGGCGAGCCGATCGACCAGGCCAATGCCATCCTGTTCTTCTGCTCGGACATGAGCTCGTGGGTGACCGGCCAGGTGCTGTCGGTCAACGGCGGCTACGCGATGGTCGGCTGAGGGGGAACACCGTGGACTTCGAAGCCAACCCCGACCACGAGGCGCTGCGCCAAGGCGTGCGCGACGTGGTCGCCAAGTTCGACGACGAGTACTGGTCGGCCTGCGACCACGACCACCGGTTCCCGGACGACTTCTACCAGGCGCTCGCCGACGGTGGCTGGCTCGGCATCGCGATCCCCGAGGAGTACGGGGGTGGCGGGCAGGGCATCACCGAGGCATCGCTGCTGCTGCAGACGATCGCCGAGTCGGGTGCGGCGATGAACGGGTGCAGCGCCATCCACCTGACCATCTTCGGGATGAACCCGGTGGTCAAGCACGGGACACCGGAGCTGCGCGACGAGCTGCTACCCAAGGTCGTATCCGGTGAGATCCACGTGTCGTTCGGGGTCACCGAACCCGACGCCGGCACCGACACGTCGCGGATCACCACCCGGGCCCGCCGAGACGGCGACGACTACGTGGTCAACGGTCGTAAGGTCTGGATCAGCAAGGCCCAGCAGGCCGACTACCTGTTGCTGCTGACCCGGACCACGCCGCGCGACGAGTGCGCCCGCCCGACCCAGGGGATGACGCTGTTCCTGACCCCGATGGACCGCTCGGCCATCGAGGTCCGGGAGATCCCCAAGATGGGGCGCAACGCGGTCAACTCCAACGCGCTGTTCATCGACGACCTGCGCATCCCGGCCAGGTACCGGATCGGCGAGGAGGGCAAGGGTTTCACCTACCTGCTCGACGGGCTGAACCCGGAGCGGATCCTGATCGCCCACGAGGCGATCGGGCTGGGGCGGGCCGCGGTGCGCCGTGCCGTGGAGTACGCCAACCAGCGGGTGGTGTTCGACCGCCCGATCGGCAAGAACCAGGGCATCGCGTTCCCGCTCGCCGAGGCCCTCATGCGCCTGGACGCCGCCGAGCTGGTGGCCCGCAAGGCCGCCTGGCTCTACGACAACGGCCGGCCGTGCGGACGCGAGTCGAACTCCGCGAAGTACCTCGCCTCGGACGCCGGCTTCTTCGCCGCCGACCGTGCGGTGCAGACCCACGGCGGGTTCGGCTACGCCAACGAGTACCACGTGGAGCGGTACTTCCGCGAGGCCCGGCTGATGAAGATCGCCCCGATCTCGCAGGAGATGGTGCTCAACTACATCAGCGAGCATGTGCTGGGGTTGCCCCGCTCGTACTGAGCATCCACCCGGAGGTGAGCGGTGCAGCCGCCACTGCCCGCCAGCAGCAAGGAGATCCATGAACGACCCGCTCGGCGGCCTCGGGCAGGTCCGCTCCATGTTGTTCGTGCCCGCACACCGGCCGGAGATGGTCGCCAAGACGGTGCGCTGGCGACCGGACGTCGTGGTGGTCGACCTCGAGGACGCCGTGCCCGTGTCGGAGAAGGAGTCGGCGCGCCAGCTGGCGGTCACCGCGATCGGTGCGCTCGAACCGCCGCCGGGCACCGCGGTGCTGCTGCGGGTCCATCCGGTGGGCAGCCCATGGTTCCGCGAGGACGTGGCCACCGCCATCCGGTGCCGGGTCGGGGTGGTGCTGCCGAAGCTCGAACGGGTCGCGCAGCTCGACGAGCTGCGCGAGCTGCTGGCCGAGGGTGGTCTGCCGGATGCGCCGATCTGCGGGGGCATCGAGACCGCGCGCGGTGTCGCGGACGCCCGCGAGCTGCTGGCGGCCGGAGTGACCACCTGCTACTTCGGCGCCGAGGACCTGATCGGTGATCTGGGCGGGCGACGTACCGAGGCCGGTCACGAGGTGCTCTACGCGCGCAGCGCGGTGCTGCTGGCGGCCCGGGTGGCCGAGATCCCGGCGATCGACCAGGCCGTGGTGGCGGTCCGCGACGACGGCCGGTTCCTGGCCGATGCCACGGCCGGGCGCGAGCTCGGCTACCAGGGCAAGATCTGCGTGCACCCCAGGCAGGTGGAGTTGGCCCACCAGGTGTTCACCCCCTCCGAACAGGAGATCGAGCACGCGCGCGCGGTGCTGGCGGCCGGCGAGTCCGGAGCCGCGGTGCTCGACGGCGAGATGATCGACGAGGTGCACCTCCGTCTGGCGCGGGCGACCCTGGCCCGAGCCGGCACCTGACCGACCAGGACCCACGAGACCACGAGGAGCTGACCGGTGAGTTTTGAGCTGGACGAGGAGCACGAGGACTTTCGCTCGAGCTGTCGCCGCTTCACCGACCGTGAGGTGCGGCCGGTGGTGGACGAGGCGGAGCGCCTCGGCCGGCCGCCCGAGGGCCTGATGAAGAAGATGGGCGCCGCCGGGCTGCTCGGGCTGGTCGCGCCGGCCGAGTACGGCGGCAGCGAGGGCGACGCGCTGACGGTGGCGCTGCTGGCCGAGGAGCTGTCCAGGGCCAGCGGCGGGATCGCGGTGACGGCGCTGGTCAGTGCCTACATGGCCGGCACGCACATCGTGTACCACGGCAACGCCGAGCAGTGTAAGCGGTGGGCGCCCGGGATCATCGCCGGCGAGCTGATCGCATCGATCGCGGTGACCGAGCCGGGCACCGGATCGGACGTCGCGGCGATCACCACCCGGGCGGACGAGGTCGACGGCGGCTTCCGGATCAACGGTCGCAAGATGTTCATCACCAACGCCGGGTTCGCCGACGTGTTCGTGGTGGCCGCCCGGACCGGCGGCCCGGGCCACCGCGGTGTGACCACCTTTCTCGTGGAGGCGGACAATCCCGGGCTCGAGCTGGGCCGGCCGTTGGCCAAGATGGGCTGGCACGGCTCGGACACCCGGGAGGTGGTGCTCACCGACTGCATGGTGCCCCGGGATGCCGTGCTGGGTGACCTCAACCGCGGCTTTCACCAGATCATGGCGCGCTTCCAGCTGGAGCGGGTGGCGCTCGGGGCGATGGGCCTGGGACACGCCGCGGAATGCCTGCAGCTGGCCGCCGAGTACGCCGGCATGCGGGAGGCCTTCGGCAGCCGGCTACTGGGCATGCAGACGATCCGCCACCGCCTCGCGATCATGTCGGTCGAGCTCGACGCCGCCCGGTTGATGACCTACCAGGCGGCCACCCGGCTGACTGCCGACCACCCCGGCGCCGGACACTCGGTCGCCGCCGCGAAGTACCACGCCGCGATCACCGCCAACCGGATCGTCGACGAGGCGGTACAGATCTTCGGCGGTGCCGGGTTCGTCGAGGAGAGCCCGGTGGCGCGGCACTACCGCGACGCCCGGATCCTGCGCATCGGTGGCGGAACCGACGAGATTCAGCTGGAGCTGCTGGCCCGCGAGTTCGGCACGTGACCGCGGGGACCGAGCAGACCCCGGCCGACGTCGGCGAGGCGGTGGGCAAGGAGGTGGGCGAGGAGGTGGGCACCGATCCGGTTGCGGCCGTGGAGCCCGATCCCGCCGCGGTGCTGGCGGACACCGTCCGTCGTCTCGACGAGGCCAACACGATCGCCCTCGCCGGCGGCGACGGCTCGCGCTGGCCGAGCAAGATGCCGGTCCGCGACCGGTTGAAGGTGCTGCTGGACTCCGGCAGCTGGTGCGAGGACGGGCTGCTGGCCAACACCACCTCCGCGGGGATGCCCGCCGACGGCGTGCTCACCGGCGTGGGCACGGTGGAGGGTCGCCGGGTCGCGGTGATCGCCCACGACTTCTCCGTCAAAGCCGGGTCGTGGGGCGAGCTGACCTGCGAGAAACAGATCCGGATCCTGGAACGCGCGGACCGCGACCTGCTGCCGGTGTTTTACCTGGTCGACTCCGCCGGCGGGCGGTTGTCCGACCAGCTGGGGTTCTTCCCCGGCCGGCGCGGCGCCTCCCGGATCTTCCACCTGCAGGTGGGGTTGTCCGGCCGGGTGCCACAGATCTGCTGCCTGCACGGTCCGTCCGCGGCCGGCGGGGCGTACATGCCCGCCTTCACCGACTGGGTGGGAATGGTCGAGGGCAACGCCTCGATGTACCTGGCCTCGCCCCGGGTGGCCGAGATGGTGACCGGGGAACGCACCACCCTGGAGGAGATGGGCGGGGCGATGATGCACGCCTCGGTCTCCGGATGTGGCGACGAGGTGTTCTCCCAGGACTGGCAGGCGGTCGCGGCGGCGCGGCTGCTGCTGAGCTACCTGCCGGACAGCTACCAGCAGCGGCCCGCCGCGGTGGCGCCGGTGGCGCCGGAGTACACCGACTGGGAGGGCGTGATCCCGGCAGACCACGGAGCCGGTTACGACGTGGTCGAGGTGATCGAGCGGATCGCCGACGCGGGTACGTTCTTCGAGATCAAGGCGCGCTGGGCCGAGGAGATGGTGACCGGTTTCTGCCGGCTCGGTGGGCGCGTTGTCGGCATCGTGGCCAACCAGCCGATGGTGCGCAGCGGGGCCATCTTCGTCGACTCGGCCGACAAGGCGGCCCGGTTCATCTCGCTGTGCGACGCCTTCAACATCCCGTTGATCTTCCTCCAGGACGTGCCGGGGTTCATGGTCGGCGTCGCGGTGGAACGCCAGGGCATCATCCGGCACGGCGCGAAGATGATCGCCGCGATGTCCAGCGCCGAAGTTCCCAAGATCACCGTGGTGCTGCGCAAGGCCTACGCCGCCGGCTACTACGCGATGTGCGCCCCGGGCTTCGAGCCGAGAGCGACCCTCGCGTTGCCGACCGCCTCGATCGGTCCGATGTCCCCGAAGGCGTCGGTCAACGCGATGCACGCCAACCGCATCCAGGCGATGACCGACCCCGACGAGCGGGCCGCCTACGTCCGCGACCGGATCGCCGAGCAGCAGGCCGACATCGACCTGGTGCGCCTGGCGGACTCGGTGGTGGTGGATGCGGTGGTCCAGCCCGAGCTGCTGCGCGACGAGCTGATCACCAGGTTCGCGGCCAGCGACAACTGGACCAGGTCGCACCACCGGCGCCGCCACCACCTGGTCAGCCCGGTCTGAGCCCACCACTCAGCCCACCACCCCAGCCCACCACTCAGCCCACCACCAGCGCCGGGCAGCGGCGGTCACCCGGCGACGCCGAGCAGAAAGAAGGATCGATGAGCAGCAGATCGACGGTTCGCGCGAATGGCCGGGCGTGCCCGGCCTGGGACGGGGTGGCGCGGTGAGGCCGGTGTCGGGCAAGTGGTTCGAGCAGCTCCCGGTGGGCACCGTCGTCGAACACGCGACGACCCGAACCGTCACCGAGACGGACAACGTGCTGTTCACCACGATGACCATGAACCCGCAGCCGATGCACCTCGACGCCGAGTTCGCCGCCGCGTCGGAGTTCAAGCAGCCGCTGGTGAACAGCCTGTTCACCCTCGGCCTGGTGGTAGGTCTCGCGGTCCCCGAGCTGACCCTCGGCACCACGGTGGCCAACCTGGGGTTCACCCGGGTCGACTTCCCTGCTCCGGTCTTCGTGGGCGACACCATCCACGTCGTCACCACGGTGACCGAGGCCCGCAGGTCGGCCTCGCGGCCGAACGCCGGCATCGTCACGTTCCAGCACCGCGGCCTGAACCAGCGTGACCAGCTGGTGTGTCTGGCCGACCGGTCGGCTCTGATGAAACTGGCACCCCAGGCCTAACCAGGTGGCAGCCCTATCCCCCGGCCCGGTCGCGCTCGGCCGGGTCGAGGGATACCGACAGCGGGCGGGTCACCGGCGCTGGAACCGGACAGGCAACGTGGTCAACGCGGTAAAGAAGATCGACCGCTCCCAACCGTACTCGCCGGCCAGTTCGATATCGGGCAGCCGCTTGATCGACTCGGTCAGGGCCTTCGACAGCAACTGGTTGGCCAGGTACGCGCCCTGGCAGGTGTGCGGCCCGGCGCTGAAAGCGAGGTGCTGGGCCCGGTCGCGCCCGCGGTCGGTGTCGAACGTGTCCGGGTTCGGGAAGGCCTCCGGATCGCGATTTCCCGCCGGGAACCACATCACCACCCGATCTCCGGCCTTGATCGCGGTACCGCCGATCGAGGTGTCCTCGGTCGCGGTACGGGAGAGGTAGTTGACCGGCGTGGTCCACCGAAGAATCTCGTCGATTGCCGGCGGGGTCAGACCCGAGCGG
This sequence comes from Pseudonocardia sp., assembly GCA_052386505.1. Classification (GTDB taxonomy): domain Bacteria; phylum Actinomycetota; class Actinomycetes; order Mycobacteriales; family Pseudonocardiaceae; genus Pseudonocardia. The sequence goes on from JBQTKB010000041.1 coordinate 39,378, forward strand.
GTCAGCCGCAGCTTGCCCGGGTGCAGACGCATTTCCGCCAGCTGATCGGGGTGCTGCATGAACGCGAGCATGCCGCCCGCGATGGCGTGAGTCATCGGGTACACACCCGCCCACACCAGGGCGGCGAAGTACAGCGCGATGCCGGCCTCGTCCAGCCGCTCGCCGTCAATTTCGGCCTCGGCCATGGAGCTGGCCAGCGACTCGACACCACGAACGATCTGCTTGTTGACCAGGGAGGCCAGGTGCGCGCCCATCTCCTGCAGTTCGTCGAAGCAGCTCGTGTCGTTGGTCAGCGCGTCGCCGATCGCAGCGACCCAACCCTGGATACGCGGAACATCCTCCTCCGAGGCGCCCATCATCTGCGCGACCATTCGCAGGGCGATCGGCTCGGCCACGTCGTGGACGTAGTCGCACTCTCCCCGGTCCGCTACCTCGCCCAACGTACGCTCGACGACGCCCTTGATGGAGTCCTCCAAGATGACCATGGTGCGGGGCAGGAACGCCCCGGCCACGAGGCTGCGGTACTTGGAGTGCTCCGGCGGGTCCTGGAACAGCACCCAGCTACGAGCCGCCGCCAGGGGCGCGATCGTGTCCCGGGTGAGGAACACCCCGCCCTTCGCACTGGAGAACCGCGCCGGGTTCTCCCCGACCTCGCGAATGTGGTCGGCGCGGGTGATGGACCAGAAGCCGTCGGTGCGTGTCGACTCGTTCCAGCGCACCGGCGTGTCCGCGCGCATCCGGGCGAAGAGCTCGTGCGGGAATCCGTCGGCGAACAGGTCGAGGTCAGTCAGGTCGACGGACTCGAGACGGGGATGCGTGGTGGTCATCAGGCACCTATCCGGGTAGGTAGTGGGCCCGGCACACCCTGCCGAGCGGTGCGCACGGCCGCAATGTGGGGCGAGCCGTCACGCGAACGAGGTACCTCGTTCGAGCACCGAGCGAGGGTATAGTGATGATGGTGTCGGCGGCCGCACGGGGTACGTCGCGGGGTCACTGACAGCACCCACACCAGCTCCCGCTGCCAGCTCCTTGCGGACTCGGCCGGCGATGCCCAGCCTCCGCGCTCAGCCGTGCACCGCTACCGGCAGTTCGATCATGGTCCGGCCGAGGATCTGGGCCTCCCAGCGCACGTCGTCGGTCAGCAGCCGCATCGTCGGGAAGCGGCGCAACGCGGCGGGAACGGCGATCCGGGCCTCCAGCCGGGCCAGCGCCGCGCCGAGGCAGAAATGCGCGCCCTGACCGAATGCCATGCCCGGGCGGGAGCGGTCGGCCGGGCGGTCCAGCAGCAGCTCGTCGGGCCGGTCCCAGGCGTCCGGGTCGCGCTGCGCGCCGGCCACCGCCAGGTACACCGTCTCGCCCGCACGCATCCGCACGCCGTCACGTTCGTGGTCCTCGCGGACCGCCCGAACCATGATCTTGACCGGACCGTCGAAACGCAGCAGCTCCTCCACCGCGAGGTCGGTCAGCCCCGGGTTCTCCAGCAACAGCCGAGCCTGCCCGGGGTGACGAACCAGGGTGAGCGCAGCGTTGGACAACAGGTTCGTGGTCGTCTCGTGCCCGGCGAACAGCAGCAGGGTGCACGCACCGATCAGGCGCAGGTCGGTCAGCGGGCCGGCGTCGTCCGCCACCCCCCCGGCCATCGCCGGGTCGCCGATCGCCGCGAGCAGTGCGCTGACCAGGTCGTCTCCTGGCCGTTCGCGGCGCCGTCGGATCAGCCAGCTGAAGTACTCGACGAACTCCGCCGCTCCCTCGGCGGCCCGCTCGTCTCGCTCGGGGTTGTCCGACTCACCGAACACGATCGCGGCCAGCTTGGCCGACCAGTTCTTGAACTGGTCACGCGCGCTGCCCTCGACACCCATCAGCTCGGCGATGACCAACGCCGGCAGTGGGAACGCCACCTCGGCCTTGAAGTCGCCTTCACCCCGCTCGGCCATCCCGTCGAGCAGCTCCTCGGTGATCGTCTCGATCTTCGGTCGCAGACGGTCGAGCTGGCGGGGGGTGAACGCCTTGCGCACCGGGTCCCGCAGCGCCGCGTGCATCGGCGCGTCGTGGAACACCATCCAGCCGCGCAGCAGCTCGAAGGTGGTGCCCAGTTTGTCAGCACGCTCCGGGCTGAGCCTGCGCCAGTAGGGGGTCAGCCGGTCGGAGGAGAGCCGGACCGCGTCGGTGAAGCCCTGGCGCACGCCGTCGTAGCGGGTCACCACCCACGCCTTGTGCGTCTCGCTCCACACCGTGGGCGCCTGCTCCCGCAGCCGACCGAACGTGGCGTAGGGATCGGCGACAGCATCCGGGGTCAACAGGTCCACGGTCAGGTCGGCGGTCACCGCCATAAACTCGGACGAATCCGTGACGGCAGGCAATGAGACGTCCACCAGCGACGCCGGGGCGCCCCGGCCGGCAGCGCGGTCCACCTGCTCCAGCCAGTGCAGCGCGGGCCGGTACAGCGCATCGTGGCGCTGGTAGAAACGCCGCGCGGCCAGGTGGCCGGCCCAACGCGGGGGCAGCAGCTCGGCGGGCAGCACCGGATCGCGCAGGGCGAACTCGCGCCAGCGCTGCACCATCATGGTGTGCTCGGCGAACACCGAGCGGCCGGCTCCGGCAGCCCGGCCCTCGGGTGCGGGTTCCGGGAACTCGGCCACGAACGCGCTGTAGTCCCGGGCCAGGCCCGCCAGGTCCCACGCCCGGTTCACCACCTCGTACTCCGAGCCCAACCCGCCGATCCGACCCAGCACCGACACCACGTTCGCGGTCAGGCCCAGCTCGGCCAGCACCCGCCGGGCCAGTGGCTCGGCATCCGCCCTCGGGGTCAGCCACACGCCCTGGCCCAACGGGCCGAACCCGATCCACCGCAGCCGGGTGCGCAACCGGTGGCGCAGCTCCCGACGGGACTCGGGCACCGAGGTCACGAGCACCAGCCAGGTCCCGTCCCAGGCCGGCGGATCCCGGCGGCGGCGGTACACCTCGTCCGCGGACTCGCCGAGATGCTCCAACGCCGCCGGGCTGAGCCGCCAGCGGATCCGCCGGCCGTACCTGGTCGAGCGCAGCCAGCCGGCGCGCGCGGTTCTGGTCAGCGACTGCCGGGCCGCACTCTCCCCCACCCCCAGCTCGCCGAGCGCCGCGAGCAGCGTCGCGGTCCATGCCTGCCGGTCGGGCTCCCGCAGGTACTCACCGAGGACGGTGAACAGGATCGAGCGAGCGCTCGCCCCCCGGGGCTGCTCACTACCGGCGACCGCCGGCAGACCGGCGGCGAGGGCCCCGGCCACCGCCTCGACCCTCCCGGGGACGTACCGGGGGCTCCCGACTGGCATCCCGACAGGGTAACCGAGTGCGACCGACCGTTGACGCTCGTCACACGCCACAGCAGAATGGTGCCGCCGGACGAGGAGGTCAGGGCCGAATGGATGTACGCACGCTGATGCGCCGAGCCGCGGGCTTCTACGCCGATCAGGTGGCCGTGGTCTCCGACGGTCGCACCCTCACCTTCGCCGAGGCGTGGTCGCGCGGTCTGCGGATGGCGAACGCCCTGATCGACCTCGGGCTGGAACCCGGCGACCGGGTCGCGGTGCTGGAGGACAACACCCTGGAGGCGCAGGACTTCCTGGCCGGCACCGCCGCCGCCAACCTGGTGCGGGTGCCGCTGTACGCGCGGGACCGGCGCCAGGCGCATGCCAACAACATGGCCGGGACCGGGTGCCGGGCGCTCGTCGTCGCCGAGAAGTACCTACCCGATGTGGCCGGGCTGCTCGACGAGCTACCCGCGCTGGAGCACATCGTGGTCCGCGACGCCGGTTACGAGGACTGGCTGGCCGGCCACCCCGACACCGACCCGGACCCGGACGTCGCGCCGGAGCACTTCTCGGTCATCCGGCACACCGGCGGCACCACGGGCCGGGCCAAGGGCGTGGCCTACACCCACCACACCTGGTTGTGCTGCGTGCGGGACTGGACCTACAACCTGCCGCCGATCGAGGCGGGCGACGCCTGCCTGCACGTCAGCCCCATCTCGCACGGTTCCGGGTACCTCTACCTGCCGATGTGGCTGCAGGGTGCACGCAACGTGCTGCTGGACGGGGCCAAACCCGAACGGGTGCTCGACGTCATCGAGCAGCACCCGATCAACTACCTGTTCTGCGTACCGTCGCTGCTGGCCCTGCTGGTGCAGGAGCCGTCCGCGGCCGGGCGCGACTACTCCGCGCTCAAGACCATGTTGACCGGTGGCGCGCCCATCACCGACGCGACGGCACTGCGCGGTCAGGACATCTTCGGTCCGGTGCTCTACCAGCTCTACGGCCAGACCGAGGCCCTGCCGGCCACCGCGATGGGCCCCAAGGAGTGGTTCTCCAAGGTCGAGGGCTCCAACCCGCTGCGCTCGGCGGGCCGTCCCCTGCCGTTCGCCGAGGTGGAGATCCGCGGCCCGGACGGCACCGCCCTGCCGGTCGGCGGAGAGGGCGAGATCGCGATCCGCAGCGAGAGCCAGATGACCGGGTTCTGGGGCGACCCGGAGCGCACCGCCGAGCGGCTGGTCGATGGCTGGGTGCTCTCCGGAGACATCGGCACGATGGACGCCAACGGGTACCTCTACGTGCTGGACCGCAAAGACGACATGATCATCTCCGGTGGGTTCAACATCTGGCCGGCGGAGCTGGAGAACGTGATCGCCGACCACCCGGCGGTCCTCGAGGTCGCGGTGTTCGGCATCCCGCACGAGCGCTGGGGCGAGACCCCGATGGCGCTGTGCGTGACCGATGGCGCCACCGAGGTGACCGAGGCGGAGATCGTCGATCTGGTGTCGCGCGCGCTGGGGTCCTACAAGAAACCGACCCGGGTGGAGTTCCGCACCGAGGAGCTGCCCAAGAGCCCGGTCGGCAAGTTGCAGCGCAAGATACTGCGCGAGCCGTACTGGACCGGCGAAGGCCGGCGGGTATCCGGGTCATGAACCGGCCCCAGGTCGGGGATCGGGCAGGTGTCCAGCCGGCGGCGTCGTACGGCTCGCGGATCGCCGGCGTCGGGTCGGTCGCGGTCCTGCACGGAAGACGGGCGGTGATCGCGAAACTCGGTCGCGACCCGCACTGGCAGGGCGCACTGGAGTTCGCGCGCAACCTGCGTGACGCGGGCATGGAGGTGGTCTACCTGGGCCATGCCACCGCGGATGAGGTGGTCGCGGCCACCAGGCAGGCCGCGCCGTCGGTGGTCGCGCTCTCCAGTCTGGCGGGCGCCCACCTCAAGGAGTGCCCGGCGATGCTGGCCGGGTTGCGCGGCGCGGGTCTGCACGACGTCGCCGTCGTACTCGACGGCAGGGTGCCGGCGGCCCATGTTCCCCGGCTCACCGCGTTGGGCATCGACGCCGTCTTCTCCTCGGGGAGCGCGTTCACCGACAAGGTGCGTCGGGTGGCCGAACTGGTCGGCAGCGCGCGCCGCGAGCTGCTCGAATGACCGGACCGGACCCTCGGCCGGGCGAAGGAGCGAGGGTGGCGAGCCACCACCGGACCGGCGACGGGACCCCGACCCACGACGAGCTGATCGCCAGCGCGGAACACATCGGGCAACTGGCCGAGAAGGAGGTCGCCGAGGCCGAACGCAGCGGGTGCTTCTCCCTGGCGCTGCGCGACGTGGTGCACGAGGCCCGGCTGCACCGGCTGCTGCGCCCGAGACGACACGGCGGTTTCGAGCAGGGTCCGCGCATCTTCGCCGAGGTGGTGCGCACGGTCGCCCGGTACAACGCCTCCGCCGCCTGGCTGGTGTACTTCACCGCGCTGCACGAGCAGTGGGTCGCCTACCTCGACCCGGCCGGGCGCCAGGAGGTCTACGCCAGCGACGGCTTCGTCGCCGACATCTTCTTCCCGATCGGCACGGTCGAGTACGTCGAGGGCGGGGTACGCCTGTCCGGTCAGTGGAACTTCGGGTCCGGCGTGTTGTGGGACACCTGGATCGGGCTGGGCGCCATCGTGGCGGTCCCGGGCCACGACAGCCCGCAGCCGTGCCTGGTGTGCGTGCCGACCGCGGACATCGAGGTGGTGCGCAACTGGGACACCTACGGACTGCGTGGCACCGGCAGCCACGGGGTGCGGGCCGACGCGGTGTACGTGCCGTGGCACCGGGTGTTGCCGCTGGCGCACGTCAAGGCCACCGCCCAGCCGGTCGGCGGCGAGTACGACCCCGACGCACCGATCTACCGCATCCCGTTCATGCCGCTGTTCTGCGTCGGATTCGGCGCGATCGCGGTGGGCACCAGCCAGCGGGTCGTCGCCGACCTCAAGCGCCGGCTCGGCGAACGTCAGCGGGTGCTCTACGGCCTCAAGGAGTGGGAGTCGCCGATCGCCCAGCGCAACCTGGCCGAGCTCACCGTGAAGCTGGCCTCCATCGAGGCCCTGCACGAACGCTATGTCCAAGATCTGGAACGCTGGCACGACGAGCGAACCCCGCTGGTCCCGGCCGAGGAGAGCGACCGGCTCAACGCCTGGCGCTCCGCCGTCTGCCGGGGCGGCAGCGAGATCGCGACCCGCGCCTTCGAGATGCTCGGCGGGATGGCCGCCTACAAGGGCGACCCGATCGAGATGGCCGTCCGCGACCTGTTCATGGTGCTGATCCACGTCGGCCAGGCCTACGAGGACAACATGCTCGGCTACGGCCGCACCCAGTTCGGACTCAGCGGTCATCCGCTGCTCTGACCTGTGCCCACTCGTCCCCCGGGGCTGGGTCCCATTCGTCCTGCAGGACGGGGCACGGTGTGATGTTGCCCGGCACCGCTTCGCACGCGGCGGTTCAGCGACGAAGCTGGATGTTTCGGTGAACGAAGGAGTTCGAGGGTGACGCTGACCGACCGCGCAAGTTCGGGACTCGAGACGCAGGGCGACAGTCCCGCAGGCGAGAGCCCGGAGTTCACCCGACAGATCGCGCGGTGGCTCGCCGACGTCCCCGTCGAGGGCTCGCTGGGCGTGGTGGTCGACGAGATCACCCCGACCAGCCTGCGGATGAGCGCCCCGGTGCCGCACCGCGACGATCGCCCGGACCCGGGCGCGGTGGACGCGCTGATCTGCGTGCTGACCGACAGCGCGGCCGGGCTGGCGGCGGCCCTCCGCCGGCCGCAGGGGCAGGGTGGCGCGACCATCGAGCTGCGGGTGGACCACGGCCCGCTGCCCGGGCCCGAAGTTCGCAAGCTGGTGGTCGAGGGGACCGAGCTGCACTCCATCGCCGGGGCGGAGCTGTGCACGGCGGTGCTCACCGACGATGGTGGGCAGGTGGTGGCCCGGGCCACCGGTCACTTCGCCGCGGTTGCGGCCGGCACCGGCGGGCTACCGGCCCCACCGCCGCCCGGCGACGCCGACACCCTGCTGGCCGCGCTGCGGCTCGGGCCGGCCCCGGACCCGTTGCGCCGCGGGCTCGAACTGCCCGGCCTGCTGGCCAACCCGCGCGGGGTCATCCACGGCGGGGCCCTGCTGACCCTGGTGCAGGCCGCCCAGCGATCGGCCCTGGTCGGCGCGAACCCCCAGGGCGACCCGCCGCGCCTGCTGAGCACCCAGACCGAGTTCCTGCGCCCGGTGCCGTGCGGTGACGGCTGCGGAGTCGAGCTGTCCACCCGCTTCGGTCGACGCGGTCGCCGGTTCAGCACGCTGCACAGCGAAGTGGTGCTCCCGGACGGCCGGCTCGCCGCGACGACGACCGGGTTGTGGGCCACCGAGGGCTGACCGTCTGGCGGCGGCAGCGCCAGCCCTCGTAGGCCTGGAGCGAAGCTGGGCTTCCCCTCGTAACGTAGAGACATCGCCTTAAAGGGAGGCGGCGATGGCAGAGTCACGGCGGAAGTTTGATCAGGATTTCAAGCAGGGTGCGGTCCGGCTGGTGCGGGAGACCGGGCGTCCGATCGCGCAGGTCGCGAAGGATCTGGGGATCAACGCGGGCACGCTCGCCAACTGGGTGGCGCTGGAGCGCCAGGCCAAGGAGGGCAACGGCCGGCTGCGTGAGGACGAGCGGATCGAGCTGGTTCGGTTGCGGCGGGAGAACGCCGAGCTGGCGATGGAGCGTGATGTGCTCAAGCGCTCGGTGGCCCTCTGGGTCAAGGACGCGATGGGTCACCGGTAGCGGTGGCCGGGTTCATCGCGGCCCAGAGGGCCGAGCACGGCATACCGCACGCGCTGGCGTGCCGGGCGCTGGGAGTCTCGCAGGCGTGGTTCTACAAGTGGCGCCACGGCGACGGCTCGCCCCGGCGGGCGCGGCGGCGGGCGTTGAGCGTGCTGATCGCGGCGTTGTTCGCCCACCATCGGGGTACCTACGGCGCACCGAGGATCACCGCGGACTTGCGGGACAAGGGTTGGCGGGTCAGCGAGAACACCGTCGCGGAGCTGATGGCCGAGCAAGGGTTGCAGGCCAGGGCCAAACGGCGCCGCCGGAGCACCACCCGCCCCGGTAAGGGCCGCTGGCGGCCCCTGACCTGGTCAAACGGGACTTCACCGCACGGCGGATCAACCAGCGCTGGTTCGGTGACGGCACCGAGATCGACACCGGTGAGGGCAAGTTGCAGCTGGCCAGCGTGCTGGACGTGCGTTCCCGGCGCATCCTCGGGTTCGCCTTGAGCGAGCACCACGACGCCGAGTTGGCCTACGGGTCGTTGGCGATGGCGGTCGCGGTGCGCGGCGGGAACATCGCCGGGGTGGTACTGCACACCGACCAGGGCAGCGAGTACACCGCCGGGATCTTCCGCGCGGCCTGCACACGCCTGGACATCCGCCAGTCGATGGGCCGGCCAGGTTCAGCGCTGGACAACTCGGTCATCGAGTCGTGGCACTCCACGCTGGAGTTCGAGCTGCGCTCACTCGAGCAGTTCGACACCAAGGCCGCCGCGCGCCGGCGGGTCGCTGAGTGGATCGATGAGTACAACCGCACCCGTCGGCACTCCTCGCTCGGGATGATCTCCCCGATCGACTACGAGCTGACCCAACCCGAGGACCCGGACACCGAAGTGGCCTGAACCAAGATGGGGCACCCACAAGCACAACGACAACGGAGGCGGCTGCGCCGCCCCTGAGCGTCTGGTCGCGCCGCGCAGGGTACCGGGGTCGCACCTCCAACCTCAAAGGTCGCTGACGCGATCGCCACGGCGACGGCCTCCGGCCGCCCTTGACCTTGGAGCCTCTACGACCCCAACCCACGGCGTACAGCGCGGGCAGGCCCAGCGCCTGCCCACTCGCACGCGACGCGAACTACAAGATCCAACTACAAGATCACACTAACCGAAGTCTCTACGGTTCGAGGGTATTGACAAGCTCGTCGGGGGAAAGCCCGACGGTGGCCGTCGCTTGGTGGCGCCTGCCGTCAGTGGTTGACTGATCGCGTGACGGAGTTGACCTATCGCGGCGCGGGAGAGTTGCTGGTCGAGCTGACCGCACGTCGGGTGTCCGCGCGGGAGTTGCTCGATGTGCACGCGGCTCGCCACGAGCGGATGCACCCGCGGCTCAACGCGGTCGTCGCCACCGATCTCGAGCGAGCCCGCGCTGAGGCTCGCGCGATCGATGAGCGCAGGGCGCGCGGTGAGCCGGTGGGGCCCTTGGCGGGGTTGCCGATGACGGTCAAGGACTATTTCGACGTCGCCGGTATGCCGGCGGTGTGCGGGATCCCGGCGTACCGGGACCGGCCCAAGGACTGCCCGGACGCCGAGGTGGTGGCGCTGGCTCGGCAAGCCGGCGCGGTGATCTGGGGCAAGTCGAACCTGCCGGAGCTGGCCGGTGATCTCCAGAGCTACAACGAGGTGTACGGCACCACGAACAACCCCTACGATCTCGCCCGAACCCCCGGCGGATCCTCTGGTGGATCGGCGGCCGCGCTGGCGGCCGGGCTGACCCCGCTGGAGATCGGTTCGGACATCGGCGGCTCGCTGCGGCATCCGGCCCACTTCTGCGGCGTGTACGCGTTGAAGCCGACCTTCGGCGCGCTGTCCCTACGCGGCGCGGTGCCGCCGGGCCCGGGCCCGTTCGTGCAGCGGGACATGGTGGTGGCAGGGCCGATGGCCCGCACTGCCGCTGACCTGCGGTTGCTGTGGAACGTGCTGCACGGGTCGACACGTCCCGCCACGGTGGAACCAACCCGGCCAGTCACCGACACCCGGGTCGCGCTGTGGCTGGACGAACCCGAGTTCGTGGCCTCAGCGCAGGTGCGGGCCGCAGTGCTGACCGCCGCCGGCGCACTGCGCGCGCAGGGCGTGACGGTCGAGCCGGTCACGGCCCCGGTCCCGGCCGCCGAGCTGGTCGAGACCTACCTGGCGCTGTTGTTCCCGATCATCGCCGCGCGGTTTCCGGACCAGCGGTTCGACTCCCTGGTCACGGCCAGGCCCGGTGCCGAAGCCGCCGTGGCGGCCGGCGCCAGCCGGTACGGACCCGAGGCGGTCACCGTGTACGCGACCGCACGCTACCGCGACGTGGCCCAGGCTCAGGTGAGGCGGGAACGGTTGAAGGACGAGCTGGCGTCGTGGTTCACCAACTGGGATGCCGTGCTCTGCCCGGTCACCCCGGTCCCGGCATTCCTCCACCAACACGAAGGTACGCTCGCCACCCGCACGCTCGACCTCGACGGGCAAGTCATCCCGCACCTGAGGTGCATCGAGTGGACCGCGATGGCCAACGCGCTGCACACACCCGCTGTGGCTGTCCCGGTGAACCGCACTGAAGATGGCCTTCCGCTCGGCGCCCAGCTCATCGGCCAGTGGGGCCAGGAGAGCCGGCTGCTCGACCTCGCGACCGCGCTGGAGGCCGCCACCGGGGGGTTTGCTTCACCGCCCGCGCTCGGGGGCGCCGAAGCCGCCGGCCAGGCGCCTTGAGGGTGCGCGTCGGGTCGACGCGGTCGGTAGGCTGCGTGGCGTGGCCGACTCTCCGGATCTGACAGCCCGGGTGGCTGCACTGGAAGCCCGCCTTGAGGAAGTAGCGGCCGACGTGGCCGCCGCCCGGCATCTGGCCGCCGGCGCCGACCACGACGTCTCCGAGGTTCGGGGCGAGCTGCGCGCCCACACCCGGGCACTCAACGCGCTACGGGAAACCCAGCTCGAGCAGGGCCAAGCGATCGGGAACCTGCAGGCCCAGATCAACCAGGGCTTCGTCGAGGTGCGTGGCAAGCTCGATCAGACCGCCGCCGGCATGGATCAGATCGTCGGGCTGCTCAACACCCTCACCACCCGCGACGACAACCCCTGACGGCCGCCCGGCAGCAGCCGCGCGACTGCGCTGCGTCGCGGAAGGATCCTGCGGGCGGCGAAACCTCGCCGCCCGGGACCTGACCGCCGCGGTCGTCGACACCGGCGCCGGGGTTGCTGCTCCGGGTCGACCGGCCGCGCTACCCGGTGGGCCGCTCCGGCGACCCGCCCATCAGCCGGGGGTGGATCCGGGCGCCCGGGCGGTCGAAGTAGGCGGCCGGATCGACCCGGATGAACACCGCGTCGGTGGTGAACGCCGTCCGGCCGTCCGCGGTCGTGCCCGCGCAGGCCATGAACAGCTTGCGACCGTCCTCGCCCGCGATCCGGGCGGTCAGCCGGTACGGCTGGCCGGCCAGCACCGGCTGCACGTACCCCACCTCCAGCGCCCGGGTCACGGCCGGCTCGGCGTGCACGAACAGCAGGTAGGAAAGCAGGTCGTCGCACACGGTGGCGACCACTCCGCCGTGCACCGCGCCGTGCGCGGCGGAGTGCCGGGGGCCGAACGTGATCTCGCCGATAACCTCGTCGCCGGCCTGGTAGACGGCCATGTCCAACCCGGCCACACCGTCGCGCCCGCACCCGAAGCAGTCCGGCCCGTGCGGCTCGGTCATCAGGGTGGCTCCGTCGGGCAAGGGCGGATGTACCGGCTGGGACATGGGCGCCTCCAGTTGCGATGCTCGGAGCCCGAGGGCTGTAACACTCTCGGAGCCCGAGGGCTGTGCTGCGCGGCGCCCGAAAGTCCGGACGCCTGAGCTGTCGGGCCTGACGGTAGCCGACGTGACGTCGGCCCGAGCCGTGCCGGCTCAGTTCCCGACCGGTTGCCGAGCAGCTTCCTGGGCGGGGGCCGGTGCACCAGGTCCGGCCGGCGGGATCTGCCAGATGACCAGCCGAGCGGCCAGGTAGGACAACACCACCGCGACCGACAGGACGAGGCCGAACTCGCGCACCATCCACAGCCGGGACGCAACGAGCGCGAGATAGCCGAGCACCGAGGTGAGACAGGCGACCACCACGCTCGACCACAGCCAGGCCTGCGCGGCACGCCGTGCCTCGGCGAGCAGCACGACGAACTCGCAGGCGGTCACGCTGACCAGCGAGCCCAGCGCCATCGTGAGCGGGGTGAGCCGCAGGTCGAGCAGCCAGACCGCGCCGAGCCCCCACCCCGTGGCCAGCAGCGCGGCGAACACCGCGCGGGCGGCGTCCCAGCGGCGCCGCAGGAACAGCGCGAGCACCGCCCCCGCGGCGACGATCCCGCCGAGGTTGGCCAGGTAGCGGTCGGAGAGCAGCTGTTGGTATCCGCTCACGGCAGCCACCGGCAGGCCCACCAGCTGGGTCGTATACCCGGGCGGCGGCCGAGGCAGCGCGGCTTCGACGTCGTTCAACAGCAGCCGCTGGGCCTCCAGATCCTGCAGCCGGATCCCGTACACCAGCAATGCGACCTGGCGGTCGGGTCGTATGACGGTCGAGCTCAGGTAGCGCGGCACGAGCTCCAGCCCGGCGTCGATCTGCTCGGCGGTGGGCCGGGGGCCGAGGAAGCCGAGGAAGCTCGGGACACCGACCACCGGGCGCAGCCGGTCGGCGAACTGCTCGGCCAGGACCCGCCGTACCTCGTCGACCCACGCGAGGGTGGCCGGGGTCACCGTGTCCGGCCCGGTCAGCTGCACCGCGATCTCGCCGGACGCGCCGAGGGCGGACTCGACGGCCTGCGCGTCGGCGAGCGCGGGCAGGCCCCGGGCCAGGTCTGTCGGGTTGCTCGACACGTCCAGCCCGGGCAGCAACCCCCAACCGCCGGCGGCGACCGCCGCCGCGGCGACCAGTGCCGCGACCCGTACCGGCACCGACCGGTTCCGGGGCGACACACTCGGCGGCCCGGTGGACGGCCCACCCGGTGACCCGCTCGGTGGCCCGCTCGGCGCCCCGGTGGGCGGACCGGTCGGTGACGCGCCGGGCAGCACGCCCGGTGACCCGCTCGGTGACCCGCTCGGTGGCCAGAGACGGTCGAGTACCAGCGCGGCCGCGATGCTGAGCAGGACGCCGGCGGCGAGCGCGAAACCGAGGTCGCGAACGAACGGTAGCGGCGACAGGGCGAGGGTGAGGAACGCCCCGGAACTGGCCACCGACATGACCACGACCCGACGCCGGTTCGCCACAGCGGTCAGGTACAGCGGGAAGGAGCTCCCGACACCGAGCAGCAAGGGCAAGAGCGCCACGGCGCCGAGTGACAGCGGTCGACCGGCCCAGCCGGCGATCGCCACCGTCGCCGCGCTGCCGAGCACCGAGGCGACCAACGGCCGCAGCCGCTGCAGCCTGCCACGCGCGACCGGGACAGGGACCACCAGGAACCTCAGCAGCACCGCGAGCGCCACGAGCGCTCCGATCAAGGGCGCCTCGGCCTGCACCTCACCGGCGAGCTCGGCGGTGACCGCCGGCACCCCACTGACGATCACCGAGTCGACGTCCAACCGCGCGTCCGCCACGGCGGCCCGGGTCGACTCGACGAGCCGCTCGGTGTCGTCCTGGTCCATCCCCTCCCGCGGTCGCACCAGGATCGCCACCGTGTCCGGCTCCGGAACGATGAACCGCCAGTCCGGCCGGGCCAGCCCGTCCGGGCCGAACACGACGGTCTGGCCGAACCGCGGGTTGTTCAGCGTGGGCATCCCGACCGGCAGTCCCCGCACCAGCAACGGGGCGTACCGCAGGTTGACCTGGTCGACCGCCCCCTGCCCAGCGGCGGCTACCTCCGAGTCCGACCTGCCGGCCGCCCTGGCGGCGGCTTCGGCCGCTTCCCGGGTGCCGTCACGCAGCGCGGCGATCCGCAGCAGGAACTCCTGGCCGGCACCGGCGAGCTGGTTGAGCACGGTCGCCGGGCCGTAGACCGTGGCCACGTCCGGCAGCTTCGCCAGCCCGCCCTCCAACCGCAGCAGTGCGTGGGTGTGCGCGGTGGCGCTGAGGAACTGTCCGGGTTCCCGGTAACGCAGCAGCACGATCAGCGGGTCTCCGCCGAAGTCGCGCGCCCGCTGCTCCAGCGCGGCCAGCGCCGGGTCGTTCGCCGGCAGGAACGACTCGGCGCTGGTGTCGACCCGTACCCTCAGCAGGCCTCCGACGAGCACGGCACCCGCCAGCAGCATCACCAGGACGACCACCGCGCCGCGGCGGCCCGGACCACGCAGCACCCGACCACGCAGCACCCGACCACGCAGCGCCGGACCACACAGCACCCGATCACGCAGCGCTTGAACGGTCCGCGTCGCGCCGCGCCGGACTGTCCTGACGATCCGTACCGCTGCCACCGTGGTCGCGCACCCGACCCTTCGGATCTCCCGGAACCGTGACGACGGGCACCCGGCTGGGAAGCCGCGATCGTAGCCTCCCCCGGTGGGACGCCGACAAGCAGTGCGCACCGGGCGGACAAGGGCGCAATGCCGGCCGTACCCGATGCCGGGCCGCGTCGTTGAGTGAGCACCAGTGATGTCCAACACAGTGTGGTGATCGCGACATGCCCGGCGGGACGGACGACGTGACGCAGCGAGGTAAGGCGCCCGACGCATCGGGTCCGGGCAGCGCCGGGTGGGTGCCCCGGACGCAGAGCAGGTGGGCGGGCTACGTGCCCGCCCGGATCTTCGGTCCGGTCCAGCTGGCCGGCGGGTTCGTCTCGCTCGGGGTCCGGGTGATCGGCAGCGCGATCCGACGGCCCACCGGGTACTGGGGCGCGGTGCGCGACGAGATGTACGACGTGCTGCGGGCCTCGTGGTTCCCGGTGTGCCTGGCGGTGTTCACGTTCGGTCTGATGATCGGCATCCTGGGGCTGAACTTCGCCAGCCTGCTGGGTGCCTCGAACCTCTACGGACAGTACTTCTTCATCGTCAACGTCCGCGACTTCACGCCGTGGATCAACTCGATGGTGGTGGCCGGGATCATCGGCTCGGCGCTCTGCGCAGACCTCGGAGCGCGCAAGGTCCGGGAGGAGCTGGACGCACTCGATGTGCTCGGCATCGACCCGATACGCGAGCTGGTGCTGCCGCGGATCATCTCCATCACCCTGCTGACCCCGCTGTTGATGGTGATGTCGCTGCTGATCGGCGTGCTGTGCGCGCTGGTCAGCACGGTCACCTACGCCGACGTTCCGGCCGCCGAGTACTTCAACACCGTGTACAACAACCTGTCCGTGGTCGAGCTGGTCGTCGCGGTGATCAAGAGCACCCTGATCGGGTTCGTCATCGGGATCATCTGCGCCCATCTGGGCCTGACCACGGTCGGCGGGTCGGCCGGGGTGGGACGGGCGGTCAACCAGGCGGTGGTGATCGGGTTCGCCCTGGTGTTCGTCGTCGACCTGCTGATCAACCTCATCGCGCTCGGGCTGTACCCCGAGATGCAGACCGTTCGATAAGGGATTCGCATGACCACCACCGAGGCAGGTGCCCGCGCGGTGTCCGACCGGTTGGCCGCGGCGCTGACCACGAAGCTCACCAACATGGTCGAGATGATCGTGTTCTTCGGTCAGGCCATCCGGTGCCTCCCGCGCACCCGCGCCTTCTCCAGCGAGGTGCTGCGGCAGGCCGGGATCCTGATCATCTCCAGTGGCCTGATCATCTGGTTCATGCAGATCATGATCGGCGCGGTGTTCGCCGTCGAGGGCAACTACCTCACCCGCCAGTTCGGCGCCCCGGGCTACGTCGGGATCTTCCCCGCCCTCGGCGGGTTGCGCACCACCTCGCCGGAGATGTGGGGATGGATCCTGGCCGCCAAGGTCGGCTGCGGCCTCGTCGCGGAGATCGGGTCGGCCCGGATCTCCGACGAGATCGACGCCCTGGAGGTGATGGGGATCGACCCGACAACCTACCTGGTCGGCACCCGCCTGCTATCCGCGCTGATCGCCATGCCGTTCCTGTACGTGACCGGCGTCGGGCTGTCCTACATCTCCTCCTATTTCATGATCGTGCACGTCCTGGGCACGGTCTCCGAAGCCGGTTTCTTCACCATCCTCTGGGCCTTCCAGAACCCCTTGGACCTGCTGTTCTCGATGCTCTGGGGCGTGCTGCTCGGCACCATCGTGATCCTCGTCGGTTGCTACTACGGCTACACCGCCAGCGGGGGCCCGGTCGGGGTGGGCAAGAACACCGCCAAGTCGATGCTGGTCAACATGGTCCTGGTCAGTGTCGTCGGACTGCTGGCCCAGCAGCTCTTCTGGGGCGGATTCCCGAACGCCCCGATCGCCAACTAGGACGGTCCCCAACCACATGCCACCGCCCGCCGCCCTTCCCATCGACGCGGAGACCGACATGCCCGCCGCTCCCCCACCCGCCCACCGGACCGCGTGATGCGCGGGCCACTGGGCGCGCTCGTCACGGTCGCGGTCGCCGTCGCGGCCCTGGCCGGCGGGTACGCGCTCGCCACCCCCCAGTCCGCCGACCACTACAGCGTGGTGCTGACCAACGCGGTCGGCGTGGTCGAGGGCACGCCCGTCCAGCTCGACGGCTTCGACGTCGGCTCGGTGTCCGAGGTCACCGCCCGGGACGGCAAGGCGGTCGTGGAGTTCACCGTCGGCGCCCTACCCAGGCCGCTCACCAGCGGCAGCATCGTGGTCGTGGAGTGGCGCTCGGAGATCGGTGAGCGCTACCTCCAGCTCCGACCTGGACCACCGGGCAACCCCGTGCTGCCCAGCGACGCGATCCTCGAGTCCGGGCCGCCCCAGGTCCTGTTGGGCGAGCTGGTGCAGTCGCTCGACGCCCCGACCCGCGCGCACCTGACCTCCTTCCTGCGCCAGCTCGACGGCACGCTCGCCGGGCACCAGCAGGACCTTAACCGGACCCTGGCGGCCGCCGGTCCGGCCGTGGACGCGTTCGGCGGCGTGTTGGACGGGGTCGCCGGAGACGGCCAGGCGATCAAGACCGTGCTGACCAACCTGCGCCAGGTCACCGACGTGCTCGCCAGCCGCCGCGACGCGCTGTCCGGCACCGTCACCGACCTCAACCGGCTGACCAGCACCGCCGCGGTGCACCAGAAGCAACTCGGGGAAGGGCTCGCCGAGCTGCCCACGACCCTGGACGCGGTGCGCGGGGCGCTGGACAAGCTCCCGGCGGCGGCGGACGAGACGGTGCCGCTGCTGGAGGACCTGCGGCCGGCGGCCGCGCGGTTGCCCGCCGTCGCCGGTGACCTGGACCCCGTGCTCGAACGGCTGCAACCCGTCGCCGACCGGCTCGGGCCCACCCTGGAGGCCGCCGACGAGCTGCTCGGGGTGGCGCCGGACTTCCTCGGCTCCGCCACCGACGTGCTGCCCCAGCTGGACACCACCTTCGATCGGGTCACCCCGGCCCTGGAGTTCCTGCGCCCCTACACCCCGGAGGCGATCGGGCTGGTCACCAACTTCGGCAACCTGTTCGCCGGGTACGACTCCAACGGCCACTTCCTCATCCCGCTGGTCACTGCGGGCAAGACGGCCTTCAACGCCAACCCACCGGTCACCGCCCTCGGCGAGCGCGTCAACTTCCGCCCGTTGCCCGGCGAACTGGTCGGCCAGCCCTGGACCGACGCGGGCGGGAGCGGTCCGCGATGACCCACGTGATCACCCGCCGGCCGCGCGGCCGGCGCGCACTGCCGGTGCTGCTCGTGCTGACCCTGCTGGCCACGGGCGGCTGGCTGGCGGTGCGTGCCGCCGGCTCCGAGCCCGAGCCGGCCCTGGTGACCGCGCGCTTCCTCGACGCCAGCCCGCTGGTGGCGGGCAACAAGGTCCAGCTCAACGGCGCCCTGGTGGGCAGCATCGCCGCCATCACCATCGTGGGCGACGGCGCGGACGTGGTGCTGTCGCTGGACCGCTCGGTGCTGCCGCTGCGCACCGACGCCACGGCTCGCATCGAACCGGTGAGCCTGCTCGGAGAGCGGTTCGTCGCGCTCGACCGGGGCAGCCCGGCCGCGCCGGTCATGGCGGAGCCGCTGGTCATCCCCCGCGAGCGCACCAGCGCTGCGGTCGACGTCGACGAGGTGGTCTCGACGCTGGACCGGTCGGCCTCGACCGGCCTGGCCGCGCTGGTGGGCACCCTCGGTGAGGGCATCGCCGGGCAGGGTGGCAACGTCGCGCGGTCGTTGGACGCCTTCCCGGCGGCGCTGCGCCAGTTCGACCGGGCGTCGGTCCTGCTCGACCAGCAGAACGCGGTGCTCAACGACCTGGTGGTGTCCGCGGAGAAGAACGCCACCGCGATGGCCGGCCCGATGGACTCCCTGGTGGACTCGGTGCGCCGAACCCTCGGGGTGGTCGCGGCGAACCGCCAGGACCTCGACGCCGGCCTGACCCAGCTGCCCGGCGCGCTCACCGAGGCGCGCACCACGCTGACCGAGCTGGCCACGGCCGCGGACAACACCGCCGAGGTGCTCTCGGGTGTGCGGCCGCTGACCGATCAGCTGGTGGACACCAGCCGCGAGCTGCGCACATTCGCCGATGCCGCCCGCCCGGCGCTGGAGTCGATGCCCGAGCTGCTGGAGCGGGCCAACCGGATGCTGGACGAGGCCCGTCCGGTGGTGGCGGAACTGGTGCCGGCGGCCGAGCGGCTGGCCGACACGAGCGAGTCGGTACGTTCGCTGAACGAAGACCTGATCGCTCACCCGTCCGGGGTGCCCAGCGCGCTGGAGAACCTGTTCGACTTCATGGCCGACTGGTCGATGTCGGCCAACGGATTCGACGGCCTGTCGCACTACTTCCGGTTCAAGCTGCTGGTCACCCCGTCGACAGCGGCCACGACCGGGACCAGCTCGCTGCCGCCGCTGAGCGACACCCGCAACGACCCGTTCAACCCGGCACCGCGCAACCCCACCGGCCCGGACCGCTCCAACACCGAGCCGATCCGCCCGCTGCTGCCGTCGCTGCCCAACCCCGACGGCCCGGACAACGGCAGCTACACGACGCCGGACGACGCACCGCGAACGGACGGCTCCTCCGGTTCGCGGGGGGCCACCAAGCTGACCCCCGAGCAGGAGAACGACATGTTCAGCCGGCTGCTGGGCGGAGGGTGACCTGATCATGTATCCAACCAAGGTCTCCGCCCGCAACTTCCTCATCGGCCTGGTGGCGGTGGCGGTGGCGGTCGTGCTCGGCTACGTCGCGCTCACCGCGAACAAGGGCCGCCTGCCCGGCACCCCGGCCGTACTGGTCCGCGCCGCGTTCCACGACATCGGCCAGCTCCAGGTCGGTTCCCAAGTCCGGCAGAACGGCATCGGCATCGGCCAGGTCTCGGCGATCGAGCTGGTCGACGGCACGCCGGTGGTCACCATGGAGGTCCAGGACGGCGTGCCGATGTACCGCAACGGCTACGCCGGCATCTGGGACCAGTCGGCGCTGCAGCAGAAGCACGTGGAGCTGCGCGCCGGCACCCCCGACGCAGGGCTGCTCGGCAACCAGGTGCTGCCGGCCGACCAGACCGAGTCCAGCCACGACCTGACCACCCTGCTCAGTGTGTTCGACCCGGTCACCCGCGACGGCCTGCGCACGACGCTCAACGAGCTCGGCGGCGGCCTGTTCGGGTCCGGCCCGGGGCTGAACCGGTTCGTGGCGACCCTGCCCGACGACGTCGCCCACTTCGGCACGCTGGGCGCCACCCTGGCGTCCGCCCGGACCGACCTGCCCGGGCTGCTGACCTCCGCCGAGCGGCTCTCGGAGCGGTTCACCGGCCGGGAACGCCAGATCACCGAGCTGCTGGCACAGACCGACACGACCCTGCGCGCGCTGGAGGTCGACGCCGGTAAGCCGTTGTCCGACACCCTGGACCGGCTGCCCGGGACGCTGACCGCCGCGCGAGCGGCGCTGCGCGACGCGGGGCCGCCGGTGGCCGATGTCAGCGCCGCCACCGGTGTCCTGCGCTCCGGCGCGGGAGCTCTCGGCCGCTCCACCCCGGACCTGCGTGGGGTGTTCCGGGAGTCGCCGGAGCCGCTGGACTCGGTGCCCCCGGTGGTCGAGGACGCCAAGCCCGCGGTGACCGAGCTGAGCGACACCTTCGCCGACGCCCGACCGTTCACCGGGAAGACGCGCGACGCACTGACCTCGGTGGCCACCCCGCTGGGTGTCTTCGCGCCGTACGGCCCGGACGCCAACACGTTCGTGTTCAACGCGTCCTCGGCGCTGGGCGGGCACGACGGGTGGGAGCACCACCTGCGGGTGATGCTCGCCGCGCCGGGCGCCACCGCGGCGCTGGGCAACCAGATCAAGGACACCATCGACCCGTACCCGGCGCCGGGCGAGGCCCACCGGCAGCAGGATCCCAGCGGCGGCCAGATTCCGGGGAGATGAGCGATGTCCGCCACGAATGCCCTGCTGCGCCATCCGGTGCGCTCCGGTCTGATCCTGCTCGCGATCGCCGCCGGCGCCGTCGGGTTGGTGTTCGCCAAACCGACGATCACCACCGCGCTGAGCCCGGGTGAGACGATCACCATCGAACTCTCCCGCGACTACAAGCTCCAGCCGAACCTGAGCGCGGTGAAGATCGCCGGCGCGAAGGTCGGCGTGGTCCAGCGCGTCCGGGACCAGGACGACGGTCCGGTGCTGATCACGCTGAAGGTCGACCGGGGCACCCGGGCGTTGCTGGGGGCCACCCCGCGGGCCGAGGTGCGACCGACCACCCTGCTGGGTGGCACCTACTTCGTCCAACTGCACCCCGGTGGGGAGCCCGGCGAGGCCGCCTCGGAGGTCATCCCGCTGGAGCGCTCCGGGCTGCCGGTCGAGCTCCAGCAGCTGCTCTCGGCCATCCCGCCGGACGCCCAACGCAGCAACCAGGCCGCCCTCGCCCGGCTCGACGAGACCTTCCAGGCCGGCGTCGGCGCCCCACTCACCGCGCTGCTGAAGGACGCTCCCGGCGGGTTGCGACCCACCGGTGTCGTCGTGGGCGCGCTGCGCGGGGTGAACCAGGACGCCGACCTGGCCAACCTGGTCACCGACCTGGACCGCACCACCCGCGAGCTGTCGGCCACTCCGGGTGAGCTGCGGGCCCTGGTCGACTCGTTGGCCGGTACCTCCCGGACCTTCGGCGCCAACGCCGCCGCGTTCGACCGGACGATCGCCACGCTGCCGGCCACGCTGCGCGCCACCAGGGACGGCACCGGGCAGCTCGGGCAGCTGCTGGACCGGCTCACCGCCACCGCCGACGACGCCCGTCCGACGGTCCGCGAGCTCGACCCGGTGCTGGAGGATCTCGAGCCCGCGCTGGACGAGCTGCGCCCGGTGCTGGACGACCTCGAGCCGCTGCTGGAGGACGCCGAACCGCTGCTGGACCGACTGGCCCCGGCGCTCGACACCACCACCGACGTCCTGGACGACCTCGACGGGCCGGTGCTGGACCGGCTCAACGGACCGGTCCTCGACGCATTCCTCGGCGAGTGGAAGGGCTTCGCCCCGAAGTACCCGCAGGGCGGCGATCGCGGCACCACGATGTTCCAGGAGCTCGGCTACGTGGTCACCAACGCCGCCGGCGCAACCCAGCCGATCAACGCCGGCCAGCACATCCTTGCGGTCTGGTTGGGCGCGGGCCCGACCATGGTGCAGGGCACCGGCCCGCTCGGCCAGTCCCTGCAGGACTACGTCGCCGAGATGTACGGCCCGCCGCACCAGAAGGATCCGATACCGCTCGGGCCGAGCCTGCCCGGTGGCGGGAAGCTGCCCGGCCCGCCGGGCAAGAGCCCGGTCCTGCCGACCCCGGACAGCCCGCTGACCTCGTTGGGAATGGGTCGATGAGCACGAAGAGCACGATGACCATGCAGCGACGGTGGGAGCGGCTGCGCACGGTTCCCGGGCTGGCCCGGGACAGCGCGGTCACCGTGGCCGTCATCCTGATCGGGGTGATCTCGGGCGGGCTGATCCTGTCCCAGATGAGCTTCGTCGGCCCGTGGACCGAGCGGCGGATCCTCCAGCTGGAGTTCGCCGACGCGGTGGCGGTCAGCCCCGGCAACTCGCAGAACGTGCGTATCGCGGGGGTCGAGGTGGGCACGATCGTGGGCATCGTGCCCACCGACCGCGACACCTCGCTGGTCACCGTGGCCCTCGAGCCCGGCCACCGCATCTACGACAACGCACGGGCGGTCCTGCGATCGATCAACCCGCTCAACCAGATGTACGTCACGCTCAACCCGGGCGGTCCGCCGGGCGGCCTGCTGCCCGACGGCGGGACCATCCCGGTCAGTCAGACCGACCGTCCGGTGCAGCTGGCCGAGGTGCTGCAGCACTTCGACGAGCGCACCCGGGAGGGGTTGACCCAGCTGCTCGCGGAGTCGGACAACGCGCTGGCCAACGCACCACGCGCGCTGCCCGCCACGCTCGCCGCCCTGGACAACTCGCTGGACACCATCACCCCGGTGATGACCAAGCTGGAGGCCCGGCGAGACAACATCCGCCGGCTGGTGACCGCACTGTCCCGGATCTCCGCCGCGCTGGGTCGAGACGACACCCGGCTGCGGGAGCTGGTGGACGCCACCCGCGAGACCCTGCAGACCCTCGCCGACCGGGACGCCGAGCTGGGCGACACCCTGCGCCAGCTGCCGGGCACCACCGACGCGTTGCGGGAGGCGATGGGCAACGTGTCCACCCTCACCGAGCAGCTGAACCCGACCCTGGACAACGTGCAGGCCGCCTCCGAGGAGCTCCCGGACGCGCTGTCGGCCCTGCGGGATGCCCTCGGCCCGCTACGGGACACCGCTGATGCCGCCCGCGAGGTGGTGGACAAGGGCCGGCCGATCGTGGACGAGCTGTTGCCGGTGGCCGGGGACCTGGCGGAGTCCGCGGCGGATCTGCGGCCGGTCGCCGCCTGCCTGGACGACGTCACCTCCCAGCTCACGCCGTGGATGTACGACCTCGGCGCGTTCATCTACAACACCAACTCCGCGTTCAGCGTGCGCGACCCCGCCGGCTCCCTGCTGCGCGGGCAGACCACGGCCGCCCTGAGCAACCCGGCCTCGCAGTTGGCTCCGGGCGAGCTCGAGACCAACACGTACCAGCAGGGTGGTAGCCCGATCGGGCCGTACCCGGCCAAGGGGAGCGGGAGCTGCCGTCGATGACTACCCCAACCACGAGTCCCAACCCGACTCCCAACACGAGTACCAACACGGGCCTCGGCCCGACCTTCCGGACCGCCGTCCTGCTCGCTTTCGTCGCGGGTTGTGTCGGGTTCCTCGGCTACCTGTACGCCCAGGCCGGTGGGCTGCTGCCGTTCGCGGAACGGGCCACCCACTACCGGGTGTCCTTCGACGTGGCGCAGGTGGGCAATGCCGTGGAGTTCGCCGACGTCCTCGAGGCGGGCGTGCGCGTCGGCAAGGTGGACGCCCTGCAGCGGGTGGGTTCGCAGACCGTACGGGTCGTGCTCACCCTCGACCCGATGGCCGCCCCGCTGCACGAGGGCGCCGTCGTGGAGATCATCGAACGGTCGCTGCTCGGCCAGCCGGCAGTCAAACTGACCGACGGCACCGGCCCGGAGTTCCCGGACGGGTCGGTGCTGCCGCCGAGCGCGGTCCGGCCGGCGGTCACCCTGCGCGACGTGCTGGCCAGCTTCGACGCGCCCAGCCGCGCCTCGCTGAGCGGGGTGATCCGCTCGCTCGGGGCCTCGACGGACGACCGGCGACCCGAGGTGGCCCTGTTGGCCGGTGGCCTGTCCGCCATCGGCGACCAGGGCGACGTCGCTCTGGCCACCCTGGCCGCACAGTCGGAGGACCTGTCGCGGGTGTCCCGTGAGCTGCGCCAGGTCTTCGACGCGCTCGACGTCGGTCAGGGCCGGATCGCCGACCTGGTGACCAGCGCGAACCGGCTCAGCCAGGCGACCGCCGGGCAGCGGCCCGCGATCGAGCAGACGCTGCGCAAGCTGCCCGGCGTCCTGGACAGCGCCACCGCCGCGAGCAGCGACATCTCCCGGATGGCGCTCGCGCTGGCCCCGGTCGCCGCCGACCTGCGCCGGGCGGCACCGGAGCTGAACCGCGCACTCGACCGGATGCCGGACACCACCGCGGACGTGCGCGGCCTGCTGCCGCACCTGCAGGACGTGCTCGACGAGGCGCCGGACACGTTGAACGCGGTGCCCGAGTTCGGGCAGGAGGCCCGGGACATGTTCCCGACCGGGGTCGACCTGCTGCGCGAGTTCAACCCGATGGCGCGCTACATCAAGCCCTACGGCCCGGAGATCTCGGCGTTCTTCGCCAACTTCGGCAATGCGCTCAACCGCTACGGCGACGAGGGCGGCTCCTACCTGTACGTCCGGCCAGTGGTCGGCGCCGCGTCGCCGCGGCCCAGCCCGATCGATCCGCCGGCTGTGCTCCAGGGGCGCAATCCGTACCCGAAAGCCGGGTCGCTGCGCGATCCACAACCGTTCTCCGGTCAGTACCCGAGGCTGGAGCAGGATCCGCCCGGCTGACCCCGCCCGCCCTCGATGGTGGGTCCGTCGACAGTCACCCAGGGCCCGGGTCGGTTCCAGCCGGCGCGGCCGGTGTCGTCGGGCGCGCGGCCCAGGCCTTGTCCAGCACCCGCCGCAGGGCCCCGACCGGCTGCGCTCCCGGCAAGGCATAGGTGTCGTCGATCACGGAGAACGGTACGGCGGTGATGCCGTGATCGGCGGCCTCCCGCTCGTCGGCGCGGACGTCCGCGGCGTACCTGTCACCGGCGAGCACGGCTGCGGCCTCCTCGGCGACCAACCCGGCGTCGCCGGCTACTCGAGCCAGCGCCTGGTGGTCACCGATCGGTTCGCCGTCGGTCAGGTAGGCGCGGAACAACCGTTCCTTGAGCCGGTCCTGCAGGAGCGGTCCGCCGGCCTGCGCGGCGTGGTGCAGCAGCCGGTGGGCGTCGAAAGTGTTGCCCGAACGGGCGCGGTCGAAACGGAAGTCCAGGCCGTCGCCGGCCCCGACCTCCATCATCTGCCGGTACATGTCCCGTGCCTGCTCGACACTCACCCGGTACTTCGCCGCCAGCTTGTCCGCGAGCGGCCCCGGGTACTCCCGGGGAGCCCCGGGGTCGAGTTCGAAGCTGCGCCACCGGATGTGCACCACGTCGCGGTGCGGGAAGTCGGCCAGCGCCGCCACCCACCGGGCCCGGCCGATGGCACACCATGGACACACGACATCCGACCAGACGTCGATCCTCATTTGCGGTGCAACCCCCGGGCACCCGCGATAAATTCCGCTGGAAGCCCCGGTGTCTCGCCCATGACCGACCCCGAGGATGCAGCGGCCTTGCCGCTCAGGCCGTGGCTTTCGAGCACAGATAGGTCTGGTTGTAGGGCACATCCGGGATGTCGTGCACGCTCACATCCACGAAGCCCGCATCGGCGAGCATCTGCCGGGCGAGTTGCTCGCCCCACGCGGTACCCAGCCCCGCGCCGCCGTGCGCGAGCGAGACCGTCATGCAGTGCAGGGTGCTGACCCCGTACAGCCAGGGCGCGTACGGGTTGCCGATGTTCTCCTCCAGACGGCTGGAGGCCTTGATGTCCACCATCACGAACCTCCCGCCGGGCGCCAGCGCCTCGTGCACCCGGGCGAGCACACCGGCCGGGTCGACCTGGTCGTGGATGGAGTCGAAGGCGAACACCGCGTCGAAGGGCGGGTCGGTGGACAGCGCGGTGACATCGAGCACCTCGAAGCGGGCGTTGGACAGGCCCATCTCCCGAGCCTCGGCGGTCGCCGCCGCGATCGCGTCCTGGCCGAGGTCATATCCGACGAACCGCGAGCGCGGATATGCCTGGGCCATCAGGTTCACCGCATGCCCGGTGCCGCAGCCGATGTCGGCGACCCGGATACCCGCCTCCAACCGGGCCGGCAAGTCACCCGTCGCGGGCAGGATGCCGGTGAGCAGCACACCGTCCATTCGGCCCCGGGACATGGCGTCCATGATCTCGGTGAAGTCCGGTTGGAAGGCCTCGTACGGCACCCCACCGCCCTCGCGCACAGCCTGTGCCACCGCGGCGACCTGCTGGGCCAGCAGCGTCGTCACCCGGCTGACCGGGGTCATGTTGCGCACTCCGTCGCCGGTCAGACAGATCGCGTGCTCGGGCGGCAACGTGTACCGGCCACCGGCGGTCGGCTCGTACTCGACGATCTCCCCGGTGACCAGCGAGTTGAGGATCTCCCGGACGTAGCGCTCGGTCAGGCCGGCCCGCTCGGCGAGCTCGGCGCTGGTGCCCGGCCCGGCGGCGAGCGCGTCGAGCAGGCCGGTGCGACCGGCAAGGTCGACCATGAGGGTGACCATGCTCTCCGCATAGCCGCGCATCACCCGGCCGGCGAAGGCCTTCACCCGCTTCAGGTCGATGCCGTCCCCGGACGCGGTCGGCGCGGGCGAACTCGTCGTCGAGGTCATGGCCTTCTCCTGGGCTCTGGGGGCCCCGTTGCAAGCCCGCGCCGCACCGGATGTGAACGTTCGCGAGTCTAACCACAGCGTCAGACCGTGGTCATCACCCGCGAGGGCTCCGGGCGGGGCCGATGAACCCGATGACCGCTACCGTCAGCTGGGCGTGTGTCGGCGGATCGAGGAGTCGCGCGGATGGACCTGGAGCTGGCCGGCAGGCGGGCGGTGGTCACCGGTGGTAGCCGGGGCATCGGACTGGCGGTGGCGCGGGCGCTGGTCTGCGAGGGAGCCGACGTGGCGCTCGTGGCGCGCGATCCGGTGGCGCTGGACGCCGCAGCCTCCGGGCTGGCCGGGTTGGGCGGGCGCGTGGTCACGGTCGCGGCCGACACCTCGGACGACCGCTCGGTGCGGGCGATGGCGCAGCGGGTCTGCGAGCTGCTGGGCGGGGCGGACGTGCTGGTGAACGGCGCTGCCCGGGTGTCCGCACCGGGCCCGGGACCGAAGCTGGCCGAGGTGACCGACGACGCACTGCGGGCGGAGGTCGAGACCAAGGTGCTCGGCTACCTGCGGTGCGCCCGGGTGTTCGCGCCGGGCATGGTGGCCCGGGGCTGGGGTCGGATAGTCAACATCAGCGGCCTGCACGCCCGCTACGCCGGATCGGTGGTGGGCTCGATCCGCAACGTGTCGGTGGCGGCCATGACCAAGAACCTGGCCGACGAGCTCGGCCCGTCCGGGGTGAACGTCACCGTCGTGCACCCGGGCTACACCGTCACCGAGCGCACGCCCGAGACGCTAGCCGCGATCGCCTCGGCCCGCGGTGTCACCCCTGACGAGGCCCGGGCCGAGCTGGCCGCCACGACCAGCATCGGTCGACTGGTCACCGCCGAGGAGGTGGCCTCGGTGGTGGCGTTCCTCGCCTCCCCGCGCAGCGTCGCGATCACCGGTGACGCAGTGGTCGTCGGTGGCGGGCAGCGCGGCCCGATCTACTACTGACCCATCTACTACTGACCTATCTACTACTGACCAGGGCGACCGGTCATCCCGGTTGGTGCGGTGGATGTCGCGCTCTGTCATCCCGAAGCCGAGGCGACGAACCGCGGTTGACACCGACTCCCCAGAATGGAACGCTCTAACCAAACGGTTGTTTGGTTAGCGTTACGTCGCCGTACCGGCCCCGCCGGTCCGGTAGCAGACGAGGTGGGAGCAGCGATGACGACCGACATCAGCCACGAGGTCGGGACGGCCGCCGGGTTCGACCCGGCCTGGACCGCTCCCTCGATCACCGCACCGAACATCTACCCGGTCGACTGGCGGATCGAGGACCGTCGGGCGCTCAACGTCTACGAGAAGTCCAAGGACCAGGGCTGGAACCCCTCCAACCTGGACTGGGCCTCCATCGACCCCAGCGTCCTGGACCCGGAGGAGCGGCTCGCGGTGGCCTACCACGGTGCGCTCGGCGCGATGTTCGAGTACGCGGCCGCGCCGCAGTTCCTGCACCCGCTCTCCACGCTCTACGAGCGTCACGAGGAGCACGGGCTGATCCTGCTGTGCATGGCCACCGGGCGTGATGAGTTCGTGCACGAGGAGTTCTTCCGCCGGGTGGGCACCACGATGATCCCGGGGTTCCCGTTCGAGTTCGAGCCGAAGACCGAGCTCGAACACCTCGCGGTGCAGAACCTGCGCTGGGTGGAGTGGAAGCAGTCCCAGATGTGGCCCACCTACACCGAGAAGGTGGTGCTCGACGACAACCCGTGGCTGCTGCAGGTCAGCATCTTCGCCCCGGAGATCGTCGGCATGATCATGTTCGACCGGGTCGCGCACAACATCCAGTGGGACGCGATGCGGGAGGGCTACCAGAACGTCGATGTCGACGAACGCCGGCACGTCGCCTACGGTCGGCTGTTGTTCGAGAAGCGGATGCGCGACAAGAACAAGCCGCCGCTCGACCTGGACGCCCGCCGGTGGCTGGCGAAGCTGGCCAGCGACGGGATCCTGTACGCGATGGGCATGCTCTCGCTGCCCCAGCTACTCACCCGGGACGAGACCAACTTCTGGCTGCGTCCGGCGGACAAGGCCCCCAGCCACTTCGCCCAGACCCACCAGCGGCTGATCGACCGGGCCATGACGGTGATGACCGGCGAGAGCACCGACGAGATGTGGGAAGCCGCCCGCCCGGCGGTGAAGAAGGTCAAGTGGGTGCTGGAGCAGAACGGCGTACACGACTTCGACGACCACCTGCCGGTGTTCGAGGCGTTCCGGATCGGTGCCCGCGAACGCAGCATCGAGGAGGACTACTCCAAGGAGCTGCTCACCTCCTGAGGCTTTGCGCGGCCGACCCGGTGCACCCGTCACCCGATCCGATGGCGGGTGCACCGGCCGGTCCCGATCAGCTCGTGCATCGACCAGACTGCCTCGGCAGTCACCGCCGGCGACCGTCGGGCCTGGCGCAACGAAGGGCTACCGCTCACATGTCTGACTTCCTCGAGATCGACCGGGCGGGTGCCATCTGGTCGATCCGGCTCAACCGTCCCGACGCGCGCAACGCGATCGACCCGGCGACCGCGCGGGAGCTGGCCCAGGCCTGGACCGACCTCGACAACGACCCGGAAGCCCGGGTCGCGGTGATCACCGGCAGCGGTACGGCCTTCTGTGCCGGCGGTGACCTGCGGGAGCTGGGTGAGGTCAGCGAGGTCATCTCGCTGCTGCAGCAGGCCCTGCTCGGCCCGGCCCGGATCAGCAAACCGGTCATCGCCGGGGCCAACGGTGCCGCCGTCGGTGGCGGGCTTTCCCTGCTGCTGGCCTGCGACCTCCGGATCGCCGCCGACACCGCGACGTTCAGCAGCCAGGCGGCCCGGCTGGGGCTCTACCCGTTCGGCCAGGTGAACGTGCTGACCAGGGAGGTCGGCCTGCCGGCGGCCGCCGAGCTGCTGTTCACCGCGCGCCGATTCCACGCCGACGAGGCACTGCGGCTGGGCATCCTGGGCGAGGTGGTCGAGCCGGAGCGGCTGATGCCACGCTGCCTCGAACTGGCCGGCACGATCGCGGCCAACGCCCCGCTGACCGTCTCGGCGATCAAGCGGACCTACGCCGCGCAGCGCAGCGCGCTGATGGCCAGCGAGCAGGACGCCGTGGTGGAGGTGCTCTCCAGCGCGGACGCCAAGGAGGGTGCCCTGTCCTTCCTCGAACAGCGACCGCCGAAGTTCACCGGCCGGTGACCGCTGCCGGGGCCCCGCGCCGGGCCATCGGGACCAGGACGCGACGCAGCCATGCCGACGTGGTGGCGGCGGCCGCCCTGGTGTTCGCCCGCAAGGGCTACGCCGAGGCCACCGTCGAGGACATCGCCGACGAGCTCGGGATCCTCAAGGGCAGCCTCTACCACCACGTCCGCAGCAAGTCGGAGCTGCTCTACGAGGTGGTCCGCGAGCCGGTCCAGGAAATGGTCGACTCCCTGGAGAAGATCGTGGCCACCCGGGCCCCGGCCGACCAACGGCTCGATGAGTTCGTCCGCATGCACGTAGCCGCGCTGATCCGGAACTTCCCCAACCTGTCGGTGTACCTCCAGGAGCGCTTCGGCGCCGAGGCCCCGGCCGACTCCATCCGCCAGCTCAGCCGCCGGTACCAGACCCTGGTGGAGCTGCTCGTCGCCGACGGCATCGACCAGGGCGTCTTCCGGGCCGACGTCGAGCCCCGGCTGGTGGCCTCCACCCTGCTGGGGTCGCTGAACTGGATGCACAAGTGGATCCGCCCCGACGCCGCGACCGAACCCGCCGAGGCGGCGGAGACGATCCTGGCGATCTCCCTCGACGGGCTCCGTCTGCGTACCCCCCGACAGTGCCCCCGCACCGCACCACACAGCCCAACCGGGTCGTCCGTCCCGGGAAAGGAGTGACCATGACCTGGAACACGCCGCTGACCGAGCTGTTCGGCGTGCGCTACCCGATCATGCAGGCCGGCATGGGGCAGGTGGCCGGCGGTCGGCTGGCCGCCGCCGTGACCAACGCCGGCGGCATCGGCTGCATCGGCGCGTCGCGGATGAGCCCGGAGCAGTTCGACGAGGAGATCGCGCTCGCCCAGTCGCTCACCGACGGGCCGTTCGGGGTGGACTTCCTGTTCCCCGACATCGACGACTCGGCCGGACCGGCGCCCGACGCCCCGTACCACGCGGTCGACCCGACGCTACGCAACACCATGCTCAACATCGCCTACGACCGACGCGTCGCGTTGATCGTCTATGCGATGAAGCTCCAGCCGGGCCGGGCCGATGAGGCCCACGAGCTCGGCATCAAGGTGATGACCCTGGTGGGCACCGCGCGGCACGCGGTGCGGGCCCAGGAGCGCGGCGCCGACGCGGTGATCGCCACCGGCACCGAGGCGGGCGGGCACACCGGCGCCGTCGCGTTGTCCGCGCTGGTACCGGCGGTCCGGCGGGCCGTGGACATCCCGGTGGTGGCCAGCGGCGGGATCGCCACCGGCCAGGGGGTCGCCTCGGCGCTGGCCCTCGGGGCCGCCGGGGTGTGGGTCGGCACCCGATTCATGGCCACCAGGGAGGCTCAGGTGCACCAGGCGATCCACAAGGAGATCATGGAGCGCACCGAGGACCAGACCGTGATCAGCCGGGCGTTGTCGGGCAAGACCTGCCGGCTGGCCACCAACAACTTCACCGCCTACTGGTCCGACCGCGAGATCAAGCCGTTCCCCCAGCAGGCCATCGAGATGAACAAGATGAACTACGTGCAGCGCAGCCTGGTCGAGGGTGACGTGCTGGACTGCCCGCTGCCGATGGGGCAGAGCACCGGGTTGATCCACGACATCCTCGGCGCCGAAGAGGTCGTGCAGAACCTCGTCCGCGAGGCGGAGGAGACCGTGCGGTCTCTCACTGCCTTCCTCGGCGCACCCGAGCGGGTGGCTCCGTGAGCGCACCGGCGCGGGCCTGCATCGCCGGCGCCGCGTTGACCGAGTTCTCCCGCGACAGTGGACGCTCCGCCGAACGGCTGGCCATCGAGGTGGCCACCGCGGCCTGCCTCGACGCCGGGGTGGACCCGACCGTGATCGACGGCATCGTTCCCTTCCCGCACGGCCCGACCGCCGAGGACCTGATGGCCGGCCTCGGGCTGCCGGACGTCCGGTTCAGCGGCGTGCCGCACCTCGGTGGCGCCAGCAGCGTCGCGGGGCTGCGGCTGGCGGCGATGGCCGTGACCGCCGGCCAGGCCGACTACGTGCTCTGTTTCGTGGCCCGCAACGGCCGCTCGTCCTCCCGGGTGGAGCAACGCGTCGCGACCCTGCTGCCTGGTCAGCGCTACCGCCGCAACCTGGAGAACCCGCAGGGCATGAACAGCCCCGCGCAGTGGTATTCGCTGATCTGTCGCCGGCACATGCACGAGTTCGGCACCACCCGTGCGCACCTGGCGGAGGTCGCCCTGACCATGCGGGCGCACGCCCAGCTCAACGAGCACGCCCAGATGTACGGCCGCCCGATGACCATGGAGCAGTACCTCGCCGGACGGCCGATCGCCGACCCGTACTGGCTCTACGACTGCTGCCTGGAGACCGACGGCGCCGGCGCGGTGCTGATCACCAGCGCGGACCGGGCCAAGGACGGTCCGCACCGGCCGGTGCGCCTGGCCGGGATGGCCGAGGGCCACGCCGACTCCGCGGACGACATCGTCAACCGGCGCGACATCTTCAACACCGGCTTGACCAAGGCCGCGCCGCGGGCGTTCGGGATGGCCGGGGTGACCCCGTCCGACGTGGACGCGGCGATGATCTACGACTGCTTCACCTTCGAGGTGATCCAGCAGTTGGAGGAGGCCGGCTTCTGCCCGAGAGGCGCTGGCGGGGATCTGGTCGCCGACGGCGGGATCGCCCTGGGTGGGCGGCTGCCGGTGAACCCGCACGGCGGGCTGCTCTCCGAGGGCCACATCGCCGGGATGAACCACGTGGTCGAAGCGGTCACCCAGCTGCGCGGCGACGCCGGCCGGCGCCAGGTTCCCGACGCCGAGGTCGTTGCCGTGACCGGCTGGGGCGACATGGGCGACGGCGCGCTCGCCGTGTTGACGATCTGACCGTCGGGACCGAGCAGGAAGGAAGACTGGGATGAGTACGGCAGCGATGAGTACGGCGTCGATGAGTACAGCAGCGGCCGCTCCGCCACTGCCCGACCCCGCCGACCAGATGCTGGCCGGTTACTGGGCGGCGGTGGCGCGCGGCGAGTTGGTGGTACAGGAGTGCGGATCCTGTGCCGCGCCGCAGTGGCCGCCGAGGGCGGGCTGCGGGAAGTGCGGGCTGTCCGACCTCGGCTGGCGACGGGTGGCCGGGACCGGCACGCTGTTCACCTGGACCACGGTGCATCACACCACGATCGAGTACTACAAGCCCGCGGCCCCGTTCGCGCTCGCCGCTGTGGAGCTCGATGACGCACCGGTCCGGATGCTGGGCCGCGTGCGGGGCATCCACCCCGAGCAGCTGCGCATCGACCAGCCGCTGACGGTCGCCTACGAATCGGTGGCGCCGGGGGTCACCCTGCCGGTCTGGGAGCCGCGATGAGCGCCGGGACCGATGCCGACCAGATCATCACCCCGGAGGCCCGGGAGTGGATCGGCAAGGTTTACCCACCGTCGTACTTCGACGTCAGCGCCACCGACATCGCCAAGTACGCCTACACCATGGGCGAGACCTCTCCGGTGCACTTCAACGAGAAGGCCGCCCAGGACGCCGGTTTCCGGACCATCGTGGCCCCGTTGGGCTACTACGTCGCGGTCCGGATCGGCGCCACGATGGTCCGGCCCCGATCGGAGATGATCGACGACGGCACCCCGGACGACGACTTCCCACCGGTACGCGCCACCCAGGTGATGGCCGGCGAGACGGACGCGAAGTTCGTCGGGCGGATCCACGCCGGCGACCGGATCACCGTGCAGAAGTCGCTCGTCGGGCTGAGCGAGAAGTCCGGCTCGTCGGGCCGGCTCGGCCTGATGAAGCTGCGATTCCGACTGTCCAACCAGCTCGGCGAGGAGATCGTCGTCGAGGACTACACCAGGATCCTGCGATGACCGACAGCGCGACGACCGACAGCACCGGGACCGACAGCACCGGGACCGACAGCGCGGGGACCGACAGCCCCGGGACCGCCGCCGTCGAAGTGGGCGACACGATCGGCCCGGTGGTGCACCGGCCGGACCACGTGATGATGTTCCAGTACTCGGCGATCCTGTGGAACCCGCACCGCATCCACTACGACGCCGACTACGCCCGCGACGTCGCCGGCCACCCGGACGTGGTGGTACCCGGCCCGATGCAGGGCACCTTCCTCGAGCAGCTGCTCACCGGGTGGGCGCGGGCGCGTGAGCTGCTGGAGCTGCGCTACCGCAACCGGGCCTCGGCCTACGTCGGCCAGGAGCTGACCGCCCAGGGCAAGGTCGTCGAGGTGGACTCCGCCGAGGGAACCGCCCGCTGCGAAGTCTGGGTGACCAACGCCGAGGGCCGCATGACCACCACCGGGGAGGCCCTGGTCCGGCTGTGAGGCCGTACAAAGGCCCGCCGCGCGGTCGGCTACGTGCGGCCGGCCCACAGTGACATCCCGACCACAGTGACATCCCGACCACAGTGACACCTCAGACCGGAAGGACGTGTCAGCCAGATGGAGATCGACTTTTACCAGAACAATCCGCCCCGCCCGAGCGAGGCCCGCGCGCAGGGGGCGGCCCTGGAGGAATCCGGTTTTGCCGGGCTGTGGTCCATCGAGGCCGGCAGCGATCCGCTGCTGCCGCTGATCCTGGCCGCCGACGCCACCCGGCGCATCCAGCTCGGCACTGCGATCACGGTGGCGCTGGCGCGCAACCCGGTAGTGCTGGCGCAGGCCGCGCACGACCTGAACGTGCTGGCCGAGGGTCGGTTCATGTTGGGACTGGGCTCCCAGGTCAAAGGGCACATCGAGCGCCGCTACGGGATGCCGTGGTCGCGCCCGGCCGCCCGGATGCGCGACTTCATCGGCGCCCTGCGCGCGGTGTGGTCATGCTGGAACGACGGCACCGCCCTGGACTACCGGGGTGAGTTCTACCAGCACACCCTGATGACACCGATGTTCTCCGCCGCGCCATCGGAGTTCGGTCCGCCGAGGGTGATCCTCGCGGGGGTCGGTGAGATCATGACCCGCCTGGCCGGCGAGGTGGCCGACGGGTTCGCCGCGCACCCGCTCACCGTCCCGGGGCTGCTCGACGAGTTCACCCTGCCGATGCTGCGGCGCGGGATGGAGCTCTCCGGCCGCGACCGCGCCAGCTTCTGTGTGATGGCCCCGGTGATGGTGGTGACCGGCGCGGACAGCGCGTCGATGGACGCCGCCCTGGCCGCGACCCGCCAGCAGATCGGCTTCTACGCCTCCACCCCGGCCTACCGTTCGGTCCTGGAGTTCGTCGGCGCGGCCGATATCGGACCCCGGCTGACCGAGCTGTCGCGCCGTGGTGACTGGGCGCAGATGTCGGAGCTGGTCAGCGACGACCTCGTCGATGCCTTCGCCGTGGTGGCCCCACCGGAACAGCTGACCGCCCGGCTGCGGGCCAGGTTCGAGGGCCGGCTGGACCGGGCCGCGCTTTACGCGCCGTACGACATCGACCCCGAGCTGTGGCAGACCGTGATCGACGCCGACCGGGCCGCAGAGGTCACAGCGAGCGGGAGATGAGCTCCTTCATGATCTCGTTCGTCCCCCCGTAGATCTTCTGCACCCGCGCTCCGGCGTACATCCGCGCGATGGGGTACTCGGTCATGTAGCCGTAGCCACCGAAGACCTGCAGGCAGCGGTCGATGATCTCGCACTGCTTGTCGGTCGCGAGGTACTTGGCCATCGACGCGGTCGCGGCGTCCAGCCGTCCGGCGACGTGCTCGCGGATGCAGTGGTCGACGAAGGTCCGCAGGGCCAGCGCCTCGGTGGCGCATTCGGCGAGCACGAACCGGGTGTTCTGGAAGGACATGAGGTCCTTGCCGAAGGCGGTGCGTTCCTTCGCGTAGGCGATCGTCACCTCGACCGCCTGCTCGGCGGCCGCCACCGCGCCGACCGCGATGGCCAGCCGCTCCTGGGGAAGCTGCTGCATCAGCTGGACGAAGCCCTGTCCCTCGGTCGCGCCGATCAGGTTGGCGACCGGGACCCGCATGTCGGTGAAAGCCAGCTCGCGGGTGTCCTGCGCATGCTGGCCGATCTTGCTCAGCACCCGGCCACGCTCGAACCCGGCCAGGTCCTTCGTCTCGGCCACGATCAGTGACAGGCCCTTGCCCCCCGGCGCGTCGCCGGTGCGGGCCACGATGATCAGCAGGTCGCAGTGGGTGCCGTTGCTGATGAAGGTCTTGGCCCCGTTGATCACGTAATGGTCGCCGTCGCGGCGTGCGGTGGTGCGGATGGCCTGCAGGTCGCTGCCGGTGCCCGGCTCGGTCATCGCGATCGCGCCCACGTACTCCCCGCTGGCCAGCTTGGGCAACCAGCGCCGCTTCTGCTCGTGGCTGGCGTAGCCGTTGACGTAGTGCGCCACGATCGTGCTGTGCACCCCGTAGGCGAAGCCGTCCTCGACGATCCGGGCGAGCTCCTCGATGACCACGGCCTCGTGGGCGAACGTGCCGCCACCGCCGCCGTACTCCTCCGGGCAGCTGATGCACAGCAGGCCGAGCTCGCCGGTCTTGTTCCAGAACTCGCGGTCCACCGCGTGCTGCTCGGACCAGCGCTCGTGGTGCGGCTCGGCCTCCTTGGCCAGGAAGGTCCTGGTCATCTCCCGCAACTGCCGCAGGTCGTCGGTCATCCAGGGCGACTCGTAGGTCATCGCGGGCTACTCCTCGTCAAGCGCCGGACACCCGGCGGTGGTGGCCGGCCCAGTGCGGCTCGCGCAACTGCTTGCGCAGCAACTTGCCCACCGGGCTCTTCGGCAACGGCTCGGTGGTGATCTCCACGCGGCCGGGCTTCTTGTACGAGCCGAGCCGGTCCCGGCACAGCTCGATGATCTCCTCCTCGGTGACCGCGCCGGCCTCACCCACGCAGACCACCGCCATCGGCGTCTCCCCCCAGCGCTCGTGCGGAACCCCGAACACCGCCGCCTCGATCACCGCTGGATGGTCTTCGAGCACCGTCTCCAGCTCGGCCGGCCAGATGTTGAACCCACCCGACACGATCATGTCGTCGGCCCGGTCGAGCACGTACAGGAAGCCGTTGCGGTCTATCCGACCGACGTCCTGGGTGTGCACCCAGCCATCGATGAGCCGGCCCTTGGTGAGCTGTTCGTCGCCCCAGTAGCCGCGCATCTGGCCCTCGACCTTGGCGACGATCTCGCCCTCCTCGCCCAGCGGCAGCACGTTGCCGTCGGGGTCGCGGATCTCGACCTGGGCAAAGGGGTAGATCCGCCCAGCCGCGCGCAGCGGTGCGGAACCCTCGATGTCCCCGAACCACTCCTTCGGCCCCATACCGGCGAGCGGAACGGCCTCGGTCTGGCCGAAGGCCTGGTAGAGCACGTCGCCGAACACCTGGTGGGCGAGCAGCGCGGTGGCGTCGGTGATGGGCGCGCCGCCGACCAGCAGCACCTTCAGGTCCGGCCAGCTCTCGGCGGCGGCGAGCGGGTCGCGGGCCAGCGCCGCCAGCAGGCTCGGCGCCGCGAACATGTGGCTGACCCGATGCGCGCGCATCATGCCCAGCACCTTATGCGGGTCGAACGCACCGAACAGCAGGTTGACCGCGCCACCGAGCCACCCGGGCAGGAAGAGATACCCGGAGGCGTGTGAGATCGGCGCCGCGTGCCCGATGACGCTGCCGGGCCCCATCCGATCCATCAGGTAGGCCCAGTTGCGGCAGTTGCACACCCAGTCGTGGTGGGTGTAGGCCACCCCCTTGGGCCGGCCGGTGGTGCCACCCGAGTGCCGGATGATGTACCAGTCGTCGCCGTCGACGTCGACCATCGGGTCGGTGGGGTCTTGGGCGGCCAGCCAGTCCTCGTAGCTCTCGTCGCGCACCAGCACGTGCCGCAGGCAGTCCAACTTGCCGGGCAGGTCGAGCACCGTGTCGGCGAAGGCCGGGTCGGTGAGCACCACCGCGCAGTCGGTGCCCTCGATCATGTGGCCGTGTGCCTCGGCGGAGTTGCGTGGGTAGAGCGGCGCCCGGACCGCGCCGGCGATCGCGCAGCCGAGCAGGAAGTCGGCGCAGCCGATGTTGTTCTCCTCCAGGCCGGCGACCCGGTCGCCGGGGCGCACACCCATCGCGCGCAGCCCGTTGGCCAGCCGGACACCGCGCTCCCACGCCTGGGCGAAGGTCAGCGTCCGGTCCTCGGTGATGATGGCCGGACGGTCGGCATTGAGCCGCACGGCCTGGCGCATCAGGGTGGTGACGTCCATCAACCCGACTCCCTCGCCCTGGGGCTGTCCAGATGGCGCATGCGGGTGGCCGGAGAGCGGCACGCCGACGACGCTCGGACGACCACTACCGGGCCCGCCGGCCGCCCGACTGTACGATTTGCCACGCACCTGGTCAACATGCTGCGCGGGGGCGCGGGGGCGCGGTGGCGGCGCTGGTACCGAGCCGGCCGCGCCCCACCGGACCACGGTCCGGGTCGGCCCCGGCACACCCGGGTCACTGCTCGGGCACCCGTAGCCCGAGCTCGGCGACCTGCTCACGCAGGGCGAACTTCTTGATCTTTCCACTCGGGGTGACCGGAAACTCGTCGTAGACCCGCACGAACTCCGGCCAGAAGTGCGGGGTGAGCTTGTGCTCCCGGAGCCACTCGCGCATGTCCGCGACGCCGAAGCTCGCACCCGCCCGCAGCACCACGCACGCGCAGGCGCGCTCGCCCAGTCTCTCGTCGGGCACCGCCACCACTGCCACCGAGTACACGTCGGGGTGCGCCAGCAGCAGGTCCTCGACCTCGACGACCGGGATGTTCTCCCCGCCCCTGATGATGATGTCCTTGCTGCGAGCGCTCATCACAAGGTATCCGTCGGCGTTGATGCGGCCGCGGTCCCCGGTGACATACCAGTCACCGGACAGGAAATGCGCTGGCGCCAGCCCCGGCTGCAGGAACCCCACGTGCCGCGACGGCCCCCGCACCACCATCTCCCCCACCTCGTCGGTGCCCAGCTCCGTGGTCAGGTCGTCGCTGAGGATCCGCACCTCGATCGGGAACCGGGCGATGCCGTCGGTCCGGGACACCACCTCCAGCGGGTCGGCGCGGTTGTGCGAGGTGCCCAGCCCCACCTCGGTCATGCCCCAGATGCCGTAGAACTCGACCTCGGGCAGCTCCCGGCGGGCCCGGATCGCCAGCGGCGTGGGGAACCCGGAGCCGAAGCAGCCCACCTGGCGGACGCTGGACAGGTCGCGGGAGGCGAACTCCGGGTGTTCCAGAGTGTCCTGGAGGTACGGGGTCGCCCCGTTGGTCATCGTGACGCCCTCGGACTCGACCAGGTCGAGGTACTCCCCCGCATCCCAGACGTCCTGCAGCACGATCGTGGCGCCCAGCCGGATCGGAGCCAGCACCCCGAACAGCATCCCGGTCTGGTGCCCCAGCGTGGACGCCATGTGATACACGCCGTCGGACTCCAGCTCGCGCCGCTCGACGATCACCCGGGCGCCGTACAGCAGCGTGTTGTGGGTGTGCAGCACGCCCTTGGGCTCCCCGGTGGTGCCGGAGGTGAAGGCAAGCTGGGCGACCGCGTCGGCGCTGGTCGCGGCGTCGGTGAAGCCCCCACCGGCCATCCGGCGGGCGCCGGCGGCGAGCAGCTCGGACCAGGACAGGCCCTCCTCCGGTGCCTCACCGTCGATCACCACGAGCTGGCGGACCGAGGGCAGTCCGTCCCGGAGCGTGGTCATCATCTTGGCGTGCCCGAAGCCGCGGAACGAGTCGACGGTGACTACCACGGTGGGGCGGCCCAGGCCGAGCATCACCGACACCTCGCGTTCGCGGAAGATCGGCGGCAGCGCGTTGAAGACCGCCCCGAGCCGCGAGCAGGCCGCGACCAGCACGACCAGCTCCATCCGGTTCGGCAGCTGCCAGGCGACCAGGTCTCCCTCCTGGACGCCCAGCTCCGCGAGACCGGCCGCGACCACCCGGCTGAGCTCGGCCAGCTCCCGGTAGCTGGTGCGCCCGTTGCGGTCGACCACCGCGACCCGGTCCGGTTCATGCTCGGCGGCCGCGTCAAGCTGGTGGCACAGCCGGATGTCGCCCCAGTAACCGGCGGCGTGGAAGTCGGTCAGCTTCTGTTCGGTGAGCTGGGTCAGCAGCTCGCTCCAGTCCCGCATCAGCGCAACCCTCCGTCGAGCCGCAACGCGGTACCGGTGCAGTACGCCGACGCGTCCGTGGCGAGGTAGACCGCCGCCCCGGCCACCTCCTCGGGTTCGCCGCAGCGCCCGAGCAGGGTCCCAGCCGTGATCTCGTCGATGAACTCCGGCGTCCAGTCCCGGGCGATGTCGGTGCGGAACGGGCCGCACTGGATGGTGTTGACCCGCACCGTCGGCGCGAAGGCCCGGGCCAGTCCCTCGGTCAGCACCTGCAGACCGCCCTTGGCCAAGGCATAGGGCAGCGAGTTCGGTAGCGGACGCAGCGTCTCGATCGAGCCGATGTTGATGATCGAGCCGCCGCCGTCGGCGACCATCCGGGTGCCGATCAGCGTGGCCAACCGGAACGGCCCCTTGAGGTTGACCCCCAGCACCTTGTCGTAGAGCGCCTCGGTGATCTGGTCCAAACTGGGGTAGAGCGGCGACATCCCGGCGTTGTTGACCAGCACGTCGACCCGGCCGAACTCCTGGTACGTGCGCTCCACCAGCGCATCGCACTGCGCCCAGTCGCTGACGTTGCACCCGACCGGCAGCGCCCGCACGCCGTACCGGTCGGCAACCTCAGCGGCCAGCTCGGCGCAGCTGTCCAGTTTGCGGCTGGCGATCACCAGATCGGCGCCCTCCTTCGCGAAGGCCTCGACCATCGCTCGGCCGAGGCCTCGACTGCCACCGGTGACCACGGCCACCTTGCCGGTCATCGTCATCGTGTCTCCATAGGGGTGCTGGTCGGTCCTCGCCGCGCCGGAGCGCGCAGGCATCGGTTGCACGCTAGCGCCATGAGCGGCACCGCCGGAATGTCCACCGGCTCCCCGGGCTCCCCGGGCTCCCCGGGCTCCCCGGGCGCCACGCAGCCTCGTTGACGACCAGCCGACCGGTCGGTATGTTCAGATGACGCGACACTTGCCACCCCCGCCGGGTGGGGCGCCTCGGCGTTGGCGCAGGCCGCTGCCGGCCTTCCTCCCGTCCCTACCGGCAGAACGGAGGGAACACCGCGATGAAGGACTTCCCCTACAAGATCGCTCCTACCGGCTGGTTCCAGGTCGGCTGGAGCCACGAGCTGGCGCCCGGGCAGCTGCGCTCGATGCGCTACTTCGGCCAGGACCTGGTCTGCTTCCGCACCGCCTCCGGCCAGATCCGGGTGCTGGACGCCTACTGCGGGCACCTGGGCGCGCACCTCGGTGTGGGTGGCACGGTCGCCGGGGAGAACGTGGTGTGTCCGTTCCACGGCTGGTCCTGGGACGGCCAGGGGCGCAACACCGACATCCCCTACAGCGAGCGTCCGGTCAAGGTCTGCATCCGGCACTACCCGGCGGTCGACTCCAACGGCGTCATCCTGGTGTGGCACGACCCCGACGGCGGTCCCCCGACCTGGGAGATGCCGCAGTTGCCCGAGTACGGGCGGCCGGACTACTTCGCCGCCAACCCACACGCGATGCGTAAATGGACCGGCCTGCGGTTCCCGCCGCAGCTGGCGGCCGAGAACACCGTCGACCCCATGCACTTCCGCTACGTACACCGCGCGCCCCGCGCCACCGTGATCGAGAAGTTCAGCACCCAGGGCGAGTACGCCTACGTGCTGCACGACTACGCCTACGGCAAGCACGGCGGAGATCTGACCCCCGGTGGCACCGTCGACGGCCAGCTGGAGGTGGAGCTGTGGGGGGTGGGCATCATCGTGTTCCGGATGAAGGTCTACGTCGAGGCCGCGCAGCTGGTGAACGTGACACCGGTCGACGACGAGACCTCCGAGATGTTCTTCTCCATCT
Organism: Pseudonocardia sp.; assembly: GCA_052386505.1. Lineage (GTDB taxonomy): Bacteria > Actinomycetota > Actinomycetes > Mycobacteriales > Pseudonocardiaceae > Pseudonocardia. The sequence goes on from JBQTKB010000041.1 coordinate 80,894, forward strand.
GGCTGCGCAAGACCGACCAGTCCGCCGACACACCCGACGACCACGAGCGCAGGGTCATCGAGGAACAGTTCCGCCAGGTCGCGATGGATATCCCGATCTGGGAGAACATGCGCTACACAGCACCGGCTCCGATCGTCAAGGAGGAGTCGCCCACCTACCAGAACTTCCGCAAGTGGTCGCGGCAGTTCTACGTCGAGGCCACCCGCGAAGACGCCGCGGCGGCGTCCGCCCGCGAGCCCGCATCCACCCACTAGCAAACATCCACCACCAGGAGGACGACAGTGACGACCGTCGATGGCAGCGCTGGGCCGGACCGATCCGCCGGCGCGCTGGCCGGCCGGGTCGCGGTGGTGACCGGCGGCGCGAGCGGGATCGGTCGAGCCATCGTGCTGCGGTTCGCCGCTGAGGGCGCCCGGGTGGTCGCGGTCGACCTGAACGCGGACAACGGCAAGGCCCTGCTGTCCGACGCCGACGCCGCGGGTCTGAACGCCGCGGGTCTGAACGGCGCGGGTCTGGACGGCGCGGGTCTGGGCGGCGCGGGTCTGGGCGGCGCGGTGTGCTTCGAGCAGGCCGACGTGTCCAGCGAGCAGGACGTCGCCCGCGCGGTCGATCGAGCCTGCTCCGAGTTCGGCCGCCTCGACGTGATGGTCAACAACGCCGGGGTGGGCGGTGCGTTCGGCCCGATCACCGAGGTCGAGACCGAGGACTGGGACTACACGTTCGCGGTCCTGGTCCGGGGCGTGTTCCTGGGAACGAAGTACGCGGTGCGCGCGATGGCCGAGCACGGCCAGGGTGGCTCGATCATCAACACCGCCTCCGTCGCCGGACTCAGCGGTGGCGCCGGACCGGCCGCCTACTCGGCGGCCAAGGCCGCGGTGGTCAACCTCACCAGAGCGAACGCGGTGGAGTTGGCTGCTGCGCGGGTCCGGGTCAACGCGATCTGCCCGGGCATCATCCTGACCCCGCTGCTGCACCAGGGCAGAGAGGAGCAGACCCGGGAGCTGCTACCGCAGATCCAACCGTGGCCCGACTACGGCCGCCCGGAGAACATCGCCGGGGTGGCACTGTTCCTGGCCGGCGACGACTCGACGTTCGTCACCGGCCAGGCGATCTCGGTCGATGGCGGGCTGACCGCGATCGGGCCCGATCTGGCCAACCGGCTGCGCACGATGCCCGGCGACGCGGGACTGGTCGGGGTCAACCGGGGCACCACCGGGGAGCGCTCGCAGATCCGCCGACGCCTGGGCCGCGACGTCGGCCCGACGTAATGACCGGCCTGCCCCGCGGCGGGGCGTTCGCCGCGATCGTGGAAGCCGCGGTCGACCTGTTCCACGAGCACGGTTACGAGGCCACCTCGGTGCAGCAGGTGGTGGAGCGGGCCCGGGTCACCAAGGGGGCCTTCTACCACCATTTCGCGGCCAAGGAAGACCTGCTGCTGCTGATCCACGCCACCTTCATCGACCGCCAGCTCGACGTGCTGCGGGCCGCGGTGTCGCGCGGGCAACCGGCCAAGGAGCTGCTCGCCCTGGTGACCGAGGAGATCCTGGTCGGCGCCGGGGCCGACCGACGTTATCAGACGATCTTCTTCGAGCACCGCCGGTTCCTGTCCGGTGACCGGTTCACCGCGGTGCAGAAGAAGCGCGAGGAGTTCGAGCAGCTCGTGGTGGACATCATCGAGTCCGGCATCGCGGACGGCTCGTTCCGCCCGGTGCCTTCCGCGCGCGTGCTCGCCTTCGGACTGATCGGGATGAGTGCCTGGGCCTACCAGTGGTACCGCCCCGGAGGGATGACCCCGCGCGACATCGGTCGGCTCTACGCGGACACGGTGCTGCACGGGTTGGCCACGGAGCGGCCACCGGCCGGGTACCGAACGGCCACGGAGATCACGACACTGTGACGACTCCGTGTCCGGAGGATTGACCGATCGGGCGCGGATGCCCATTCCGGGCGGTATCGTGCCGAGGTGGAAGGCAGGCCACCGTTCGTCTCGGCGCATCCACGACCTGGGCGTGACGCCGATGCCGCGCCAACGTCAACGCCAAACGCCAACGCCAGAGGAGACGGCATGGATTTCGCGCTGAGTACCGAGCAGGAGGACTTCCGGGTCGCGATCCGGCGGTTCGTCGATGAGCGGTCGCCGCTGTCGGCGGTGCGTGAGGCGGTCCAGACCGACACCGGACATGACACCGGACTGTGGTCACGGATGGGCCAGGACCTGGGTCTGCCCGGACTGCTCATCCCGGAGAAGGTCGGCGGCTCGGGCGCGACGATGGTCGATGCGGCGGTGGTCGCCGAAGAGCTGGGTCGTGGGCTGGTACCCAGCCCGTACTTCGCCACGGTCGCGCTCGGGGTCGTCCCGCTGCTGGCCACCGTGCCGGACGGCATCGGCGCCGGCGTGCAGGCCGACGTCCTGACCGAGGTGGCCGCCGGGGGTTGCACCCTCACCACCGCCCTGACCGAGCCCGGCGCGGCGAGCTCGCTCGCGCCGGTATCGCTGCGGGCCACCGCCACGGGCGGGCGCACCACGCTCACCGGACGGAAGATCCAGGTCATCGACGGTCACACCGCGGACAAAGTGATCGTGGTGGCCGTGTCGGCCGAAGCCGAGTCCCGCTACGGCTTCTACCTGGTCGACGGTGACGCCGAAGGACTCACCCGGACCAAGGTCGAGACGTTGGACCTGACGCGCCCGATGGCCCACCTGGAGCTCGACGGGGTGCCGGCCACCCGGCTCGGCGAGGCGATGAGCTGGTCCGAGGTCGAACGGGTGCTGGACCGCTCGGCGACCCTGCTTGCCGCCGAGATGGTCGGCGGTCTGGAGGGCGCCATGACCCTGGCGGTCGAGTACGCCAAGGTGCGCCACCAGTTCGAGCGTCCGATCGGTTCGTTCCAGGCGATCAAACATCGCTGCGCGGAGATGGCCGTGGAGCTCGACGCCGCCCGGGCCGCCAGCCTGCACGCCGCCTACCTGGCCTCGACCGACGATCCGGGCCTGGCCACGGCGGCCCCGGTTGCGCTGGCCACCGCCGCCGCCGGGTTCGCGTTCGCCGCATCCTGGAACATCCAGATCCACGGCGGCATCGGCTTCACCTGGGAGCACGACGCCCATCTCTACTACCGCCGCGCGAAGGCCGACGAGGTGCTGTTCGGCTCACCGAGGCAGAACTGGTTGGCCTTGGCCGACCGGCTCGGTATCTGAACGCCCTCCAGCCGACGAAGGGAACATCGATGGACCTCAGTTATCCGGCCGCGGCCGAGGAGTTCCGCCAGCGGGTTCAAGCGATCATCGCCGAGAGCGTACCCCCGGGTTTCACCGGGACCGGCGCGCTGGATCGTGCCGATCGGGACGAGTTCGCTCGCCGGTGGCGCCAGACGCTGGCCAAACACAATCTGCTCGCGGTCTCGTGGCCGGCCGAGTACGGCGGCGGTGGCCTGAGCCCGATCGAGCAGGTGGTGCTCTCCGAGGAGCTGGCTCGGGCCGGCCTGCCGCATGGCAGCGAGAGCGACATGTTCGGCATCCAGCTGATCGGCAACACCCTGACCGTGTGGGGCACCGAGGAGCAGAAACGGCACTTCCTGCCCCGCATCCTGTCCGGCGAGGACGTTTGGTGCCAGGGCTACTCGGAGCCGGAGGCCGGCTCCGACCTGGCCAGCCTGCGTACCCGGGCGGTGCCGCAGGACGGTGAGTGGGTGATCAACGGGTCGAAGATCTGGACGTCGGCCGCGCAGTTCGCCAACTGGATCTTCGTGCTGTGCCGGACCGATCCGGACGCCGTCAAGCACAAGGGGATCTCCCTGCTGCTGGTCCCGATGGACCAGCCCGGCGTCGAGGTCCGGCCGATCGTCAACATGCTCGGCGAGGCGATCTTCAACGAGGTGTTCTTCACCGACGCCCGCACGTCGGCGGCGAACGTGGTGGGCCCGGTGAACAACGGCTGGACGGTCGCGATGACCCTGCTCGGCTTCGAGCGAGGAGCCAGCGCGACCACCGACGCGATCCGGTTCGAGGCCGGTCTGGAGCGGCTGTTCGCGCTGGCCCGCGAGCACGACCGACACCTCGATCCGCACATCCGGGAACAACTGGCCTGGTGTCACGGACGGGTCGAGGTCATGCGCAGCCGGGGTTACCAGGCGCTGACCCGGTTCCTGCGGGGTGACAACCCCGGCGCGGAGGCCGCCATCACCAAGATCATGTGGAGTGAGTACTTCCAGCGGGAGACCGAACTGGCGATGGAGATCCTGGGCCCCGAGGCACTGACGCCGGACGGGCGTGGCGCGAACGGCGCCATCGCGATGCCCGACCCGGGCACCGCCAACTCCAGCCGGGCCTGGGTCGAGTCGGCACTGACCGCCCGGTCGGCGACCATCTACGCGGGCAGCTCCCAGGTGCAGCGCAACATCATCGGTGAGCAGCTGCTCGGACTACCCAAGGAACCTCGGCCCACCCGTTGACCGGCGGGCGACGCCCGGACCTCGGTCCGGGCGTCGCGTCGGCAGCCGATCGGCAGGACCGACACGGTGACCGATACGGTGACCGATACGGTGACCGGCAGGTGACCGACACAGTGACCGCCAGGCGACCGGCACAGTGATCAGTCGAAGACGACCACACCGCGGATGTTCTTGCCCGCATGCATGTCCTCGTACCCTTCGGCGACCTGGTCGATCGAGTACCGGGTGGTGATCAGCTCGTCGAGCTTGAGCTTGCCCGACTGGTAGAGCGAGAGCTGCCGCGGAATGTCGGCGGTCGGGGACGTGGAGCCGAACACCGCGCCCTGGATCCGCTTCTGATACATGATCAGCTCCGCAATCGGTACCGGGATACCGACCTCACGACCGTCCCCAGCCCCGGTGACCACGACGGTGCCGCCCTTGCGCAGCGACCCGAACGCCTCCGCGATGTGCCCACCGTTGGTGACCCCCACGGTGACGATGGCGGAGTCGGCGCCCTGGCCGTTGGTGAAGCTCTTGGCCAGCTCGGTGGCTTCCTCCATGGAGGCGAAGGAGTGGGTGGCGCCCAGTTCCTCGGCCTTCTCCCGCTTGAACGCCACCGGGTCCACCGCGATCACGTTCTGCGCGCCGGCGTGCGAGGCACCCTGCACCGCGTTGATGCCGACTCCACCGATACCCATCACGATCACCGTGTCACCGACCTCGATCCCGGCCGCGTTCACCGCCGATCCCCACCCGGTGCCGACCCCGCAACCGACCAGACACGCCTTGTCCAGCGGGATGTCCGGGGAGATCTTGACGCACGCCCGGGCGTCGACCGTGGTGTACTCGGAGAACGTGGCCAGCCCGGCGAACTGGGCGACCGGCGCGCCGTCGAGGTGCATCCGGTAGGTGGTGGGGTTGTCGTTGCGGCCGCCGACCAGCATGAACTGGCCGAGGTCGCACAGGTTCTGCTGACCCATCGAGCAGAACTTGCACCGACCGCAGGCGGTCATGCAGGCCAGCACCACATGGTCACCCTCCCGCAACCCGTGTACCTCCGGCCCGACCTGCTGGATCACCCCGGCGCCCTCGTGGCCACCCACCGCCGGGTAGGTCTTCATCTTCATGTGACCGGTCTGCATGTGGTCGTCGGAGTGGCACAGCCCGGTGGCGGCCATCTTCACCAGAACCTCGCCCGCCCTGGGCTCGTCAAGGTCCAGCACGGCTGTCTCGAATCGTCCGGGACTTCCACGCAGGATCGCGGCACGGGTCTTCATCGGGCCCCCTCTGATAGATGGCGGTCGGTCATCAACGGTCGTCTCGGTCGCGCAGCAGGCCCATCGGATCGACCACTCCGCGCAGCACCGACATCTCGTGCGCGGTCGGGTCCGTCGCCGACGGTGGCGGTTGTTCCGGCAGGTCCCAGCCTGTCGCGGCCCGCACCCGGGACCAGTCGTGGTCCCCGTGTACCACCCGGGGGGCGAGCTCCCCGTCGCGCGCTTCGAACAGCACCGACGGGGTGACCAGCAACGCCGGGCCGAGGTTCGGCAGCCCGAGCTCGGCGCGGGTTCGTCCACGACGACGCAGGCCAACCACCGAGGCGAAGTCGACCTCCGGGACCAGGATCCGCGGCTCGTGCCGCTCGACCCACAGCAGCGTGCGGCCCGCGGTGTGGCCGAACGAGGTGTTCGCGATGCCCGGCCCGCGGAACCGGCTGCCGTCCGGTCGGTCGACCCAGTGCAGGTTGAGGTTTCCGAATCGGTCGATCTGCATCCCGCTGTAGCAGATCGCGTCGACCCCGCGTTCGGTCAGCTGGTAGACGTCGATGAAATCACCGACCGAGTCCGGGTGGCAGTCGTAGCCCGCGGCGAAGGGCACCAGCCGGCGTGGGTTGACGTAGATCCCGCCGCACAACACCGTGAGGCTGGGGGCGTGGGTGGCCTGGGCGAGCATGCCGGCGGCGGTGGGCAGCGTCGAGCGGGCTCCGACGGCGAAGCTCCAGCCGTCGCGGAGCTCACGGGCCAGCAGCACAGCCATCCGTTCCCGCGTCGACGGTCGCGCGGGTGACCCTTCGAGTTCGCCGGTCACCGCAGCGCCTCCGGTGCCGGTCACCGCAGCGCCTCCGGTGCCGGTCATCGCCGCGCCTCCGGTGCCGGTCATCGCCGCGCCTCCGGTGCCGGTCATCGCAGCGCCTCCGGTGCCGGTCATCGCAGCGCCTCTGGTGCCGGTCATCGCAGCGCCTCCACCTCGAGCTCGCGGAGCCTCGGTGCGCCCACCAGGTCGGCGTACCCCTGAGGATCCGAGGGTCCGCAGTGGGTGGCCAGGTAATCCGCACCCTGCCCGGCCGCGACGGCCCCGGCGTAGCGCCTGAGGTGGTCGAAGTCGGCCACGTAGCACCCGGAGCTTCCGGTGGGGTGGGCACCGAACGGGGCCGGCACCACCCCGTCGACCAGGTGCCCGGGAATCGACACCCCGAGCCGCCGGATCACCGCGGTGGGCACGATCGCGTCGACCTGGGCGTACACCCGCTGGCCGGCCTCGGCCAGCAACAGGTCGGCGAAGCGGCTGCCGAGATGGGCGAGGTTGCCCTGCGCGTCGGCCAGGGCGGCGTGCAGAAACACCACGTCCGGCTGGCAGGCGGGGGTGGTGTGCAGCTGCCCGAGTTGCCCGACCAGCGGATTACCGTCGATGACGTCGTTGGGGCCCACCTTGTGCAACACGTGGAAGGGAGTGTCCTCCACCCCGGCTATCAGCGCCCCGATCAGCAACGCCTCGTCCACGTCCTCGAAGACCAGCCCGGCGTCGGCCGCCAACCGCACTCCGGGGGCCAGCCCGGCGTCGCCCAGCGAGACGTGCGGGATGCGCAAACGCTCGACCAGCCCGGCCAGCAGCAGGACGTCCGCGTCCCACGAGGCGACCGGCGCCGAGGTGAGCACCTGCGCACGCAGGCCGGCCCGGACCGCGGCCCGCACCAGCGTGCAGGCCCGGTTCTCCACCCCCATCCCGCCGAGCGCCAACACCCGGACCGACCCGGGGAGCGAGGCGATGACGGTGTCCGCGTCGGTGATCTTCGGTCGGGCCCCGCCGATGGCGACCGTCGACCCGCGCTGGTCGTGCACCGCCATCGGTTGCCTCCCCACTCGTTCGTCCGCCACGCTATTCGCACCGGGAGTCGGAGGTCAATCACACGGTCGAATATCGGCGCGTCCGTCGGAAAGTGAACCTTTGGTAGGCTGCAGGCCCGGTGCCCACGAGGTGGTTCCTCGGTGGGCCGGGATTCTTCGGATACGACCGGGAGCCGTCGGGGGTGAGGTGCCGATGTCCACAGACGACTCGCTCCTCGACACGGCGGCCGAGCGGCCGGTCGCGGATCCCGCAACCGCAGACCCGGATACCGTCGAGTCGGGGACCACCCAGGCCCCCCCTGGTCGGGTCGCCCGCCGCCGGGACCGCAGGGTGCGCGACATCCTGACCGCCGCCGCCGAGGTGCTCGCCGAGCGCGGGTATCAGGGGTTCGTGCTCGACGAGGTGGCCGAGCGGGTGGATCTGACCAAGGCGTCGCTCTACCACTACTTCCCGAGCCGCGACGAGCTGGTGAGCTCGTGCCTCGAGCAGCTCGGTAGCAGCATGATCGAGCGGCTGCGCGCGCTCGTCGCCGACCACCCCGGCTCCGCCACCGAGCAGCTGACTCTGCTGGTCACCGCACAACTGGAGCTGACCACCTGGTCACGCCCGGAGATGGCGCGGCTTTTCCTGCAACCGGTGGAGCTGCCCGAGCCCTATCGCGGCCGTACCCGCCGGGTGCGCGAGCAGCACGACGAGATCTTCCGGACGGTGGTCCGCCGGGGAATCGCCGCCGGCGAGTTCGGCGGTGCCCACGTCGGCGACGGGGTCATCGCGTTGCACAACCTCTACGGGGCCATCAACCACGTGCCGATCTGGTTCCGGGGCCGCCGCAGGCAGGACTTCGACCGGATGGCCGAAGCTGTGGCCGGCAACGTGCTGCGACTGTTCCGCCCGTCCGAGTGACTCCTCGGCGGGCGGGGGTCACCGACGCTCGCGACCGGCTCAGGTCGAGGCGAACCGCAGCTCGGTCCAGTCGCCATGGTCGACGAACACCGGACGCACCCGGGCGTCCAGCTCGACCACGCCCTCGGTCCGGGCCAGCAGCCGGCCACCACCATCCAGGTCGACCGTGGCGATCGGGTACGGCACGTCGTCGGCGAACTCCGGGTCCAGCGTGCGGTGCACCACGATCGAGGAATAGACCACTCCGGTGCCCGCGGCGTCCTCCCATCGCGACCCGGGGTGCGCACAGTACGGGCAGCTGGGGACCGGCGGGAACCTGCGGCGGCCACACTGCACGCACGCCTGTACCCGGACCCGGTGCTCTCGCAGCCCCTCCCAGTACGGCGCGCTGTCCTGGTCCGGGATGGGCCCGGTGGGTGCGAGCACGCCCGGCTGATCGGTCTCGGTGCTGGTCATCCGCTGCCCCTCAACGCCCGGTGAATGCCGGTCGACGCTTGTCGGCGAACGCGCTGAGCCCCTCGTGCGCGTCATGGCTGGTCAGGCAGTAACGAGAGGTGGCCTCGCGCTCCAGGCGCATGCCGGCAGCCAGCCCGGTGCCCTCCCAGTAGGCGGCGTTGAGCACCCGCTTGGCGTTCCCGACCGCCAACGGCGACTTCTCGGCCACCTCGGTGGCGAACGCGACCGCGGCGGCCACCAGCTCGTCGTCGGGAACCACCCGGGAGACCAGCCCCCAGTCCAACGCCTCCTCCGGCGGCAGCAGCCGGCCGGACAACACGAGCTCGCGGGCCCGGGCCGGGCCGACCGCGTGCGGCAGCAGGGCCAGCACGCCACCGCCGCCCATCTGACCGAAGTTCAGGTGGGCGTCGCCGATGCGGGCCGAGGTGGAGGCGATCGCGAAGTCGCACGCCAGCATCAGTTCGATGCCTCCGGCCACCGTGATGCCGTTGACGAGCGCGACGAACGGCTTCGGGTGCTGCGGGATCTTCATGAAGATCCCGTGCATCTCGGCGAGGAAGGCGGGAAAGCCCTCCGCGTCGCGCTGCAGCACCTGGTACTTCTTCATGTCGCCACCGGCCGAGAAGGCCCGACCCGCGCCGGTCACGGCCACCACCCGGACCTGCTCGTCGGCGACCAGCTCCTCGAACGCCACACCCAGCGCCCGTCCGCTGGCCAGATCGATCGGGTTGAGCTCGGCCGGCCGGTTCATCGTGACCAGGCCCAGCTGGGCGGACCCCGCACCCAGCGCTATCCGTTCGACCAGCACGGCATCCTGCCCACTCATGACATGCCCTCCCGCGCGTTCGAACTCCGAGGACCACCTAACAGCGGCGACCGTTTCGACGTCAAGACATGGTTCGACGTCGGGGACGAACTTCGAACCCATGGTTGACCCGACTCGGGGCCCGAACTACCGTCGGCCCGGGAGGCGACACATGAGATCAGTGGCGATCGCGGGCGTGGGATACACGGAGTTCACCAAGCAGTCCGGACGGTCCGTGCTGGACCTGGCCACCGAGGCCAACCGGAACGCCGCCGCGGACGCCGGCCTGCCGCTCTCAGAGATCGACGGCGTGGTCAGCTACAGCGTGATGAACGACTCGGTGTCCAGCGAGGCGGTCGCCACCACGCTGGCACTGCCGGGTCTGCGTTTCGTGGTCGATGCCCAGCAGGGCGGCCAGGCGCCGTCGTTCATGGTGCAGCAGGCCGCCCTGGCGGTGGCCGCCGGCTACGCCGAGAACGTGCTGGTGTTCCGGGCCTTGAACGGGCGTTCCGGAATGCGGGTGGGCAACCTGCGGTTCGCCGGCGGCGCCGGCCAGTACCGCTACCCGATCGGCTACAGCGCGTACGCCATGAACATCGCCATGTGGGCCGCCCGCTACCTGCACGAGACCGGCGGGTCGGAGGCCGACCTCGCCGCGGTGGCCATCGCACAGCGCGAGTACGCCCAGGTCAACGAGCGCGCGATCCAGCGCAAGCCGCTGGACATGGAGGCCTACCTGCGCTCCCCCATGATCGCCGCGCCGTTCCGCGCGGCCGATTGCACCAACGAGGTCGACGGCGCCTGCGCGGTGCTGGTGACCACCACCGAGCGGGCCCGCGACCTGCGGCACGAGCCGGCGGTGATCGCCGCCGCCGGCTACCGCGCGCTCCCCCGGCCCGGTCTGGACATCTCCGACCAGATGCTGTGCGACGACTACACCCGCAACTTCCTGCACCCGATGCGCGAAGAGCTGTACGGCCGGGCCGGCATCACCGCGGCCGATGTCGACCTCGCCGAGATCTACGACTGCTTCACCGTGACCGTGCTGCTCGGGCTCGAGGGTCTGGGGTTCTGCCAGCGCGGCGAGGCCGCCGACTTCATCCGCTCCGGTGCCACCCGACCGGGCGGTTCGCTGCCGGTCAACACCCACGGCGGCCTACTGTCCGAGGGGTACCTGCACGGAATGAACACCGTCGCGGAGGCCGCCCTGCAGGTGCAGGGGCGCTGCGAGCACCGTCAGGTGCCGCGGCACGAGGTCTGCGTGGTGACCTCCGGTGCGCTGGAGAACGGTTCGGCACTGGTCCTCACCGCAGACCGGTGAACCCGGATCGCGCGCCCGGGCGGATCGTCTCATCCCCAGCGTTACGAGTACGCGACCGGTCGACGAAGGAGTGAACCGAGTGAGCGAGATGCAGACCGATTACGACAGCGTGGTGGTCGGAGCCGGGTTCGGTGGCCTGTACATGTTGAAGCGGCTGCGGGACGACCTGGGGCTGTCGGTTCGGCTGTACGACAGGGCCGGCGGCGTCGGCGGTACCTGGTACTGGAACCGCTACCCGGGCGCGATGTCGGACTCCTACGCCCACGTGTACTGCTTCTCCTTCGACAAGGAGCTGCTGCAGGACTGGGACATCCCGAACCGCTACGTCAAGCAGCCGGAGGTGCTCAAGTATCTGGAGCACGTCGCGGAGCGCCACGACCTGTACAAGGACATCCAGTTCAACACCGGCATGACCGGCGCCGAGTTCGACGAGGAACGCAACATCTGGACCGTGCGGTTCGACGACGGTACCGAGGTCACCGCCCGCTACCTGGTCACCGCGCTCGGCCTGCTGTCGCACCGCAACATCCCGGCGTTCCCCGGGTTGGGCAGCTTTACCGGCGAGACCTACCACACCGGCGCCTGGCCGGAGGGCGTGGAGTTGGCCGGCAAGCGCGTCGGCATCATCGGCACCGGATCCACCGGCGTCCAGGTGATCACCGAGATCGCCCCGATCGTCGGGCACCTCACGGTCTTCCAGCGCTCGCCGCAGTACACCGTACCGGCGGGCAATGGACCGATGCCGGCCGAGGAGCAGGCCGAGATCAAGGCGAACTACGACCTGATCTGGGAGCGTGTCCGCAAGTCGATCATCGGCTTCGATGTCCCGGAGAGCGACGTGCCGGCGATGAGCGTCTCCGCCGAGGAGCGCCGCCGGGTGTTCCAGGACGCCTGGGACAAGGGCAACGCCTTCCGCTTCTCGTTCGGCACGTTCAGCGACATCCTGGTGGACCCCGAGGCCAACGAGGAGATCTGCAAGTTCGTCCGCTCCAAGATCGCTGAGATCGTCACCGACCCGGAGACCGCGCGCAAGCTCTCGCCGCACGACCTGTACGCGAAGCGGCCGCTCTGCGACTCTGGCTACTACCAGCAGTACAACCGGGACAACGTCAACCTGGTGCACGTGGGCGAGACGCCGATCGAGGAGATCGTGCCGAACGGGATCCGCACCGCCGACGGGGTGACCCACGAGCTCGACGTGCTGATCTACGCCACCGGATTCGACGCCATCGACGGCTCCTACAAGGTCCTGGATCTGAAAGGCCGAGGCGGTCGGACCATGCAGGAGCACTGGGCCGACGGGCCGACCAGCTTCATGGGCATGGCCACCAACGCGTTCCCGAACATGTTCATCGTCATGGGGCCGAACGGCCCGTTCACCAACCTGCCACCCGCCATCGAGGTGCAGGGCGAGTGGATCTACGACGTGATCGCCCGGGCGGAGCAGGACGGCGCGGCGACGGTCGAGGTGACCCGGGAGGCCGAGGACGGGTGGACCAAGACCTGCGAGGACATCGCGAACGCGACCCTGCTCCCGAAGAGCAACGCCTGGTTCTTCGGCGCCAACATCCCGGGCAAGCCACACGCCATCACCTTCTACCTGGGCGGGATGGTCGGCTACCGCGAGGCGCTGGACGAGATCGTGGGCGACGGCTACCGCGGCGTCGAGTTCCGCACGCCGGCAACCACCGGGTAGCGGGCCTGATCCAGAGCGGCATGGTGCCCGGTGCGCGACCGGGACGACGATATAGGGAGTGGAACTCTTGGCTCAGACACCGACGCAGACCGACTACGACGCCGTCGTCGTCGGCGCCGGGTTCGGCGGCATCTACATGCTCTACAAACTGCGTGAGGAGCTCGGTCTCTCCGTCCGGGTGTTCGACAAGGCGAGCGGCATCGGTGGGACCTGGCACTGGAACCGGTACCCGGGCGCGATGTCGGACTCCCATGCCCACGTCTACTGCTACTCCTTCGACAAGGAGCTGCTGCAGGAATGGGACATCCCCACCAGGTACGTGAAGCAGCCGCAGGTGCTCAAGTACCTCGAACACGTCGTGCAGCGCCACGACCTCGCCAAGGACATCCAGCTCAACACCGAGATGACCGGCGCCTCCTTCGACGAGGACCGCGGCGTGTGGCAGCTCCGGCTGGACACCGGGGAGAACGTCACCGCACGATTCCTGGTCACCGCACTCGGCCTGCTGTCCCAACGCAACATTCCCGACTTCCCCGGCCTCGGCAGCTTCGCCGGGGAGACCTACCACACCGGCGCCTGGCCCGAAGGTGTCGACCTCACCGGCAAGCGGGTGGGCATCATCGGTACCGGGTCCACCGGCATCCAGGTGATCACCGATATCGCGCCCATCGTCGGTCACCTCACCGTGTTCCAACGCTCGCCGCAGTACACCGTGCCCTCCGGCAACGGTCCCGTCCCGCCCGAGGAGGCCGCACGGATCAAGCGGGACTACGACAAGATCTGGGCGGGGGTACGCGAGTCGATCGTGGGGTTCGACGTCGAGGAGAGCACCGTCCCGGCGATGAGCGTGTCCGCCGAGGAGCGCCGCCGGGTGTTCCAGGAGGCCTGGGACCAGGGCAACGGCTTCCGCTACATGTTCGGCACGTTCTGCGACATCGCCAGCGACGTGCAGGCCAACGAGGAGGCGGCGGCGTTCGTCCGCTCCAAGATCGCCGAGATCGTCAAGGACCCGGAGACGGCCCGCAAACTGACGCCGACCGAGCTGTACGCCAAGCGACCGCTGTGCGACTCCGGGTACTTCGAGCAGTTCAACCGGGACAACGTCGAGCTGGTGCACCTGCGGGAGAACCCGCTCGAGGAGATCGTGCCGAGTGGCATCCGGACCGCCGACGGGGTCACCCACGAGTTGGACGTGCTCATCTACGCGACCGGCTTCGACGCCGTGGACGGCGCCTACAAGGTGCTCGACCTGCGCGGACGCGGCGGGAAGGCGATGAGCGATCACTGGGGCTCCGGCCCGACCGGCTACCTGGGCATCGCCACCCACGACTTCCCCAACCTGTTCATGGTGCTCGGGCCGAACGGTCCGTTCACCAACCTTCCGCCCAGCATCGAGGTGCAGTGCGACTGGATCGCCGGCCTGATCGCCAAGGCCGGGGAGACCGGCGGGACGGTCGAGGTGGCCAAGGAAGCCGAGGACGACTGGGGCCGGACCTGCCACGAGATCGCGCACATGACGGTGTTCCCGAAGGCCGAATCCTGGATCTTCGGCGCGAACATCCCCGGCAAGCCGAACGTGGTGACGTTCTACATGGCCGGCCTGGCGAGCTACCGGAGCGTGCTGGACGAGGTGGCTGGTGACAACTACCGGGGCTTCGAGATCCGCACGCCGGCGACCACCGGGTAGCGGCCGGTCTGTCCCGGTGGTCCGGGTGGGCGTGCTCCACGCGTCCACCCGGACCACCGCGTCCGCCGCAGCCGACATCGCCGACTCCTGGGGGGCCACGTGACCGCCGATATCACGACCGATGCACCAGCGTCCGGAGGCGAGTTCGCCACCATCTCCGACGAGGCCGTGGCCAAGCTGCGGACGATGATCGGCGAACCGATCCGTAGCGACCGTCCGCACGTGACCGAGCTGACGCCGGACGCCATCCGGCACTACGCCTACGGCATCGGTGACCGTAACCCCCTGTGGGTGGACCCGGAGTACGCGGCCGGTCGAGGCCGCCGCCAGGGCGCCCCGCCGAGTGCGCTGCTGGCCATGGACAAGGTGTTCAGCGGCTACGTCACCGGCCTGCCCGGCATCCACGCCATGTGGGCCGGTGCGGACTTCGTCTTCGAGCGGCCGCTGCGCGCCGGCGACCGGCTCACCGGCACCGCCACCCTGAAGGAGCTGCGGGAACGCCCCAGCCGGTTCGCCGGCCGCTCCTTCCAGCAGATCTACACCGTGCCCTTCCACGACCCCGACGGCACCCTGGTGGCCACCGGCGAGTCCTACTGCTTCCGCACCGAGCGGGACACCGCCCGCGAGCGCGGGAAGTACGTGCCCAGCCGGGTCACCTGGACCCCCGACCAGATCGCCGAGATCGCCCAGCGTTACCGCGACGAGGAGGCCCGCCGCCGCGGCGCCACCCCGCGCCACGTCGAGGACGTGCGGGTTGGCGACGAGGTGCCGGCGATCACCAAGGGCCCCTACACCGCCACCACCGCGATCGCCTTCCTGCTCGGTTGGGGCGGGCTCTACGTGCGCGCACACGCCGACGCCTTCGCGCTGTTCGACAGCCACCCCGCGCTCGGGCTGCCCAACGAATGGGGAGTCCCCGAGCCGCCGGAGCGGGTGCACTGGGACGAGGACCTGGCCCGCCGGGTCGGCGTACCGGGGGCCTACGACTACGGCCCCGAACGAGCGTCCTGGATGGGGCACCTGGTCACCGACTGGATGGGCGACGACGCGTTCCTGCGCCGGCTCAGCGTGCAGGTCCGCCGGCACAACATGATCGGCGAGCTGGTCACCTGCGCCGGCACGGTCCGCGAGGTCGACGTGCCGGCCCGCACCGTCGTGCTGGACCTGACCGCGGTCAACCAGGACGGCGAGGAGTCCGCCCGCGGCAGCGCCGAGGTGGTCCTGCCGGCCCGGGACGCGGCCGACCTGTCGTGACCGGCCCGGGACGCGGCCGACCCGTCGTGACATCGAGGGTGGACCAGTGACCGGGCTCGCCGACCTGACCAGCGCCCGGGACGCCCTGGCCGAGTTCTCCTGGGAGCGGGCCTGGGAGCTGGTCGACGGCGACCGCAACCGGCTCAACATCGCCCACGAATGTCTGGACCGCCACCCCCGGGAGGCGGTGGCGGCCCGGATCGCGCACGCCGACGGTGGAGTGCGCGAGACGACCTTCGGCGAGCTGTCCGACCGCACCTCGCGGTTCGCGCACTGGCTGGCCGGCCACGACCTGGGCCCCGGCGCCCGGGTGGCGGTGATGATGGAGCCGTCGGCCCGCTTCCACACCGCGTTGTTCGGCGCGGTCAAGCGGGGCGCGGTCGGAGTGCCGCTCTACACCTTGTTCGGACCCGACTCGGTGGCCGAGCGGCTGGCCGACTGCGGCGCGGCCCTGCTGGTGGTCGACCCCGAGTACGCCGCCCTGGCCGGCCGGCTGGACGTGGAACACCTGGTCTACGACGACGCCTTCGACGCGCGGCTGGCGGACCTGCCCGCCGACTACCGACCCGACACCGCGGCGACCGACCTGGCGGTGCTGCAGTACACCTCGGGCACCACCCGCCAACTGCCCGAGGCGGTGCGCCA
The DNA here is from genome assembly GCA_052386505.1 of Pseudonocardia sp. Classification (GTDB taxonomy): domain Bacteria; phylum Actinomycetota; class Actinomycetes; order Mycobacteriales; family Pseudonocardiaceae; genus Pseudonocardia. Next base: position 97,221 of record JBQTKB010000041.1, read on the forward strand.
CGACCACCGCTCGGTGGTCACCCTCGCCCGGGCGGCGCTGTTCGGGCTCGGGCTGCGTCGGGGCGACCGCTACTTCTGCCCGTCCTCGCCCGCCTGGGGCCACGGGCTGTGGCACGGCACGGTGTCACCGTGGCTGTTGGGCATCGCCTGCGGCAGCTACGCGGGCCGGTTCTCCGTGCATCGGCTGGTCACCGTGCTGCGCGAGCTGAAGATCACCAACCTCGCCGCGGCCAGCACCGTCTACCGAATGATCCTGGGCTCGGGCCGGGCCGGGGAGCTGGCCGGCCTGCGAGTCGCGTCCTACACCGGGGAGGAGCTCGCGGCCGCCGCGCACGATCAGTTCCGGGCGGAGGTCGGCATCCCGGTCTGCGGTATGTACGGCACCACCGAGACCGGCGTCATCATCGTGAACTTCCCCGGATACGGCGACCACGTCCCACAGCCGGGCGCGCTGGGCAAGCCGATGCCGGGCTGCGAGGTAGCGGTGCTCGACGATGCCGGCGAGCCCATCGCCGACGGCTCCCTCGGGGAGATCGCGGTGCGGCGGGGCGAGAAGTGGTTCCGTACCAAGGACCTCGGGCTGCTCGACGGCGACGGCTACTTCCACTACCGGGGCCGAGCCGACGACGTGATCATCTCCGCCGGCTGGACGATCAGCCCGCTGGAGGTCGAACGCTGCCTGAACAGCCACCCGGACGTGGTCGAGGCCGGTGTCGCGGGCGTGCCCGACGCGGTCCGCGGTCTGGTCGTGGCCGCCTGGGTGGTGGCCCGCCGCGACGACGACGACTTCGTGGCCGAGCTGCGCGGCTACGTCCAGGAGCGGCTCAGCCGCCACCAGTACCCCCGCCGGATCACCCTGCTCGAGGCGCTGCCCAAGACCCCCAACGGCAAGCTGGACCGCAAGGCACTACGCGATGGCGCAGCCGGATCAACCAGCACGGCTTGCGACCACGCTGGTAGCACGAGTTCATGGCGATGACACTGCGACCCGATGACCGGCTGGCCGAAGACCTCCGCATCCAGGTGGAGGCCGAGGGGCGGTCCCAGAGCGAGGTCGCGCTGGACGCCGTACGCGAGTACATCGATCGACGGACCCACAAAGCTCGGGTTGCAACTATGCGCTGGTCGACGGGAACAAGCGACTGGCCTGGGCGGCGTGCCGGAAATTCCTCGGCCTCAACGACCAGTGGATCATCGGCGCCACCGAGGACCAGATGGTCGACTTCGTGATCGCGGTGGCGTCGAGCGAACTGGACGACCTGGAGAAGATCGCCGAGCCGCTACGGTGCTGGTGCAGGTAGGGAAGAGAGCGACAAGCACTTCTCTTGACAATCCACCAAGGAGTTCAGCGTGCCCGGTCAGCCGGACAAGGCCGTCCACAATCCCCGCCACAACCAGGCCGTCCACAACCAGGCCGGGGATGGGGCCGTGCAGATCTCCGTCGACATCGTCGAGGGCGCAGTAGCGGTGGTCGAGGTGCGACGACCGCCCAACAACTTCCTGGACCTGCCGATGATCGCCGCGCTCGCGGACAACTACGAGCGCCTCGACCAGGACGAACGTGTCCGGGCGATCCTGCTCTGCTCGCAGGGGCGGCATTTCTGCGCCGGCGGGAACTTCGGCGCCGACCGATCCGAGGTGACCCGCACCTGGGAGGCAGGCGCACACACCGTCTACCACTCCGCGATCCGGCTGTTCCGGGCGAAGACTCCGACCGTGGCCGCAGTGCAGGGCGCGGCGGTCGGGGGCGGCCTCGGCCTCGCCTTGTCCGCCGACTTCCGGGTGGCCAGCGCGGAGAGCCGGTTCACCGCGAACTTTGCCCGGCTGGGGCTGCACCATGGGTTCGGCATCACCGTGACCCTGCCGGAGATCGTCGGGACCCAGCGGGCCCGCGACATGCTGCTGACCGCCCGCGACGTTCGGGGCGAAGAGGCTTACCGGATCGGGCTCTGCGACAGGTTGGTGGCCGCGGACCAGATCCGAACCGAAGCCCTCAACCTGGCCCGGGCGCTGGCCGCGAACGCGCCGCTGGCCGAGCGCAGCATCCGCGATACCGTGCGAGCCGGTCTGGCCGATCGGGTCGCGGAGGCCACCGAGCACGAGCTCGCCGAGCAGAATCGGCTGCGGACCACAGAGGATTTCGCCGAGGGGCTGCAGGCCAGCACCGAACGTCGGCCGCCGATCTTCCGCGGTCGATGACCATCGTCGCGAGCGAGGACCCTGCAAGATCACTTAGCTGTGTCCACGGAAGCCGCCGGGTTCGTCGTCACGTAGCCGCACCGGCCCCCACCCGGGAGAGCGGGTCCAGTGACCCACCGGACCCGCTCTTCCGGTCCGGGCTCTAGTACCGGATGAGGCCGCGGATGTTGCGGCCCTCCCGCATGTCCTCGTAGCCCTGGTTGATGTCCTCGAGCCGGTACTCGCGGGTGATCAGCTCATCCAGCTTCAGCTGACCGGTCCGATACAGCTCCAGCAGCAGCGGCACATCGTGCTGGGCGTTCGACGAGCCGTAGAGCGAACCGCGGATCTGCTTTTCGTACAGGGTCAACTCGAGCAGCGACCCGGACATCGAGTCCTCGTCCGGATGCCCGATCGCGGTGACCACTACCCGGCCCCGTCGACCGACCAGCGCAAGCGCCGGCGCCAGGTAAGAGCCCTCAGCCACGTCGGTTGTCATGATGCAGGCATCCGCCAGCTTGCCCCGGGTCAGCTCGCTGACCACCTCCCAGGCGGATTCGGCCGAGTCCGCGACATGGGTTGCACCGAACTCGCGGGACCGCTCACGCTTGTACGCCACCGGGTCGACCGCGATGATGTGCCGTGCGCCGGCGATGCGGGCACCTTGGATTGCGTTCATCCCGATGCCGCCGGCGCCCAGCACCACCACGGTCTCCCCAGGAGTGACAGCGGCGGTCCGCACGCTGCTGCCGTATCCGGTGGTCACTCCGCAGCCGATCAGGGCAGCCTTGTCCAGCGCGGTGCCGTCGTCGACCCTGACCACCGAAGCGATCGGCACCACGGTGTACTCCGAGAAAGTGCCCAGCAGACACATCTGCCCGATGTCCTCGCCTCGGGCGTGGAACCGGAACGTCCCGTCGATCTGCGGGCCCATCATCAGCGCGGCCCCGAGGTCACAGAGGTTGGTCATGCCGCGGGCACAGTAGGAACAGCGGCCGCAGGACGGCAGGAAGGTGAGGACCACCGAGTCGCCCTCGGCGAGTTCGACGACGCCGGACCCGACCTCCACCACCGTGCCGGCCCCTTCGTGCCCGCCGACCACCGGCAACGGGAAAGGCAGGTCGCCGGTCACCAGGTGATCGTCGGAGTGGCACAATCCGCTCGCGGTCAGCTTGACCAGCACCTCACCGGGACCCGGTGGGTCCAGGTCGACCTCCTCGACCTCCCACTTCTGGCCGAGTCCCCACAGTAGCGCTGCCTTCGTCTTCATACTCGCTCCTCATCTGACGTGGTCGGGTCGGGCCTCGGGCGCGGGACGGGGGATGGCTCAGGCTTTGATCAGGTCGGTCCGGCCATTCTCGGTGAGCATTTTCTCGTACTCGGGGAAGAGCTGACGGGCGAGCGGAATGAGCTTCAGCAGCTTGGGCACGGGGCCCTTGGCCCGGACGGTGCCCCGCGCCATCGCTGAGGCCAGGTTGACCTTGCCGAGCCAGAACCGGTTACCGGTGTCCGCCGTCATGTAGAGCTCCACATTCGGACGAGCCGTGCTCGCCGTACCCAGCTCCACCGTCTTGTTCGGCAGGTCCACCGTGAGTAGGGCCGTCGGGTCGGTGTAGTGGATCCGCAGGACCACGCCGGAGTTGACGAACTTCGGGGCCAGGTCGTCTTTCGCCGCCGCCAGTCGGAAGATTCCGCCCAGGTAGGCATCGACCTCGTTCTCGTCCTTGAACACACCCATGTGCCAGAACCTCCAGTCACGATCATGTCGCCCACCCGCCGACCGCCTTGGCGACGGGGCAGCGGACCTGAGTTCAGGCGGCAGACAGCTGATTTTTACTGAGAAACCCTACCTGTAAGTACCGCACGGCGGGGGCTTCCCGACGCCTTGGGATCAGCGCCGAGCCAGCATAGTGCCAGGTTGAGCCGCTGTGGACGACCAAGAAACTTCCGTTCAGCCTCTTGACATCGTCGATCAGTGCGTACAATGCTGTGACATGGACCACCGAATGGACGGCGAACCACGGACGGTCCGACGCAGCGGCCCGCAGCCTCTCCAGAGGCTCCCGGAAGACCCCTTAGCGAGGGAGATCCTGATGGCGACCACACCCGACATCCACGTCCCCGGTGTGACGACCACCGCCAGCGGCAACCCTGACCGCCCCTACGACGAGGTGGACCTGTCCTCGCGGGCGTTCTGCTCATACACCAGCGACGAGCGGGAGAAGAGCTTTGCCATCCTGCGCGAGCGGGGCACGATCAGCTGGCACCCGCCCTTCGAGGAGCAGCTCATCGACGACCCGCACGACTACGGCTTCTGGGCGATCACCACCTATGACGACCTGGTCGAGGTCACCAAGCGCCACGACGACTTCGTGTCCGCGCCGGGCGTGCTGATGGAGAACCTGCCGCCCGAGTTCGTCGAGTCGGGCCAGTCGCTGCTGGGTATGGACCCGCCCCGGCATACGTTGATGCGCCGACTCGTCGCGGCCGCGTTCACCCCGAAACAGATGACCCGGATCAACGACATGATCCGCACCAACGCCAAGGGCGCGGTCGACAACCTCCTGGCCAAGGCCGAGGCCAACGGCGGCGAGACGGACTTCGTCGAGGAGTGCGCCGGGCTGATGCCCATGAACAACATCAACGACATGATGGACGTGCCCGAGGCGGAACGGAGGCGCGCGGCACACGAGATGAAGGTCGCGGTGTCCTGGAACGACCCCGACGTCGTCGGCGACACCAAGGAAGAGGTCTTCGGCGCACTGTTCCAGGCCATCACCTACTGTCACGGCCTGGCCAGCACGTTGGCCGCGGAGCGGCGCGAGCGCCCGGGGAAGGATCTGATCTCCACACTCGCCGCGGCCGAGGTGGACGGCCAGCGGCTGACCGAGCACGAGATCGGGTCGTTCTTCACCCTGCTCACCGTGGCCGGTAACGACACCACCCGCCAGTCCACCAGCCATGCACTGAAGGCCCTGACCGATCACCCCGAACAGCGCGCCTGGCTGTTGGAGGACCTCGAGGCAAGGATGCCCAGCGCGGTCGAGGAGTTCGTCCGCTGGGCCACCCCGGTCACCACCTTCCGCCGCACCGCGGCCCGCGACCTCGACTTCCGCGGTCGGCGGATAACCAAGGGCGACAAGGTGGTGATGTTCTACGCCTCGGCCAACCGTGATGGCCGCCGGATCGAGCGGCCCAACCAGCTCGACCTGTCGCGCAACCCCAACCCGCACATCACCTTCGGCGGCGGCGGCATCCACCACTGCCTGGGCAACCAGCTCGCCCGCACCCAGCTTCGGGCGCTGCTCACCGAGCTGCTCACCCGGGCGCCGCGGATCCGGTCCGGAGAACCCACGATGACTCCCAGCAACCTGCTGCACATCGTCAAGGCCCTCCCCTGTACCCCGGAGCCCGGCTGAGGGATCAGCACGGTCACCGCCGGGCTGGCCGAGGCCGTTCGCAGTAGACGTGCGTGGGCCGCGTAGTAGACATGCGTGGGCCGCGCAGTAGACGTGCGTGGGCCGGACCCAGGTCCGATTCCGCCGTGCACCGCGGGGGCCAGCGCGGAGGCCAGCGCGGAGGCGACCAACGACCCGCTCACGCTGAGGCGCTCGACACTCGATGACGCCACCGAGTCAGCCACCACGGCGTGCACTACGAACACGAAACGTGAGCTTCTGGGGCTACCCGTAGATACTGCTCCATACGAGTGAACCCGAAGGAGTGGTAGTCACCAACTCCGTACAGCGGCGTTGAGACGTCTGTACGAACCAGCACGGACAGGGACCGCGGTCCGAACGCCTCGACGGCCGACGCCACCGCTTCCCCCGGCTCCCACTCCAGAAGATGAGGACACCATGAGGAACACCGCAGCCATCACCGTGATCGGCGCCATCATCGCACTGAGCACGGCGCTGCTGGCCCCCTCGGCATTCGCCGGGGAACGCGACGACAACGACCGCGACGACGACTGCCACTCCTGCTCCTACGACGACGATGACGACCGCGACCGTGACGACGACGGCGGGCTGCTCGACCTCGGCGGCGTTCTGGACGACCTCCTGGACACCGTCGGCGGGCTCCTCTGAGCCCCACCCAACCCCGCTAGCCGTCCGCTAGCCGCCCACCGGCCGCGGGGCCCCCCACCCCCCCCCCGCGCGCGATGCCCCCCCCCCCCGGACCCCAACCCCCCCCCCCCGTGGGCCCCCAGGGGACCCCCC
>JBQTKB010000042.1:0-77180 GCA_052386505.1 Pseudonocardia sp.
GGTGGCCGGGCCGGCGGCGGGGGTGGGGGGGGGGTTCGAGGGCTGGGTGGTGTGGGGCGCGGGGGGTCTGGCCCCCCCCCGCCACTCACGGGCGCTAGCGCGCAGACAGGTCGAAACCGATGAACTCGGCCGCGTCCTCCGGATTGGCGAACATGATGGTCCGGTCGTCCTCGTGGATCATTCGCCCGTAGTGGGTGGACATGTTCTCCTCGAACTCCGCCGCGTCGAACCAGCCCTCCTCCTCGCCGGCGGCCTCGTCCACCTCGGCGTAGACGAGGTCGAAGCGGCCGACCCCGTCCACCCGGATCATCGAGGGCAACGGCGTGACGGTGACGTTGTCGAGCTTCGAGATCACCCCGGCGATGATCTTGCCGACCTGGTTGTTCATCAGGGTGTAGCCGCACATGTTCGACGCGGTGTTGTTCGCCTTGAACGGGCTTTCCGTCTTGAACGCGCTTCTGGCGGTGGTCACTGGTTCAGCTCCTTCGGTGCGTCCAGGCCGAGTTCGGACAGGATCCCGGCGAACCGGCTCTTCGCGCGGTCCAGGCCGTCCTCGAACCGCGGTGGTTTGAAGTCGGGCTGCGACCACAGCGGCTGCAGGGCCCGGGCCGCCGCGAGGCACTGCGGCACCCACTTGGCCAGCCAGCCCTGCATGATCTCCTTGTTGTGCTCGGCGAACTCACGGTCGCTGACCCGGGGCTCGAACATCGCGATGGTCATCCGCAGGTCACGCTGCGCGTAGTCATGCTCACCGGCACCCATCACCGTCGGGGTCACGAAATCCCCGTTGCCGGCCGCGCACTGCTGTACCAGGTTGCTCCGGAACAGCTCGCCGACCAGCGGCTCGAACACCACGTTGGCCGCGAAGACGGACTCGCCCCAGTCGTTCTCGATGGCGGTGAGCGCCTCGGTGACCTTGCGGACCTCCTGCCACGCCGGGTCGGCGTTCCAGGCCTGCAGGTGCGCGGCGCCGTCGAAGTCCTCCAGTTCCTCGGACAGCGTCAGGTTGTACAGCGCGAGGTCCTGGGCGAACCGGATCTTGTGCATGCCGTTCACCGCGATCGCGGTGTTGTGCATGTTGGTCGGGCCCGAGCGGTTGGCGTGGGAGAACACGTAGAGCCCGAGGATGTGTTCGACGTGCATCCAGGCACCGACGTGGCTGGCCACGAAGTTGACCCAGTTGCGGCTCCACTGCTGGAACGCCTTGGCATCGCGGGCGTTGTCGATGTTCTGGTTGAGCTGGCGAACCACGTTCGCGCCGTAGCGGTAGAACGTCATCTCCCACTCTTCGTTGGGGTCGCGGAACTCGTGCCAGCCGTGCGCCGGCCAGGTGAAGTCCTTGGGCAGGCCGCCGCTGCCCGGCCCACGTTGCGGCTCGGGTCTGTCCACTCCCCACGCCTTGAGCTTGGTCCAGTTCAACGGGTAGCCGGTCTCGCCGTTCGCGAACCCGTAGATCCAGCCCTGGGACAGGTAGTGCCGGGGATCCGGCTGCACCTCGACGGTGACGTCCTCGTAGTGGGTCTGTTTGCGCTTGGCCGGCTTGAAGTAGTTGTAGCTACGCGCATTCGAATCCGGGAACTCTCTGGCCCCCGCCTCGGCGTCGGTGAACTGCACCTTGGGCACACTGCGCTCTTGTGCGGTCGTCATCTGCTCATGACCCTCTCTAGGCGGTCTCGCCGGTGGTGGTGAACTTGTCGTAGTAGATGCGCCCGGAGTCGACGCCGAGCTGTTCGAGCGTTTCCATCGCCGCCTCCACCATGGGTGGCGGTCCACACACGTACGCGTCACGGCCGGCGAGGTCGCTCTCCAGCCGCCGGCACACGTCGGTGATCAGGCCGACCTCACCGTCCCAGCCACACCCGTCGGTGGGCTCGGACAACGCCGGGACATACCGGAAGTCGGGCAGGCTGGCCTCCAGCGCGTGCAGTTCCTTCTCGAAACAGAGGTCAGCCGCCGTGCGGGCGCCGTAGTAGAACGTCGCCCGGCGCCGGATCCCGCGCTCGGACATGGAGCGCAGCAGCGACAGGATCGGCGCCATCCCGGCCCCGCCACCGACGAAGACCAGATCGACGTCGTGCCCTTCGCGGAGGGTGAACACCCCGAACGGCCCGGTCAGCTCGAGTCGATCCCCGACCTGCAGGGTGTTGTCCAGAAACGCGGAGAAGAGCCCGTCGGGATACACCTTGATCACGAACTCCAGGCGACCGCCCTCCCGGCTGGAGGTGTTCGCCATGGAGAACGACCGGTGCTCCTCGGTACCGGGCACCGCGATGTCCACGTACTGCCCCGGGAAGAACTTGATCTCGGCCGGCTCCACCAACCGCAGCACCAGGTGCCGCAGGTCGTGGGTGACCGGATCGATCGAGACCACCTCGGCCACCGCCTCGGTGATCGGCAGCCCAGATCTGATCATCTCCTCGTCGTAGTTCAGCAACTCGATGGTCAGGTCCTCGTACGCGTGCGCTCGGCACAGCAGGGTGAAGCCTTCCTCCTTCTCGTAGTCGGGTAACGCGAAGGTCGAGTACTTGTCGTGCTCGACGTCCTCACCGTCGAGGATGAATGACTTGCACGCGGCACATTGCCCTTCTTTGCAACCGTGCATCAGCATCACGCCCTGCTCGGCGGCGGCTCGCAGGATCGTCTGGTCCTCGTCGACCTCGATCTCGATGCCCACCGGCTCGAAACGCACAACGTGCTTGTCAGCCATACTTTTCCTCTTGGTGTTTCTGGATTCCGCTCGCTCGACCATTCACCCGCTCCGACGCCGACCGGGCAAGCGTTGTGTCAACATCCACCGCACCACCGGGCCGGGATGAGACACACGTGAGCGAGCACGGGGGACGGCAGCCGGCGAAGCCGGCGGGGTGGGGCAAACGCAGCGAGCGAACCAATGTCACAGCAGCTCCGCGAACGCGGCCGACGAGCGCCAGCGAGGAGGACACACGTGAGCGGGGAGCACCGCCATGACAGTCGCGGCGGCACTCCCCGCTCACGGGCGGACTACTCCTGTGGAGCCGGGCGGCCGGCCGGCCCCTGCCGCACGTAGTCGGCGGCGAAGGCGTCGCGCTGTTCCTGGGTCATCTGGTTCAACAGGACGTTGGGGCTCTGCACCGGACCCATCCGACGAAGGTGGTCGGTCGTCCACATCTTCTTCGGGTCCAGATCCAGGTGCGGCTGCGCCGTCATGGTCTTGCCGTCGTCACGGACGAAGCCCATGTCGGTGACCACGTCGGCCCAGTTCCAACCGTGGTAGAGCGTCTCCCACTCACGATGGCCGGTGAGCCGACCCATGTTCGGCGTGTTGCGACCCTGGTAGGTGGGCCGGAACGCGACCTTGTCGGTCCAGTGGCACTCCTTGTGGCAGTACGTCCGCCACTGGCCGTCCACCTCGTCCATCACCATGTCCTCGCGGACCAGGCACGGCACCATGCAGACCCAGCAGCGGTGCGGGTACACGTAGTCGACGTCCTCGGCGACGATCGGGTGGTGGCCGTTGGGCTTAGCCAGCCGGGCATAGTTCTCCCACCACTTGCCGTAACGGTCGTACCAGCCCGGGTACTTGAACTCGAACCACTCGAAGTCGGTGTCGGTCATCGCGTCGATCCGCCAGTAGTTCGCCAGCCAGCCGGTGGCGAAGAACTGCGCGACCTCGTGCACATAGCCTTTGTTCCAGATCTGGTTCCAGGCTTCCTCGATGAGGTCGTGCGGAATGACCAGCCCGTACTTCTCCAACGGCACGAGATAGCTGCGGTAGTAGTCGTCGTAGATCCAGCGACGCCACATCTCCGCGTAGCTCTCACGTTCCTTGCGGCGGTCCTTCGTGCCGTACTCGATGAACGTGCCGATGGCGGCATCCACGACGCGGTGGTTGTTCCACCACGCATAGCGCAGGTCGCGTTCGAGCAGCTGGTGGTTACCCTCGTCGGACAGCGCCATCAACAGGGTGGCGTAACCGTTGGAGATGTGCCGCGACTCGTCGGACTGCACCGAGTGGAACACCGTGGGCAGCAGGTAGTCGCCGTTGGCGGCGGCCTCGGCCGGCATGGCCACGAACAGCGTGTTGGTGAACGCCGTCTCGGCCACGATGGTCAGGTAGATGCTCGCCGCGGTGATCGCGTCACCGGTGATGAAGCCCTCGGCGAACTGCCGGCCGATCGTCCCGCAGTAGTCGTTGTGGAAGTTGCGCAGGCTGTTGTTGAACCCCGCCGGGTCGATGTAGTTGTTCATGTACAGCCGCTTGAGGTTCTGCTGGATGGTGCTGTGCCGGACCTCGTCGATCATCTGGATCGCCTGGCCGTTGTGCAGCTCCGGGTTGGGCACCGTGTGGAACAGCATCGGCATCGACCGGGCCGCCGAGATCTCCGGCAGCGGGATGATCGACAGGAAGAGCTTCTGCCATTCCAGCCAACGCTCCTGCACCTGGCGGAACATGTTGCCCCGGATCGCCCCGTCCTGGGCGCCGTAGACCCGGTGGTCCTTCTCCTCCTGCATCGGGAAGTAGGACCGCAGGACCTGCTTGAGCGGGTCCTTCTTCTTGGCCTTCTGGAACGTGTAATCGGTCCCGTACTTCTGGTACGGCGTGTGGTACATCGGTTCCCAGGAGAGCTCCTGGATCTTCTGGTGAGCCTTGGCCACGCTCTGTCGACTCATGGTCACACTCCTTCACCCGCGTGCTCGGGGTCGGCGGGTCTCCCCGCCCTTTTTGATCATCGAACAGTGGTCGTGGCATCTATGGGTGGCGCTGAGCAGCTGGGGAATGTCGACCGGCAGACTTCCCGTGCCAAGGATCACACCGTCCCGCGCGAGGCCCAGAGGTCTCATCATGAGACACTTCGGAGTTGCCCGGTCGGCCCTACCGATCAGCGAGACGGCGCGGTACCGTCGGCCTCGCCGCCAGGCACGTTCCCGCGCGGCAATCGAGTGACGCCATCGACGCCGCTGGCGAGGGGGCAATCCATTTGGCCGACACGTCCCGACCGCCGCCACCACCACCACGCACAGCCACACCACCACGCACAACCACACCACCACGCACAACCACCCAACCACGCACAGCCACACCACCACGGCGACCCTCCACCAGGCCGGCCCACAGCCGCCGGCTGGCCGCCGCGCGCGAACGGTTCATGTGCTTCGAGCCGGTGGAGATCGGCACCGTCCGGGATCCGATCCTGGCCTCCTGGGCCCGCTCCCGGGACTGGAAGGTCGTCCCCGAGCACTTCGAGCTGCCCTACCACGACGAGCCGGAGCGGGCCGCGTCGCTGACCCACGGCGCCGCCGGAGTGGTGGCGGAGTCCGCGGGTGAGCTGGCCGGCCAGCCGGTCAGCCTGATCCTCACCGACGCCGAGGGAGTGGTGCTCGACCGGCGGACCGGCGACCGGCGGCTGGAGCGCCAACTCGACCGGGTGTCCCTGGCCCCGGGCTTCAGCTACGCCGAGCAGTTCGCCGGCACCAACGGCATCGGCACCGCACTGGAGGGACGCGGCCCGGCGCACGTGTTCGGCCACGAGCACTACGTGGAGCACCTCGAGGAGCTCGCCTGCGCGGGTGCCCCCATCCGGCACCCCACCACCGGCAAGGTGCTCGGCGTGGTGGACCTGACCTGCTGGCGTCAGGACGCCGGCCCGACGATGCTCGCCGCGGTGGCCACCATCGCCCGGCGGATCGAGGAGGCGCTGCTGGAGTACTCCGGGCGGCGTGAGTTGGCCCTCCTGCACGACTACCTGGCGACCTGCCAACGCAACCGCGGCCCGGTGCTGGCGATCAGCAACGACCTGGTCATGCTCAACGACAGCGCCCGCACGCTCATCGACTCCCGCGACCAGGCACAGCTGCTGGCGCTGGCCACCGAGGCGCTGGCCGGCGGCAAACCTCGCCAGCTGGCCACCCTGCTGCCCAGCGGAGCGAGCGCCCGGCTGCACTGCAAACCCAGCTGGACCGACCAGCCGGTGGTCGGCGGGGTCGTCCAGGTGCAGATGCTGGCGGCCGTCCCCACCCAACGCACCACGCCGCCCCCCGCGCAGACGGCCGGGCCCCGGCGGGGCACCGTCGGCTGCGTCGGTTCCGGGGCGCTGTGGGCCAAGTGCTGCCAGGAGGTGGAGGCGCAGTTCCGCACCCGCGAGTGGCTGCTGCTGGAGGGCGAGCCGGGCGTCGGCAAGCTCACCGTCGCCAAGGCCACCCACCTGGCCCACACCCCGGGCGCGCACCTGCGGGTGTTCGACGCGGCCGACGCGATCGGGCCGGACCGCGGCGCGTACTGGCTGGACACGGTGCGCGACGAGCTGGTCAGCGGTCAGGGCACGGTGATCCTGCGCCACGTCGACCGGCTGACCGAGGAACTGCAGGACGCCCTGGCCGACCTGATCGGCCTGATCGCCGCGATCGCCCCGGAAGCGGGCGGGAACCGGCCGTGGCTGGTCGCCACCCGGGTCGGCAGCGGACCGGTACCCGGCGCGCTGGCCCGGCTGGTGGACCGCTTCCCGCACTCCGTCGAGGTGCCGCCGCTGCGCTACCACGTGGAGGACGTCCGGGAGCTGGTGCCGTTCCTGATCAGCCGGCTGACCAGGGGCGCCGCCCTGCACTGCTCCCCGGAGGCGATGCGGGTGTTCCTGCGCAACCGCTGGCCGGGCAACGTCGAGCAGCTCTACCAGGTCATCCGCAAGATCGTCGTGCACCGCCGCACCGGGACCATCGTGCTGCCCGACCTGCCGGCGGAGGTGCAGGCCACCAGCCGCCGGGTGCTCACGCCACTGGAGTCCATCGAGTGCGACGCGATCGTCGCCTGCCTGCACAGCGTGGACGGCAACCGCGCCGAGGCCGCGCGCCACCTGGGCATGTCCCGGGCCACCATCTACCGCAAGATCCGCGACTTCGGCATCGTCGTCCCGCCGTCGAAGAGCAGCTGAGCAGCGGGCGGGCGGTCAGCGCTCGCCGAGCATGGTGGCGCGAAGACGGGCCAGTTCCTCCTGGTTTCCGACCAGCAGCCGGCTGTTGCCCTCGGCGGCCGGCCGGATACCCAGCGCGCGCAGCAGCTCCGCCGCGTGCGCGCCGGGGTCGCCGGTCGAGCCGAACACCGGGTGCAGCCCCTGCTCGGCCAGATGGTGGAAGACCAGGTTCACGATCGTCCACGGGTTGTAGCTCTCGGTGTCCTGCGTCGGGCCGTCCACAACCGCCGATGATCGTGGCGGACCGTGCGCGGACGCGTCTCATCTTGGGACGCCGGCCGCCTGGCCACCAGCGGGACCGCTGGACGCCTGGCCGGCCGATCGCCCGGCCGACAGCGGGACCATCGGATGCGCGGACCTCGCCGACGACCCCCGGTCACCGCGTCCGGCATCATGGGCGGGACATGAGCGCCCTCGCCCTGACCAGCCGGTCGACGACCCTGCTGGCGCTCGAGATCCGCGGCAGCAACATCCCGATCAACCGGTGGTCGCTGCTGGCCGGCCTGCTGGGCGCGGTGCTGGTCGTGGCGGTCTCGCGCGGGGTGTCCCGGCGCACCGGCTGGCGACCGATCCCGACCATGGCGGCACTACTCGGTCTGGTGATGGCGTTCGCGCTGACCCTCACGGTGAACGGCGGCGGCCTCGACTCGGTGGCGGCGTGCCTGCCGGACGGCATCGACGAGATCCGGCGGGCCTTCGACCGGGTGGGCAGCGGTCTGGAGAACCTGCTCAACGTGGCGATGCTGATGCCGTTCGCGCTGGCCACGGTGCTGGCCACCCGGCGCGTGGTGGTTCCGGGGCTGGTGGTGCTGGCGCTGCCCGGGTTCATCGAGCTGGCTCAGACGTTCGTGCCCGGCCGGCAGTGCAGCTCGGCGGACTACCTGGCCAACGTGCTCGGTGGGTTGCTGGCGGTCGGCGTGGGAGCGTTGCTGGAGCGCCGGCCGGCGGTGCGGGACTGGCTGGACAGCCACGAGCCGTACTGGCCGGTGCGCCGGATCGACCGGTGACCGCGGGCGTCCCGGCGCCGACCGCGCGGGCTCAGCGCTTGATCAGCTCGTAGCGGGCCAGCGCCTCGGCCCGGGCCTCGGCGTGGTCGACCATCGGCGGCGGGTACCCCGGCGGCGGCCCGCCGGGCAGCTTCCACGGCTGGTGCACCTGCTTGCCGGGGACCTCGCGCAGCTCGGGCACGTACCGCCGCACGTAGTCGCCGTCCGGGTCGAACCGCTCGCCCTGGGTCGTCGGGTTGAAGACCCGGTAGTACGGGGTGGCGTCGGTTCCGCTGCCTGCGGTCCACTGCCAACCGTGCTGGTTGGAGGCCAGGTCTCCGTCCACCAGGTGGCCCATGAAGTGCCGCGCGCCCCACCACCACGGCAGGTGCAGGTCCTTGACCAGGAAGCTGGCCACGATCATCCGCACCCGGTTGTGCATCCAGCCCTCGGCCAGCAGCTGGCGCATCCCGGCGTCGACGACCGGATAGCCGGTACGCCCTTCCCGCCACATCTCGAACGCCCGCCGGGCCGCCGCCCCATCCGCCAGCGGCAGCTTGTCGAACCTGCGGTCGTAGTTCTGCCGCGCCGAGTCCGGCCGGTGGTGCAGCACGTCGGCGTAGAACTCCCGCCAGGCCAGTTCGGTGCGGTAGGTATCGGCCGAGCCAGAGCGCTCGTCCTCGATCTCCGCCAGATCGGCCAGCATCGTGCGCGGGTGGATCTGCCCCCACCGCAGGTAGACCGACATCCTCGACGTGCCGGGCCGGTCCGGGCGGTTGCGTTCGGCGGCGTAACCCCCGACGGATGAGTCCAGGAACTTCCGCCAGCGGCCCAGTGCGGCCGCCTCGCCGGCCCGCGGCAGCTCGGCGCCGGCCTGCTCGTCGTCCGGGATCTGCACCCGACCCGGGATGTGCCCCGGATCAGCCCAGGTCAGCGACTCTGCGTCGGTGTCCGCGGGTGCCCGCCAGCCGTGGTCGGCCCAGGCTCGGCGGAACGGGGTGAACACCCGGTACGGCCCGCCGTCGGCCTTGGTCACCCGTCCGGGCGCGACCGCGTACGGGGAGCCGGATCGCACCAGTTCGACGTCGGAGTCGGACAGCGCCCTGGCCACCTGGTCGTCGCGGCGCGCGCCGTAGGGACCGTGGTCGGCGGCGATGTGCACGGCGGCGGCAGCAATCGAGCGCGCCACCCGGGGCAGCACGTCCGCCGGGTCGCCGCGCACGACCAGCAGCCGCCCGCCGAGCTGCTCGTCCAATGCCCGCAGGGAGCGGTACAGGTAGGTCCGCCGCACCGCCCCGGACGGCCCTAGCAGGGCCGGGTCCAGCACGAACAGCCCCAGGGCGGTGTCACCCGACTCGGCCGCGGCCAGAAAAGTGGGCTGGTCGGCCACCCGCAGGTCGCGACGGAACCAGATGAGCGGTATGTTCAGCGGTCGGCCAGGACGACGTAGTCGCGCTCGGGCGAGCCGACGTACAGCTGGCGCGGACGGCCGATCTTGGTCTGCGGGTCATTGATCATCTCCCGCCAGTGCGCGATCCAGCCAGGCAGCCGGCCCAGCGCGAACAGCACGGTGAAGAACTTCGTCGGGAAGCCCATCGCCCGGTAGATCACGCCGGTGTAGAAGTCGACGTTCGGGTAGAGCTTGCGCTCGATGAAGTAGTCGTCGGCGAGCGCCTTCTCCTCGAGGCTCTTCGCGATGTCCAGCAGTGGGTCGGACACTCCGAGCTTCTTGAGTACCTCGTCCGCGCTGTGCTTGACGATCTTCGCGCGCGGGTCGTAGTTCTTGTAGACCCGGTGCCCGAAGCCCATCAGCCGGACGCCGGCCTCCTTGTTCTTCACCCCGTTGATGAACTTCTCCACGTCGCCGTCCTCCACGTCGCGGATGCGCTCCAGCATCTCCAGCACCGACTGGTTGGCCCCGCCGTGCAGCGGCCCGAACAGGGCGTTGATGCCGGCCGAGATCGAGGCGAACAGGTTCGCTTGCGAGGAGCCCACCATCCGCACGGTCGAGGTGGAGCAGTTCTGCTCGTGGTCGGCGTGCAGGATGAACAGCACGTCCAGCGCCCGGGCCAGCTCCGGGTCGACCTCGTAGGGCTCGGCCGGGAACCCGAAGGTCATCCGCAGGAAGTTCTCGATCGCGCCGAGGGAGTTGTCCGGGTACAGGAACGGCTGCCCGATCGACTTCTTGTACGCGTACGCGGCGATGGTGGGCACCTTGGCCAGCAGCCGGATGGTGGACAGCTCCACCGCGTCGTCGTCGAAGGGATCCAGGCTGTCCTGGTAGAACGTCGAGAGCGCACTCACCGCGCTGGACAGCACCGGCATCGGGTGCGCGTCCCGCGGGAAGCCCTCGAAGAACCGCTTCAGGTCCTCGTGCAGCAGGGTGTGCCGGCTGATCTTCTTGGTGAAACCGTCCAGCTGGTCACTGGTGGGCAGCTCGCCGTAGATCAGCAGGTAGCTGGTCTCGGCGAACGTGGAGTGCTCGGCCAGCTGCTCGATCGGATAGCCGCGGTAGCGCAGGATGCCCGCGTCACCGTCGATGTAGGTGATCGCCGAGGAGCACGCGGCGGTGTTGCCGAACCCGTTGTCCAGGGTGACCAGGCCGGTGTTGGGCAACATCTTGCCGAGCTCGACCCCGTTCGAGCCATCGGTGGACTCGACGATCGACATCTTGTGCTCGCCGCCCGGGTAGGTCAGCAGGGCGCTGCCGGAGTTGTCGGATGCAGACATGTGGAGGTTCCCTCTCACACTCGTGAGGCGCGTGGTGTCGCGGCCGGGATGTGCGGTTGTCTTGAGACGGTCGGTTGTCTAGCGACAAACTAGTGCGTGGCCGCCGCGGACTCCGCTCCGGGCGCGCCAATATCGGCCGCGGTCGGCGGCTCCGCCCCGGCGCGCGAGCAGGTGTAGGAGGCGGCGCGGGCGGCGAACTCCAGCACGTCGCGCCAGGCCTCGGGGCCGAGCGCGGCCAGCCCGTCACGGCTCAGCGCCCGGTGGGCATCGAGCCTGGCCAGCAGGGCCGCGTGGGTGGTGTCGCCGGCGCCGATGGTGTCGACCACCCGGGTCGGCACCCCGGGCACCTCGACCACCCCGGCCGGGGTGTGCGCGATCATCCCGCCGGCGCCCCGGGTGGTGACGACCGCGGTGACCCCGGCCCGTAACCACTCGTGTGGGTGTGCGTCGGGACGATCGTCGGCCAGCCAGCCGGCGTCCTCGTCGGAGACCTTCAGCAGCCCGATCGAGGGCAGCCAGTCGCGGAAGCGGGCCCGGTAGGCCGGCGGGTCGCTGATCAGCTCGGCTCGGATGTTCGGGTCCAGGCTGATCAACCGGCCGGCCGCGGCCTCCCGCCGCAGCACCGACTCGTAGGCACTGGCTCCGGGTTCCAGCACCAGCGACAGGGTGCCCAGCGCGACCGCGGTCGTGTCGGGGGGCAGCGGGCCGGGGTCGACGAGCAGGCGGTCGGCCGTCCCCTCGAGGTGGAACCCGTACCGGGCCGAACCGTCGGCGGCCAGGGTGACCACGGCCAGCGACGTCGGCTGCGGCCCGCGCTGGACCAGGGCGGTGTCCACCCCGGCGGCATGCAGCCGTTCGAGCAGCGCGCCGCCGAACGGGTCGGTCGAGATCCGGGACAGGAACCGGGTGGGCACGCCGAGCCGGCCGAGCGCCACCGCGACGTTGTAGGGCCCGCCGCCCCACCTCGGCTGCAGCGGCCCACCGACGTCGCGGGTGCCCGGCACGGGCACCAGGTCGACCAGCGCCTCGCCGCCCACCACGATCACCGTTGCCCACCCTGCTCTCGGAGCACCGGGACACCCGGCGCACGTACTCGCGGCACTGCCCGCGTGCCACCGGCACCGCCGTGGCCACCTGGTGCCAAGTGTGCCGTGGGCAACGATGTCGTGCGGCAACAGCACGCCTGAACCGGGTCCTCGCTAGGGCGCCGGCGGCGCTCGTGGCCAACGACAGTTAGGGTAGCCTGAATTAACTACGTCGCCCCTGGAGGCCTGCATGCTCGGCTCGTTACGCGGTCCGGCCGCCGATGTGGCCATCCTGCTCGGGCGGTTCGTGATCGGGTTCACCATGGTGGCCCGGGGTTGGCTGAAGCTGGTCACCCGCGGCCTGGACGAGACCACAATCGGCTTCGAAAAGCTGGACGTTCCACTACCCGCGGTATCGGCCGCCTTGGTCGGCGGCGTCGAGCTGGTCGGCGGGGCGCTGCTCGTGGTGGGCGCGTTGACCGCCGTCGCGGGCGTTGCGGTTTCACTGGTGATGCTGGGTGCCACCGTCCTGGTGCACGCACCCAACGGCTTCTACACATTCAACGGTGGATGGGAACTGGTCGGGGTGATCGGCGCGGGCGCGCTGCTGCTGGCCGGGTTCGGTGCCGGCCGCTACAGCGTCGACCATGTGGTCGCCGCCCGCCGGACCCGCGCACCCGCATAACCCCGCTGCCACCGGGTTCGCGCCCGCCACCACAACACCCCAACGCCCCTCCAGTGGCAATGAGCAGGCCCGCCCCTCCGAGGGCAATGAGCAGGCTCATTGGCCCTGGAAGCATCTCCACGAGGTCGAATGAGCACGCTCATTACCGCTGGGGGACGGTGTCGCGGTGGGGCTCAGTCGTTTTTGGTGAGTTGGGTGGGGTCGAACTTGACCTTGCCGACGACCAGGTAGTTGGCCAGCCAGAGCAGCACGCCGACGCCGAGCAGCACGCCGGCCACCGCGAACTGCACCCCGGGGCGTCCGGACAGCGGGGTGGCCAGGAACCCGCACAGCACAATGCCCAGCACCGGCGCCCAGGTCGGCGCCCGGAAGTGCTGGTGGTCCACCGGCCGCCGACGCAGCACCAGCACCGCCACGTTGACGATGGTGAACACCGCGAGCAGCAGCAGCGCCGTGGTTCCGCCGAGCACGCTCAGGTCCACGCTGATCACCAGCAGGTAGGCGATCACGCTGGTGAACAGGATCGACACCCACGGCGTGCGCCGGGTCGGATGCACCGTGCCGAACACGCTCGGCAACACCCGCTCGTTCGACATGCCGTACAGCAGCCGGCTGGCCATCAACATGTTGATCAAGGCCGAGTTGATCACCGCGAGCAGCCCGATCGCGCCGAACAGCTGCAACGGGAACCCGGGCGCGCTGACGTCGAGCACCTTGAGCAGCGCGCCGCTCTTGGCCGCCGCCAACTCGTTCGCCGACACCAGCATCGAGGAGATCACCGCGATCAGCACGTACACCGTGGCCGCGACGCCCATCCCCCACAGCATCGCCCTCGGGAAGATCCGCACCGGGTCCCGGCACTCCTGGGACATGTTCACCGAGTCCTCGAAGCCGACCATCGCGAAGAAGGCCAATGAGGTCGCCGCGGTGATCGAGAGCAACACCCCGGACTCCGGGGAGGTCTGCACCTGGGTCAACCGGCTGGCGTCACCCATGCCCTCGCCCAGGATGGCCCAGCCACCGGCCACGATGATGATCAGCAGCCCGCCGAGCTCGATGAACGTCAGCAGCACGTTGGCCTTGACCGACTCGCCCACGCCGCGGAAGTTGATCAGCGCCAGGCCGAGCATGAAGAACAGCGCGACGATCCACAGCGGCAGGGTGGCGAACTGGCGCAGGTAGGTGTCACCGAACGCCTTGGCCGCCGACGCCGCCGAGGTCACCCCGGAGCTCATCACGGTGAAGGTGACCATGAAGGTCAGGAACTGGACACCGAACGCACGATGGGTGTAGAGGGCGGCCCCGCCCGCGCCGGGGTACTTGCCGACCAGCTCCAGGTAGCTGAACGCGGTGAGGAACGCGACGATGAACGCGGCCAGGAACGGCACCCACAGCGCGCCACCGATCCGCGCGGCGACGTCACCGGTCAGCGCGTAGATGCCGGTGCCGAGGATGTCGCCGATCACGAAGAACAGCAGCAGTTTGGGCCCGATCGCCCGCTTCAGCTCGGGTTGTCCGGTGGGCGCGGCGCCGGCTGGTTGGGCCGCTACTTGGTCGGTCATCCTCAGGAGTGTGGCGCCGCCCGCTGCCCGCGTCCACACTCGTGTAGGCGGCCGCGGCCCGTGAGTGCGGAGTGCGGCTATCACCGCACTCCGCACTCACGGGGCGCGACAGCGTCAGAACTACGCGGACGGGGGCCTGGAAGGGGCGCCGTCGCCGCCCGGCGCAGGGCCAGCAGGAAGCGCAGGAGCGACGTAGCGCCAGAGTATTACCGATGTATGCTTGTAGTATGAGCACCCGGATCACCATCAGTGTGCCCGAGCAGATCGCGGCCAAGGCACAGCGCGCGGTCGAGTCCGGGCACGCGGACAGCGTCTCGGGTTACTTTGCCATGCTGGCCGAGCGTGAGCCGGACTGGGCGGCCGCTCAGGACGTGCTGGACGAGATGATCGCCGAGGCCGGCGGACTCTCCGACGACGACCGGGACTGGGCGCGCTCGGTGCTCCGGACGTGACCGTCGTCCTCGACGCGGGGGCGCTCCTCGCCCTCGAACGACGAGACACCCGGGTGCTCGCCCTCCTCGACGAACTGCTCCGCCGCCGGGAGCAGACCTTCGTACCGGCGGGCGTGGTCTCGCAGGTATGGCGAGGCTCGCCGCGGCAGCACCCGATCGCAAAGCTGCTGGGCGGCAACACGGTGCGCGTCGATCCGCTGTCCGGGGAGCTGGCCTACCGACTCGGGGAGTTGCTGGCCCGAACCGGGACCTCGGATCCCATCGACGCGCACGTTGCCTGGTTGGCGACCCGGGTGTCGGGAACCGTGCTCACCTCTGACCCGGACGACATCCGCGCCGTGGCTCCTGGTGTCCGCGTCGTGACGGTGTGACCGGCATGGACACCGACGCCGACGGCTCACCGGAGGACGACGACCTGCTCGGGAGGTACGGCGGTACCGACCGGTTCGTCCGCTCGGTCGGCGCGGTCAACGAGCTCTACCCGAACCTGGTCATCGACCTCTTTCTGGACGTCTTCCTGTCCGACCGCCGGCGGCTGCGGCTGCAGGAGAACCTGGTGGCGACCCCGGACGGCTCCCGGATGGCCGGTCGGGTCGACTACCTGATCGGCGGCGAACGCCCGACCGGCAACTCTGGCGCGCCCCGCGCGGTCGGCAGCGTGATCGTGCCGTTCCTGTGGGGCACCAAAGGGCGGCTCTACAGCAACCTTGTGGTGACCAACTCCTCCGGTCGCCGGCTGACCCTGCTGCCGCAGTCACAGGTCACCGCGATGATCGGGCTGGCCGTCGAAACGCGGCTGCGGGAGGCGCTGGGTGTCGACCCCGAGGCCGACCTGACCGAGCCCCAGCGGGCGGTCCTGCGTGAGCTGGGCGCGCTGATCAGCATCCCGGACCCGGTGGCGATCGAGCACTACCGGCGGGTGTTCGCCGAGATCGTCGCGCCGCTCGAGGTCCCACCGGAGGCGCTGGCGGGTCTGCGCGAGTTGGTCGAGTTCTTCGCCGGCGGCTACGTACTGGCGGTGGAGGTCCCGCTGGCGGAGTCGGCGCACCTGGGGCTGGACTACAGCTACTCCGAGCCGCCCGAGCCCTCGCGGTCCTCGCTGTCGAGCGTGTTCGGCCTGGACTCCCCGGAGCAGGGGGTGGAGCTGGCCGCCGCGGCCACCCTGTTCCACAGCTACCACCTCGTGGTGGAAGGGCGGGTCGGCAGCTACGCGCGGCGCACCCAGCTCTACCGCAAGGGCGTCGACGGCGAGCTGCGACCGGTCCGCCGGCCGGGTGAGGCCCCTGGGGGCCGGGAACCGGTGATCCGGCACCGGGAACGGCGGTTCGGCAACAGCAGCGTGCACCTGCACATCGACCAGCCCTCGACCGAGCGGCCGAGGCTGATCTGGCAGGTGAGCTACGAGGAGATCCCGCCGGGCAGCCTGCCGCCAATCATCACCATGGCGTTCGCCAACTTCCTGGTGGCGATGGTGCTGGCGTTCACCCTGCCGGTGATCGACAACCCGATCGACTTCAACGCGCCCACCCTGATGCTGGCGATCCCGATCTTCGCGATCACCGTGTTCGGGTTCTCGTTCGACCGGCTGGTGCGCTCGTCGATGCAGGCCGCCGTCGCCTACCTGCTCAGCGCCACCCTCACCGTGGTGAGCACACTGTTCTCGGTGCTCGGCCAACCGAGCTCGGTCGGCACCTCCGACGCGTTCCTGGGCGGGTTCCGGCCGGTCTACGGCTACCGGGCCTACCCGCCGATGATCGTCTGTGCCGGGTTGAGCCTACTGCTGATGGCGGGCGTCGCGGCGCTTCTGCTGCACAAGATCCGGTGCTACCGTCGTAGCAGGCAGGTCTGAGGCGAACGGCCTCGTAGATGAGCGCGGGACGAGGTGGCGAAGGTGGACGTGGTCCCCGAAGAGGTCACGACACACTGGCAGTACTTCGGGCGCGACGACTCGGCCACGGTCGACCTGCGCGCGTTCAGTATCGAGCGGGGCGGCCCAGCCGAGGAGCACCGGCCCGACCGCATCCGAGCCCGGATCAAGAAGGCGATCGACAGCGTGCTCGGCCCGGAGGGCGCCCCCCGGCCGCTGTCGTGAGCCCTCCTCACCCATTTGCCGACGTCATCTCGTGGTCGGGCTGCCGCCGACCGGCTCGGCCAGGTAGCCGGCAACTCCGCACCGGGTACTCGCCCGAGCACACAGCCCGGTCTGGCCACCAACGGGCCCGAGAATCGGCTCCTTCAGCGCGCTCCTAGAATCCGGTCATGCCGTGGACAGGACGCCGAGCGGGCGCAGGCCTGCTCGTCCGGCTGCTCCGCGTCGGCGTGGTCGTTGCCGCGTTCGGGGTGCTGCTCGTGCCTCTCTGCGTCGACGGCATGCACTCCGGCAACATCACGATGGCCTCGGCCCACACCGCGGTCGTGGGCACCGCGACTCACGAGCGTCCGGCCGCGGGTACCGCCCAGTGCCTCGGCCACTGTGCTCCCGGTCTCGGTACGGGTCCCGGTCTCGGTGCGGGTCCCGGTGCGGGTCCCGGTCTCGGTGCGCCGCCCCCGCTCGTCGGCTCCACCGACGGTCCGCTCCTGCCGGCGGAGTCCGAAGGCGGGCTGCTCGCGGCGTGCATCGTGTTCCTGGTAGCGGTGCTCGTCGTGGCGTCGGGAACCCGACGGCTGGGCAGGGCAGGGCGACAGACGGTGGACCCACCCGCTCGGCCGGCGATCCGGAGGTACCCGCGGCGGCGGAGGCTCGTCGTCGAGCTCTGCGTGATCCGGGCGTAGGACAGGTCTGTCATCTACCCAGCTCGGGCCGCCCTCCGCGGGAGGGATGAGCCGGTCGGGCCACGAACGGTGGCCCCTGATACCAGACCCCGTTCCGCCCACCCAGAGGGATGTCCGTGAATCTCCCCGCAGTCTTTCTCACCGGCCTGCTCGCCGGCGGTATCTCGTGCGCCGCTGTGCAGGGCGGCCTGCTCGCCGGACTGGTCACCCGCCAACGTGCGGTTGCCGCCCCGGACACCGTCCCCGCCGCCACCGCCCGCGCACGGGACTCAGCGCCCGACCGCGCCCCGTATCGGCAGGCCGGTGACGACATCGCCCCGGTCGCCGGGTTCCTGGCCGGGAAGCTGGTCTCCCACGCCGCGCTCGGCGCGCTGTTGGGCGCGCTGGGTGGTGTCGTCCAGCTCTCTCTCGGCGCGCGAACCTGGTTGCAGCTCGTCGCCGGGGCGCTGATCATCGTGTTCGGCCTGGCACAACTCGGCGTCCCGGGCTTCCGCGGCATCGTCATCGAGCCGCCGCGGTCCTGGCTGAAACTCGTCCGCAACCGGTCGCGTTCGCAGTCCGCCCTGGCCCCGGCATTGCTGGGATTCGCCACGGTGCTGGTCCCGTGCGGCGTGACGTTGTCGGTGCAGGCGTTGGCGTTGGCGTCCGGGTCGGCGCTCAGCGGCGCCGCGATCATGGCGGTGTTCGTGGTGGGCACCGGCCCGCTGTTCGCGATCCTCGGTTACCTCGCCCGCCGCGCCGCGACCGCCTGGCGGGGTCGCCTGGCCCTCGTCACCGGGCTGGTCGTGGTGCTGATGGGGCTGTACACGGTCAACGGTGGCCTGGAACTGGCCGGGTCGCCGGTGGCCGCCAGCCGGGTCGTCGCCGCGCTGGGGTCCGCCGGCACCGGGCCGGCACCGGACCCGGCCACCGCCGTGTCGGTCGAAAGCGGTCACCAGCAGGTCGTCATCACCGCCCGGACGGGGGAGTACACCCCGGATGCGATCCAGGTGCAGGCAGGGATTCCCACCACGCTGATCGTCCGGTCGGACGACGCCCGAGGTTGTGTGCGGTCGTTCCTGATCCCGAGCCGGGAGGTCGAGGAGATCCTGCCGACCAGCGGGGAGACCCGAATCGAGCTCGGGGTACTCGCGCCGGGCACGCTGCGTTACTCCTGCGGGATGGGCATGTACACCGGAACCATCACCGCGGCCTGAGGGGACGTAGTGGCCAACACCGTGCACACGTTCGCCATCGAGGGCATGCACTGCGGCAGCTGCGCCCTGCTGGTCGATGATGCGCTCGAGGAGCTACCCGGGGTGCTCGCCAGCCAAACCTCGGTCAAGCGGGGGTCGAGTGTGGTGGAAGTCGACCCGGGCAGGTGCGTGCCGGAGGAGATCGTGGCGGCGGTGACCGGGCTCGGTTATACCGCGCGCCTGGTCCGCTGACCTCCGGCGCCGCCGCGGCCGCTCGACGCCCACCGACCGGCGGGGGTCGGGTTGACCTCCGCCGGCGCCGGCTGGCGTACCCGCGTCCTACCGAGCGCGGCGTCAGCCGGTCAGGTAGATGGCCCCGTCGCGGAGTTCGACCTCGTAGGTCTTCAGCTCCCGCGAGCCGAGCGTGGCCTTGATCGGCCCGGCGATCGGCTTGAACACGCCCTGCGGGCCCAGCGTCATCTCGCCGCTGCGCACGTCGAACTTCGCGCGGTGCCAGGGGCAGACCAGGTGTCCGGCGGCGTCGACGGTGCCCTTGCCCAGCGGTGCGAACACGTGCCGGCAGCGGTTGGACACGGCGAACGGCGCGCCGTTGGACATGCCGACGGCGAGGTCGCCGTACCGGGTGTCCTTCACGACCGTGACGCCCGACGGTCCGAGTTCGTCGACCGAGACCAGCGGGGTTTCCTGAGTTGACGCGGTCACTGGAGCCTCCATCCGTGGTGGGATGGACCGGACCTTAGTCCCAGGGGCGCGGCGGTCGCGGGTGCCTCCGGTCAGCCCTACTGCGCGGCGGTCCAGCTCAGCTCCGACACCGGTGCCCGCCACTAGACTGCGCGTGTCGGCTTCGGTGTGGAGGTGCCCTGTGAGTGTTCCGATGGGTATGCGGGTGGTCGGCGCGGGGCTCGGACGGACGGGCACGGAGTCGCTGAAGATCGCGCTGGAGCAGGTCCTCGACGGGCGTTGCTATCACATGCTCGAGACGTTCGGCCGGCCCGACGACATCCCGGTGTGGATGGCCGCCGCCCGCGGTGAGAGCCCGGACTGGCGGCGGCTCCTGGCCGACTACCGAGCCGCGGTCGACTGGCCGGTGGCCGCGTTCTGGTCCGAGCTCGCCGAGGCGTTCCCAAACGCGCTGGTGCTGCTGTCGGTGCGCGACGTGGACGCTTGGTGGACCAGCGTCAGCAACACCATCTTCTCGCCGAAGGTCGAGCAGGCGGCCGCCGCCGGGCCGTTTCCGCCAGGCTGGCCGCACGACCTGATCGCCGCCCGCTTCACCCCACGCTGGCGCGACGAGGCCGAGGCGAAGGCCGCGTTCCTGCGACACAACGACGAGGTGCGCGCCACCATCGCCCCCGAGCGGCTGCTGGAGTGGCGCCCCGGCGACGGGTGGCGGCCGATCTGCGCGGCGCTCGATCTACCGGTGCCCGACCAGCCGTTCCCGCACGTCAACACCACCGCGCAGTTCCGGGCCCGGCTCGATCGGCGACAGGCCGCTACCCCGTGACGCTCCAGCCCCGCCGGTGCGACCCGGCCACCACACCGTGGGAGCCGGCGACTGGCCCGGCCGGGCGGGTCGCCGATGAACAGCACCCCGCCGCACTGCACTGCCGGGTCACAGCAGCGCGCTGGACCTGGGGTAGACGTCGGCCGGGTCGGTGAGGACGTTGACCAGCGCCGGCACTCCCGCCGCCACCGCGCGATCGATGGCCGGGCCGATCTCGGCTGGATCGGTGACCAGTTCCCCGTGACCGCCGAGTGCCGTGACGACCTGGTCGTAACGAGTGCCCGGCCGAAGTTCGGCCACCACGTCGTAGCCGTAGATGGCGTGCATCGGGTGCTTCTCCAGGCCCCAGATGCCGTTGTTGCCGACAATGGCCACGACCGGCGCGTCGTGCCGGACGAGCGTGTCGAAATCCAGCAGCGAAAATCCGGCCGCCCCGTCGCCGAGCATGAGGAACACCTGCCGGTCGGGCCGGCCTTGCGCCTGGGCGGCCAGGCGGGCGGCCAGCCCGTAGCCGGGGCCCGTCCCCAGACACCCGTAGGGGCCGGGGTCGAGGAAGGAGCCGGGCGTCTCACTGTCGAGGTACTTCCCGGCGTAGGAGCCGAAGTCGCCACCGTCGACGACCACGACGGCGTCGGGCTCGAGCCGGTCCCGCAGCTCGCCGTAGATCCGGGCCGGGCGGATCGGGTCGGCCGTGCTGCGCAGGCTCTCCCGCTCCTGCTCCCGACGGGTGGTCTCCTCGGCCGACAGGTCGGCCAGCCAGGCGGCCCGCGCCCGGGGATCGGCCGCCTCTACACCAGCGGCGGCGAGGCCCCGAAACACCGCCGACAGGTCACCGGCGGCGGCGCCGGCCAAGTCGACGTGCGCGGCCATCTGCGAGGGGTGCTCGACGAGGTGCACGACCCGGGCGCCGCCGAACTGGCCGAAGGCCAGCCGGAAATCCAGCGGCACGCCAGCCGCGACGACCAGATCGGCCTTCCGCAACGCCAGCGAGCGCGCCCGGGAGAAGGCCAACCGATGCGACATGGGCAGCGTCCCTCGGCCCAACCCGTTCATCAGGACGGGCGCACCAGCGGCCTCGGCCAGCTCCTGGAGCGCCGCCTCGGCCCCATCCCAGTAGACGCCGGCCCCGGCCATGAGCACCGGCCGCTCGGCCTCCGCCAGTAACTTCGCCACCCTGGCCAGAGCGTCCGGGTCGGGCAAGCGGACGCCCGTCTGGTTGCGGGGCTCCTCCGCTGCGGGCGCGGCCGTGTTGAAGAACTCGTCCACCGGAATGTCGACGAAACACGGCCCTCGGGGCGCGGTGGCCGCTGCGGCGAGTGTCGCCGCCACCTCGAAAGCGATGTCGCCGGTCTTGGCGGCCGTCACCGCCCGCTTGGTCACCTCGGCCACGATCGAGACGTGGTCGACCTCCTGCAAGGATCCCGAGCCCCAGCGGGCGGCCGGCGCCCGCCCGCCGATGACCGCCACCGGCGACCCGCAGAAATACGCGCTGGTGATGGCGCTCACGCCGTTGGTAACGCCCGGCCCGGCCGTCAGGGCGGCGACCCCGGGCCGGCGGGTGACCTTGGCCCACCCCTCCGCGGCGAACCCGGCGGTCTGCTCATGGCGGGTGTCGACCAACCGGATACCGGCCGCCACGCAGCCGTCGTAGAGGGGGAAGATATGGCCGCCCGACAGGGTGAAGACGATGTCGACCCCGGCCTCCTTCAAGGCGCCCGCGGCCAGGGCGCCTCCGTGCACGCCGTCCATTCCCGACCTACCTCCCCCTGACGGACTGACGCCGTCATCCGGTGGTGAGCGACTGGCGCGGGACATCCTTGCGGACCTTGCCGGACGCGGTCAACGGCAACTCGTCGCGGACGGATCTCCGGGTCGTGTGGCTCGGTGCTCGCGGCGCTGTTGCGGTTGCTCTCGCTGGGCGGCTGCTGAGCGGGGCCGGCATGCCCGCTTCGTAACTCCGCAACTGCGCACTCGGTCGCGGGTAGTGCCGGCGCTGGCCTGCCACGGGCTGAGGTCGGGCCGCCGACGACGTAGCCTGGGAACGTGTCCACCGCCGCCCGCGTGCTGTTCGAGTTCGACAATTCCTACGCCCGCGACGTGCCCGACCTGTCCGTGCCCTGGTCCGCCGCGTCCTTCCCCGCACCGCGACTGCTGCTGCTCAACGAGCCGCTGGCCGCCGAACTGGGCGTCGAGCCGGACGCTCTGCGCTCGGCGGACGGGCTCGGGTTGCTGGTCGGCGCGGTGCCGGACGGGGTGGTGACCACCGCGCAGGCCTACGCGGGTCACCAGTTCGGCGGCTACGTGCCCCGGCTCGGCGACGGCCGGGCGCTGCTGCTCGGCGAGGTGCTCGACACCGGCGGCCACCGCCGCGACCTGCACCTCAAGGGCTCCGGCCGCACGCCGTTCGCCCGGGGTGGCGACGGGAAGGCCGCCGTCGGTCCGATGCTGCGCGAGTACCTGATGGGCGAGGCGATGCACGCCCTCGGCATCCCGACCACCCGCGCGCTGGCCGTGGTGTCCACCGGCGAGCAGGTCGCCCGGGAGACCATGCTGCCCGGCGCGGTGCTCACCCGGGTCGCGGCCAGCCACCTGCGGGTCGGCACGTTCCAGTACGCCGCCGCAAGCGACACGGCATCGGGGCGTCCGGAGCTGGTGCGCGCGCTGGCCGACCACGCAATCGCCCGCCACCATCCCGAGGCCGCC
This sequence comes from Pseudonocardia sp., assembly GCA_052386505.1. GTDB lineage: Bacteria > Actinomycetota > Actinomycetes > Mycobacteriales > Pseudonocardiaceae > Pseudonocardia. The sequence goes on from JBQTKB010000042.1 coordinate 22,560, forward strand.
GGCGCCGCCAACCCGTACCTGGAGCTCTACCGGCGGGTGATCGACGTCCAGGCCGCGCTGGTCGCCCGCTGGATGCTGGTCGGGTTCGTGCACGGGGTGATGAACACCGACAACATGACGATCTCCGGGGAGACCATCGACTACGGCCCCTGCGCTTTCCTGGACGGCTACCACCCGAGCACGGTGTTCAGCTCGATCGACGCGAGCGGCCGCTACGCCTACGGCAACCAGCCGCCGGTCGCCCAGTGGAACCTGGCCCGGCTGGCCGAGGCGCTGCTACCGCTGATCGACCCCGACCCGGAGTCCGCCGTGGCGGCCGCCACCGACGCGGTGAACGGCTTCGCCGGCGCGTACCGGGCGCACTGGTCGGCGGGCATGGCCGCGAAGCTGGGCCTCACCGGCACCGGCACCGGCACCGAATCCGGCACCGAATCGGATCCGAACCTGGTCACCGACCTGCTCACGCTGCTCGGCGAGCAGCGTGCCGACTTCACCGGGTTCTTCCGCGCCCTGTCCGAGGACCTGCGCGGGCGGGGCGGCCCGGTCCGGTCGCTGTTCGGCGATGCCGCGGCGTTCGACCGATGGGCGCAACGGTGGCGCGCCGCGCTGGCCGGGGCTGGTCGGGGAGACCGGCCGGCCCGGGAGACGGTGGCGGCGGAGATGGACCGGGTCAACCCGGTCTACGTACCGCGCAACCACCTGGTCGAGGAGGCGCTGGCGGCCGCGACCGCCGGCGACCTGGGCCCGGCCGAGCGGCTGCTGGAGGTGCTGGCCCGGCCGTTCGACCAGCGCCCGGGGTACGAGGCGTACGCCTCGCCGGCGCCGGCCGGTTGCCCGCCGCACGTCACCTACTGCGGCACCTGACACGGCACCTGAGACGGCACCTGAGATGGCACCTCCGACGACACCTCCGACGGCACCTCCGACGGCACCTCCGACGGCACCGCAACGTGGGATCGGCGTTCCGGGCGATTCCGACGGACGCAAGAAGATCTACCTGCACATCGGAGTGCCCAAGACCGGGACGACCTACCTGCAGGACCTGATGTGGCACAACCGCGCGGCGCTGCGCTCCGCCGGGGTGCTCTATCCAGGGCTGAGTTCGGACGCGCAGTTCCGGGCGGCGGTCGACGTCGGCGGCACCCCGTTCCTGCACCACGACGATCCCGCGGTGCCGGGATCGTGGCACCGGCTCGTCGAGCAGGCCCGCGCCTGGCCGGGTTCGGTGGTGCTGTCCCATGAGCTGTTCACCCAGTTCGACGACGCCGCCGTCGACCGGGTACACGCCGACCTGGCCTGGGCCGACCTGCACATCGTGTGCACCGCGCGCGACCTGGCCCGCCAGGTGCCCGCGGTCTGGCAGGAGGACGTGAAGAACCGGCACACCCTCAGCTTCGCCGAGTTCATCACCGAGCTCGCCGCCCCCGCGGCGCAGGCGCACCCGTTGGCCGGCATCTTCTGGCGGTTCCAGGACGTGCCCGCGGTGATGCGGCGCTGGGCCCGGGCACTGCCGCCGTCCCGACTGAGCGTGGTCACCGTGCCGCCCCGGTCGGCGCCCGCCGCCACGCTGTGGTCGCGTTTCGCCGGCACCATCGGCCTCGACGCGGCACTGCCGGTGGAGGCACCGGACAGCGCGCACAACCGGTCGATGGGGGTCGCCGAGACCAATCTCGTCAGGCGGCTCAACATGGTGCTGGCCGAGGATCTCGGTTGGCCGGACTACGACGTGCTGGTCAAGCACGAACTGGCGAGATCGATTCTCGGCGGCCGGCCGGGTTCCGTTCCGCTGATGCTTCCCGCTTCCGATCATCGATGGGTCACCGAGCATGCCGAGCGCATGGTCGCCGGCATCCGGGATTCGGGCTGGCGCATCGTCGGCGACCCGGACGACTTGGCTCCGAGCCTGGCCCCGGCGGGCACCCGGCATCCCGACCACGGTGACAGCGAGGAGATGCTGGAGGCGGCGGTGCACGCGATCGCCGGCCTGCTCCAGGTGCTCGCCCGGCGGCCCGATCCCGCTCGCACGGGCTGGCGCAGTGCCGTGCTCGCGCGGGGAAGCCGCAGTGCCGCGGTGCGCGAGCTGCACCGGCGGTACCTGACCGTGAAGGCCCGTCGGTCCGCCCGCGGCGGCTGAGCAGGCCGGATCGAGCGGACGCGGGTCTCGGTGTCGGGGGCGCGCCCGGGCCCACCATGGCGGCGCCGGCCCAGCCGTTTCCGACCGACCGGGGGGTTTCCCCCGCGAGCCCTTCACGAACCCCGGTTCGAGGAGTATGAATAGCGCCACGGAACTTCGGCGGGCCTCGGTCGCGGCGGTGGAGAAGCCTCGATCCCCCCGGTGAAGTTCCTTGCAGGGCTCCTCGGGTACCCACGCCACGCACCCCGCGATGCGGGCAACGCCGAGGGTCTGCGGCAACGCGCGACAGGCGCGAGTTGCCGCCGAGACCCGCTGACACACGGCGTACAGCGCACGCTTGGTCACCCGAACCGAGTTCCTGCCGGCGGACGGCGCCCCGGGGTTTCGCGGGCGCCGTCCGTTCTTTCGTACGTGTGCGACCGTGCTCCATCGGGCCGCCGCCCGGGTGGACCGCTCAGCGAGGTCCCGGCCCGGCGCCGCTCAGCGAGGTCCCGGCCCGGCGTCGGGCAGCAACCGGTCCAGCAGGTCCTGCATGGTCACCAGCCCGACCACCGTCGGACCATCCTGGACCAGCGCGAACTGGCTGCGCTCGCGTCGCATCGTGCTCAACGCCTGGTACACCGGCAGCCGCGCGGGCAGCGCGGACACCGGGCGCATCAGCGCCTCGGCGGTGGACCGGGGAGGGGCCGCCAGGGTGTCGCGCACGTGCACCACGCCCACCGGCGTGTCCGCCCGGCGCACCGCCAGCCGCAGGTGTCCGCTGTCCCTGGCAACCTGCTGGATCCGGGAAACGTCATCGGCGGCGTCCACCCCGGCGATCTCGGCACCGGGCCGGACCAGGGCGCCCAGCACCGCGTTGTCGAGGTCCATCGCGGCCAGCAGCTGGTCGCGGCGGTCGGTGGCGAGGGTGCCGGCCCGGGCCGAGTGGTCGACCAGCTCGCGCAGGGTCGCCGGGTTTCGGCTGCTGGCCACCTCGTCGACCGGTTGCACGCCGAACCGCCGCAGGCAGGCGTTGGCCACCCCGTTCAACAGCAGCAGCAGCGGTCGGGTCGCCACCATGAACCCGCGCATCGGCAGCGCGAGCAGAATCGCCGAGCGCTCCGGGTGCGCGATGGCCCACGACTTCGGCGCCATCTCGCCGACCACCAGGTGCAGAAAGGTCACCACCAGCAGCGCCAGCAGGAACGCGAGCACGTCGGCGGTCGCCTCGGGCAGGCCCACCACCTGCAGCACCGGCATCAGCAGGTCGTGCACGGCCGGCTTGGCCACCGCGCCCAGACCCAGCGTGCACAGGGTGATGCCCAGCTGGCTGCCGGCGAGCAGCATGGACAGGTCGCGGGCGCTGCGCAGCGCGGCCCGGGCGGCCCGGCTGCGGCCGGCCGCCTCCTCCAGCCGGTGCTGGCGGGAGGCCACCAGGGCGAACTCGGCAGCCACGAAGAACGCACTGAGCGCGATCAACCCGGCGCCGATCACCGCCGCGGTCAGCGGGCTCACTGGTCCTCCTCGCTGGCGCTCGTCGGCCGCGTTCGCGGGGCTGCTGTGACACTGGCTCGCTCGCTGCGCTCGCTCACCGCGTAACCCGCCCGGTGTCGTCGAGCCAGCGCAGCTCGACCCGCCCGGGCACCCGGCGCTCCACCGCGCGCACGGTGAGCGCGAGCACCCGCGTCCCGTCCAGTCCGGGCGCCGCGGGCAGCTCGAGCCGCACGGTGTCGCCGGGTTCGGGCAGGTTGCCCAGCTCGTTGACCACCAGCCCGCCGATGGTGCTGTAGTGCCCGACCGGCAGGTCGTGCTCGATCAGCCGCTCGACCTCGTCCACGTGCATCCCGCCCGGAACGGTCCAGCCGCCGGCCCCCGCCGTCGGGTCGAGGTCGGCCCCGCCCGGGTCGTGCTCGTCGGTGATCTCGCCGACCAGTTCCTCGGCGATGTCCTCCATGGTGATCACCCCGGCCAGCCCGCCGTACTCGTCGAGCACGCAGGCCAGTTCCTCACCGGCCGCACGCAGCTGCTCCAGCACCGCGGACAGCGGCAGGGTGTCCGGTACGAACAGCGCCGCCCGGGCCAGCTCCCGCGCGACCCGGGCATCCCCCGGCCCACCGAGCACGTCGCGCAGGTGGACCACGCCGACGACCTCGTCCACCGATGCCCCGACCACCGGGTAACGGGAGTGGCCGCTGGCCATCTGGTCGACCAGCCCGGCCAGCGGCGCGTCGGCGGGCACCGTGGCCACCCTGGGCCGGGGCGTCATGGCCTCGCCGGCGGTGCGCTCGGCGAAGTCGAGCACCCGGTCGAGCAGGGTGGACAGCGCGGCCGGCAGGTCACCGCTGTCCCGGGACCGGTCGATGATGGCTTCCAGGTCGCGCGGGTTGGCCGCGTGCTCCACGTCGTGCACCGGCTCGATCCGCACGGCCCGCAGCAGCCGGTTGGACGCGCCGTCGAAGATCCGGATCAGCCAGCCGAACGCCCGCAGGTACAGCCCGGTCGACAGGGCCAGCCGCCGGGCCACCGGTTCCGGCCGGGCGATGGCCAGGTTCTTCGGGAACAGCTCGCCGAACACCATCTGCACCGCGGTGGCCAGCAGCAGCGCCAGCGCGGTGCCCACCGCCAGCCCGACGCCGGCCGGCACGCCGGTGACTCCGAGCAGCTCACCGACGCCCGCGCCGATCAACGGCTCGGCGACGTATCCGACCACCAGGCCGGTCACCGTGATCCCGAGCTGTGCGCCGGACAGCATGAACGAGGTGCGGTCGGTGATGTCCAGTGCCCGGCGCGCGGCGGTGTCGCCGACGTTCGCCCGGGCGCGCAGCGCGGAGCGGTCGACGGCCATGTAGCCGAACTCCTGGGCGACGAAGTACCCGGTGGCGGCGGTGATCAGCACAACCACCAACACACCGAGCAGGACGCTGAGGACGGTGCCGGTCACCGGCGTCCGGCCGCGCGGAGCAGCCGCTCGAGGTCGAACCAGGGCGCGAACGACACCCCGGTTTGCTGGTACCGGAACTTGATGCCCATGATCGCGCGGATCCCCCAGTGCATACCGAACGCGGACACCGCCCACAGCCGCCCGACACGGCGGTCGATCAGGGCGAGTGGAGCGAGCAGCTCCACCGCGAGCGAGCCGGCCGCCAGCCCGGTGAACAGCGCGCGGTGTCGGTAGAGCGTATGCCCCGCCGGACCGGCCGGCTTGCCGTAGACGGCCTTGCGTACCGCGTCGATCGCGATGTGCCGGCGCAGCTGGTCGCCGTCCGCCCAGGCCCAGCCGCTCGGTCCGGCCACCTTGGCGATGCCGGCGAGCAGGTAGGTCGCCGTCGAGGTGGCGTTCATCAGATGTAGCGGCCAGCTGTACCGCGGGTGCGCGGGCCCAGGTTGCCCGGCCAGGCCGGTCAGCGGTGAACGCGACGCCCACGCCACCGCGTCCGCCGCCGGGGACACCCCCAGCAGGATCGTGTGCAGGACCAGCGTGTTGTCGTTGTGATAGATCTTCGACCACGAGTTGCGGTACGAAAGGGTCCAGGTGAGCAGCGCGGAGTGTGCCGGGCCGACCACCCGGTGGCCGACCCCGAGGGCGAACAGCAGGCTGCTGGCCAGGGTGGCGTCGTTGATCAGATCGGCCACCCGGGGCGGCGTCGGCTGCCGCAACGCCCGCACCGGCCCCATCGGCGCGAACAGGGCCGGGTCGGTGCGCGAGACCTTCCGCAGCATCTCCCGGCGCTTGCCCAGGTAGTGCAGTGTGTAACCGCCGATCAACAACCGGGCCACGCCGAGCCGCTCCGGCGGCGCCCCGGTCACCCGGCCCAGCGTGCGCGCGATCAGTGACACCGTCACCCGGCCATCGGTGTGGGCTCGGCCGCTGCCTGTGCAGGTCCTGGGGCGGCATCCGGCCGGAGCACGGCGAGCGACCCGCACGGCAGCTCGGCGACGGCCAGCACGGTCTCCTCGCCCTGGAAGCGGCGGGTGAGCATGCACTCGTCGAGGTCGAACCGGCCACGCACGATCTCCACCCGGACGAGATCCGGGTAGCCCGGGTTGGCCGCGATGCGCGCGGCCAGCGAGTCGGCGAACTCCTGGGCCTGGCCCTGCTTGACCGCGACCCGGTACAGCTGGTGTCGGACCTGGTTCTCCCCGCCGTCGCCGACCGCTCGGTGCGCCAGGTGGTGGCGGGTGCCATCGGCGGTGATGCCGACCGCGTAGGCCACCCGGGCGCGGGGTCCGCGGTGCTTGCTGAACATCGGGTAGTACGACAGCGGGAACCCGTCGATCCGGTTGGCCCGGGGGCGGCGGTACTCCTTGAGCGGGTAGAGCACCGCGCCCAGCATCAACAGTGCCTTCACTCCGAGCCACCCGCGCTCTCGTGCAGCCCAGCACTCCGGGGTGATCGGTCGCCCTTGCCGCTCAACCATGGCCGAAGGCTAGAGCCGGTTCGCGCTGTCCCGGCCTCCGTAGGCTGACGATCCCCTGACGAAGCGCCGCCCCGGCCTCACCAGCGGCAACGGTCGGCTCCGGCGCCGGAGTTGATCGCCCGGAACGACAACAGATGGCGCTCCCACCAGGGCATCGGCGTGGCCAGCGCGGGGTCGCTGACCGCGTCGGTGACGGAGAACCACTCGCCGCCGCGCAGGTACTCCACCCGGGCCCCGACCACCCCGTCCTCGCGCCACAGCGCGACCGTACGGCGCAGTTCCTGCCACGGGACCACTACGTACGGCAGCTCGCGCAGCCAGCGGGGTTTGCGTGCACCCGATCCCCGGGGCAGCTCGACCGAGGCCACGGTCACCGTGTCGCGCTGGTAGTCGGCGATCTGCAGGGCGGACACCCCGGACAGCAGGTGGTTGGTGGAGTCCTGCTCGGTGCGCAGGTTGCTGAACATCGAGAAGCTGGCCACCGTCTTCAGCCCCAGGTACGGGGCGGCGCCGTTGGCGAACGCGAGCAGCGGTACCAGCAGCAGCACGGCCGGCCGCCACCGCCAGCCCGGCCACGCCGTGTCCGGCCGGCCGCGGCGGGGACGTTCGGCCAGGCACGCCCGGACCAGCGGGACCATCAGCGGCGCGACGACGGCGTACCAGGTGACCAGTTGGACGGTGTGCCACGCCAGGCCGAACGGGGTGGTGTCCGCGCCGGACGAGCTGACCCCGAAGCTGACCGCCAGGTGCACGGCGAACGCGGCCAGCGACACCCGCCGCGCAGCACCGAACCGGGGTGCCAGCCGGGCGAACACCCGGGTCGGGATCAGCAGTACGTAGAGCGCATAGACCACGGTGGCGAAGTCCCAGAACGACGCCGGCGCCAGCACCGCGTGGAACCCCACCCCGAGCAGCACTCCCCAGCAGCGGAACCGGGGGACCGCGAGCAGCACCAGGATCACCGCCTCGACGACCACGGTGCCCACCGCCGCCGCCAGCACCACGGCCGGTGGCAGATCGGGCCGACCCAGCCCGTTCATCCCGAACGCCTGCCGCAGCAGGTCGCCGGCGCACGAGTGCACCGGGTCGAAGAAGGAGCTGTTGAGCTTGTGGAAGACGGTGTACAGATACACCACGAGCAGTGCCAGCCCGACCGGCGTCCAGGCCGCGGCGAGCCAGCGCGCCGCCCAGCTCGGCTCCGCATCCGTAGTCCGGCGTCGCCGCCCGGCGAGCGTCACGGCCAGTGCCGCCGCCGCGAACGCGCACGTGACCAGCAGACCGACCACCTTGTGGTTGGCCGCAGAGGGCAGCGCCTCGATGGCGGCGAAGCCGGTGCCGGCGAGCAGCACGCCCAGCGTCCAGGGGCTGGCGGGCAGCAGCAGCGCGGGCACGGCGACCACCAGCAGCGGCAGCGCGGCCATCGGGTCGACATCGGTGTAGTGCAGCACCGCGGCCATCGCCCAGAGCGTGGTGAACCAGCGCAGCTGCTCCCGGCCACCGTCCACCGTCGGGACCGGCGGCCGCCCGGGGCCGGCCGCGCCGTGCTCGCGGCGGATGACCGTGGTCATGGCGATCCCGGTCGCGGGGTCGACCCGCCGGGGTCGGTACCGTCATCGGCCACGGCGGAAGACTAGATGTGACCCGACCCACTGATCTTGGAATTGCCTGACGATTGTCTGACAACCGCGACGGCCGTTGCATCGAACTCGGGCCGGAGGCGGAGGGAGTAGAGGTTCGGTGGGTACCAGTGCCCTTCTGGTGGAGGACGACGCGGGCATCCGGGAGGCACTCACCCTCGCGCTGACTGACGAGGACATCGAGGTGGTGCCGGCGGTGTCCGGCGAACAGGCCCTGGAGCTGACCGGCAGCGCGACGATCGACGTCGTGCTGCTGGACCTGATGCTGCCGGGTATCGACGGCCTGACGGTGTGCCAGACCCTGCGCCAGCGCGGCGAGCTGCCGATCATCATCATCACCGCCCGGGCGGACGCCGCCGACGTGATCAAGGGGCTGGAGGCCGGCGCCGACGACTACGTCACCAAGCCGCTGGTGGCCAGCGTGCTCGCGGCCCGGATCCGGGCGCTGCTGCGTCGTCGGGCACCGGTGGGCGGGCAGCCCGAGCCGCTGCGGATCGACGGCCTGGAGGTGCTGCCCGAGCACGGCGTGGTCCGCCGCGACGGAGTCGACCTGCACCTGACCCGCACCGAGCTGCGGCTGTTCTTGGAGATCGCCGGCGCCCAGGGCCGGATCGTCACCCGGGAGGAGCTGCTGCAGCGGGTCTGGGGCTACGACTACTTCGGCGACACCCGCCTGCTCGATGTGCACATCCGTCGGCTGCGGCGCAAGGTCGAGCGGCACCCGGACCGGCCCACGGTGATCCTCACCGTGCGCGGCATCGGATACCGGCTGCGCGAACTGTGACCCAGCCATGACCCAAGCCGTGACCCGGTCGTGACCGAGCACCGCCGTCGGCTGCCGCTGCGCTGGCGGGTGGCGGTGGCGTTCGCGCTGGCCGCGTCGCTGGTCACCGGGCTGCTCGCGCTGCTCACCTGGGGCCTGGCCTCGGACTACATGCTGGACCAGCGCCGACAGGGCGCCGCCCTGGAGGCCGCCGCCAACGTCCGGATACTCAGCGGCTACCTGCAGCGCAATCCGGGCGCCGATCCTGCGCAGGTGCTGGCTGAGCTGGCTCACGACCAGGACGACACCGTCGCGCTGCGCCGCGGCGGTGGGTGGACGGCGACCGGGCGGATGGTCGAGGCGGCCGAGCTGCAGCGGGTGCTGGACGAACTGGTGCGCGAGCCGGGCGAGCCTGCCCAGCCGAAGCGGGCGGTGGTCGACGGACTGTCGATGTTCGCCGTGGCCACCCCGCTGCCCGAGCTCGACGTGGTCTACCTGGAGCTGACCACGGTCACCGAGCTGGAGCAGACCCTGCGATTCGTCCGGGCCGAGCTGCTCGTCGGGATCGGGGCCAGCGCGGTGCTCGGGCTGGGGCTGGGCCGGTGGGCCGGGCGCCAGGCGCTGCGGCCGCTGACCGAGCTCACCCGCACCGCCGGCCGGGTCGCCGGCGGTGACCTGCGGGCCCGGCTGCCCGAGGACAGCGACCCCGATCTGGCCGCGCTCGCAGTCACCTTCAACCGCACCACCGCCGCGCTGGAGCGGCGGGTGGCCCGGGACAGCAGGTTCGCCGCCGACGTCAGCCACGAGCTGCGCTCGCCCCTCACCACCATGATCAACGCTTCGGAGGTGCTGAACCGGCGCCAGGACCAGCTCCCGCCGGCCGGCCGGCACGCGTTACGGCTGCTCACCGCCGACCTGGAACGGTTCCGGCAGATGGTCACCGACCTACTGGAGATCTCCCGCGACGACAGCGTGGACGACCAGAGCGAGCTGTGTGACTTCGCCGAGCTGGTCCGCCAGACGCTGGCCGCCCGGCACGACGCGATCCCGCTGGAGCTGTCCGGACCGCACCCGACGGTGCTGGTCGACCGACGGCGGTTGGAACGGGCGGTGGCGAACCTGCTGGACAACGCCGCCCGACACGCCGGCGGCGCGGTCCGGGTCGGCGTACTGCGGCGCGGCGACCGGGCCCGGCTGGAAGTGGACGACGCCGGGCCGGGGATCCCGACGGAGCTGCGCCGAGAGGTGTTCGAGCGGTTCGCCCGCGGTAACCGCTCCGGCGACCGCGGCCGCGGTGGGGGCAGCGGCCTCGGGCTGGCGCTGGTCGCGCAGCACGTGCTGCGCCACGGCGGCGAGGTGTGGGTGGACGACCGCCCGGATGGTCCCGGCGCGCGGTTCGTGGTGGAGTTGCCGATCGCCGGCACGGCATCCCACGGGTGATCGCCCGGCCGGTCGGGTCCTACTGCGGCTGCGCGACGATGCGGATGTAGGGCTTGGGAGACTCCCAGCCGTCCGGCCAGATCTCCTTGGCCGCCTCGTCGGACACCGAGCCGGCGATGATCACGTTCTCGCCGCGCTGCCAGTTCACCGGGGTGGCGACCTTGTGCTTCGCGGTCAGCTGCAGTGAGTCGATCACCCGCAGCACCTCGTCGAAGTTGCGGCCGGTGGTCATCGGGTAGACCAGGATCAGTTTGATCTTCTTGTCCGGTCCGACCACGAACACGTTGCGCACCGTGGCGTTGTCGGCCGGAGTGCGGGAGGCGGCGTCGCCGCTGGTGTCGGCCGGTAGCATGCCCCACGCCTTGGACACCGCGAAATCGGTGTCCCCGATCATCGGGTAGTTCGGCCGGTGGCCCTGGGTCTCCTCGATGTCGTCGGCCCAGTCGCTGTGCTTGTCCACCGGGTCCACCGACAGCCCGATGATCTTCACGCCGCGCTTGTCGAACTCCGGCTTGATCTTGGCCATATAGCCCAACTCGGTCGTGCAGATCGGGGTGAAGTCCTTGGGGTGGGAGAACAGCACCGCCCACGAGTCACCGATCCAGTCGTGGAACCTGATCCGCCCCTCGGTCGTCTCGGCCTCGAAGTCGGGGGCCGTGTCATTGATCTTGAGCGTCACCGAGTGTCTCCTTCCGCTGCCGGCATCTGGTCGCCGGCGACCGGTACCCCAGGCTGCCACGCGGCCGACCGGCCTACAACCGGGTCACTCCTCCACGACAAGATCGGCCAACACCCGCAACCCGGCATACCTCAGCGGGTTGGACGCGGTTGCCAGTCATGGGACCACCCGACGCGCCTGGCTGGTGGGTTGTCCTCGCCGCATCAGGGCGCCAGGCGGCGGATCACCCAGCGCCGGTCGAGGGTGTGGTCATACGTGAGCCGGTCGTGCAGTCGGTCGCCGCGGCCCTGCCAGAACTCCACCCGCTCCGGGCGCAGCAACCAGCCACCCCAGTGCGGCGGCACCGGCACCTCCTCGGCGTCCACGAACCGTTTCGTGATGGCCTGGAGCGAGTCCTCCAGCACCCGGCGGGAGGACAGCACCACCGACTGCGGCGAGGCCCACGCGCCCAACTGGGACCCCCGCGGCCGGGTGGCCCAGTAGGCCGCGGTCTCCTCCCGGCTGACCTGCTCGACCGATCCGCGCACGTGCACCTGCCGGTGCAGGCCGTACCAGGGGAACGTGACCGACGCCCGCCGGTTGGACCGCAGGTCGCGGCTCTTGGCCGAGGTGTAGTTCGTATAGAACACCACGCCCCGCTCGTCGATGCCCTTGCAGAGCACGGTGCGGCTGGAGGGTGCGGCGTCAGCGGAATCGGTGCTCACCGTGGCCAGCACCATCGCGTTCGGCTCGGGAAGCCCGGCGGCGGTGGCTTCGGCCAGCCAGGCCGCCAGTTGGGCGTCCCAGGTCCGGGCCAGGTCCGCGACGTCCAGCGTCGGCTCGGGCGGGGGTTCCGGTGTGGTGTGCAGCGCAGCCTCCCGGCGGTCGCGGTTCCGGTCATCCTGCACTGTGACACCGTGACCGACATGGTGGATCCCCCGCTCGTGGTGCCGGACCGGGTCGAGGTGGTGTCCTCGGTCACCGGCGAGGGCTCCCCGAACCGCACCGGCAGCCGCTTCGGCTTCCTGGCCACCGACCTCGGCATCCTCTGGGACGACGGCTCGGGCAACGTGCTCGCCGCGTTCGGCGACACCTACGGCCAGGGCTGGTCGGGCCCGGGCGCCGGGCGGCGCTCGGCCGACCACCGGCGCAACGTCCTGCTGCGCACCAGCGCCGAGGCCGGCCCGGGCGACCCGGCGGACGGTTTGCGCCTGGACCAGGCGGTGCAGGACAGCCCGGGACACGCGGCCGAGATCCTGCCCAAGGACCACCGGCCGCTGATCGAGTCCACCGTCATCCCCACCTCCGGAATCGCGGTGGACGGGGTGCAGTACCTGCACTACATGTCGGTGGCCCGCTGGCGCCGCCGGGGCTGGCGCACCAACTACGGCGGGATCGCCACCTCCGCCGACGGCGGGCTGACCTGGGAGAAGCCGCGCCGGGCCCGCTGGCGTAACTCGGTGCTGGCGCGGCGGTCCTTCCAGCTCGGCGCGTTCGCCCGCGACCGGCATTGGGTGTACCTGTTCGGCACGCCGAACGGCCGGTTCGGCGACATCCACCTGGCCCGGGTGGATCCGCGTTCGGTCGCCGACCCCGGCCGCTACCAGTACTGGACCGGCTCGGAGTGGACCAGCCGCCCCCGAACCGCCGCACCGGTGGCCGCCGGCCCGGCCGGCGAACTGTCGGTGGGCTTCCACACCGGGCTCGGCTGCTGGCTGATGGTGCACCTGGACGATCCGGCCGGCCGGATCGTGCTGCGCGCGGCCGACGCGGTGACCGGGCCGTGGAGCGACGGCCAGACCCTGGTCTCGGGCACCGAGCACCCCGCGCTCTACGGCGGCTACCTGCACCCGCGGGCCCTGCACGGCGACTCGATCTGCTTCACGATGTCGCAGTGGGGGCCGTACAACGTCTACCTGGTGCGGGCGGAGCTGTCCCGGCGATGAGCCGACCAGCTCAGCCAACCGGGCGATTTCACCCGCCCGGCGCCGGTGATCCAGCACACGAGCCGTTGCGGCGACCCTGGCGTGCGGGCAGGGTTGCCGCAACCGCGTGACGCGGGCCACCCGGGACACTTCACGGCTGGGGGCGACCGCCCTGACCTGCGACGCTGGTGGCCAGCGGGTGGTTCCCCACAAGGGTGTCGGGTACAACGAGGAGGACCAGTGTCCACAGCAACCGGCTTAGCGGCGAACACGGCGCCGAGTACCGCCTCCGCGCCGGAGCCGCCCCCGGGCTTCAAGTCCGGGCTGGAGGGCCACGTGGCCTTCCGCACCCAGATCGCCGAGCCGGACAAGGACGGTGGTGCCCTGCGCTACCGCGGCGTCGACATCGAGGACCTGGTCGGGCAGCACGTGACGTTCGGCAACGTGTGGGCGTTGCTGGTCGACGGCCGCTTCGGCCCGGGGCTGCCGCCGGCCGAGCCGTTCCCGATCCCGGTGCACACCGGTGACGTGCGGGTGGACGTGCAGGCCGCGCTGGCCATGCTTGCGCCGTACTGGGGCTACCGTCCGGTGCTGGACATCGACGACGAGGAGGCCCGGGACAACCTGGCCCGCGCCTCGGTGATGGCGCTGTCCTACGTGGCACAGTCGGCCAGGGGCATCGGCGTGCCGGCCGTTCCGCAGCGCCGCATCGACGAGTGCAACACGATCACCGAGCGCTTCATGACCCGGTGGCGCGGCGAGCCCGACCCGGCGCACACCAAGGCCATCGACGCCTACTGGGTCTCCGCCGCCGAGCACGGGATGAACGCCTCCACCTTCACCGCCCGGGTGATCGCCTCCACCGGTGCCGACGTCGCCGCCGCGATGTCCGGCGCAATCGGCGCCATGTCCGGACCGCTGCACGGCGGCGCGCCGGCCCGGGTGCTGCCGATGATCGCCGAGGTCGAGCAGACTGGCGACCCGCAGGGCCTGGTCAAGGGCATCCTGGACCGCAGGGAGAAGCTCATGGGCTTCGGTCACCGGGTGTACCGGGCCGAGGACCCGAGGGCCCGCGTGCTGCGCCGTACCTGCCAGGAGCTCAAGGCGCCGCGCTACGAAGCGGCCGCCGCCCTGGAGCAGGCCGCGCTGTCCATCCTGCGTGAACGCCGGCCCGACCACCCGATCGAGACGAACGTGGAGTTCTGGGCGGCGGTGATCCTGGACTTCGCCGAGGTGCCGGGCCACATGATGCCGGCCATGTTCACCAGCGCCCGAACCGCCGGCTGGGCGGCGCACATCATGGAGCAGAAACGGGAGTCCAAGCTGGTCCGCCCGTCCGCCCAGTACATCGGCCCCGGCCCCCGCAAGCCCGACGAAGTCGAAGGCTGGACCGAGATCGCCCACGACTAACCGCGCGCACCCGCGAGTCGCGCACCTCGCGCCGGTGAGCCACGCACGTCGCGCCTAGCGGCTAGAGTCGGGGGATGGGCGCCGATGTGCATTTCTACTTCGATCCGGTGTGTCCGTTCGCCTGGATGACCAGCAAGTGGGTGCGGATGGTGCGCGAGCAGCGTGCCTACCGCATCGAGTGGAAGTTCATCTCGTTGCGGCTGATCAACGCGCACATCGACTACGAGTCGCACTTCCCGCCGGGCTACGAGCAGGGCCACACGGCCGGGCTGCGGATGCTGCGGGTAGCGGCGGCCGCACAGGCGGCGCATGGCAACGAGGCGGTGGACGCGCTGTACGCCGAGCTCGGTGCACACGTCTTCGAGACCGCGCAGTGGGGGCCGACCACCTCGCCCACCGCCACCGCCGAGGTGGTCGCACCGCTGCTGGCCACCGCCGGGCTGCCGACCACGCTGGTCGAGGCGCTGGACGACCACTCGTGGGACGAGCGGATCCAGGCCGAGACCGACGAAGCGCTGGCGCTGACCGGCAAGGACGTCGGCACCCCGATCCTGCAGTTCGAACCGCCGGACGGGGTGGCGTTCTTCGGACCGGTGATCAGCCGGCTGCCGTCGCCGGACACGGCCGTGCAGCTGTGGGACCACGTGATCGGCCTGGCCGGATTCGGCGGGTTCGCCGAGCTCAAGCGCAGCCTGCGTGAGCAGTTGCAGCTACCGGCTTTCGGCGTGCGCCCGGAGGAGGTCGGTGTCCAGGAGGATTGGCACGCAGGCAGCCGGCGGCTGAAGCGGTAGCCCGCGCGACGCTGGTCACCCGGGCGCACTGCGGCCGGCGGGAGTTGACAGACTGTAACCCGTGACTGCGTCTGACACCTCGCTAGCGATCCCCGCCGACCTCAAGCCGTCCGACGGCCGCTTCGGCTGCGGCCCGTCCAAGGTGCGCCCCGAGCAGCTGGCCGCGCTGGCCGCCGCGCCGATGGGCACCAGCCACCGGCAGAAGCCGGTGAAGTCGCTGGTCGGGCGGGTACGCGCCGGGCTGGCCGAGCTGTTCTCGCTGCCCGAGGGCTACCAGGTGGTGCTGGGCAACGGCGGCACCACCGCGTTCTGGGACGCGGCGGCCGCCGGCCTGGTCCGGGAGCGTTCGCTGCACCTGAGCTACGGCGAGTTCTCGTCGAAGTTCGCCGGCGTGACCAAGGGCGCGCCGTTCCTGGCCGACCCGGTGGTGGTCGCCGCCGAGCCGGGCAGCGCACCGGCGCCGACCAGCGACCCGAGCGTCGACCTGATCGCCTGGGCGCACAACGAGACCTCCACCGGGGTCGCGGTGCCGGTGGTCCGCCCGGCCGACGCCACCGAGGGCCAACTGGTCGCGATCGACGCCACCTCGGGCGCCGGCGGGCTGCCGGTGGACCTGCGCGACGCAGACGTCTACTACTTCGCCCCACAGAAGTGTTTCGCCGCAGACGGCGGGCTGTGGCTGGCGATCATGAGCCCGGCGGCGCTGGAGCGGGTCGCCGAGATCGGCGCGCTGCCCCCGTCGCAGCGCTGGATCCCGGAGTTCCTGTCGCTGACCACCGCGGTGGACAACTCCGCGAAGGACCAGACCTACAACACTCCGGCGGTGGCCACCCTGGCCATGCTGGCCGAGCAGCTCGACTGGATGCTCGGGCTCGGCGGGCTGGACGGTTGCGTCGCCCGCACCAGGGACTCCTCGACGCGGCTCTACGACTGGGCCGAGAAGTCGCCGTACGCCACCCCGTTCGTGGCCGACCCGACGCACCGTTCCCAGGTGGTCGGGACGATCGACTTCGACGACTCGGTGGACGCGGGCGCGGTCGCCAAGACGCTGCGGGCCAACGGCATCGTGGACACCGAGTCCTACCGCAAGCTCGGCCGCAACCAGCTGCGGATCGGCATGTTCCCGGCCATCGACCCGGCCGACGTCTCCGCGCTGACCGCCTGCATCGACTGGGTGGTGGAACGGCAGGGCTGACCGCACGACAGGGCTGGGTGCCCATGCTCAAAGCTTCGGCGCCCGTCAGCTCTCCCGGGGCCAGCCGGTGCGGAAGGCGTCCAGTTCCCGGCGTTCCCGCTTGGTGGGCCGGCCGGCGCCGCGGTCGCGGCGGGCCACCGGCAGCACCGGGGTGGGGGGTGGCGGTGGGGTGTGGTCGAGGTAGCAGGTGGCCGCCTCCGGCGCGCCGACCCGCTTCTGGATCACCCGCACCACCTCGACGTCCTTGGTGACGTGGTGCACCCGTACCCGGACCCGATCCCCCGGGCCGACCGTGGTGGCCGGCTTGGCCGGGATGTCGTTGACCCGCACGTGCCCGCCCCGGCAGGCGGCCGCCGCGTCCGGACGGGTCTTGGTCAGCCGCACCGCCCACAGCCAGCGGTCCACCCGGGTGGATTCCATCCGTCGATGATGCACCCACCGACTTCCACCGGGATGCTCTAGGCTCATCGGTGCTGGCAGCGGCGTGTGTCGGCGCGCCTCCGCGGACGGGCGGAAGCGGGCCACTAACGTCACCCGGACGAGCGTAGGGGCGAGCGGAGGGGTCGATGCGCGCGCTGCGGGTCGTGGGGTTCGACGGGGAGGGCGACCAGGGCGTCGTCATCCTGGAGGACCCGGACCGGCGCGAACGCTTCACCGTTCCGGCCGACGAGCGGCTGCGTGCCGCTGCGCGTGGTGACGTCCAAGGGCTCGGAAAGCTGTCGACCGACTTGGAGAGCCAGTTGCGACCACGCGAGATCCAGGCCCGGATCCGGGCCGGTGCCTCGGTCGAGCAGGTGGCCGAGGCCGCCGGGGTCCCGATTCAGAAGATCGAACGGTTCGCCTACCCGGTGCTGCTGGAACGCTCCCGGATGTCCGAGCTGGCGCAGCAGGCGCACCCGGTCCGCGAGGACGGTCCGGACGTGCGCACCCTCGGCGAGGTGGTCGCGCACACCTTCGGTCTGCGCGGCCAGGAGTACGGCGAGGCGGAGTGGGACGCCTGGCGCGGCGAGGACAACAAGTGGGTGGTCACGCTGAGCTGGAAGGTCGGCCGCTCGGACATCACCGCGCGCTGGGGCTACCACCCTGGGGCGCACGGCGGCACGGTCGCCGCGCTGGACGAGCACGCCACCGACCTGGTCGACGGCCAGCTCTCCCGGCCGCCGCGCCGGGTCGGCCCGGTGATCGACTTCAGCAAGCCGGAGCCCGAGGCCGACGCCGCGGCCGACCCCGACGCACGCTCGGCCACCGAGCACCGCCCGGCGGCCGAGTCCGGTCCTTCCCGGGCCGGCGCGTCCGGGAGGGAGCGAGCCGGCGGGTCCGGCGGCTCGCGGACCGGCGGCACCCGGGCGAGCCGCCCCGGCACCCGCTCCGAGGTCGCCACGCCCGCCCAGGCCGCCGAACCGGCCGGGCCGCAGGCCGTCGACGAGCCGGCTGAGGCCGACACCGACGAGCGCCCGGCCGCCGACGCGGCCAAGCGCGGCCGCAAGGGCAAGCCGGTCATGCCGTCCTGGGAGGACGTGCTGCTCGGGGTCAAGTCCCAGCGCAGTTAGCGTCACTACCCAGCGGACGGGCCGCCGCGTGGAAGGCGATCGCCGCGGCGGTGGCCACGTTCAACGAGTCGACCTGCTCCGCCATCGGAATCCGCACCCACAGGTCGGCCGCGGCCAGGGCGGCGTCGCTGAGCCCGGGACCCTCCGCCCCCAGCAGCAGTGCCACCGGCAAGCCGGCCAGGCCGGCTTGCGACAGCGGCACCGCCTCCGCACGCGGGGTCAGCGCGACCACCCGCCGCCCACCGCGACGCAGCAGGTCCAACCCGGCCGGCCACGGCGGGTCGAGCGGCAGCGACGCGAACGGCACCCGCAGCACGTGGCCCATCGAGACCCGGACGCTGCGCCGGTAGAGCGGGTCGGCGCAGCGTGGCCCGAGCAGCACCCCGGCCACCCCCAGCGCGGCGGCGTTGCGGAACAGCGAGCCGAGGTTCTCGTGGTCGTTGATCCCCTCCAGCACCGCGAGCGGAGCCACCAGGGCGGGGTCGACCACAGCGGGATCGACCACAGCGGAGTCGACCACAGCGGAGTCGACCACAGCGGGGTCGACCACAGCGGGGTCGACCAGGGCGGGGTCGACCAGGGCGGAGAGGTCGGGCGGGGCGGCCCGGTCGGCCACCGCGAGCACGCCCCGGTTGAGATGGAAGCCGACGACCTCGGCCATCAGCTCGGCGGTGGCCAGGTACACCGGCGCCTGCAGCCCCGCGAGCTCACCGGCCAGCTCGTCGATCTTGCGCGGCACCCCGAGCACCGCGCGCACCGGGTACCGCGAGGCCAGCAGCCGCCGGACCACGATCGCCCCCTCGGCGATCACCAGACCCCGCCCGCCGGGCCGGTCCGGCCGGCGATCGGCCGCGGTGAGGTCCCGGAAGTCGTCAAGCCGAGGATCCTCGGAATCGTCCACCTCGATCGTCCACGCCACGCCGGGCATGGTCGCAGGTGGGAAAGCGGACCGGAGACGCCCGGTCGCGTTCGGCCCGGGATCTTTGCGGAGATCCCGCGGAGATCACAGTGGTACCGGCCGGTTCTCATCCGGTCAGCCGTAGCGATCACCCGGTCGGTGTGACACGGTGGGGAACCCCGGAATCCGACTGCCTGCTCGGAACCTGTGAGTCGTAGGAGGGCGAGTGGGCCAAGATGTGGCCCGAAGATCATTTACCCGCCGGGACCGGCAGCGTTACCGCGGCAAGGTGCACCGATGTCTCAGCGCCCTGGCCACCATGCTGCGCGAGGGCCCGTTCACCTGGGATGACGAGGCGACCACCGGTCTCGAGGTCGAGCTCAACCTGATCGACCACAATCTCGCCCCGGCGATGCGCAACTCGGCGGTCCTCGACGGGGTGGGCCGGCCGGAGCTGCAGCCCGAGCTCGGGCAGTGGAACGTCGAGCTCAACATGCCGCCGCGCCCGCTCGGCGGCGAGCAGGGGCGGTACCTGGAGAACCACCTGCTCGATCTGCTCTCCGCCGTGGAAAAGCAGGCCGAGGCCGCGCACGCCCGGGTCCTGGCGATCGGCATTCTGCCCACGCTGGAGGCCGAGCACCTGGTCACCGACCGTATCTCCCCGAGCACCCGGTACGCGGCACTCAACGAGCAGATGTTGGCCGCGCGCGGGGAACCGTTCCGGCTGGACATCGCCGGTGTCGCCTCGGCCGGCCGGCCGGGCGAGCAGCTGCGGATGGACTTCGACTCGATCCTGCCCGAGGCCGCCGCCACCTCCTTGCAGCTGCACCTGCAGTGCCCGCCCAGTCAGTTCGCGGCGGCCTGGAACGCCGCGCAGTGCGTGGCCGGCGTACAGCTGGCGGTGGGCGCAAACTCACCATTCCTGCTGGGTCACCGGCTGTGGGCCGAGACCCGGGTTCCGCTGTTCCTGCAGGCCACCGACGTGCGCTCGATCGAGCTGCGTAACCAGGGGGTGCGGCCCAGGGTCTGGTTCGGCGAGCGGTGGATCAACTCGATCTTCGAGCTGTTCGAGGAGAACGTCCGGTACTTCCCGGGGCTGCTGCCGGTCGAGGAACGCCAGGATCCGCTGGCCGAGCTGGCCGAGGGCCGGGTGCCGATCCTGGACGAGCTTCGCCTGCACAACGGCACCATCTGGCGGTGGAACCGGCCGGTGTACGACGTCGCGGACGGCACACCGCACCTGCGGGTGGAGAACCGGGTGCTACCCGCCGGCCCGAGCGTGATCGACATGGTGGCCAACGCGATGTTCTTCTACGGCCTGCTGCGTCGGCTCACCGAGCAGGAAGAGCCGTTGTGGACCCGGCTGCCGTTCTCGGCGGCCGAGGAGAACTTCCGGTTGGCCGCCCGGGACGGGCTGGGCGCGTCACTGTACTGGCCCGACCTGGGCTGGGTGCGACCGGACGAGCTGGTGATGCGGGAGCTGCTGCCCACGGCCGCCGAGGGATTGGCCGCGTGGGGAGTGTCCGACGCGGTCAGCTCCCGGTACCTCGACGTGATCGAGCAGCGCTGCCGCACCGGGCTCACCGGAGCCGCGTGGCAGGTCCGGGCGGTGGACGCCCTGGAACGTCGCGGCGCCGACCGCGGCGGCGCGATCCGTGGCATGCTCGCCCGCTACCTCGACGGCACCACGGCCAACGCCCCGGTGCACACCTGGCCGGTCCCGGGCTGACACCGGCCGCCGGGCCGGGCTGAACCTCGCCCCCGCGGCACCGCGCTCCCGGATCGTGCGCCGCACACGTGCCGCAACGTGTGTGCAGCGCTTCCGAGGTTGCCGAGCGGTGACAGCTGGGAGGAGGAGCGTTCGCGAACGCAAACGGTTTCGCTCGTTCCGGCCCAGCCGGAACGCGCCGGTTCGTAGGGTCCGTTGATCGCCGGTCCGGTGGGCTCCAGGCGCAGCCCCCGCGACCACCGCCACCGGACCGGCGAACCCAGCCAGCACCCGAGGAGGTCGCGATGTTCCGACGCAGGCGCGAGGCGTCCCCCGCCCCGGACGCCATCCCGTGGTGGCCCGCCGACGAGAACCTCGACCAGCGTGGGAACGGCCAGGCGCCGCCGCTGGCCGCACACGATCCGTTCGGCGGCTGGCCCGCCTACTCCGACGGCGGGACCGACCCGGTCGACCCGATCCTCGGCCAGCACTCCGCCGGCTGGCTGCCGCTGCTCACCCACCCCATCGGTGGCCAGCGTTTCCAGCCCGATGTCGAGACCCGTTCGGTATCCACCGCCGACGAGGACGCCGGCGACGTCGACCGGGCGCAGCCCGACGGTACCTCCGCCGGGTCGCGGTCGGCGGCAGTCGAGCTGCCCGAGCCGCGCCCGACTCCGGCCGGACCCGCCGGCGGCCGCCGCCGCCCCGGCCGCCGCCCGGCCACCGCACACCGGCGGCAGGCACCCGCGCGCACCACCACGCTTTCGAGTGTCGAGCCGGACACCGGGGAGGCGACCGGCCAACGGGTCGACGGGCCGACCGAGCCGGCGGCGGGCACCTGGTCGGACCCGGTCGAGGCGCCCGAGCCGAGCGAGGCGTCCTCGCTGGCCGGCGCGTTCGCCGCCGACTACCTGTCCTGGGACCAGGACAACCCGCGACGGCGCGGAGACGTGCTCGCCCAGTACCTGCCCTCGGACGTGGACGGCGACGCCGCCCTGCTGGGTTGGTCGGGCCGGGGCCGCCAGCGTGCCGAGTTCGCCCTGCCCGGTGGGGTGCGATCGGATGGCGAGGGCCGGGTGATGATCGACGTCCGGGTACGGGTGACCCCGTACCGGCAGGTCGGGCCGACCGGCGAACCCTCCCCGTCCGGTGCGCTCGAGGTGGCCGGGGGGCCGGCCGTCGCCCCGGCGCCGACCGCGCGGGGCTGGAAGAGCCTCGACTCGCACTGGGTACGGATGACCGTACCGGTGACCTGGGACAGGGGCCGGCTGGTGGTCGACACCTGGGACGAGCAGCTCGGGCAGGAGCCGAGGCGCGCCGCCCCGGACCACCCCGGCGCCGACCCGTCCACCGCCGAGGACGCCGACACCGACCCCGGCCAGAACTCCCGCGTCGGCGCGGACAGCGAGGGACACCGATGAGCATGCCACGTGCACCGCGGATCGCCGGAGTCGCCGGCGGGGTGGGCACCACGACCCTGGCCACCGCCCTGCGCGGCTACGACCGGAGCACCGACGCGGGCCGGGGGGTGGACGTGCTGGTGTGCCGCGCGACGGGTCAGTCGCTGCACCGGGCCGCGACGACGGTCTCCCGGCTGGTGGCCAACGGCCTGCCCCGTCCGGTGCTGGTGGTGTGCGGCGACCAGCCCGGGTCGGTGCGGGGCACCCCGCGGGCCCGGCTGCGGATGATCGAGCCCCAGATGGCCGCGCTGGTGGTGCTGCCCTACGTCGGGCACTGGCGGGAGCTGACCGACCCGCTGGCCGAGGCCGCGCAACTCGCCGAGACGGCGGCCGACCAGTTGCCCAAGCAGTTGCGGGCCTACGGCGACGCGTTGGCCGCGCTGACCGGCAGCCTGCTGCGGTCGGGACTGCTGCACCCCGCGCGGGGAGCCCACCCGCTCCACAACGCACCGACGATGCCGGTCGTCGCGGTCCCGTCCAGGACCATGCCGTCCAGGACCGTGATACCCGACCTCGGCCGGGCCCTGCTGGACCTACCCCTGGGGCGGGTCGCCGCGCACGGAGCAGCCCGATGATCGTCAACCCGTCGACCCCCGTGCCGAACCCACCGCCGCAGGCCCCGCCCGGCATTGAGGAGGTGGCCGATCAACTGATCGGGTGGCTGAAGTGGGGAGTGCTCACCGCCGGGATGATCGGCATCCTGGTCTGTGCGGGCATGATCATAGTCGGACGTCGGCAGCGTGGCGGGCTGGCCCAGGAGGGCCTCGTCGGCTCGCTCTGGGTAATGGGTGGGCTGGCGCTGGCCTCGCTGGCCGCCGTGCTGGTCGATACGTTCGCCGGGCTCGGCACCCCGTGAGATTGCCGGATCCGACCGGTCCCTCGGCGCACCCCGGACCGGGGCCGCTGGCCGCCGAGAGCGAGCCAGGGTCGTCGTTCACCGCGATCGTGGAGTCGGCGGCGCGGGCGGCCGCCGGGCTGGTCGGCGACGCGGCGAACTGGTGGACCGTGCCGAGCACCTCGCTGCTGCAGCCCTCGGTGCTCGGCGCACAGGACGCGCTGCGGCCGCTGCTGCTGCTGGTGCTCACCGCGTCGGTGCTGGTCCAGGCGGTTCGAATCATCCTCAGCCGGCGCGGCGAGCCGCTGATCGCGGTGGCCGGCGGGCTGCTGCGGTTCGCGGTGGCCGCCGCGCTCGGGGTCACCGTGCTGCAGAGCGCACTGTGGGCCGGCGACTCGCTGGCCGCGAACCTGGTCGGGATGGGCGCGGGTCCCGGAGTCGGCACGGACGTCGGCACGACCACCGACTTCGGTGCCACCATGCGCGAGTCGCTGACCGCCCGCCGCGACGGGCTCGCCGAGCCGTTCCTGCTGCTGCTGCTGTCGGTGGTGGTGCTGGTGCTGGCCGCCGCCCAGTGGATGGCGATGGCCCTGCGGCAGGTGGCCCTGCTCGCGGTGGCCGCCACCCTGCCGCTGGCCGCGGCCGGTTCGTTGACCACGGCCACCCGCAGCTGGCTGTCCCGGCTGTTGCCGTGGGGGGTGGCACTGGTCGCCTACAAGCCAGCCGCCGCCCTGATCTACGCCGTCGGCCAGCAGTACCTCGCGCAGATCGCCTCGTCGCCCGGTTCCGGGGTCAGCGTGGTGCTGGCCGGCATCGTGGTACTCGCCCTGGGGGTGGCCGCGTTGCCGGTGTCGCTGCGGCTGATGTCGTTCACCTCGGTGCGGGTGGCCGGGGCGGGTTACCGCGGCGAGGCGATGGCCGGCGCGGTCGGCGCGGTCCGCCTGGTCAGCCGCTCCGCCACCTCGCCGTCGGTGCAGCTGGCCACCTTCATGGAGAACGCGGGGCCGGGCAGCACCCTGCGCCAGGCAGCCGGCGCGGTGTCCACCCTGCCCGGCGGCACCGGGCTCGGCCCCGACCCGACCCGCCGGGGCACGCCGCCGACCGACGGGCATGCCGGGTGGGCCGCGGAGCCGTTCCCGCTGAATCCGACGCTGACCCGTCCGATCCCCCGGCTACCTCCGGCCGCCGCGACCACCCCACGAGGAGCCGGACAATGACCGACCCAGGGCGGACCGACCCAGGGCGCCCGGAGCCCCGGTTGTACGGGCACTGGCGCCCGGAGCGCGGCTGGGGCGTCGGCGACCTGGGAGCCGGCCGGACCGTCACCGTGTTCGTCGCGGTGCTGGCCCCGCTGCTGGTCGCCTCCTTCGCCCCGCGCGCGGCGCTGGCCCTCGGCCTGTTCGCCACGCTGGTCGTATCGGGGGTGACCGTCCGGATCGGTGGCTCGACCGCGGCCGAGGCGCTGACCAGGCGGTTGCGGTTCGCCAGCGGCCGGGCCAAGGGCTGGACCGAGCTGTCCGGCGGCCTGATCACCGAGCACCCGCGCCGATACGACCTTCCCGGCCCGCTGGCGCCGCTGGTCGCGCTGGACACCGACGACGGCCGCGGCGGACGGCAGGCGCTGGTGTTCGACCGGCACACCGGCACCCTGTCCACCGTGCTGCGCTGCGCGCCGGCCGGGCTGGACCTGGCGAGGAGGGCCAGCGCGGACGAGTGGGTGGCCTGCTGGGGCGCCTGGCTGGCCGACCTCGGGCACCGCCCGGTGATCCGGCACGTCGCGGTCACCGTGGATAGTGGGGGCAGCGCCCCGGCCGACATGGACTACGTGCGGTCCCGGATCTCCCCGGACGCCCCGCCAGTGGCCCGGCAACTGATGCATGAGCTGGTCGAGCTGACCCCGGCCACCTCGGCGCACACCGACACCCGGGTCACCATCACCCTGGACCCGGCCCGCGCGGCCCCGCGGCCGACGGACCTGCTGGGCTCGGTCGCCGAGGTCACCCGTTGGTTGCCGGGGCTGGAGGCCGGGCTGACCTCATGCGGGGTCGGCGTCCTGGGCCGGGAGACCGTCTCCGGGCTGACCGCCCGGATCCGTTCGGCCTTCGACCCGGTCTCCCGGGACGAGATCGCCCGCCAGGGCGAGGCGCACCAGCTGCGCAGCTGGGCGCATGCCGGGCCGGTCGCGGCTACCGAGACCTGGGACGCCTACCGGCACGACTCCGGCATCTCGGTGTCCTGGGCGCTGCTCGAGGCGCCGCGACAGGCGGTGAGCGCCCGGGTGCTGGTGCCACTGCTGGCCCCCGGCCCGTACTCCCGCCGGGTCAGCCTGCTGTACCTGCCCTACCCGGCCGACCAGGCCGCCGCGAGGGTGGAGAGCGAGATCACCGCCGGTCAGATGCGTAAGGCCTGGGCGCAGCGCACTCGACGGGATGAGACCCAGCGCGAGCGCGACGATCGCGACCGCGCGATGCAGGCCGCTCGAGAGGAGGCCGAGGGCGCCGGCGTCGGCCGGTTGACCGTTTACGTGAGCACCACCGTCACCGACCCCGGCCAGCTGCCGGCGGCGATCGCCGACGTCGAGCAGCGGGCCGGCGCGGCCAAGCTGCGGCTGCGCCGGATGTGGGGCGCGCAGCAGACCGGGTTCGCCGCCAGCCTCGGGCTGGGCCTGAACCCGAACGAGCTGGCCGCCCGCGGACGGGGCCGGTGATGGGCGCCTCCCGCTACTCCTCGAACACCGCCCAGCGCCGCGCCGGGGGTGGCCCCCGTCCGGTCCCCCGGGCCTGGGGCTGGCCGGTCGCCGGCGGCGGCCGCGCGCCGCACGTCGAGGGCGGCGAGCTGTACGCCGGCACCAGCAGCCAGCTCTGCGGGCTGTTCCCGTTCGCGGTCAGCTCGGGCACCTCGGTACGTGGGGTGCCGATCGGCCGGCACCTGCTGACCGCGGAGCCGGTCGGGCTGGACCCGGCCGAGTGGCTGCGCCAGGGGCTGGTGTCCAACACCGGGGTGTGGGTGCAAGGCCAGCCCGGCATCGGCAAGTCGGCGATCATCAAGCGGATGATCACCGGGCTGGTCGCCTTCGGCGGCGTCGCGGTGGTGCCCGGAGACGTCAAGGGCGAGTACTCCGGGCTGGTGGAGGCCCTGGGCGGGTCGGTGTGGCGGGTCGGGCGCGGGTTGCACTCGTTGAACCCGCTGGACGCCGGTCCGCTGCGCGGCGAGCTGGCGGCGGCCTGCGGGTCGGCCCGCGAGGCGCTCGCCGAGTCGGTCCGGGTGCGCCGGCTGACCCTGCTGGAGGCGCTGGTCAGCATCGTGCGCCGGGGCGAGGTGGACGTCACCGAGCGGCGGTTGCTGGGCACCGCGCTGGAGATCGCGGTGCACGCCGGCGACTCCGGGCGGGCCCCGGACCAGCCGGTGGTGCCCGACGTGCTGCGGGTGCTCGGCGAGGGCGGCGACGCGCTGCGCACGATCGTGGCCGCCGACGACGACACCGGGTACCGCCGCTCGGTCCGCGAGCTGGTCAACACCCTCGCGTTGCTGTGCGAGGGCACTCTGCGGGGCATCTTCGACCGGCCGTCCACGGTGGGCTCGGGGCTGGACTGCCCGGCGCTGTCCCTGGACCTGTCCGCGCTGGGCGGTGACAACGCGGACGACGACGATGCGCTGGCCGCCGGGATGCTGTGCTCCTGGGCCTGGTCGTCGGCGGTGGTGGACGGCACAGCCGGGGCCCGCGTGCAGGGCCTGCCCCGCAACGTGGCGGTGGTGCAGGACGAGCTCTGGCGGGCGCTGCGGGTGGCACCCGGGCTGGTCGAGCGCTCCGACCGGATCACCCGGCTGAACCGCCATCGCGGCGTCATCTCGTTTCAGGTGACGCACTCGATGGACGACCTGCAGGCGCTGCCCTCGGAGACCGACCGGGCCAAGGCGCGGGGCATGGTGGCCCGCAACGCGATCCTGGTGCTCGGCGGGATGCCCGAGCAGGAACTGGCCGCGCTGCGCCGGATCACCCCGATGTCCGAGGGCGAGGCCGCGCTGGTCACCTCGTGGGCGGCGTCGCCGACCTGGATGAGCGGCGCGCTGCACCCGGGCCGGGGCAAGTACCTGATCAAGTCCGGTGAGCGGATCGGCCTGCCGGTCTCGCTGCATCTGACTCCCACCGAGCAGGCTCTCTACGACACGGACCGCGCGTTCGCCGCCGAGCAGCTACCCGCCGCGGCGGACCGTCCGGGGAACCCGGGCACCCCGGGAGACACCCCGGGCACGACGGGCACCCCGGCCCCGGCATCGCGTGACCGCCGGCTCGCCGCGTCCGGCCTGGTGTCGAGGTCGTCGGCGGCGGGACGGCTGGCCTGAGCCATGGTCGGCGGCGCGAGGTGGGGTCGCGGACTGGGCGCGGCGGGGGCCGCGCTGCTCGCGTTGCTCGGGCTGCTGGTGATCGGGGCGGCCGAGGACGACGCCGGGGGCCCGTCACTGTCCGGGGTGGACGCCACCAAGATCCCGAAGCTGGCCCAGCGGATGCTGCCGGTGATCAACGACGTGCTGGACCGGCAATGCCCCGAGCTGCCCGCCGTGTGGGTGGTCGCCGAGATCCAGGCCGAGTCCAGCTGGAACCCGAACGCGCGCAGCGAGGACAGCAACGGCGGCGCGACCGGGCTCTACCAGATCAACGCCCGCAACTGGGCGGCCGCCGGTGGCCGGGCCGGCGACATCACCGTGCCGGAGACCCACCTGCGGGTTGGTATCCCGTGGGTGTGCACGAACCTGCGGGCGGTGACCAGCCACCTCAAGGCCACCGGCAAGCCGACCGACCCGCTGGAGGCCATGCTGGTCTGCCACATCGCCGGCTGCGGCCGGGTGACCGGCAGCGCCAGCGGCGTCCCCGAGCCCGGTGAGGCCGGCTGCGGCCCGACATGCGCCGGCCTGGTCAAGCGCTACATCACCAACGTACGGCGGTTCGTCGAGCAGTACAGCACCCCGCCGGGCACGGTCGGCGGCCGCACGCCACCGCCACCGGCGCTCGCCCAGCCCGGTCCGGCCGGCCCGGCGGGCGCCGCGCCGGCCGCGGCGAGTCCGGCGGCCGGCGGCGGTGGACAGGCCGCGCAGGCAGCCCCGGCCGCGGTCGGCGGGCCAGGCGCCGCGGGCGGCGTGGTCACCGTCGGGGGCGTCACCACACCCGCGCTGCCGCCTGCTCCGGCCGCGTTCGGCGGGCCGGTCACCGGGTGCGAGCAGACCGACCCGACCGGTTCGGGCTGTCTGACCGCGACAACCCGCTACGGCCTGGACGCGCTGGTCGAGGCGTTCGGCGCCCTCAGGCAGGGGCCCACGCTCCGGTCGACGGGCTGCTGGGACCCGCACGCCTGGAATCCCGCGAGCGACCACGCCACAGGCAAGGCCTGCGACCTGTTCACCGGCGCCCCCGGGAAGTTCGCCGAGGGCGCGGCGCTCGAGTCGGGCTGGCGGGTGGCCAACTGGTACCGGGTGAACGCCGGCGCACTGCGGGTGAAGTACCTGATCTGGCAGGGCCGGTACTGGGACCCGAGCGCCCGCGACGCCGGCGGCTGGGGCACCCGCTACACCGGTGGCGGCGTCTACAACGTCAAGAACGCCACCGGCGGGCACTACGACCACGTCCACGTGAGCTACCGGGACTGATCATGACGACAGCACGCAACCCGCTGGTGCTCGGACTGGCCGCTCTGCTGCTGCTGGTCGGGGTTCTGTACCTGGTGGACGCCAGCGGTACGGACGACACCGACACCTCCGGGGCCGGGTTCAGCGCGGCGGAGCGGGAGGCGCTCGGCGCGGCACCGGTGGACCGGGGTGCCGCCGGCGGCGGCGCCGATCCGGCCGTCGACCTGCGCGATCCGACGGCCGTCGCGTCGGCCTACGTCGCGGCCGGTTACAGCCTCCGGGCTGACGACGCCGGCCGGACCAACCGCCGCGCGGTGCCCTATGCCGCCCCCGGCACCCCGCCCGCCGAGGTCGGGGTGCTCGTGGTCAGCCCGCCGCCGCCCGGGCAGCGCACCTCGGCCATCCCGGACGAGGTGACGCTGCTCGGCGCGGACGAGACCGACACGCGGCGCGGGTACCTGGTCGGCTACCGCTCCACGACAGTCGTCGGTTCCGGCCCGCCGGCCGGTGGACCGGACCAGCCCCGCAGCCGCTACTTGTTGATGGTCCGACAGTTCGACGGCCGGTGGCTGGTGGCTGCCGACAGCGCCGAGGCACAGGTCGGCGAGCCGTGAGGAACCGGCGAGCAGCCGACTCACCCGGGACAGCGGCCACCCGCGTCGGTCACCAGGCGCGGCACCGGGCGGCCCGGCCTGGTGCACGCGCCGCCATGGCGCACGGGTTCGGTGGCGATGACTCCGAGTCGCGAGCAGTCCACCGAGCGTTACATTCACCGGGCTGTCGAAACTCCGTATTCACAGAACCGAAACCTGCTCCGGCAAAGCTGTGCGGCGATGTCCCCTCACCGCGACCGCGCTGTCGGGCTGACCGGAGCACGGTTCGGACGCGTCGCCCACGATGCCGAACCGGACGAGCCCACCGGGCCGGAGCACACCGAACCGGACCGGGAGGCACCGGAGGCCGCGCCGGAACCCAGCGACCAGGCCGCCGAACCCGACGCGGCCTGGGACGAGGACGTGGACGACCCACCGCGCCCGACCGGCGCGCGGTTCGCCCGGCAGCCACGCAAGCGTGGCCGTTCGGCGAAGGCTGCCCGACGGCCCGCCGAGACCGGCCGAGCCGGCGGCGCCGAGTCGTCCCGCGCCCCGTCCGACCCAGCTGCCGTGCCCGGCACACCCGAGCCGGCCGGCACGGTCGCTCCGGCGGCCGCCCATCAGGCCACCTGGCCGGCGTACCGCCCACCGGCCCGTCCCGAGACAGAGCCGGACGAGCCCGCAATCGACGAACCGGACGGTCCCGACACCGCGGTGCGGGTGCGGCCCTACATCCACACCGGTGGACGCACCCGCTCGCGGCTACCGCTGCCGATCGAGTCGCTGGTCACCGCGACGCCCGATGGGTCCCACCACCACCTGTACGGCGCCCACCGCTCGCTGGTGGAGTTGTGCCGGACCACCCAGTCGGTGGCCGAGATCTCGGCCAAGTTGGGCGTCCCGCTGGGGGTGGCCCGCGTCCTGGTGGACGACCTGGTGGCCGCCCGGGCGGTCACGGTCTACGGCGATACAGTCGGCGACGACCCCGATTTCGCCCTGATGGAGCGGGTGCTGGCCGGGCTGCGCCGGCTGTAGTACCCCCGCCAACAAGCGTCCCCACCCGCGGGTCCCGCCCACGAGCGTCCCCGCCCACGAGCACGACAGGCGACGTCCGACCGTTCCCCCGAATACCACCGAGGCCCCACCCGACGATCGGGCGGGGCCTCGATAGTTCCCGAACTGACGCGCCGCTCCCACCACGAAGCGACGTGTATTAAGTTAGCCTAGCCTTGCTTCACGCGCAAGACGTCGTCACCCGATCCGGTTTACCCGTGCTGATTGTGTGGCGCAGCCACCAGGTCACCGCCAGCACCGCCAGCACGGTCGATGCGCCGCCGACCACGGTCGGCGCCCGGCCGCCGAAGTGCTCGCCGAGCAACCCGAGCAGCGGGGCGCCCAGCGGGGTACCCCCGAGGAACAGCAGGATGTACAGCCCCATCACCCGGCCGCGCATGGTCGGCGGCACCGACAGCTGCACGCTGGCGTTCGCGGCGGTGGTGAAGACCAGCACCGCCATCCCGGTGGGCACCAGCAGCACGGCGGTGGCCACCAGGTTCGGCATCAGGCCGGCGGCGGTCTGCAGCACGCCGAAGGCCAGGGCCGCGCCGACCACCACCCGTAGCCGCGGTCGGCCCACCCGGCGGGCCCCCACCGTGGCCCCGACCAGCGCGCCCACCGCCAGCACCGTGGTGACCAGCCCGTACGCCTCGGGACCGGCGCCGAACACGTTGCGGGTCAGCAGCGGCAGCGTGAGGTAGAAGTTGATGCCCAGCGTGGCCACCACGAACACCAGCGCCAACACCCCCGCCAACACCGGCTCGCCGCGCACGTAGCGCAGCCCCTCGCGCAGTTGACCGGGCCGCCGGGGTACCGCGGCGGAGCGGAACAGCCGGGTCGGATCCATCGCCGCCAGCCCGGCGAGCACCGCCACGAAGCTGGCCGCGTTGAGCAGGAACACCCATCCGGTGCCGACCCCGGAGATGAGCACGCCGGCCACCGCCGGGCCGACGATCCGGCCGGTGTTGAACGTCATCGAGTTCAGCCCGACCGCGTTGCTCACCTGGTCGGCGCCGACCATCTCGGAGACGAAAGCCTGGCGCACCGGCACGTCCAGCGCGGAGAACGTGCCCAGCACGAAGCACATCAGGTACACCTGCCACAGCACGACGATGCCGGTGACGTCCAGTAGCCCCAGGGTCAACGCGGACAGTGCCATCCCGGTCTGCACCACGAACAGCATCCGGCGCTTGTCGTAACGGTCGGCGAGCACGCCGCCCCACAGCGAGAGCAGCAGCGTCGGCGCGAACTGCAGCGCGGTGGCCACGCCCAGCGCCACCGCGCTCGACCCGGACAGCTCCAGCACCAGCCAGTCCTGGGCGATGCGCTGCATCCAGGTACCGGTGACCGAGACGATCTGACCACTGGCGAACAACCGGTAGTTGCGCACCCGCAACGAAGCCCACACCGCTCAGGTGCCCGCCATCCGGTCGATGATCTCCGCCGCCCGGGACAGGGTCTCCCGCTCGGCCTCGGTGAGCTCGGCCAACCGCTTGTCGAGCCAACGCTCGCGGGCGGACGCCTCGGCGGCGAGCAGGTCGGCGCCGGCCCCGGTCAACTCGATGATCGACTGGCGGCCGTCGGTGGGGTGCTGGCGCCGGGTGACCAGGCCGGCCTCCTCCAGCGAGGCGATCACCCTGGTCATCGACGGCGGCCGGACCCGTTCGCTGGCCGCCAGCTCGCCCGGGGTCATCGCGCGGCACGCGCCCAGCGTGTACAGCGCGGACAGCTGGGTCAGCGTGACCGCGTCGCTGCGCTGGGAGCGCAGCCGCCGGCTGAGCCGGACCACCGACAGCCGCAGCCGGGCGGCCAGATCGGCGCCGGGCGCCGCGGCGATGTCGGGTTGGTCCACTTCGTTAGTTTACCTCAGGACTGCCGGCTGAAGCGGAGCCCGATGAGCAGCCCGGGCCAGCGGTGCGATGAGACGCCGAGACTTACCGCAGGCCGGTTGGATCAAGATTCCACCAGACTGGTGTATATCTCGATGGCTACGGTCCGGGCGTAGCGCCCGTCTGCTTTCTCGACATCAGTATGCGGTCAGCCGCTCAGCGCGGCCTGGATCGGGCCGGCGGCGAAGTAGGCCACGAACGCCAGCGACACCACCCACATCAGCGGGTGCACCTCCCGGGCCCTCCCAGTCGCCACCCGCAGCAGCAGGAAGCTGACGAACCCGGCACCGATCCCGTTGGCGATCGAGTAGGTGAACGGCATCACCACGATGGTCAGGAACGCCGGCAGCGCCATACTGAAGTCGATCCAATCGATCTCGGCGATCTGCCGCACCATCAGCGCACCGACCACCACCAGCGCCGGTGCGGCCGCCTCGATCGGCACCACCGCATAGAGCGGGGTGAAGAACATCGCGGCCAGGAACAGCAACCCGGTGACCACGTTCGCCAACCCGGTGCGGGCGCCCTCGGCGATGCCGGACGCCGACTCGATGTAGACCGTGTTCGACGAGCTGGACGCCGCCCCGCCGGCCACCGCGCCCACTCCCTCCACGACCAGCGCGCGACCCACCCTTGGTAGCTGGCCGTCCGGGCGCAGCTGGCCGGCCTGCTGGCCCAGGCCGGTCATGGTGCCCATCGCGTCGAAGAAGTTGGCCAGCACCAGGGTGAACACCAGCAGGCTCACCACCAGCAGCGGCAGTCGCTCGAACCCGCCGAACAGCGAGAAGTCACCGACCAACGACAGGTCGGGCAGGCTGACCACCTGCTCGGGCAATGCCGGGTAGCCCAGGTTCCAGCCCTTGGGGTTGGTGCCCTGGGACGGGCCGACCTGGGCGATCGCCTCCACCACGATCGCCAGCACGGTGCTGGCCAGCACCCCGATCAGGATGCCCGCCCGCACGCCGCGGGCCACCAGGATCCCGGTGAGCACCAGCCCGACCACGAACACCAGCGTCGGCCAGGACGCGATCGAGCCGCCGGTACCCAGGCCGACCGGCACGGTGGTGTTCGCCGCGTCCGGCAGCCGGCGGACGAACCCGGCGTCGACCAGCCCGATGAACGCGATGAACAGCCCGATCCCGACCGCGATGGCCGCCTTCAGCTCCGCCGGCACCGCGTTGAACACCGCCGTGCGGAAGCCGGTGGCGGCCAACAGCACGATGATCAGACCGTTGATCACCACCAGGCCCATCGCCTCCGGCCAGGTCATCAGCGGCACCAGGGTGACCGCGACCAGGGTGTTGATGCCCAGCCCGGTGGCGATCGCGAACGGGTAGTTGGCGACCAGCCCGAACAGCAACGTCATCACCCCGGCGACCAGCGCGGTCACCGCGGCCACCTGCGGCACGGCCAGCACCGCGCCGGTGACGTCCCGCTTGGCACCCGGGCCGCCGGCGGTGAAGCTGCCCAGGATCAGCGGGTTGAGCACCACGATGTAGGACATCGTGACGAAGGTGACCAGCCCGCCACGCAGCTCGCGGTTGACCGTCGACCCGCGCTCGGTGACGGCGAACAACCGCTCGACCAGCGGACGCCGTCCCGGTGGCGGGGCCTGCTCCGCGTCCGGCGCGGTCCGCGCGGCCGGAGTGGCCGGTGCGGTCGCCGGATCGGCGGCCGCACTGCTCGGGCTCCGGTCGTCCGACCCGTCGGTTCGCGATTCGGACATGGGCGCTCCTGCCGGGACGGTGGGGCACGCGGCGCTGCGCGGGACGTGCACGCAGTGTCTCCCGTGATCACCGACCACGCCAGCACAGATCGTCCGCACCGACCTCGTGCGGGTACGACACCGTCCTGGCGCCACTTCGGGGACACGAGGCGTAGTGTTGTCACGGTGATCGATCCGCCCCCGCCGCCCCGCCGGTTGGTCGAGCTGTCCTGGGTTATCGGCGTCGGCACGGTGCTGTGGTTGGTGGCCGGCGCCGTGCTGCTGGTCGCGCATCTGCACTTCGGGCGGCCGTTGGACGCCTGGTTCGGGGCGTGCGGGGCGGGCCTGCTGCTCGGCGCGTTCGGCTACGGGCTGTCCCGCTGGCAGAAGCGCGCCGCCCGGCGCGGGGCTCGAGGCGCCCAGCCCGGGCTGGGCTGAACCCGAGCCGCGGGTGCTCCGGTCGGCGGTCGTCGGGTTGCTGATCGTCCTGGTGGCCATAGGTCTGCTCTGGGGACTGCAGCGGCGGCTGATCTACCTACCGGACGGGCGGGTGCCGCAGGTGACGGCGCTGGGGGCCGGGTCGAGCACGGCCCGCGAGGTGAGCTACCGGAGCGCGGACGGTGTCGAGCTGCGCGGCTGGCTGCTCCCGCCCACCGGGCCGGACCTGGGTACGCACGTGCTCGTCTTCCCCGGCAACGCCGGCAATCGCGCCGACCGCGCCGACCTGGGCCGCCGGCTGGCTGCGGCCGGACTGTCGGTGCTGCTGGTCGACTACCGGGGCTACGGCGGCAACCCGGGCAGCCCGTCGGAGGCCGGGCTGCTGGCCGACGCCCGGGCCGCCCGGGAGTACCTGGTGCAACGGGCCGGCGCGCGCCCGGATCACCTGGTGTACCTGGGCGAGAGCCTGGGTGCGGCGGTGGCCACCGCGCTGGCCGTCGAACACCCGCCGGCCGGGCTGGTGCTGCGTTCGCCGTTCACCGCGCTGGCCGACGTCGGACAGCGGCTGTACCCCGTGCTTCCGGTGCGGCTGCTGCTGTGGGACCGCTTCCCGGTGCGGGAGCAGATCTCGGGCGTCACGGTCCCGACGGTGGTGGTCTACGGCGCGGAGGACGAGCTGGTGCCGGCCGCGCAGAGCCGGGCGGTGGCCGACGCCGCGCCCGGCTTGGTGCGCGCGGTGGCGGTACCGGGTGCCCGGCACAACGACCCGGATCTGGCCGACGCGCCGGCCCTGGTCACCGCCGTCACCGACCTGGCCCCCGGCGCGGGCTGATCCCGGTCAGAGGCAGGCCTGGACACCCTTCTGCGCGCCGGTGTTGAACGCCGCGATGCGCTGCTCGGCATTGCCGTGGTCGCGCTGGTTGGTCCACGGGTAGTCGTCGGCGGCGGCGGCCAGGGTGCCGGCCAGCTCCTCGTCGTCGCCGGCCTCGATGGTGACCAGGCCGTCGCGCGCCGCGCCCTGCAGGCCGGCCCCGGCCAGGCAGTCGGCCTGCAGCTCCACCGAGCGTTCGCTCAGCCCGCGCCGGATACGAGCCTGGATCGCGTGTCCCCACTCATGGGCGATCACCAGGTAGATCCACGAGTCGCCGATCTGCCGGTAGCCGGCCGCCATCAGGTTCTCGTCCCAGGCCAGGAAGTCACCGGGGCGGCAGTAGAAGGCGTTGAACGCCACCGCCCGCTGGCCCGCGCACCGCGGGCCGTTCGTGCCGTTGTAGCCGCCGACCACCCGTGGGCTGCGGTAGGCCCGGCCGAACATCTCCGGGAAGTGCCGCCGCCAGTACTCGTCGATCGCGGCGATGGCCGCCCGCTCGTCCTCGACCATTCCGGCCGGTGGCTGCGCCGCGGCGTTGGCCTCGAGGGCGGTCGCCGCGAGCGGTGTGACCTCCGTCGACCCGGCCCCGTCCGGCCCGGCAACCGGGGCCACCCAGACCAGGCCGAGCACGAGCACCGCCGCGACCCATCGCACCGTCGTTTGCACCCGCGCAGTCCGCACCCGGACATTCTGGCCCACCGCCGGACTCCGCGAGCACTGTTTGTCGAGATCCGCGCCGGTTCACTCGACGAGCCGGGCCAGCAGCGCCCGGACCGGGTCCGAGGTGTGCCAGGTGCCGTCGCGTTCCCGCCAGACCGCCGCGGTGATCCGGGCGGAGGCCGGCCGGGTCAGCTCGACGACCAGCTCGTCGTGCAGCCACACCCGTCCCTCGGGCACCGCCACACCGAGGGTCGCGCACGCCGCCACGACCTCGACCAACGCCGACCAGCGCTCCGGGCGTCCCGCGCCCGACGCCCCGCCCGACGCCCCGCCCGACACCGCCGTTCCCGATACCGCGGTGCCCGACACCCCCGTTCCCGATACCGCGGTGCCCGATACCGCGGTGCCCGACACCACGGTGCCCCGGATCACTTCCGAGGCAAGCGGCAGGTCGAGCAGATCGGCGAGCGCGCCGGTCAGCTCCGGGTCGTCGAACATGCCGGCCACCGACTCCTCGGCTGGCAGCGCTGGCGCCAGCCAGCCGTGGTCGAGCAGCACCGCGCGGTCCGCGCCGAGCACCGTGCCGGCGCTCGAGCGCAACCACCGCGGCGGGTCCAGGTCGTCCGGGTCCACCCGGCCGGCCAGCACGGCGGCAGCCAACGCGGCGTGCACCCGCCAGGTGAGCCCGGCGTCCGGCGTCCGGGCCCGGTCGGCCAGCCGGCCGAGCAGCTCCTCGGCGTCGACCCG
Source organism: Pseudonocardia sp. (assembly GCA_052386505.1). Lineage (GTDB taxonomy): Bacteria > Actinomycetota > Actinomycetes > Mycobacteriales > Pseudonocardiaceae > Pseudonocardia. The sequence continues at coordinate 58,942 of JBQTKB010000042.1, forward strand.
GCCCCGGACGTCCAGGTCGCGGCGCACGCCCGCGGCGGCCAGCACGTCCTCGGGCAGCCCGGCGAGCCGCTGCCCCGGCACCGGGTCGAACAAGCCGGCCAGCCCGGCGGCCGACGCCGTCCGCCAGTGCCCCGGCCGCCGACCGGCCAGCCGTGCGTGCCGGGCCAGCCACCAGCCGGTGTAGGAGTGCTCGGCACGCAGCGCGCCCAGTCCGGCCGGGTCGGCGGCCAGCAGCGCCAGCGCTTCCGGCCAGGCATGGTCGTCGACCAGGTCCAGGTCGCGGACCGCGAGCATCGTCGACGGCGGCCGGTCCAAGCCGTTCCACCAGCGGTCCTCCTCGTCCAGGTCGTGGTCCGGACCGGCCGGGTCGTCGTCGACCAGCACCGCGAACGAGTCGAGCACGCCCACCGCGGTGAGCACCGCGCGCGGGAACGCGCCGGCCAACCCGCGTTCGAGCACCCCCAGCGGGGCGTCCGGCGCGAGCAGCGGCCGGATCGCCGCGTCGGCGAACATCAGCTCGTCGGCCCGGCGCGGCAAACCGTCGGCGTCCGGCAGCGCCAGCGCGCCCAGCCAGGGCCGGGCGGTCGGCGCGGCGCCGAGGGAGCGCCCGCCGCCGGGGCCGTCGGATCCGAAAGCGCCACCGTCCCCGGACCCGGCACCGCCACCGGACCCGCCACGGCCACCGCCACCGGACCCGGACCTGGACCTGGGTCCGGACCCGGCAGCGCCACCGACCCTGGGCCCGGGCCCGGCACTGCTTCCGGGAACGCCGCCCAGCTCGGTGAGCAGCCCCAGCACCAGACCGGCGAGCCCGTGCGGCCCAGACCCTTCGGCGGAAGCGCCCGGTTCGCGGTCCCAGACCTCGTCCGAGCGGCCCACCGCAGCCATCAGCGCAGGGTGGTCGAGCACCTCGGCGGGGCCGGCACCGACCGCGCCGAGCGTGCGCAGCAGCGGGTGGGCCGCTTCCGGGTGCGCGATCCGGACGCCGGGCAGCGCCAGCGCGGCGAGCTGCGCGGTCACCGCGTCCACCCAGCCCGGCGCACCGTCGAGCACCAGCACACCACGCGGGCCGCTGACCGTGCGCCCGTCCACCAGCGGCACCGGCAGGCCGGCCAGCTCCTCGCGCGCGCCGGGCACGCCGTCGACCGCGTCCGCGAGCGCCGCGTACACCGCCCGCCACCGCTGCGGCGACCATCGGGGCGCGGCGAGCCGGTCGGCCAGCTCGGCCAGCCCGAGCGGGCGCGCGCCCAGCGCGGTGAGCGCCGGGCGGGCGGCCGGGTCGAGGCCGGCGGCGAGCAGCTCCGGGACCGCGTCCACCACCAGGCCGGCCAGCGCCGATGCGCCCGGCAGGTCGAGCAGTCGGGCCTGGCGCGGCGCGAGCATTGGCGGGTCGGCGGTGGGCGCATCCTTCGGGTGGGCGGCCGGCAGCCAGGCGGCGGTGTCGAGGACCGCCGACACCGCCGTACGCAGGGCGTCGTCCAGCTCACCGAGCGGGAACCCCGGTGCCGGCGCAAGCACCGCCCGGTCGTGCGGACGCACCGCCAGCACCAGCTCGAGGTAGGTTCCGGCGGCCGCGCGCACCACCTCGTCGACCGCAGGACCGGGGCGGACGCGGCGGCGTGAGGGTTGCATCGGCAGGCCGGCGATCAGCCGGGCGGGCAGGCCCAGCCGCTCGTCGCTGGGGGTCGGTGCGTGCAGCACGTCCCCGGTCAGCGGGGCCGGCAGGCCCGCCGTCGACAACGGCAACGCCCAGCACACCGTCCAGCCGGGCCGCTCCTCGACCGCGCGGGCCTCCCGGTCGCCACGCAGCTCACCCGTCCGCCGGACGAGCAACCACCGATGCTCCCCCGGCTGCAAGGTCACCGTGCCGTCCGGGTGATCCTCGCGGCGGTGCTCGACACGGCGACCGAGAGAAGCGCCAGCGGAACGAGCATCGGCACCGAGAGCAGCGCCAGCGGAACGAGCATCTGCACCGAGAGAAGCGCCAGCGGAACGAGCATCTGCACCGAGAGAAGCGCCAGCGGAACGAGCATCTGCACAGTCCGGGTGCACCACGGTGATCTCGGCCAGGCACGGCAGCGCGATCAGCAGGTCGGGCGCGGCCAGGTCGGCCGCGGCGGTCAGCGCGGCCGCGGCAGCCAGGTCGCCGCCGGTCAGGTTCGCGGCCGTCCGGTCGGTGCCGGGCCGCAGTGGCAGCCGGACCTCGGTGTCGTAGCCGGGCGGCGGGGCGGGTTCCTCGCCCGGGACCGGCCACGGCAGTCGCAGCACCGGGGGCCGGCCGGCGCGGCGGGCCAGCTCGGCCGACGCCGTACCAGGCATCCGCTCCACCGCGGCGCGGGTGGCGGCGGCAGAGAACCGCACGCCCCCGGTGACCGAGACCAGCCTTGGCTGGTCGCTGACCCCCAGCACGGCGGCGAACCCCACCCCGAACCGGCCGACCGCGTCGGTGTCGCGCTTTGTGGAGGCACGCAGCGAGGCCAGCGCGGCCACCCCGGCGGCATCCAGAGGGGCTCCGGTGTTGGCCACCCGCAGCTCGGCCCCCGCCGGGCCACACACCACCGTGACCAGCATCCGCCCCATTCGACCGGATCGTTGCGCGGCGTCAGCGGCGTTCTGCGCGAGCTCGACCAGCCAGCGGTCGGCGTACCCGCCGAGCAGCAGGTCCTCCTCGGCGTTGGCGTCCTCGCGGAACCTGGTCGGGGAGTCCGCCCAGGCCGCAAGCACCCCGGCGCGCAGGCTCGCGGTGTCGAACGGGTCGGGCCGGAGCACCCGCCCATTCCCGCACACCCGGCCGGCACCGGTAACGGCGGGGCGGTACGTGCGTGGTCGGATCAGCCCGCCGCCGGTCAGCGCTGCTCGAGCTCCACGCCGTCGTCGTAAACCACCATCGCCACCGGGGCCACCGGCCCGGGCTCGGACTCGACGTCGGAGTGCGCCCCGCAGCCGTACTCGGCGTGCACGACCGACCCGTCGGCCGGCGCGAACTCGTTGGCGCACACCCCGAACGCCGCGCGCAGCACCCCGGCCAGCGGCAGGTAGAAACCGCAGCTCGCGCAGGTGCCGGGTGCCGCCCTGGCCATCTCGGCGCCGGGCCCACGCTCACCATCGAACCAGCGTTCGGCGGCGTCCAGCCGGCCCACCCGGCTGAGCACCTTGGGCCGGCCCAGGCCGATTTCCCTGCTGACCTCCTCCAGCGCCGGGTCGTCGGTGGCCAGGTAGGAGGGGGCCAGCCGCTCGTCGTCCGGCCGGCAGGGCAGCAGGTCGCCGACCCCGAGATCGCCGGCCCGCACCCGCTCCTGCCACGGCACCCAGGCCGGCGCCACCAGCGCGTCCGGGCCCGGGAGCAGCACCGTCTCGCTCACCGTGACCGGCTCGTCCGCATCCGCGTCGGCGCCGCCGGCGGCGGCCAGCGTGACCGCCCAGCGCCACCCACGGTAGCCGGGCTGGTGTGCGGCGAAGAAGTGGGTGACCGCGTGCTCGTCCTCGGCGAGTGCCTCCTCGTGCGCCCCAACCGCGTCCGCGCCGGCGATCTCCACCGCGACGGCCCTGGCCAGCTCGACGGCCGCCTCGGTCACCGCCGGGTGCTCAGTGCTGGGAACGTCCACCAGTCGATTGTGCCACCCTCGCGGGCATGGTCCACCGGCGCGCACGGACAACGGCACTCGTCGCGGCACTCTGCGGCCTGCTGAGCTGCTCACCCGACGGACGGGCCGCCGCCGCACCAGCCCCGGGACCGCTGATCGAGGCCGCGGTGGCCGCCGGGCTGCGCTCCCCGACGCTCACCGTGCTGGGCGGGCTCCCGCACGACACGTCCGCCTGGACCCAGGGACTGGAGATCGCCGACGGCGTGCTCTACGAGGGCACCGGCCGCACCGGACGCTCCCAGCTGCGCGAGCTCGACCCGACGACCGGGCGGTTGCTGCGGGCCACCGAGGTTCCGGAACCGCTGTACGGCGAGGGCATCACCGTGGTCGGCCCGCGGATCTGGCAGCTGACCTGGCGGGACGGGGTGGCACTGGAATGGGACCGGGCGACGCTGCGACCCGGGCGACGGGTGGACTGGACGGGTGAGGGCTGGGGGCTGTGCCGGACGTCGGCCGGGGCGCTGGTGGCCAGCGATGGTGGTGACCGGCTGCGGGTGCTCGATCCGGACACCCTACGGGAGCGGGCGAGCGTGCCGGTGCGGGTCGGCGGGCAGCCGCTGCGCGGGCTCAACGAGCTCGAGTGTGTCGCCGGCGCGGTGTGGGCCAACGTGTTCGAGACCGACTGGCTGGTCCGCATCGAGCTCGGCGCCGACCCGGCCTCCCCGGCGAGCAACACCAGCGACAGCGCCGACAGCACCGACAGCACCGCGGCTGCCGGTACGGTGAGCGCGGCGGTGCTGGCCGCCGACCTGCTGGGTCCAGGCGACCGGGCCCGGGCCGGCGTGCTGAACGGGATCGCGGCGGTGCCCGGAACGGACGAGTTCCTGCTCACCGGGAAGCTGTGGCCGACGATCTTTCGGGTGCGATTCGACGGCTGAGCCGGCCCGTCCTACCCGACGTGCGCCCGACGCGGTCGCCATGCGGAACAATGCCGGTGTGGCCACCAACCGATCCAGGCGTCCGCGGCCCGACCGCGCCCGCTCCGGATTCGGTGGCCGGCGCCGCACGATGTGGGTCCCCGTAGACGGCCGCGACGACCGACCCGGCCGGGCCGACCGGCCCCGTGGCGCCGAGACGGACCCCGGCGACTCCGCGCGGACCAACCCGGCGCCCTCGCCGCGCGGCGAACCCCGACCACGCACGGAGGCCCCACGCACCGATGCTCCACGCACCGATGCTCCACGCACCGGTGCCCCGCGCACCGATGCTCCACGCACCGGTGCTCCACGCACCCCACCACGCACGCCACCACCGCGCGACTCGCCGACCGGGCCGCGGAAGTTGACCGTCACCCGGGTCGCGGCCTGGCGGGGCCGGCAGCTCACGGAGCAGGGCATCCGGCGGTTCCACGGCGCGGCCGGCGCCGACGGGGCCGACCGCTCCGGGCTGCGGGCCCTGACCTACGCCACCATGCTGAACTACGCAACCGACGCCGCGATCGCCGTCGCGCTGGCGAACACCCTGTTCTTCTCCGCCGCCACCGCCGAGAGCAAGTCCAAGGTGGCGCTGTACCTGTTGATCACGGTCGCCCCGTTCGCGCTGGTCGCGCCGGTGATCGGCCCGATGCTGGACCGGCTGCAGCGCGGACGGCGGTGGGCGCTAGCGCTGTCGTTCGTCGGGCGGGCCGTGCTGGCCGTGGTGATGGCCGCCAACTTCGACACCTGGGCGCTCTACCCGGCCGCGCTCGGGGTGATGGTGCTGTCGAAGTCCAACACTGTGCTGCGTGCGGCGGTCACCCCCCGAGTGCTTCCGCCGACGATCACCCTGGTCACCACCAACTCCCGGCTGACCGCCTTCGGGCTGCTCGCCGGCGGGGTGTTCGGGGCGATCGCGGCGGGCGTGGCGCGCCTGTCCGGCTCGCCGGGTGCGCTGATCTACACCGCGGCGCTGTGCCTGGTCGGGGCCTGGTTGTGCCTACGCATCCCGCGGTGGGTGGAGGTCACCGCCGGCGAGGTGCCGGCCTCGCTGCGGGCCGGCCGGGGCGCGCGAGCCGGCCGCCGCCCGGGCCGGCGCACCAGCCAGCCGATGGGCCGGCACGCCGTGGTGTCGTTGTGGGGATCCGGCTCGATCCGGGTGCTGACCGGCTTCCTCACCCTGTTCGTGGCGTTCGTGGTCAAGGCCCAGACCGAGCAGGACCCGTCCCGGCAGCTGCTGCTGCTGGGTTGTGTGGGCGCGGCGGCCGGGGCGGGCAGCTTCGCGGGCAACGCGCTCGGGTCCCGCCAACGGTTCGACCGCTCCGAGACCCTCGTGCTGGGGTGTGTCGCGACCGCGATGGTGGCCGCCGCGGCGGTGGCGGTGTTCCCGGGCATCCCGGCCGCCACCGGGTGCGCGCTGGTGGCCGCGATCGTCAGCGCGCTGTCCAAGGTGTGCCTGGACGCGGTGATCCAACGGGACCTGCCGGAACGGTCCCGGGCCTCGGCGTTCGGGCGTTCGGAGACGGTGCTGCAGCTGAGTTGGGTGCTGGGCGGCGCGCTGGGGGTGCTGCTGCCGCCGATCTGGTGGATCGGGTTCACCTCGGTCGCGGTGGTGGTCGGACTGGGTCTCGCGCAGACCGCGATGATCAGCCGGGGGCGCTCGCTGCTGCCCTGGATCCGGCACCGCGAGCAGCCGGTGCTCTGATCAGTCGGCCACTCGCCGCGATGACCCCGCCTGGCGAGATTGCTACACAGCAGCCTCAGCTCCGGGGCACGTCGAACCGCAGACCGACCCCGCGCACCGTGTGCAGGTAACGCGGCGCCTGGGCGCTTTCCCGCAGTTTGCGGCGCAACCACGAGACGTGCACGTCGACCGTCTTGTCCGCGACCGAGGACTTGCCGGCGATCGCCGTCCCTCCGGCGGACGCCGCCTTATCTGCGAGGCCCGGCTGGCGCCACACCTCGGCCAGCAGCTCGGTCTTGGTGACCACCTGCCCCACCCGCTGGGCCAGGTACGCGAGCAGGTCGAACTCGCGCGGCGACAACGCCAGCGGCAGCTCGTCCAGTTCGGCCCGCCGGGCGGCCAGGTCGAGGTGCAACCCGCCCAGCCGCAGCATCGAGCGGGGCGCGGACTGCTCGCCACCGCAGCGACGCAACACCGCCCGGATCCGGGCCATCAGCGAGTCCACGCCGGCGGGCCGCACGACCCAGTCGTCGGCCCCGGCATCGAGCGCGGCGACCACGCTGGGCTCGTCCGCCTCGCAGGTCACCACCATCACGGCCGACCCGGGGGCCGTGGCCCGCAACCTGCACACCGCGCGCAGGGTGTCCGGTGCGGCGAACCTGCCGGCCAACAGCACCAGGTCGGATCGGTCTCTGGCCGCCGTCGCCAGACCCGCGTCGGTGTCCGACGCGGCCGACGTCGGGTAGCCCTCGCGGGCCAGGTGGTGCACCAGCGGATTCCGCACCTCCGGGTCGGGTGCGATCACCAGCAGGTGCGCAACCGCTCGACCCAGCACAGCGAACGGCACCGAGGCTGACGACACAGGAACCTCCGGGGCAGGCGTGATGCATGCGTGCGTGGATGACGCCGGCGGACGTTCCGAAAACCCCACGTGGAGCGAGCCAACAATCAGCACGTTCACGACGGGTTCACCGAATCGATTGGAAAAACCTGACCCGGTGCGGCCGTTCAGCCGTCCAGATCCCGGGCAACCGCACGTACCACCTCGGCCGCCAGCTTGGCGCTGCGCCGGTCCGGATAGCGGCCCCGACGCAGGTCAGGCTGGACCTTGACCTCCAGCAACTTGATCATATCCTCGATCAGTCCGTGCAGTTCCTCGGCCGGTCGGCGCCGGGCCTCCAACACAGACGGCGGAGCATCGACCAGCCGCACCGACAGTGCCTGCGGACCCCGACGGCCCTCGGCCATGCCGAACTCCACCCGCTGGCCGGACTTCAGACCGTCCACCCCCGGTGGCAGGGCCGCCTTGCGGACGTACACGTCCGCGCCCCCGTCCTGGGAAAGGAACCCGAAACCCTTCTCGGAGTCGTACCACTTGACCCTGCCGGTCGGCACCCTGCTCACCCGTCCCCTGCTCACACCGCACGCTCTGCCGTACCACCACGCCGCCGTACCACCACGCCGCCGTACCACCCACGCCGCAGCCCGCCTACCGCATGCACGACGAACGCGCCCCGAGCGGCGTCAGGGCGCGCGCGTCCAGACTATCCCGACCACCGGTGCCTGCGCGCCCGCCTTACGCGTGCCTGGCCGCCGCCGCGCCGGCCAGCCCGAGCAGCTCGACCGACCGCTCCCGCATCTCCACCTTGCGCACCTTGCCGGTGACGGTCATCGGAAACTCGTCCACCACCCGCACGTAGCGCGGGATCAAACCACGACGCGGCACGGTCAGACCGACCTCCGGGTCGATCACCCGGTCGCCCTTGACCAGCCCATGGGCGGCCAGACCCAGCGCGAGGCTGTCGACGCTCGAGTTGAACTCCCGGTAGGTCCAGCGCCGCCCGGCGGTGACGTCAACCATCGCCTCCCGGTCGGCGTGCACAGCGACCGTACGGTCCAGGTTGTCGCCGATCGTGTCGCCCAGCAACGGCAGATCCGAGACTCCCGACGCGTAGGAAGGGACGGGTGGGGCGGACGCGCTCACGGTGGCCTCCTCGGGCATTTCGGCGTGGCCTCCTCGGTCGGGGCCGGCGAGGCCGGGTCTCGCCGGCCGGAACTCCCGCCATCCTTCCGCTCCGGCGAGCGGCCTGCCACCCACCGGAACGCTCGCTGACCTCCTCGCCGCCGCTCGTCGGTCCGTTCGCGACGCTGCCGCCACAGTGGTTCGCTCGCTCACAGCCCCCCGGTGTAGAGCAGCAGGTTCGCCGTGCCGCCGTCCGACCCACCGGTGAGCACGTCCGGTGTGGCGCGGTCGACCAGCCACTTGCGCACGGCGGCGGTCGGAGCGTCGCCGTAGCGCTGCTTGTACATCGCGGCGACCCCCGCAGCGAACGGCGCCGACATCGAGGTGCCGGTGTAGGGCGCGATGCCGCCACCGGGAACGGGCGCGTCGATCACCGTGCCGGGGGCGTACAGCGACACGCAACGCCCGGTGCTCGAGGTGCCCGAGCGGCGGTCGTCGATCGTCGAGTTGGCCACCACCAGCACGTTGCGCGCCGCCCGCGGGGCCACCGTGCAGGAGTCAGCGCCGGTGTTGCCGGCCGAGGTGGCCACGAAGACCCCGGCGTCGGCGAGCCGGGTGACCGCGGCGCTGAGGATGTCGGACGGCTTGTTGCCGTAGCGCCAGGACAGCACCGCGACGGCCGGCCGCCGCGCGTTGCGGGTAACCCACTCCACCCCCTCGACCAGGTCGGACAACGACCCGTCGCCCTTGCAGTCGAGCACCTTGACGTCATGCAGGATGGCCTGCTTGGCCACCCCGAGCTTGGCCCCACCGGCGATCCCGGCAACCACGGTGCCGTGCCCGCCGCAGTCTCCGGGCGGGCCACCGGCGATGTTCACCTCGAACCGGGCACGCCCGCCGAACTCGGGGTGGCGCAGGTCGATGCCGGTGTCCAGCACGTAGACGTGCACGCCGGCGCCGGTGGCGTCGGTGGAGTAGCTGCGCGAGAGCGGCAGCCGCCGCTGGTCGATCCGGTCCAGGCCCCAGTTGCGCGGGTCGGTCTGCCGGTTCCGTTTACCCGCCGAGTCGTCGCCCGGCGGCTGCGCCGGCTCGGTCGCGGTGCCGGGTCGGTTGCTCGGGTCCGGCTCGGTGGCCGTGCCGGCTCCGGTGGCCGGGTCCGGCTCGGTCTCGGTGCCGGTCGTCTCGGTGGCGCGGACAGTGCGGTCGGGCTCGACGCCGAGCACCCCGGCGCGGGCGCGCAACCGCTGCGCCTGTTCGGCGGTGAGCGGGGCGGCGAACCCGCTGACGGATCGTTCGAAGCGGCTGGTGGCGACCACGCCGAGCTCCCCGACCACCGACTCGACGCTCTGCTCCGGCGCGACCCACACCACGTAAGCACTGGACTGCCCGGTACTGAACTGCCCGGTACTGAACTGCCCAGCACTCGACAGCCCAGCACTCGACAGCCCAGCACCGGTCAGCCCAGCACTCGACACTTCGGCGGGCACGCTCGGCGACAGCAGCAGCCCGAGACACGCGGCGAGCGCCGACAAAGGCGACCCGGGCCGCACATCAATCACGGAGAGCAACGCTAAGACCCGGTTAGCGCGTTGCCAATGACACAAAGGTGGCCAATGGGGCTTGAGTGGCTTCTGTGACTTGCTACACCGCGCCCGGCAACCCGGCCGCCACGCCGGCGGCGAACCGTACCTGCTCGATCATCGTCGCGGCGGATCCTCCCAGCCGATCGCCCGGCACCGTCATCGAGAGGTACACCGTGGTCGCCGTTTCTTGATCGAACTACCGCCACGTACCACTCGGCGCGGCCCGTCTGGAGCCACCACAACACCCGCAGCAGCAGAATGGCGGCGTGCGGACCTTCGACCCCCGCCAGCGGCGGACCCGGCTGGCCCGGCGGCACCGGCTGGCCCCGGGGCACCGGTCGCCGGACGTGGTGACGGCAGTCGACTCCGTGGTGTGCCTGCACGCCACCGACCCGACCACGGTGTATCTGTCGGCATGGGCCCGGGTGGACCGCTTCGATGCCGCCGAACTCGACGCCGCACTTTACACCGGCCGGGCACTGGTCAAGCAGCTGTGCATGCGGCGCACGCTGTGGGTGTTGAACGCCGGCCTGCTCGACGTCGTGCAGTCTGCCGCCGCCGACCGGGTTGCCGACCAGGAACGGCGCCGGCTGATCAAGGACGTGCAGGCGGCCGGGTTGCACGTCGACGGCGCCGCCTGGCTGGCCGCCGCCGGCACCGCCACCGTGGAGGCACTCGCCCAGCTAGGCGAGGCCAGCTCCACCGAGCTGCGCGCCGCCGTCCCGCTGCTGGACGGGGTGACGATCGTGGCCCCCGGCAAAGCCTACGGCGGGGACAATCCGGTCGGGCCCCGGGTGTTGACCACGCTGTCCGCTTCCGGGGCGATCCTGCGCGGCACCAACCGCGGCTCGTGGAACGTCTCCCGGCCGAACTGGACCCTCACCGAGCGTTGGCTCGGCCGGACGGTCGAACCACCGGCCGAGGCGACCGCCCGCGCGGAGCTGGTGCGCCGGTGGCTGCGCGCGTTCGGCCCGGCCACTCCTCGCGACCTGAAGTGGTGGCTGGGCTCCACGCTCACTGCGACCCGGGCGGCGCTGGCCGAGGTCGGCGCGGTCGAGGTGGACCTGCACGGCACGCCAGGGGTCGCGCTGCCCGACGACTTGGACGACGACCCGCCGGTCGACCCGTGGGCCGCGCTGTTGCCCGGGCTGGACCCGACCACCATGGGCTGGCAGCAACGCGACTGGTACCTCGGCGCGCACCGGGAGCGGCTGTTCGACCGGGCCGGCAACGCGGGCCCGACGGCGTGGTGGGACGGGCGAATCGTCGGCGGCTGGCGGCAGACCGCGTCCGGCGAGGTGGTACTGCAGCTACTGGAGGACGTCGGGGCCCACGGCCGTGCCGCGCTGGCCGCCGAGGCTGAACGACTCACCGGCTGGTTCGCCGGGCTGCGGATCTCTCCCCGCTTCCCGTCCCCGCTGTCCAAGGAGGCCGTGGATGGCAGTAGCGCCGGCCGGTAGATTTCCGGGTGCACGACTACCGGGACAGCCAGCCGTGGATGCTGCTCGGCTACCACGCTCACCCCGGCCGGGCCGACGAGGCAGCCCGCCGCGGCAGGCGGGTAGGGCACGCCACATCGACCGGTGGAGGCTAGCGATGACCCAGGAGACGGACCGCGCCTCGTCGGGTGGCTCGGGCGAAGCGGGTTTCCCGGTGCAGTCGCACATTGCGCTGCGCGCCACCACCGGGGTGATCGCCGTCGCGCTTCCGCTGCTGGTCATCAGCGTCACGGCGGCGGTGGACGGGCAGGTTCTCTCCTCGATCAGCGCGTCGTTCCACCATCGGTACTCGATCAGCCTGTTCGTCGGATCGATGTTCGCGTTCGCCGCGTTCCTGTGGGCCTACCAGTACACCCCGGCCGAGAACCGTCTCGGCAATGTGGGCGCCGTCCTGGCCGCCGGGGTCGCCATCTTCCCGACCCGACCGGGAGCGCAGGACGCGCCGTTGACGCTTCCCTGGTTCCTGGGCACCGTGCACTTCGTCTGCGCCGCGGCGTTCTTCCTGGTCCTGTTCCGGTTCTGCCGGTACTGGTCACGCAGCGATCAGGACGCCACCCAGGCCCGCACCTACCGGATCTGCTCGTGGGTGATCGTCGCCGGACTGGTGGTCGCCGGAGCCACCCAGGCGGCGGAAGCGAGCTGGTTCATCTCCGGGCAGCTGGACCCGTACTTCCTGCTGGCCGAGGTTGTGATGGTGGAAGCGTTCGGGGTGTCCTGGCTGGTCCGGGGTGGCGCCGCGTTGGCCTCGACCACCCGGGCGCTGGCCGTGGTCGGTGTGCCGATCCTGCTCATCGTGTTCGGCTTCGGGAGCCCGTCGCTCACCGACCGGGCGGTAGCCGGCGCGCTCGGCATCCTCGCCGCCGTCGCCCTGCTCGCGGTGCTGTGGCCGCAACGTCCGGGCGCGTCCCGCAACCGGTTCGGCACGGCCCAGACCGAGTGACCTCCGGGCCGGTGTCCGGCGCGGCCGGTGTCCGGCGCGGCCGGTGTCCGGCGCGGCCGGTGTCCGGCGCGGCCAGGTCAGGCTCGGGCCGGGCTGTCCAGCGTCGCTTCGTCGACCGCCAGCAGCACCTCGTAGTCCAGTTGCGCGGCATCGGTGGGCTCGAAGCCGATCTCGCTGATGTTGCCGGCGAGAGTGATGTCGCGCGTGATCGAGTCGAGCAACGGCGCGAACCGGGCCGGCCCGGACACCCGCAGCACCCGCACCGGGTGCTTCATCGAGCGCTTGGAGTCGGACTTCGCCTTGCGCACCGCCGCGATCGCCGCAGTGGCCACCGCCAGCGCCACGTCGTCACCAAGATCCGCGGTCTGGGTCGCGGCGCCGTCCGAGGCCGCGGCCCCGTCCTGGGTCGCGGTCGCCGCGCCGTCCGGGGCCGCGGTCCCATCCTGGGTCGCGGTCGCGGTCGCGGTCGGGGTCGCGGTCGGGGTCCCGTCCGGGGTGGCCGGGTCCGGCCACGGGCTGGTGTGCACCGACCCGTCGTGCCACCAGGACCAGGCCTCCTCGGTGGCGAACGGCAGGAACGGGGCCAGCAGCCGCTGCAGCACCGACAGCGCCGAGCGCAGCGCCAACCGCGCGGACTGGGTCGCCGGATCGGCTGGACCATCCGAGCCGGCCCCGTAGGCGCGGTCCTTGACCAGCTCCAGGTAGTCGTCACAGAACTGCCAGAAGAACCGCTCGGTGCGTTCCAGCGCGGTGGTGTACTCGAAGGCCTGCAGGGCGGCGGTGGCCTGGACGACCACGTCGTCGAGCACGGCCAGCATCGACCGGTCCAGCGCCTCGGTCACTCCTGCGCCTGGAGCTGGCTCCGGGAAGCCGAGGACGAACTTGCTGGCGTTGAGCAGCTTGGTGGCCAGCCGGCGGCCGATCTTCATCTTGCCCTGGTCGAACGCGGTGTCGGTGCCCGGACGCCCGCTGGCCGCCCAGTAGCGCACCGCGTCCGAGCTGAACTCCTCCAGCAGCCCGACCGGGGTGACCACGTTGCCCTTGGACTTGCTCATCTTCTTGCGGTCCGGGTCGAGGATCCAGCCGGACAGGGTGACGTCGGTCCAGGGCAGCGAGTCGGTCTCCAACTCCGCACGCAGCACGGTGGAGAACAACCAGGTACGGATGATGTCGTGGCCCTGCGGGCGCAGGTTCATCGGGTAGGTCTGGTTGAACAGGTCCTTGTCCTCCTCCCAACCACAGACGATCTGCGGGGTGAGCGAGGAGGTGGCCCACGTGTCCATCACGTCGGGGTCGCCGAGGAAGCCGCCGGGCTTGCCGCGTTGTTCGGGCGCGTAACCGGGGGGCGTGTCCGAGGACGGGTCGACCGGCAGCAGCTCCTCGGCCGGGACGATCGGTCGGTCGTACACCGGGTCGCCGGAGGCGTCCAGCGGGTACCAGACCGGCACCGGCACGCCGAAGTACCGCTGCCGGCTGATCAGCCAGTCGCCGTTGAGGCCGCGCACCCAGTCCTCGTAACGGGCCCGCATGTAGGCGGGGTGCCAGTTCAGCTCCCGGCCCCGGGCGATCAGCCGCTGCTGGTGGTCGACCGAGCGGATGAACCACTGCCGGCTGGACACGATCTCCAGCGGCTTGTCGCCCTTCTCGTAGAACTTCACCGGGCGCACGGTCTTCGTCGGCTCGCCGTCCAGGTCGCCGGACTCGCGCAGCATCGCCACCACGCGTTCCTTCGCGGTGAACACGGTCGTACCGACGATCTGCTCGTAGGCCTCGCGGCCGGCTGGCGAATCGAGGCCGTCCGGTGTCTGGGCCACGATCCGGCCGTCCCGACCGATGATCGCCCGAGCCGGCAGCTTGAGCTCGCGCCACCACTGCACATCGGTCAGGTCGCCGAAGGTGCAGCACATCGCGATGCCGGCGCCGCGGTCGGGCTCGGCGGCCGGGTGTGCCAGTACCGGCACCTCGACCCCGAAGACCGGGGTGGTCACGGTAGTGCCGAACAGGTGCCGGTACCGCTGGTCGTCGGGGTGCGCGATCAGCGCCACGCAGGCGGGCAGCAGCTCCGGGCGGGTGGTCTCGATGTGGACCGGCTGCTCGCCGGTGTGGAACGCGATCCGATACCAGGCGCCGGCGTGCTCGCGGTCCTCGAGCTCGGCCTGGGCCACGGCGGTGCGGAAGCCGACGTCCCACAGCGTGGGGGCCTCAGCCTGGTAGGCCTGGCCGGAGCGCAGCAGTCGGACGAACGCGCGCTGTGAGACGCGCTGGGCGTGCTCACCGATGGTGGTGTAGGTCATCGACCAGTCGACGGACAGCCCCAGCCGGCGCCACACCTGCTCGAACGCCTGCTCGTCCTCGCCGGTGAGCTTCTCGCACAGCTCGACGAAGTTGCGCCGGGAGACGTCGATCGGCTTGGCGCCCTTGGCCGGAGGCACCTCGGGAACGGGCATGTCGGGCACGTACGGCAGCGCGGGTTCGCAACGCACTCCGAAGTAGTTCTGCACCCGCCGCTCGGTGGGCAGACCGTTGTCGTCCCAGCCCATCGGGTAGAACACGTGCTTACCGCGCATCCGCTGGAAGCGGGCGACGATGTCGGTGTGGGTGTAGGAGAACACGTGGCCCACGTGCAGCGAGCCACTCACCGTCGGCGGCGGGGTGTCGATGGAGAACACGTCGGCCCGCTCGGCCGGCCGGTACCGGTAGGTGCCGTCCTGCTCCCAGCGCTGCGCCCAGACCTGGTCCAGCCCGTCCAGCACCGGCCGCTCCGGAACCCGGCCCGATCCACCTGACCACTCACCTGACGACACTGACCTGCTCACCCCATCCGCATGGCTGGTCATATCCGGGACCCCAGGGGGTCAACCGTGATCGCGTGTGTTCCGTCCTCGACCAGCTCTGACGATCCTACTTCCACCGCCTCGGCAACCAGGTCGACCCCCGCCGGCGGCATCTCGCCGGTCAGCGATCCGCGCATGCGGACCGGGGTCGGCAGGTCAATCCGCTTGATCGACCAGGACGTGGCCCGCAAGACTCATCGCCTTGTCGGAACAACAGGGGGTCTCTTCCGGGTGACCGTTCGAGAGGACGATCGGCTACTCGCGCGCGGTTCGCGCCGGTGACCGCGTGGAGGTCTCCGGGACCGGACCGATCTGGTCCGACGGCTCGTGCCCTGATGACGCGGCAGTCCAGGCGCGTCGCTGTTTCGAGATCATCGCCGATGCGCTGGCCGCGGTGGGCGCCGGACTCGCCGACGTCATCCGGACCCGAATGTTCATCACCGATCCAGCGGTGGCCGACTCAGTGGGCACGGCGCACGGAGAGCTGTTCGGCGACATTCGACCGGCCGCCACGATGGTCATCGTGGCCGGCCTGCTCGACCCGAGAGGAGGGTCGAGATCGAGGCCGAAGCTCTGGTGCGGAGCTGACCAGCCAGCTTCTCGGCTACCCCCGAGCGCGCCGCTAGCCTCGCCGAGTCAGCCACTGTTGCGACGTTGCCTAGAACTCGAGTTGCCGCGCGGTGGACAAGTCCCACGAACGGCAGCTCGCCACTCAGTGTCTACACCAGCCAACTATCGCTGGACCGGTCAGGCGAGTCTCACACTCAGTATTGGGCTGCCGTCGACACCCGCCCGCGGACACCCACGTCAGGACAGTGGGCAGCGGCACCATCATGGTGGACAAGGTCGTCTACAAGCTCGACGTGAACCATGCCTTCAACCAGGTCCTCGTCCTCAGCCAGGACAACACGATCATCATCACCAACTGTGATGCAGAACTGTCACCCATGCCCCGAGGCGTCACACGAAGCCCGGCGCACCTCTGTCTGCTATACTCGAACATGTGTTCGATTACGCGGTTGCTCCACCGAGCCAGGCTCCGCTGTCGCTGTGTCGGCCCTCGGGTTGGCTCGCTCTCGAACTCGACGTCGCTCTGGCCAATCCTGGTGTCGTGGATGACGCCGAGCTGATCGAGGCGATCGTCGCGTTCGATCGCCAGGTGTCCTGGGCCCAGGCGCGGCAGGCCCGACTGCTCGCGGAGTTCGCCCGCCGTCGCCCTCCGGACACCGATCAGGGTGCGCAGCGCTCGAACGTGGCGTCGAGCTGTTCGGAGTTCGCCGCGGATGAGGTGGCGCTGGCGCTGCGGTTGTCCCGGATGGCGGCCGGCGCCAGGCTCGGTGTTGCGGTGGAGCTGGACTCCGTGCTCCCCGAGACCATGGCTGCTTGGGAAGATGGTCGGATCGACGGCGCCAAGGTCCGGGCGATCACCGACGCCTGCCGGCACCTACCGGCTGAGCAGGCTCGGGCCGTGCAACACAGGGTCCTCGCTGGAGCGCTCGAGCAGACTCAGGGCCAGCTGCGAGCGGCGTTGGCCCGTGCGGTCATCGCGGTCGACCCGAACGGGGCCGAGCAGCGCCACCGCGGGGCTCGCGGTGAGCGGCGCGTGGTGCTCAACCCCGAGCCGGAGGCGATGGCCAGCCTGTGGGCGCTGCTGCCCGCGCCGGATGCGGTTGCCGCCTACGAGCATCTCGGCCAGCTAGCCCGTAGCCTCGGCGCGGCCGATCCGCGCGGCATGGACGCCCGCCGGGCGGATCTACTCACCGAACTGCTCACCGGCCGACGCTGTGCCGCCGGCCGACGCTGTGCCGCCGAACAGCGCTGTGCCGCCGAAGAACGCTGTGCCGCCGACCGACGCTGTGCCGCCGAACAGCGCTGTGCCGCCGAAGATGACGTCGTGCATCGACCGCCAGGTCCGGTGGCGAAGCCGTCCGTCCAGGTCACCGTACCGATCACCACCCTGATGGGCCTCGACGAAGCGCCCGGCGAGCTACGCGGTTACGGCCCGATCCCCGCCGGAGTCGCCCGGGAGATCGCCGCCGAGGGCACCTGGCGGCGCCTACTCACCGATCCGGAGTCCGGCACGCTGCTCGACTACGGCCGCAAGACCTACCGGCCACCCACCGGGCTCGCCGACCATGTCCGCGCCCGCGACTACCACTGTCGCTCGCCCATCTGCCGCCGTTCGGCGGCCCATACCGATCTCGACCACGCCGTCGCCTGGTCGGAGAGCGGCACCACGAGTGCGCGCAACCTGTACGCCGCCTGCCGCCACGACCACCGACTCAAGACCCACGCGCGCGGGTGGCGGGTCACCCAAGGCCAGGACGCAGCGGTCAACTTTGTCACGCCTACCGGTCATCGCTACGTCAGCCGCCCGCACGACTATCGTTCCGCGCTGTCGCAGCCGCTTGATCCGGATCCGCCGCCGTTTTGACCGGCGGTGTCGTTCGGCGCGGCACCACCCGAGATGGTCCTCCCAGCTCACCACGTGTGGGCCGGAGCCAGCAGCCCCGGGACCCGCCGCACGGCACCGGCAGGCCGGCGCCGAACTCGGGTTTCCCGGCGTACGCTCCACAGCGTGAGGTACTCGCGCTAGGTGAGCGACCATCCGCCGCTGACCGGGCTGCTGGTCGCCGACTTCTCCCGGATCCTGGCCGGGCCGTACGCCACCATGCTGCTGGCCGACCTGGGCGCCGACGTGGTCAAGGTCGAGGGCCCGGCCGGCGACGACACGCGCACGTGGATGCCGCCGGTGCGCGACGGCGTATCGACGTACTACCTGGGCATCAACCGCGGCAAGCGCTCGGTCGTGCTCGACCTGCGCGACCCGAGCGATCTCGCGCTGGCCCACGAGCTGGCGCGCCGGGCGGACGTGCTGATCGAGAACCTGCGCCCGGGCGGGATGGCCCGGTTCGGGCTGGACTACGCGGCGGTGCGGGCGGCTAACCCGGGGGTGGTGTACAGCACGAACAGCGCGTTCGGATCCGGCCCGGCCGCGCACGAACCCGGCAACGACCAGATGGTACAGGACATGACCGGGCTGATGAGCCACACCGGTGACCCGTCCGGGCCGCCGTTCCGGGCCGGCATCTCGGTGTTCGACGTGATGGCCGGTAACCACGCGGTGATCGGCATCCTGGCCGCGCTGCACCACCGGACGGCCACCGGGCAGGGACAG
>JBQTKB010000043.1:0-23338 GCA_052386505.1 Pseudonocardia sp.
ACCATGCTGCCGGGCACCTGCGAGCGGCTGCTCATCCCGGAGCTGGAGCGCACGTCCGGCAAGAAGGCGGGCACCGACTTCGGCGTCGCGATGAACCCGGAGTTCCTGCGGGAGTCCACCAGCGTGCGGGACTTCTACGACCCGCCCAAGACGGTGATCGGCGAGATCGACCAGGCCACCGGCGACGCGGTGCTGGCGCTCTACGAGGGCATCCCCGGCGAGGTGTTCCGGGTGCCGATCTCGGTAGCCGAGATGGTCAAGTACACCGACAACTGCTTCCACGGTCTGAAGATCGGTTTCGCGAACGAGATCGGGTCGATCTGCCAGGCACTCGGCCTCGACTCGCACAAGGTCATCGACGTCTTCCTGGCCGACCGCAAGCTGAACATCTCCCCGGCCTACCTGCGGCCCGGGTTCGCCTTCGGTGGCTCCTGCCTGCCCAAGGACCTGCGCGGGCTGGTGCACGCCGCGCGCAGGGCGGACGTGTCGGTGCCGATCCTGGAGCACGTGCTGCCGTCCAACACCGCGCACCTGCAGCGGGCGTTCGACGCCGTCGTGTCCACCAAGCGGCGCAAGATCGGGATGTTCGGTCTGTCGTTCAAGCCGGGCACCGACGACCTGCGGGAGAGCCCGCTGGTGGAGCTGGCCGAGCGGCTGATCGGCAAGGGCTACCAGGTACGGATCTACGACGCCAACGTGACGCTGTCGCGGCTGATGGGCGCCAACCGGGAGTACATCGAGCAGCATTTGCCGCACCTGGGCGACCTGCTCAGCGACTCGGTGGACGAGGTGATGGAGCACGCCGAGGTGTGCGTGATCGGCTGCAAGGACGAGGCGGTGCTCGACGCGCTCAAGGACGTCGGCGACCGCACCGTGGTCGACCTGGTGCGGCTGCCCGACGCCGAGGATCGTCGCGGGACCGCCGGTTACGTCGGCGCCGCCTGGTAGGGCCCCGTGCGGGGGCCCTCAACGTCGAGGGCCCGGGCGCAGGTGAGTCGGGGGCACGGTCAGCCGAGGACCGGGCTTCTCGGCGCCACTGCGCCGCGCGGTATGTCCCGGGCGCCGGTCAGGCGGGGGCGCCGGCCTGGTCGGACAGCATCCGCAGGCCGCTGAGCAGCCCGCCGACCAGATCCCCCTCGGAGAACGACGCGGTCATGCTCATCACCGCCAGGTGGCAGGCCCGGTCCGGCAGCCGGATCTTCGCCTCGGGGCCGGTGACGATGGCCAGCTCGCGGCGGGTGGGGTCGATCGCGATCAGCACCGCGGCCGCGCCGTCGGCGCCCATCTCGTCGTGCAGTCGTTCGGCGGCCGGACGCGCCGGCCCGTCCAGCTCGCCGAGGAACACCGAGAACCGCAGCCGGGTGTGCCGGCTGACCAGGGTCAGCGCCTCGTCGAGGCGGGCCAGTTGCGTCGGGGAGAACGGGCCGGACGGCTCCGGCTCGGCACCCATGTCGGCCGCGGCGGACACCCGCCCGGAGCCGGTGACCACCGCACCGGCCGGCAGGTCGGCCGCCTCGGATCCCGAGTGCTCCTCGGACCCGCGCTCGGGCCGGGTCAGCTCACCAGCCACCATCGGCTCCTCCCTTGACCGTCCCGGTGGGTGCGTCCGAGCGCTTGGGCAGCTCCGCGCCGGCCGGGTTCGCCGACCACCACACGGGGGCGTGCGACCACCGGTCACCGGGGCGGTACCGCTTCCGCTGCGACCGCAGCCGGCCCGACGCGGCGAGCAGGGCGATCAGCAGGTAGATGCCCAGCGGCACCAGAACGAAGACCAGCACGGTCTGCAAGACACTCACGGAGGCTGAGCGTAGTCGCGAGACGCCGGTCACTGGCTACCAGGTGGGCGGGTGACGATCATCCCACGGGGCCGCGGCCGCGAGTTGTGCGCCGAGTTCCAGCAGCAGCCCGTCCGTGCCGGGGCCACCCACCAGTTGCACCCCGATCGGCAGGACCGGCGCCGAGCCGTCTGGCGCCGGGCCGTCCAGGACCGGGCCCGGGACGTCGGGGCGTGGGTCGCCCGGGACCGGCGCCGGGCCGCCCGCACCCTGGCCGCCCAGGACCGGCGCCGAGCCGCCAGGGCCGGGCGACCAGCCAAGCGGCAGGCTGAGCGCGGGCTGGCCGGTGATGTTGTAGATCGCGGTGAACGGGGTGAACGCTTGCTGGCGGGCGTAGTCCAGTGCCGGGTCGACGTCTCCGGCGGGGCCCTCGGTGAACCAACCGACCGGGCGCGGCGGTAGCGCGAGGGTCGGGGTGAGCACCACGTCATAGGCCGCGTGCGCGGTGATCAGGAACCGGGAGGCGAGCTGGGCGGCCTGCGCGGCGGCCAGGAACTCCGGGCCACTGACCCGGGCGCCCCGGGCCCGCCACCAGTTCGTCAGCGGCCTGAGCTGGCCGTCCGCGCCGTCGGGCACCACGCTGCCGTGTGCGAGCACCGCCCACAGCGTCTCGAACACGGCAACGAACGCACTGGCGGTCTCGGTGCCGGCGGCCAGGCCCAGCTCGGCGTCCACCACCTCGTGGCCCAGGTCGGCCAGCAGCGTGCTGGTGTGCTCCCAGGCGGCCAGGCAGTCCGGATGCACGGTGACTCCGGGCAGCGCCGGGGTGGCGTAGCGGCCGATCCGCAGCCGGCCGGGGTCGGCCCGGCGGGCGGCGGCGGCGAACCCGCTCGGGGTGTCGGCCCGGCCGGTCGGGCGGGCCCACGGCTCGGAGGGCACCGGCACGGCCAGCGCGTCGAGCATGGCCGCCGCGTCGGCAGGAGTGCGGGCCAGCGGGCCGGACACCGACAGTCCGAGCGGGTCACCGCCGAGCGGGCCCCGGGAGACCAGCCCGCGGCTGGTCTTCAGCCCGACCAGCCCGTTCACCGAGGCGGGGATGCGGATGGACCCGCCGCCGTCGGTGCCGTGCGCGACCGGCACCAGCCCGGCGGCCACCGCCGCGCCGGCCCCGCCGGAGGAGCCGCCGGCCGAGCGGGTCGGGTCCCACGGGGTGACCGTGGGTGGGCGGCCGGCCGGCTCGGTGTAAGGCGGCAGCCCGAACTCCGGCACCGCGGTCTTGCCCAGGCTGATCATCCCGGCCTCACGCAGGAGCCGCGCCGAGTCGTCGTCGACGTCCGGGACATTCTCGGCGTATACCGGCGAGCCGAAGGTGGTGCGGACGCCGGCGGTGACCGCCAGGTCCTTGATCGCGGTGGGCACGCCGAGCAGCGGCGGCAGCGCCTTCGGATCGCGGGTGTCGGCGAGCAGCCGGCGGGCGGCGCGCGCGGCGTCCAGGGCCCGTTCGGGGGTGAGGGTGACGAAGGCAGCGAGGCCCGGGTCCAGCCGGTCGATCCGGCGGAGGTGATGCTCGACCAGCTCGACGGGGTCGAGCTCACCGACTCGGATCGCGGCGGCCTGCTGGACGGCGGTCAGTTCGTGCGGCTGGGTGGCGGACACACCGCGATCCAACCAGGCCGTGTCCGGAGGCAGGGCTGCGACGCCCCGAGCCGGCGGATCGCCAACCTTGACGATGGCGCGGCCGCGACGACCGGCGGAGGATCGACGATGGCTTGCGCCGTCCCCGTTTCCGGGCGTCGCCGGCCATCTGAGGCGACGCCGACGTCGCGCGGAGCGGACGCTGGGGGGCGTGTGGACGAGGACGATCGATCGCGGTTCGAGCCGTCTGTGTTCGGTGCGGTCCGGTGCTACCCGTTGCTGGTCCTGACGATTACCTTGCTGACCGGGGCGGCCTTCGTGGCGGTCACGTTGCTGGCACCCGAGATTTTCCGGGCGACCGCGACGTTCACGGTGCCCCAGCAGACAGCGTTGCAGGACCAGGGTGACCAGCAGTACCTCGACAGCCAGGTCGTGATCCTGCAATCGCTGCAGGTCGCCGAGCGCGCGGCCACGATCGCCAACACCGCGCTGGGCCGTGACACGCTCACCGTGAACGACTTCATCGGGCCGGAGAAGGCTGCGGAGATCACTCCGCCGGAGCGCGCGAACCGGGGCACCTTCGGCGCCGGGACCGTGACGGTCTCATTCACCTGGCCGGACGCTCGGGTCGCCAAGGAGGGGGCAAACGCTTTCGTTTCGGCGTTCGATGAGGCGCGCACAGCGTCCATCCAGGCGCTGGGTGACGCCACGGTGACCAGCCTGCAGAAGCTGATGGACCAGGTTCCGGAGGCCCGCGACCAGCTGGCGGCCCTCGTCGACCAGCGCTCCAAGGTCCTGATCAAGCAGCAACTCGACCTCGCGCAGCATCCGACGGTGGCGTGGGCCGCCGAGCCCGCGGTGCCCTGGCCAGGATGGACCGGATCTGGGTGCGTACCGTGGTCATCGACACGACGAACCGCTCGGCGATCGCGGCTGCCCGGTGTCCCTCGGCGAGCAGGTCGAGCACCTGGCGCTCCCGGCGGCTGAGCTGGTCCAGCCGCCGGTTCAGCTCGTTCTCGGCGGCCCGGCACGCGCGGTGCATCGCGATCCACTTCTGATGGTCCATCTCGTTCATCACCGGCTTGCCCGATGCGGCGGCCAGCACCGTCTCGAGCAGGGTCTCGAACGAGCTCGACTTCGGCACGGCGCCGACCGCCCCGGCTGCGATGGCCGCGGCGGTATCGGCCTGGTCCAGGCTGCCGCTGACGATCAAGACCTGCCAGCCGGTCGACTTCAGCTCGGCCACCAGTTCGGACCCGTGCAGCAGGCTGCCGTCGTCGCCGCGGCCGAGCTCCAGGTCGAGGACCACCAACCCGGGCGTGAGCTCGGCGGCGCTGCCGAGGATGCCGTCGCGCCCGCGCGGCGCCACCTGGTGGGCGTCGACCCCGTGCCCGCGCAACGCCATCCGCAGGGACGTGCTGAACAGCTCGTGGTCATCAACGATCAGCACCGAGTACACCGCGTCCCCCCGGACTTTCACGGAACCGTGCCCGGTTCGGTCGGCCTGCGTCATCGGATGTTGGGCACCGCCACCGGTTCGGTTCGAACGTGCAGACCCCTCGCCCTCGGCAGCTCGATGATCACCGTACAACCCGGACGGGTCGCTGACACCGGCTGCACCTCGATCGTGCCGCCCTCGGCCTTTAGCAACTCGCGACAGATGTGCAGACCGAGCCCCTGTCCACCGGTGGTCCGGCTGCGGGTGCCCCGCTGGAACACGGCCTGCTCGGAACCCGCGGCCAGGCCCGGGCCGAAGTCGGAGACCCGCAGCCGGATCCGGCTGCCGTACCGGAACGCCTGGACCCGCACCGGGCTGCCCGGCGCGTGCCGTGCGCAGTTGGCCAGCAGGTTGCACAACACCTGGCGGAGCACCCCGGGCGATCCCTCGACCCACAGCCAGGGCTCCACGTCGCAGCGGACTTCCATGCCCGCGCAGTTGCGCAGCGTGACCAGATCGGCCACGACCGGCGCCAGCGGGTAGGCCGGCGACGGATCCCTGGTCGCCGCCGGGTCGCCCGGCGCCAACATCGACTCCAACCGGGCCAGCTCGGAGCTCATCGCGGTCCGCAGGCCGAGGACCTCCTCGGGCTGGTCGGCGTCGTCCCCGACATGGTCGAACAGGTGGGTCGCGCCGGCCAACCCGGCCAGCCCGGTGCGCAGCTCGTGATCCCGTTCGGCGGCGCGGGCCAGTCCCATCCGGGCCAACCGGAGCTCCTCCCGGCGTGCCAGCTCGACCCCGTGCACGTCACCGAAGGCCCGTCGAGCGAGCTGGACCAGGCCGAGCACCACGACCAGCAGCCCGAACAACCGCAGGGAGGCGACCGCCAGAGCGGGGTTGACCAGCTGAGCGTGCTCGGACCAGATCTTGGCCAGATGGGCGATCGCGACCATCCCGGCTCCCATGCCCACCCTTGCCACAATCGGTGACCGCTGCGCGAGCCCGGCCATGATCAGCGCGAACCCTCCGAGCAGGCCCAGACCACCCACGACGGAGCGGGCCACGCCGTTGCCGGTGACCGCGACGGTCACCCCGGGCGCCGCCCAGGCCAGCGCCCCGCCCAGCACCACCACCAGCCCGGCCAAGGCGGACATCCGCATCGGGCCGGTGACCGGTCGCGGGACCGGCGGCATCGCGGCAACGAGCAGCAGCAGCACCGCCAGCAGATGCCCGGTGAAGCGCAGTGCGTCGAGGACCGCGCCGTGCGTCTGCCAGGTGGCAGCGACGGCGGCGACCGGCACACCCACCGCTCCGTAGACGGTGAACGCGCTGCTCAGCCAGACCGCCCGCGGATCGGGGGTCAGCCGGTGCACGACTGCGGCGAGGATGGCCGCGGTCGCGGCGCAGGCGACCGCCGCAGACACCAGGACGGCCACCACCTCGTCGAGGCCGACCCATTCGCCCGACCACCGCACGCCGGCGAGGAGCAGCAGGAGAAGACCGAGCACGCCCACGAGCACGAGGTCACGACAGGTGATCACCCAGGGCCGCCCACCCCCTATGCGCGCGCTGAACACAGCAGATCCGATCGCAGCCACCAGACCCCCTCCGGTGTCGCCCAAGTCTCTCCAGATGCGGGGGAATTAACGGCGGTAGCCACTGCCCCCGGGCACCGCGCCGTACCCCATCCGAAGGATCAACGGAGCGAACATACCCACTTTCGGGTTAACGATCAATATTTCAAGTGGGGCATATCCCCGCTTGGAGCAACGGCACGGCGAAGCGTGTTACCTTCCGTAGCGATCGTCACGCGGCTTCGAGCCACGGCTCCCAGGTCGGGTGCGGCTCGACACTGAGCGCGAGCACCCCGGCGGAGCCCCTGCTCGGCGCCCGGGGCGGCTCGCGCAGCGTCCAGCCCAGCTCGCCGAGCAACCGGTCCGCCTTGCGCGAGTTGCACGCCCGGCAGGCCGCCACGCAGTTGTCCCAACTGTGCGTCCCGCCGCGGCTGCGCGGCACCACGTGGTCGATGGTGTCCGCGCGCCTCCGGCAGTAGGCACAGGTCCGGCGATCACGACGCAGCACACCCGCCCGGGTCATCGGCACCGACGACCGGTAGGGCACCCGGACGTACCGGGACAGTCGCATCACCGAGGGCGCGGTGATGCTCAGGCTCTCCGAGCGGAACGCGCCGCCCTCCAGCGCGGCCTGGACGCACTCGGCCTTGCCACTGAGCATCAGCAGAACCGCGCGTTTCGCGGTGACCACCGCGAGCGGCTCGAATGTCGCATTGAGCAACAGCACCCGCGTGGTCACCACAGCACCCCTACCGGCCCGCTCGCAAGATCGACGAGCAGCGCGTCGAGAGGCGCGGCGCGACCCCGGGCGACGGGGCGGCGCCGAGCGGGCCAGGTTGTCGTTCCGGCACGGCCGACCTCCTCACGGTGAGCTGCGCATAGTCGACCACAAACCGTGGTGGATCGCACCTGTGTACTCCCGGCCCGCCGACCGTGTCGGACCGCGCCCGGCCGAGGGGGTGCGCCGGAGGCACACCCGGGCACTCCGTAGCCTCGGACGCCGTGACCGATCTACTGCCCGCCACCCCCGCATGCCTGGCCGACCAGGGCAGCTGGTGCTCGGTCGTCTACGGCTGGACACACAACGATCTGCTGTCGCGGTGGGCCGACCGGCTCGTGGACACCGGGCTGTCCGTCCTACTGATCGTGCTGCTGGCGGCGCTGGCCCGGTCGCTGCTGCACCGGGCCATCGGCCGGCTGGTGCGCGGCGCGGCGAACGGCCGGCTGCGGGTGGTCGGCGTGCTACGCCGCCGGCTGCCGGGCTCGGTGAGACGGCGGGCCCCGGCCGGGCTGCGGGAGATGGCCGGGCCGATGCTGTCCGAGCGGCGGGGCCAGCGGGCCAACACCATCGGCTCGGTGCTGCGCTCGGTGGCCTCGGTCGCGGTGCTCGCGGTCGCCTCGATCATGGTGCTGGCCGAGTTCGGGCTCAACCCAGGACCGGTGCTGGCCTCGGCCGGCATCGTCGGTGTGGCACTGGGCTTCGGCGCGCAGAACCTGGTGCGCGACTTCCTCTCCGGGATGTTCATGCTGCTGGAGGACCAGTACGGGGTCGGCGACATCGTCGACCTCGGCGAGGCCAGCGGTACCGTGGAGGCGGTCGGGCTGCGCATCACCACCCTGCGCGACTTCGACGGGACGGTGTGGCACGTGCGCAACGGCGAGATCCTCCGGGTGGGCAACAAGAGCCAGGGGTTCGCGGTGGCCGTGGTCGACCTCCCGTTGGCGCACAGCGCGGACATCGCCGAGGCGCAGGAGATCGCCGGTCGGGTCGCCGCCGAGGTGGCCGGGTCGCCGGAGATCGCCCCCGACCTGCTGGAGGCGCCGCAGGTGCTCGGTGTGGAACGGGTGACGGTGGAGGGAATGACATTGCGGCTCACCGCGAAGGTCAGCCCCGGGCGGCAGTTCGCGGTCCAGCGGGCGATGCACGCGGCGATCGCCGACGCCTTCGACGACGCCGGGTTGCCCCGCCCCTACCCGGTCCCGCTGTCGCCGTCCGGCGCCGGGTCGACCGCCGAACGGAAAGGGGGCCCTCGATGAGCGACCCGCACCGGTTCTACGCCGAGGTGGGCGGCGCGGAGACGTTCCACAAGATCGTCTCTCGGTTCTACCAGCAGGTGGCCGACGATCCCGTGCTGCGGCCGCTGTACCCGGAGGAGGACCTGGGCCCGGCTGAGGTTCGGCTGCGGATGTTCCTCGAGCAGTACTGGGGCGGCCCCCGCACCTACTCCGACCAGCGCGGACACCCCAGGCTGCGAATGCGCCACGGCCCGTTCCGGATCGGACCGATCGAACGCGACGCCTGGTTGCGCTGCATGCGGGTCGCGGTCGACGAGGCCGGGCTGGACGACCGGCATCGCTCGATGCTGTGGCAGTACCTGGAGATGGCCGCCGCGAGCATGGTCAACAGCGACTTCTGACCACGGCCCACCCGGGCAGCGAGCACCACCGTCCGGCTGAGCCAACGGCCGCGGTCATTTGGCAGGATGGATCCCCGTGCAGACGAGCCCGAGCCCGGACCGCCGATGGTGGTCCGACGCGGTCTGCTACCAGGTCTACATCCGCTCGTTCGCCGACTCCGACGCCGACGGGGTGGGCGACCTCGACGGCATCCTCAGCCGGCTCGGTTACCTGGAACTGCTCGGCGTGGACGCGCTGTGGATCACGCCGTGCTTCCCCTCCCCGATGGTGGACCACGGCTACGACATCTCCGACGCCCGGGACATCGACCCACTGTTCGGCGACCTCGCCGGCTTCGACACGCTCGTCGCGGCCAGCCACGAGCACGGCATCCGGGTCATTCTCGATCTGGTGCCCAACCACACCTCCGACCAGCACGAGTGGTTCCGCGCGGCGCTCAGCGCGGCGCCCGGCAGCCCGGAACGCAGCCGCTACCACTTCCGCTACGGCCGTGGCGACGACGGCTCGGCACCACCGAACAACTGGCCCAGCCAGTTCGGTGGGCCGGCCTGGACCCGGATCGTCGAGCCGCACGGCCGGCTCGGCCAGTGGTACCTGCACCTGTTCTCCCCGGCCCAGCCCGACCTGAACTGGGAGCACCCGGAGGTTCGGGCCGAGCTGGAGAAGACGCTGCGGTTCTGGCTCGACCGCGGGGTGGACGGGTTCCGGGTCGACGTGGCGCACGGCATGGCCAAGCCGGACGGGTTGCCGGACGGCGCCCGTTTCGCGCTGATCGAGGGCGGCTCGGGTCCGGACGCGCGGTTCGACCACGACCAGGTGCACGAGGTGCACCGCATGATCCGGTCGGTCACCGACGAGTACCGCGACCGGGTGCTGATCGGCGAGATCTGGGTGTCCGACGACGAGCGGTTCGGCCGCTACCTGCGACCGGACGAGCTGCACCTGGGGTTCAACTTCCGACTGACCAGGGCTCCGTTCGACGCCGCCGAGATCCGCGCGGCGATCGAGCACTCGCTGGCCGCGGTGGCGGCGGTGGGCGCCGCGCCCACCTGGACCTTGTCCAACCACGACGTGGCCCGACCCGTGACCCGCTTCGGCGACGGCCCGGCCGGCACCGCACGGGCCCGCGCCCTGGCCCTGGTCGAGCTCGGGTTGCCCGGCGTGGTGTTCGTGTACAACGGCGAGGAGCTGGGGCTGCCGAGCGCCGAGCTGCCCGACGAGGCGCTGCGCGACCCGGTGTGGGAGCGCTCCGGGCGCACCCGGCGGGGCCGCGACGCACACCGCATCCCGTTGCCCTGGGAGGGCGGGCCGCCCAGTTACGGCTTCACCGACGCCGGGCCGCCGTGGCTGCCGATCCCGGGCGACTGGGCCGGGCTCACGGTCGAGGCGCAGCTGGAGGACACTGAGTCCACGCTCTCGCTCTACCGGCACGCCCTGCAGCTGCGGCGCACCCATCCAGGGTTGGTCGGTGACACGCTCGAGTGGTACGGCGCGCCGGCGGGCTGCTTCGCCTACCGCCGCACGGGCACCACCTTCGTCTGCGCGCTGAACACCTCGGCCGAACCGGTTCCGCTGCCGCCCGGCGAGGTAGTGCTGTGCAGCGGACAGCTCACCGACGACGGACGCTTGCCGCCGGACACCGCCGTCTGGTTGGCCTAACCACGGCTAGCCCGCTCGGCCCTACCGGATAGTGGCGAACTTCGCCGATACTGCTAACACCGCACTAAGGAATCCGATGTGGTGTTCGTGAAGCTACCCAGACTGGCGGTGCGCAGCCGCCGCGCGGCGCCCGGCCGCCACCGTGCCCGGTGCCCGGTGCCCGCCGACCTCGTGGAGGTCGCCGTCCGGACCAGCTCGGACGGGCACTTCCAGGAGCACGCGTCGTTCCTGCTCGCCGCCGCCGACGGCGACTGGCACGTGGTGGACTTCGCCGATCCGGAGGCGGGAGCCGTGGTCGAGCACCTGCTGAGCCTGCCCGGGTTCGACCGCGAGCGGCTCGCCGAGCTGGTGTTGAGCCGGGACGCGCGGATCATCAGGCTGTGGCGGCGCACGGCCGCCCCGGCTCCCGTCGTCCCGTGCCCGGCCCCGGTCGTCGCGGCGCCGGTCGTCGCGGCCCCGGTCGTCGCGGTTCCGGCAGTCGCGGTTCCGGCAGTCGCGGCTGAGGGCGCGCCTGCCCCGAGCATCCCGCTGGTGCCGGCCCAGCGCAGTGCCGAGCCGGCACCGACCGGCCCCGCACGCCCGACGGCGGTGCCCGGTTGAGCCGTCGAGCACCGCTCAGCCGATCTTGATCATAGTAACAAGAGTCGGGCGTTATCTGGCTACAACCGTACTGACGTTACCCTAGTGACGTCGGGACCGGCTCGTCGATCGGGTGCCCACCCTCAGAACAGCAGCGGTAGCAGCGCACGGCGCCGGCGGACCACCGCGCCGAACCGGGCATCCAGCCGCAGCCACGAGTCGTTGGCCGACAACCGCACCTGATCATCGGCCGCCGACGCTCCGAGAAAACCCATTCCCGACAGCGCGAACAGGCACCGCAGCGGCACCTGCACCCGCATCCCGTCCCCGGCCGCGGTCAGCACGGTCTGGTCCAGCAGCCCGGCAGGTGGTGTGGTGGCCGACCCGCCGTGCTCCCCACCGTGCGCCACGCCGTGCTCCCGGGCCAGCGCGATGCCCTGGTCGGCCAGCGCTTCGAGCTCGGCGGCGGGTACCTCGTCCACCGTCCGCCAGCCCTCGCTCGACGGCAGCTCGGCCAGCCAACTCGCGTCCCGGGGCCGGCCGGGTTCCACCCGTGCATCACGAACCACGGCCAGCGCCGCGAGCAACTCGTTCGCCGAGACGGTCAGGTCGTCCGGGCGCAACTCCCCGGTGACCGCGCGGGTCACCAGCACATCGAACGGGGTCGGCGCCCACGCCACCACCAGTCCACCGATCCGTCGCAGCCGGACCGGCGCCGACCCGTCCAGCCGGACCACCCGCGCGGTGAACGCGCCCAGATCGTCCCGCTCCGCGGCATCGGGGACGTGCAGCAGTGGGGTCCGGCCGGCCACCCGGGCCGGCCCCCTGCCGAGCTGAGGTTCGTTCATCTGCCACCGTCCGATGCCGGCTCGTCGTCCGCCCAGCGGGCGAGGAAGTCACGCTCGGCGGCGCTGAGCCGCCGCGGCCGGTTCGCGGCCAGGTCGAACGGCACCATCTGGGTGCGCGCGGTCGCCGCCACCGGGTCCCGCTCGTCCGGACCCGACCGTAGCTCGTAAGCCAGCACGAAGGACGCGGCACGGGTCTGTTCGACCCACATGCTGACCCGGACGGCCTGGCCCCGGTAGGGGATCTGTCGCTTGTAGTCCACCTGGAGGCTGGCCACCAACAGCCCGTCCGACCAGCCGGCCGGCCCGTCCGAACCGCTCGCGCGCTCCGCGATGTCCTCGGCGGCGCGGTGGAAGACCAGCTCCACCCTGGCCTCCTCCAGCAGGGTCACCGTACGCGCGTGGTTGACGTGCTGGTAGGCGTCCAGGTCGGCCCACCGTAGCGGTACCTCGACGTGGAACCTCATGTGTCCATGGCTCGCTCCCGCGCTCGCTCCGGTCCTCGCTCGCTGGCGCTCGCTCCCGCTCCCCTCACCAGGCCAGGCCGCTCACCGAGCCAGGCCGCGCAGCTGGCGGGACACCACGGACAGGGTGGCCAGGTCGAGCTGCCCGGCCTCGGCCACCGCCTGCAACGCCGCCCGGGCCCGGCCGAGCTTCGAGGCGTTCGCCCGTTCCCACTGCTCGATCGTGTGCGCCACCGGGTCGCCCGGCATGCCCTCGCGCAGCGCGTCCAGGGTGATCGACCGCAGGGAGCCGTAGAGGTCGTCGCGCAGCGCCTGCCGGGCCAGCGAGTGCCACCGGTTGCCCCGCTCCAACGCGGACACCGAGGTCAGCGCGAGATCGACGCCCAGGTGCTCGGACAGCGCGAAGTACAGTTCGGCGACCTCGGCGGGTTCGCGTGGCTCGCGGTCCCGCTCGGCCAGCTCGGTGATCTCGACGACGTCGAGCAGGCTGTAGCTGTTCAGCTGGCCGGCGCTGCGCTCGGCCAGCTCGGCGGGCACCCCCCGCTCGACCAGCGCGGCGGCGTGTTCACCGACCGCGGCCGCCTCGCGCCCGGTCAGCAACTGTGGCACTGCGGGTACCAGCTCGGCGATCCGGGCGGCGAACCGGTTGATCTCGGCGCCGACGGCAAGCGGCTGCGGGCGGTTGGTCAGGAACCAGCGGACCGCCCGGTCGAGCAGCCTCCGCGACTCCAGCACCAGCTCGTCGGCCACCGCCGTGCCTGCGCCACCGGCGCCCGGCACGGTCAACTTCTCGATCTCGGCCCACAGCCGGGGCAGCCCGAACACCGCGGTGGTGACCGCGAACGCCCGCACCGCGTCGGTGGCCTCGGCGGCCAGCTCTTCGGCCAGCCGGAACGCGAAAGTGATCCCGCCGCCCACGAGCATCTCGTTGACCAGCAACGTGGTGACGATCTCCCGGCGCAGCGGATGGGCGGCCACCGCGTCCGGGTACCGCTCGCGCATCTGCGCCGGGAAGTAGTCCGGCAACCGGGCCGCGAACACCGGGGTGTCGGGCAGGTCGCCGCGCAGGATCGCCGCCTTCAGGTCGAGCTTCACGTGCGCCATCAGGGTGGCCAGTTCCGGCGAGGTAAGACCCTGCCCGGCGCGCGCCAGCGCGTCGAACCCTGCGGCGTCCGGCAGCACGTCCAGCTTCCGGTCCAGCAGCCCGCGGGCCTCCAGGTCGGCCACCAGCCGTCCCTGCACCGCGGCCATCCCCGGCGCGTGCGAGCGAGCCACCCCGAGCATCGCGTTCTGGCCGATGTTGTCGGCCAGTACCAGCGCGGCCACCTCGTCGGTCATCTCTACCAGCAGCGCGTCCCGGCCGGCCCGGTCCAGCCCACCGGCCGCCATCACCCCGACCAGCGGGATCTTGATGTTGACCTCGTGGTCGGAGCAGTCCACCCCGGCGGAGTTGTCCAACGCATCGGTGTTGACCTTGCCGCCGGCCTTGGCGAACTCGATCCGGCCGCGCTGGGTCAGCCCCAGGTTGCCGCCCTCGCCGATCACCTTCACCCGCAACTGGCCGGCGTCGACCCGCACGGCGTCGTTGGCCTTGTCGCCGACCTCGCCGTGCGACTCGGCGGCGGCCTTGACGTAGGTGCCGACACCGCCGTTCCACAGCAGGTCGGCCGGCGCGAGCAGGATCGCGTGGATCAGCTCGGGAGGGGTCATGGCGGCCACCTCCGGGTCCAGGCCCAGGGCCATCCGCATCGGTTCGGACACCGGGATCGACTTCGTGGTCCGCGACCACACCCCGCCGCCCTGGCTGATCAGCGCCCGGTCGTAGTCCTCCCAGCTGGACCGGGGCTTGTCGAACAGCCGACGGCGCTCGGCGAAGCTCGCCGCCGGGTCCGGCTCCGGGTCGACGAACACGTGCCGGTGGTCGAACGCGGCGACCAGCCGGATGTGCTCGGACAGCAGCATCCCGTTGCCGAACACGTCACCGGACATGTCCCCGACGCCCACCACGGTGAAGTCGGTGGTCTGGGTGTCGACGCCGAGCTCGCGGAAGTGCCGCTTGACGCTCTCCCAGGCCCCGCGGGCGGTGATGCCCATCGCCTTGTGGTCGTAACCCGCCGACCCGCCCGAGGCGAACGCGTCACCCAACCAGAACCCGCGCGCCACCGCCAGCTCGTTCGCGATGTCGGAGAATGTGGCGGTGCCCTTGTCCGCGGCCACCACCAGGTAGCTGTCGTCGCCGTCGTGGCGCACCACTCCGGCCGGAGGCACGGTGGCGCCGTCGACCAGGTTGTCGGTCAGGTCGAGCAGCCCGGAGATGAACATCCGGTAGCAGGCGATGCCCTCGGCCTGGGTCGCCTCCCGATCCGCGGCCGGATCACCGGTGGCCGCCGGTGGCCGCTTGACCACGAACCCGCCCTTGGCCCCGACCGGCACGATCACCGCGTTCTTCACCGCCTGCGCCTTGACCAGGCCGAGAACCTCGGTGCGGAAGTCCGCCGGGCGGTCCGACCAGCGCAGCCCGCCCCGGGCGACCGGGCCGAACCGCAGGTGCACACCTTCCACCCGGGGTGAGTACACGAAGATCTCGAACCGCGGCCGGGGCTTCGGCAGGTCCCGCACCTGGCCGGGGTCCAGCTTCACCGCAAGATAGGGCGCCGCGGCGAAATGGTTGGTCCGGACCGTGGCGGTGATCAGGTTCAGATAGCCGCGCAGGATCCGGTCGGCGTCCAGGCCGGTGACCTCGTCGATCATCGCGGTGACCTCGGCTAGCCGCCGCTCGATGTCGGCCACCCGGGCGGGATCGTCGCCCCGACCCGGGTTCCGGGGATCCGCCGGCCGGAACCGGGCCTCGAACAACCCCACCAGCGCCTCGGTCACCGGAGCGTGCGCGAGCAGCGTCTCGGCCAGGTAGAAGTGGTTGTACGGGGTACCGACCTGACGCAGGTAGCGGGCATAGGCCCGCAGCAGCGCGATCTGGCGCCAGTCCAGGCCGGCGCGCAGCACCAGCGCGTTGAACGGGTCGACCTCGCAGTCGCCGCGCCAGGCGGCGGAGAACGCGGCGCAGAATCGGGCCTGCACGCCGTCCTCGCCCCGGGTCCGGACGGATCCGACTTCGCCGCGGACGGATCCGACTTCGTCCCCGGCCCGAACGGATCCGACCTCGTCCCGGGCCCGGACGGAGGCAAGCACCGCGTCGTCCACCCGCAGCCCGAAATCGTAGATCCAGCACCGGCGCCCGTCGGGACGGGTGATCTGGTACGGGCGCTCCTGGACCACCTCGACGCCCATCTGCTGCAGCACCGGCAGCAGCGCGGTCAGGGTGATCTCCTCGCCGGCCAGGAAGAGTTTGAACCGGCGCTCCCCGGCGGGCGCGCCGGCCGGGGTGGAGAAGGACAGGTCGGGATCCTCGCCCAGGGCGTCCAGCCGGGCCAGGTCGGCCACCGCCGTCTCGGGGGAAAAGTCCTCCTTGTAGGCCGCCGGGACCAGCGAGAGATAGCGTCGCAGCGGCTCGGCCGGCGCGCCGTCCCGTCCGAGCAGGTCGAGCACCCGGTCGTCCCAGGTCTTCACCGCCTCCGCGAGCTGCCCCTGCAGGTGCTCAGCGTCCGGGTGCACCGGGTGGTCGGGATCGGTGTGCACGGTGACGTGCAGCAGCGCCAGGCTGGACTCGGTGACCCGCGCCGAGTACTCCACGGAGCGGCCGTGCAGCTCGCGGCGCAGCACCTCCTGCATGGCCAGCCGGGAGGTGGTGGTGTAGCGGTCGCGGGGCAAGTAGACCAGGCAGGACACGAACCGGTCGTACGGGTCGCGCCGGACGAACAGCCGCAGTTCGCGGCGCCCGGCCAGCGACAGCACGGCCAGCGCGGTCTCGTGGAGCTCCTGGGCGCTGGCCCGGAACAGCTCCTCGCGCGGGTAGGCCGAGATCACCTCCAGCATGCGCTGGCCGGAGTAGGAGTCCAGTGGGAACCCCGCGGACCGGATCGCCTGGTGCACCCGGGCAGCCACCACCGGGATGTCCAGCACGCTCTCGTGCAGCGCGGACACGGTGAGCAGCCCGAGGAAGCGGTGCTCCCCGGTGACCCGCCCCTGCCTGTCGAAGATCTTGACGCTCAGGTAGTTCGGGTAGGCCGGGCGGGACACCCGGCTGGGCACGCTGGCCTGGCTGATCAACAGCAGGTCGCGGCCGGTGGCCCGCTCCTCCGCGTCGGTGCCCAGAGCGAAGGAACGGGAGGTGATGCTGTCACCGCGCAGCACGCCGAGCCCGGAGGCCAGCACCGCGGTCAGCCGAGGTTGCCCCGCGGTGTCCAACTCGTAGCGGCGGTAGCCGAGAAACGTCAGCTTGCCGTCGGCCAACCAGTCCAGCAGTCGCGTGGTGTCGGTGACCTCGTCGGGGTCCAGCGCCGGCGGATCGTCGCGCAGCTGCACGGCGACCTCACGAGCCACCCGGGTCATCCGATCGGTGTCCTCGACCACGTCCCGGACGTCCGCGAGTACCTGCCGCAGGTCCGCGAGCAGGGACCGAGCGGTGGCGTCGTCCATGGGGTCGGTCTCGATGCGCATCCAGGACTCGGCCAGCGCGCCGGCCGGCGGCCGACCGGGGTCGGCCTCGACGAGGACCTCGGCCAGCACACCGGTCAGCTCCCGCCGGACGACGACGATCGGGTGCAGCACCCGGCGCACCGCCACGCCGGCCCGGGCGACCGCCGAGGACAGCGACTCCACCAGGAACGGCATGTCGTCGGTGACGATCTCGATCACCGAGGTCGAGGAGGTCGGCTCGACCGAGGCATTCCACCGCAGCGCCGGTGTGCCCGGAACACGTTGCCCGGCGAGTTCGCGGTGTGCCCGGACCACGTCCACCAGCCGGGCTGGGTCGTCGGCCACCAGGTCGGCGGAGGAGAGGTGCCGGAAGTACAGCTCACAAAGTTCCGCGAGTGCGGGATCCCCGTTCTCCCCGGCCAGCTCCCTGGCTCTGGCGAGCACGCCGCCGACCAACTCCGGCCGCTCCGGCGCCACCGGCTCCGATGACTGCGGCCGCAGGTCGATCGAACTCATCGGTCCCCCTGTGAACTCCACCGGCTGTCCGCCGGCACGGGCCGTTCCACCCTAGCCATCGCGCGGACCGTCGACACGGCTCCGGCCGGCGGACCGTCGAGCGGTCCGGCGCGTGCACGGCGTCCAGGACTCAGGTGTCGCGATAGGCCGCGAGCGCACCGGCGAGAAGCTCGGCAAAAGTGAGCTCCGACACCGTCCGGGTCTCCCACGGCGGGCCACGGCGGTCTGCGTCCCCGTCGGTCGTGGCGGCGTCCCGGCTCGATCCGGCATCCCGGCCCATCGCGGCATCCCGGCCCATCGCGGCATCCCGGCCCATCGCGGCATCCCGGCCCATCGCGGCATCCCGGCCCATGCCGTCCGACGCCGTGCCGTCCAAGCGATCATCCGGAAGAAAGCGATCGGCCGGTAGGCCTTCCTCACCCGACGGATGACCCCTGACCACGGTGGTGGAACCGGGCGGCGAGTCGACGCGTACGGCCCCAGCGCCGGCCGTCCAGGCGCTGCCGGGTACCAGTGCCATGGTGGGCATAGCGTCGGCCGGGAGGTCCCAGGGCAGAGTCGGGCCGCCGGCCCGGCGCCCGTTCGTCCGGGCCGCCGCCTCCGGTTGAGCGGCGCCCTCGGTGACGCCGTGCGCTCGCGGCCCGGGCATCCCCGGCAGCGGAGTCTGAGAGGCAGGGTCCGCCGCCCCGCCGCGCGTCGCCGAGCCGATCGAGGCCGGCGGGCCGATCGAGGCCGGCGGGCCGTTCCCCGAGGCCGGCAGGCGGTTCGAGGCCGGCAGGCGGTTCGAGGCCGGCGGGCCGTTCCCCGAGGCCGGCAGGCCGTTCGAGGCCGGCAGGCCGTTCGAGGCCGGGGCGCCCCCGGGCAGTCGAGCACCGTTGGCGGTCGGCTCGCTGTTCGTGATCGGGCCTCGGCCGTCGTCCGGTCGCCGGCGCCGACCGCCGCTCACCGCTGGCCCGGTCACCAGCGCCACCCGGTCCGGCCCCGGGCGCCCGGACGCCACGTGACGCCCCCCTGACGGCTGACCGGGTACGGCGGCCGGCCGCAGGGGCACCGTGCCCAGCCGGGCGCACAGCTCGTCGATGCTCGCCCGCACTTCACAGGTGTCGACGGTGCCGACGGCCACCCGGAAGGCCGAGCGCGGGACGTCGGCCGCGTACTCCGACCAGCGCGCAACCAACCCGGTGGACAGCGACCGCATCCAGCGGACCACGACGTCCGACTCAACCGGCGGCAGTACGGCCAGCACGACATCCCGCTCGAGCACCCGCAGCCGGGAGTTCGGCGGCAGTTGCGCGCGCACGTGGTCGGCGACCCGGGCCAACAGCGGGGCAGCGACCGGCCCGGTGAGCGGTCCGCTCGGGGTCGCCACTTCGATGGCCAACAGGCCGAGCGGCCGGCTCTCTCCCGGTTCGATCAGCCCGTCGAACTCGTCGCGCCCGTCCGACGCGGCTGGCCCGACATCCGGCGCGGCTGGCCCGACCTCGGGCGCGGCGAGCGACCCACCCGATCGAAGTTCCGCGTGGTCAGGGCCACCACAGACCGATCCGGGCACGTCCCCGCCGTCGCTCGACCCCGGCCCGTCAGCGATCCCGGTCAGGTCGGCGGCCGCTGATCCGCCATTGATCCCCGGCCCCCCGCCCGACACCGGCAAGTCGTCGCACGCCGACCCGCCATCTATCTCCGACCAGTCACCGAACCCCGACCCGACGTCGGATGTCGGCACGCCCGTGGCCTCGCCCGGCCTCGACCCCGCCCATCCATTGTCGGAGGCAACGTGTCCGATCAGACCGTCGGAGCCGTCGGTGAAACCGGCCGCAGTCGCGGAAGGGGCGGTTCCCCCCCGCTCCCCTTCCACGTGGCCGGCCGCGACCGCGCCCCGGGAGCCCCCGGTCGTCGAGGCGGGCCACGACTCGAGTGGCCAGGAGACGGCCGGCTCGCCCGGTACCGGACGGACCGCCGGCAACGGCAGGGTGGACCCGGCACGGCGGTCGCCGGTCGCCGGGTCTGCGGGTCGCGGGCCACCGGCGTGCCGACCAAGCAGCACCAGAGCCTGCTCGACCCGCTCCCCGTGCCGCCGGAGCGCCTGGTGTGCGCGGCGGCTCGCGGCGAGCGCCTCGGGCAGGGCGCCGCGCAGCTCGTGCACCTCGGCGAGCAGGCTCTGGCAGTCCGCCTCGATCTGCGGAAGGTCCTGCTCGGTGACCGCGTCGGCCGCCCAGGCCACGGCGCGCGCGGCAGCCTCGTGCTCCCCCGCGGGGAGGTAGACCCGCCGCGCGAGGGTGAGCCGCAATCTGGTCAGTGGCACGAGCGCCGCCGGGCGACCGGCCCAGGCTAGGGCGGGCTCGGCGGCCCGGGGAGCGAGTTCCGGCTGGTCACCGTCGAGCAGCGCCAGGGTGAGTTCGTGGGTGAGCCACGCCGCGAGGTGTGGCGAGACCGGGTCGAGCTTGGCCGCGCCGTCGCGGTTGCCCGACAACCGGCCCAGACCCTCGGCCGCCCGGGCGGCCGCGGCCCGGGCACGTCCGGCCACCCGGTGCCGGTGTGCCAGCGCCGCGTCCAGCGCCGCCAACCCGAGTTCGACCTGCTCGCCCCGCAGCCGACGAATGCACCCGACCGCCTCGTCCACGGCCGCCAGCGGGTCGCCTGCGGCGACGGACGTGCCCGTACGCACGGCTTGGAGACGGGCGTCGGCGGCCAGTTCCGGGTCGGCCGGCTGATCGCGGAGCACCGGCTGCAGCAACGCCCGGGCGCTCACCGGGTCCCCCAGCTCCCACGACGCCGCGGCCAGTCCGAGTCGCAGCCGGGCCTCCGCCGCGCGGTGACCCACCCGGGAGGCATCGGCCAGGGCGGCGACCGCCCGGGGCACGGCTCCGGCCGCTCGCCCGACCGCGAGCAGACCGTGCAGCAACCAGCCCTCGGCCAGCAGCCGGGTCGCGCCGTCGCCCTCGGTGCGGGCCCTGCATGCGGCGTGGTCGGCGAGCGCCGCGGTTGTCTCCGGAGAACGCCACCGGCTGGCCACCGCAAGCTCGAGCACCGCCGCGGCCGGCCCGAAGACGGACTGGGCGGAGCTGTCGTAGCCCTTCGGGTTCACGGCTCCTCCCGATCCCCTCGGCTCCGGACGACCCGGTCAGCCATCCCGGGCCGGGAACCGGATCATGTAACGACGCTCAGTCGCGGGTCAGCTTACGGTGGGTCACCCGGTGCGGTCGCGCTGCCTCCGCCCCCAGGCGTTCGACCTTGTTCTTCTCGTACCCTTCGAAGTTGCCCTCGAACCAGAACCACGCCGCCGGATGATCATCCGTTCCTTCCCAGGCAAGGATGTGGGTCACCACCCTGTCCAGGAACCAGCGGTCGTGCGAAATCACCACCGCGCAGCCGGGAAACTGTTCGAGCGCGTTCTCCAGTGACGACAGGGTCTCGACGTCGAGGTCGTTCGTCGGTTCGTCGAGCAGGATGAGGTTGCCACCTTGCTTGAGCGTCAACGCCAGGTTGAGCCGGTTCCGTTCGCCGCCGGAGAGCACCCCAGCGGGCTTCTGCTGGTCCGGCCCCTTGAAACCGAACGCGGCGACGTAGGCCCGCGACGGCATCTCGACCTGGCCGACCCGGATGTAGTCCAGCCCGTCCGAAACCGTCTCCCACACGTTCTTGGCCGGGTCCAGACCTGCCCGGCTCTGGTCGACGTAGGACAGGCTCACGGTCTCACCGACCCGGACCATCCCGGAGTCCGGTTGCTCGAGGCCGACGATCGTCTTGAACAGCGTGGTCTTGCCGACCCCGTTGGGACCGATCACCCCGACGATGCCGTTCCTCGGCAGCGAGAAGGACAGGTCCTTGATCAGCACCCGGCCGTCGAAACCTTTGTCCAGATTCGCCACCTCGACGACCACGTTGCCCAGCCGGGGGCCGGCCGGGATCTGGATCTCCTCGAAGTCGAGCTTACGGGTCTTCTCCGCCTCGGCTGCCATCTCCTCGTAGCGCTCCAGGCGGGACCGGCTCTTGGTCTGGCGGGCCTTCGCGTTCGACCGAACCCAGGCCAGCTCCTCGGTGAGCCGCTTGTGCAGCTTGGCGTCCTTCTTGCCTTGCACAGCGAGCCGCTCGGCCTTCTTTTCCAGGTACGTGGAGTAGTTGCCCTCGTAGGGGAAGGCACGCCCGCGGTCGAGCTCCAGGATCCACTCCGCGACGTTGTCCAGGAAATAGCGGTCGTGTGTCACTGCCAGCACCGCGCCCGAGTAGCTGGCCAGGTGCTGCTCCAACCACAAGACGCTCTCCGCGTCGAGGTGGTTGGTGGGCTCGTCGAGCAGCAGCAGGTCGGGCTTGCTCAGCAACAGCTTGCACAGCGCCACCCGACGTCGCTCCCCACCGGACAGCTGGGTGACCGGCCAGTCCGGTGGGGGGCAGCGTAGTGCGTCCATCGCCTGGTCGAGCTGAGAATCGAGATCCCAGGCGTCGGCGTGGTCCAGCTCTTCCTGGAGCTGGCCCATCTCCTCCATCAGCTCGTCGGTGTAGTCGGTGGCCATCTTCTCCGCGACCTCGTTGTACCGGTCGAGCTTGCCCTTGATGGGGCCGACACCCTCCTCGACGTTGCCGAGCACCGTCTTTGTCTCGTTCAGCGGAGGTTCCTGCTGGAGCATCCCCACCGTCGCCTCGGGGGACAGGAACGCGTCGCCGTTATTCGCGTGCTCGAGCCCGGCCATGATCCGCAGGACGGTCGACTTGCCGGCACCGTTCGGTCCGACCACACCGATCTTCGCTCCCGGCAGGAACGACAGTGTCACATCGTCCAGGATCACCTTGTCGCCGTGTGCCTTACGCACCTTCCGCATGGTGTAGATGAACTCAGCCACGCCGACGATCGTAGTTGTGGCCGCCGCGACCCAACCGGGCGCATCAGCCGAATGCCCCTGAAGGCGGCGCGTCGGACCCAGGTGCCGCCCGGCACCCGGCGCCGCTCAGGACGAACCAACCACAGCCAACTGGGGGCCGGCTTCCGTTGCGTCCGCCACCTCCGACCCGCGCCGCTCGTGCTGGCTGGGCACCGCCGTCGCGGTGGTCGGGATTCTCCCGTCCGCGTCCACCGGGCCACCGGCGCTGGGAGCCTCTGCAGAGTCCGGTATCTCGTCCACCATCGACAGCTCGGCGGGAGCGTCCTCGGTCGCCTGGCGACGAGCCCGGGAGACGTCCGCTACGCACCGGGAAAGGTCCGGTCCCACCGCCACGGCTTCCAGTTCGGTCACCGAGCGCTTCTGACCCTCGACCTCGTAGCCGCGGGTGAACAGCCGTCCGGTGACCATCACCGGGTCGCCCTTCATCAGCGACGCGCCCACCCCGAGCGCGAGCTTGCGCCAGCAGGACACCGTGACGAACAGGCTGTCGCCGTTCACCCACTGCTGGGTCTCCTTGTCGAAGCGCCGCTCGTTGCTCGCCATTCGGAAACTTGCCACCCGCGTACCATCCGCGATCCGTCGCTGCTTCACGTCGGTGATCACATTGCCCACAACGGTCGTCATCGTCTCGTTCACTCGGCGCCACTCCTCTGCTGTGTCCGACCGGTCCGACGCCGGCCGGTTCCCAGAGTGCGGCTGACACCCAGGGCGAACCAGCCCCGTACCAGAACCTGTGGACAGCGGACCGCGATGTGGAGTACCTGCGAGGTGGACGAGAGGACCCACCGAGGTTGTCAGCGAACCGGGGACAATGTCTGCCCGGCCAGGCCACGGATCAAAACACAGAAAAACCGGTGCCCCTGGTATTGCTCCAGGGGCACCGGTTCAATCAAGTAAGTGTCGGCGGTGTCCTACTCTCCCACACCCTGGCGAGTGCAGTACCATCGGCGCTGTCAGGCTTAGCTTCCGGGTTCGGAAAGGGACCGGGCGTTTCCCCGACGCTATCGCCACCGACATCACTA
>JBQTKB010000044.1:0-45050 GCA_052386505.1 Pseudonocardia sp.
CGCCGCGTTGCCGCGCATCATGCAGAGCGGGCTGCGCCAGCTGTTCACCCTGCGGATCGATCCGGGCACGCTCCCGTTCGGGATGACCCCGACCACGCTCAAGGCGGTGGACAACGCCCTGGAGGTGTCCGGCTCCGGGCGCGACCTGGTGATCGGCGACCCGGGCGGCACGGTTCCCGCGTCCCGCTGACCCGGCGTCACCCTCGGCCCGGGGTGTTCCGCACGGAACCGGACGATCCGGGGCGAAAGTCGGGGGATTCTCGGCTACCCTGGTCGGCGTGTACTGGCCGCTGACCAAACGACGCGCCGTCGATCTGTGCCGCGTCGGCAGCTGCCTCTGTCGGGCTCGCTGAGCGGGCGCCGACCACTCTTCCGGCGGTTCTCCGCCGTATTCGCGCGTCTCTGATCCAACCCAGCCCGGATCCAACCCAGCCCTGCCACGCCGGCGCTGCCCTGGTGCCGCACCGGGCAGCGGGCACCGCACCCCCCTGCACGACACAGTCCCTGAACCAGACAGTCCCTGATTTGACACAGCCGACGAGGGAGTACGACAACATGAGCCGCCAGGACGTCCTGGTTTCCGCCGACTGGGCCGAGGAGAACCTCGAGGTACCCGGGGTGGTGTTCGTCGAGGTCGACGAGGACACCACCGCCTATGAGGGTGGCCACATCCCGGGCGCGGTCCGCATCGACTGGAAGACCGAGCTGCAGGACCAGGTGATCCGCGACTTCGTGGACAAGGCCGGGTTCGAGAAGCTGCTCTCGGAGAAGGGCATCGCACCCGACGAGACGGTGGTCCTCTACGGGGGCAACAACAACTGGTTCGCCGCCTACGCGTACTGGTACTTCAAGCTCTACGGTCACCCGCGGGTCAAGCTGCTCGACGGTGGCCGCAAGAAGTGGGAGCTGGACGGTCGGCCGCTGTCCCCGGAGGTCCCGGCCCGCCAGCAGACCAGCTACTCCGCGCAGGAGCCGGACCTGTCGATCCGGGCGTTCCGCCAGGAGGCGATCGACGCGATCGGGGTGAAGAACCTGGTCGACGTGCGCTCCCCGGACGAGTTCTCCGGCAAGATCCTGGCCCCGGCGCACCTGCCGCAGGAGCAGTCGCAGCGGCCCGGCCACATCCCGTCGGCGATCAACGTGCCGTGGAGCAAGGCGGCCAACGAGGACGGCACCTTCAAGTCCGACGAGCAGCTCGCCGAGCTCTACGCGGAGGCCGGGCTGGACGGCTCCAAGCCGACCATCGCCTACTGCCGGATCGGCGAGCGGTCCAGCCACACCTGGTTCGTGCTGCACGAGCTGCTCGGGCATTCGGACGTGAAGAACTACGACGGGTCGTGGACCGAGTACGGCTC
Organism: Pseudonocardia sp.; assembly: GCA_052386505.1. Classification (GTDB taxonomy): domain Bacteria; phylum Actinomycetota; class Actinomycetes; order Mycobacteriales; family Pseudonocardiaceae; genus Pseudonocardia. The sequence goes on from JBQTKB010000044.1 coordinate 1,356, forward strand.
GCTGGTCGGCGCGCCGATCGAGCTGGGGAGTGGTTCCTGATGTGCGCTGCGCCGGACCAGAACCTCGGCGTGCCGGCCGGGGTGGATGTGGGTCGCGAGACGGTGCTGACCGGACGGGTCGTGGGTTCCTCCGGTGACGGGGTGGCCGGGGCCTATGTTCGGCTGCTGGACGGCACCGGCGAGTTCACCGCGGAGGTGGTGTCCTCGGCGACCGGGGACTTCCGGTTCTTCGCTGGGCCGGGCACCTGGACGCTGCGCGCGCTGTCCCGTTCGGGCAACGGCGAGGCGTCGGTGACGGCCGACGGTCCGGGCCTGCACCGCGCCGAGGTCACCGTCGGCTGAGCCGCGCAATCATGACCGTCAGCCGCGCAATCATGACCGTCGGCTGAGCCGCGCAATCGTGACCGTCCGGTAAGACTTTCCTCGCGCACGACCACCGCCCCGGTACCGCGTCCTTCGCGGCGCCGGGGCGGTGTGCGTCGGTCTCGGTCTCTCGGACCGGTTGAGACAGTGATGTGCCGAGATCGGCACATCACTTCTCGCGCCGGGTCGCCCGGGTCGCCCGGGTCGCCCGGGTCGCCCGGGTCGGCCGAGCTACTAGCTGAGCGGGATGGCCAGGTCGACCACGTTGCGGCCCAGCGAGCCGATCGACTCGGCCGTGCCCGACAGCAGCGCCACCCGGTAGAGGCCGTACTGGCCCCCGACCGACAAGGTGGCGTAGCCGACCTGGTCCGCTCCGGCGGTGTGGATGTCGAATCCGCCATCGGTGCCGGCATCGACGCCCAGCTTGCCGGTGGCCGCCAACAGCCCGCCGTTGGCCGGCGACTGCAGAACCACCTGGTCGGTGGCCGAGTCCAGGTCGAAGAGCGAGGTGCCGGTGTTGGCGTCGGTGTCGTTGTTCGTGTATGCCGCCGCCATGATGCCGGTGGGTGTGGTCGCGGCCGGAGTGGCCGGCGGGGCCGGCGGGTAGGCCAGCGCGGTGTCGGTGACCGTGGCGGCCAGCGGCGTCGCGGCGAAGGACTGGCGCAGGTTCTGCCCGGTGTCGCTGACCACCCGCAGCGCGTTGGCCGCCGGGTTGAAGTCCACGCCGAAGGAGGCACCCTGCAGCGGCACGCTCAGCCGCCCGACGCTGGTCGCCTGGCCGGCCGGCTCGAGTGTGTAGAGCCCGCCTTGGTCCCCGACGCCGTACAGGTTGCCGTCCTGCACCCGGTAGTCGATGCCGACCAGCCTGGTGTCCCCGGCCAGCCCGCTGATCGTGCCGGTCTCCCGGACGGCGGTGTCGGCCGAGGTGAACTCGACCAGCTTGTTGTCGTCGGTCAGTCCGACGATCCTGGTGGCGGCTCCGGGGGCGGCTCCCGGCGCGGCGGCTCCCGGCGCGGCGGCCCCGCCGGCGGGGGCGCTCTCCGAAGAACATGCGACGGGGGTGAGCAGCAGCAACGTGGCACCGGAGACGACGGTGACCAGTCGGGGCGTGCGGCGAGGGCTCATGGCGGTCCCTTCCAGACGGAAACTGGCGTGATCGACCGCGATCACGGTCACCGGGGAGTACGGTCCGCATGATCGGCCCCGTTCACCGCGGGCGACCTCGTTCACCCTTTCGGGGTAGAGACTCCGAGGACGGCGGACAACGCGGTGACCAGCTCCGTGCCGGACGGGGTGGCGTCCGGGTCCAGCAGCCACTGCACCAACAGTCCGTCGCACATCGCGATCTGGAACGAGGCCAGCGCGGGGGCCGCCCCGGACCCGCCGAGCAGGTCGGTGACCATCTCCGCCACCTGTCGGCGGCTGTCTGCGTAGGCGCGGGCCAGCATCGCGCGCAGCTGCGGCTGCCGCTCGGCCTGGGCCAGCGCTTCGACGAACGCCAGGGCCAGTCCCCGGTACTCGGCGAAGGAAACAAGCATCGCGTCCCAGGTGGCGGCCAGCACCGCGGCCGGATCGGACGCACCGTCCGGGCCGAACGCACCGTCGTCGCGTCCGGTCGCCAGGTCGCGCACCCGCAGCGCCCACTCCTGGAACGACTCGGTGATCGCCTCGTTGAGCAGCGCCTCCTTCGACCCGAAGTGGTAGCCGATGGAAGCCAGGTTGGTACCGGAGGCGGCCACCAGGTCGCGCGCGGTGGTCCGGGCGTACCCGCGCTCCTGCAGGCAGCGCCGCGCGCCGGCGAGCAGGTCATCCCGGTGTCCCATGGCCGGAGGGTAGCCGAGAATCTAGACGATCGTCTTACACAAACGTATAGTTGGTGCCATGACCGACACCGTGCGAGTGGTCCCCGACGTCGTCCCCCGAGACGGTGTGCCGCCCGGTCCCCGGCTGCCCCGCGCCGTACAAACCGCGATCATGCTGCGCTACTGGCCCGGCTTCCTACGCGCCGCCCGGCGCCGCTACGGCCCCATCTTCACCGTCGACACCACACTCACCGGGAAATTCGTCTACCTGGTCGACCCGGCGGACGTCAGGACGGTGTTCAGCGGCGACCCGGAGGTGTTGCGGGCCGGCGAGCTGAATGCCGCGTTCCTGAGTGGCGTGCTCGGTGACACCTCGGTGCTGGTGGTCGACGGTGCCACCCACCGCGACCGGCGGCGGCTGATGCTGCCGCCGTTCCACCGCGACGCGGTACGCCGGCAGGCCGGCGAGATGGCCGAGATCACCGCCGCCAACGTGGCCGGGTGGCCGCTCGGTCGGACGTTCCCGGTGGCGCCGCGGATGGCCCAGATCACCCTCGAGGTCATCCTGCGCACGGTGATCGGCACCCGCGACCCCGAGCGACTGACGGCACTGCGCGCGGCGCTGCCCCCGGTGGTCAACATGGGCACCATGGCCATGCTCGCCATGATCAACCCTAAGCTGCTGGAGAAGCGGCCGTGGCGGTACGTCAAGCGGCGGATCGCCGCCGCCGACGCGCTGATCTACGCCGAGATCGCCGACCGCCGGGCCGACCCGGACCTCGCCGAGCGCACCGACGTGCTGGCCATGCTGGTCCGCGCAGCTGGAGACGACACAGCCGAAGGTGGTCGGCACATGAGCGATGTCGAGCTGCGCGACCAGCTGATGACGCTGCTGTTCGCCGGGCACGAGACCACCGCCACCGGGCTGTCCTGGGCACTGGAACGGCTGACCCGCCACCCGGCGGAGCTGAACCGGGCGATCGCCGCCGCCGACGCGAGCGCGGCCGGCGATCCGGCCGGCGACGAGTACCTCGACGCGGTGGCCAAGGAGATCCTGCGGGTGCGCCCGGTGGTGTTCGACGTCGGGCGGGTGCTGCACGCCCCGCTGGAGGTCGGCGGCTGGCGGCTGCCGGCCGGGGTGACGGTCGCCCCGGGCATCGGGCTGGTGCACGCGGATCCGGACGTCTACCCCGACCCCGAGCGCTTCGATCCCGAGCGGATGCTCGGCCCGGTGACGCCGGACGGTTCGCCGCGCGGCCTCCCACCGTTGAGCCCGTCCACCTGGCTGCCGTTCGGCGGCGGTGGCCGGCGCTGCCTCGGCGCGACGTTCGCCCAGGTGGAGATGCGGGTGGTGCTGCGCGAGGTGTTGCGCCGGGTGCGCCCGGAGACCACCGCAGCACGCGGGGAGAAGCAGCGGGTCAAGCACGTCACCCTGGTTCCGCACCGCGGCGCCCGAATCCGGGTGCGCCCGCGAACGTAACGACCCGGGCGGCGCGGGCACTGCGGTGACGGCGGGCCGAACCCTCCTACCAGTGGGCGCCCATGCGGCGTCCGACTCGACTACGCTCCGCTGGACTATGAGCACGCTGCCCGAACCCGGCCCGTCGGCCAGGCTGAACATCGCCCCGCTGGCCGGGCTGCCCGAGCTGCCGATCCCGGTCGACACGGCCAACCTGCGCGAGGGCCCCGACCTGCACCCGCTGTGCGCGCCGCTGCTGCCGCTGGTCGGGGTGTGGCGCGGCGAGGGGCAGATCGTGTACCCGACGATCGACGGTCCGTTCCACTTCGGCCAGCAGATCGTGTTCGCGCACGACGGCCGACCGTTCCTGTCCTACTCCGCGCAGGCGTGGTTGCTGGACGGACCGGGCGGCGCGGTCGTGCGGCCGGCCGCCCGCGAGGTCGGCTGGTGGCGCCCGCAGGAGGACGGCACCATCGAGGCGCTGCTGGTGCACGCCACCGGGATCGCCGAGGTGTACCTCGGCCAGCCGCGCGGGCTGACGTCGTGGGAGCTGGCCACCCAGGCGGTCGGGCTCACCGCGTCGGCCAAGGAGGTCACCTCCGGTCACCGGCTGTACGGGCTGATCGAGTCGGACGCAGCCGCCGAGAACTCCGATCGCGCCAAGGACCTGGCCTACGTGGACGAACGGGCGATGGTCGGCGAGCCGTTGCAGCCGCACATCTCGGCGCAGCTGCGGCGCATCGCGGGGTAGCCGCGCCGTGCGGGTGCTGCGGTACGGCCGGCACGGTGTGTTGCTGGAGTTCGACGGTGGCGCGCCGGTCACCGCGGCCTACCGGGCGCTGCGCGATGCGGGCGACGACGGCCGGCTGACCGGGCTCGCCGAGCTGGTGCCGGCCGCGCGCACCGTGCTGCTGCGGACCGAGGGCGCGCCGCCCCCGGTCGAGCACCTGCGCGCGCTGCTGCGCCCGGCCACCGCGGCGCAGTGCGACGGCGGACCGGCCGGGTCCGGCCACCGCGCACCCGACGCCGGACCCGAACCACCGCTGGTGACCCTGCGGGTGCGCTACGACGGCGCCGACCTGGAGCTGGTCGCGCGGACCGCCGGGCTGAGCGTCGACGAGGTGATCGGGCTGCACAGCGGCGCCGGGTACACGGTCGCGTTCTGCGGGTTCGCGCCCGGGTTCGGCTACCTCGTCGGGCTGCCCGAGCCGCTGCGCCAGCCCCGCCTGCCCGAGCCGCGCCCGTCGGTGCCGGCCGGGTCGATCGGGATCGCCGGCGACTACACCGGGGTGTACCCGCGCGCCTCACCCGGCGGGTGGCGGCTGCTCGGCCGGACCGAGGAGGTGCTGTTCGACCCCGACGCCGATCCCCCGGCCCGGCTGGCCCCCGGCACCCGGGTCCGTTTCGAGCCGGTGAGCCGGAGCGAGCGCGTCGAGGTCGCCGTGCCGTCCACTCCCGGACGCGCCGCGGTCGCCGCGGCATCCGCCACCGGATGCCCTGATGCCGGTAAGTCCGAGCCCAGTACGGCCGAGCACAGTACGGCCGAGCACAGTACGGCCGAGCCCAGTACGGCCGAGCCCGGTACGGCCGAGCACCGGCCGGCGCTGACCGTGCTGCGCACCGGCCCGTTGACCCTGGTCACCGACCTCGGGCGGCCCGGGCTGAGCCACCTCGGGGTGCCCCGCTCGGGAGCCCTGGACGCACCCGCGCTGCGGTTGGCCAACCGCCTGGTCGGCAACCCCGAGGACCGGGCCGGGCTGGAGGTGCTGCTCGGAGGCCTGGAGCTGCGGGCGGAGGCCGGCTGCACGTTGGCCGTCACCGGAGCCCCGACAGCGGTCACCCTGCACCGCGTCGGCGGTGCCCGGACGGACGGAGGTGGCCACGCGGTGGGGTCGCACCGGACGGTTCACCTGCGCGCCGGTGAACGGCTCGTGGTGTCGGCCCCGGGCGGGGGCCTGCGCAACTACGTCGCCGTGGCCGGCGGGGTGGACGTGACCCCGGTGCTGGGCAGCCGCTCGTCCGACCTGCTCTCCGGCCTCGGCCCGGCGCCGCTGCGCGCGGGCGACCGGCTGCCCGTCGGGCCGGCCCCCGACCAGCCGGCCGACGCCGGTCCGGTGCCCGTCTCGGTGCCGGCGGACACGATCACCGTGCCGATCGTGCTCGGCCCACGCGACGCCTGGCTGGACCGGCCGGCGGAGGCGCTGCGCCGCACCCGGTGGACGGTCGACCCCGCCAGCAACCGGATCGGCCTGCGGCTGCGCGGCGGTGCCCTGCGCCGGCACCCCGACCGCGCCGACCACGAACTGCCCAGCGAACCGGTGTGCCCCGGCGCGGTGCAGGTGCCGCCCGGCGGGCAGCCGGTGGTCTTCCTCGCGGACGGGCCGACCACCGGCGGATACCCGGTGGTCGGCCTGGTCGAGCAGGAATGGCTGGCCGGGTTGGCCCAAGTCCGGCCCGGGTCCGTGGTACGCCTGCTACCGACCAGTGCGTAGGCCTCGTCGGTGAGATCGCGGAACTGGAGCGGCCGGCCGGAGCGGTCGGCCCGCTCAGTCCAGGCCGAGCGCGCCGGCCAACACGTCGCGGGTGGTCGCCGGGTCGATCACGTCGTCGATGTCGAACGCCGTCGCGGTGCTCAGCGCCTTGCCGTGCTCGTACTGCCGGGCGACCAGCTCGTCGAATCGGGCCTGCCGCTGCGCCGCGTCCTCGATCTGGGCCAGCTCGCGGCGGTAGCGCAGCCGGGTCGCGCCCTCCAGGTTCATCCCGCCGAACTCCCCGGTCGGCCAGCACACCGACACCGCGGTCGAGCGCAGCGCGCCACCGGCCATCGCCATCGCGGCCAGCCCGTAACCCTTGCGGGTCACCAGCAGCGCCAGCGGTGCGCGCAGGTGCGCGCCGGCGGTGAACATCGCGCCGGCCCGGCGCACCAGGCCGACCCGCTCGGCGTCCGGGCCGACCATGAAACCGGGGGTGTCGCACACCGCGACCACCGGCAGCCGGTAGGCGTCGCAGATGCCCAGGAAGCGGGCGGTCTTGTCGGCCGCGTCGGCGTCGATCGCGCCGCCGAGGTGATCGGGGTTGTTCGCGTACACCCCGACCGGGCGCCCGTTCAGCCGGGCGAACGCGGTGATCATCCCGACGCCGTAGCCGGCGCGCAGCTCCAGCAGGCTCCCGGTGTCGAACAGGGTGGTCAGCAGCGGGCGCACGGGGTAGGCCCGCACCCGGTTCTCCGGCACGCTGAACCGCAGCTTCCGCTGGTCGTCGCAGCCCCAGGCGACCGGCCGGCCGCCGACGTAGGAGAGATACCGCCGGGTCGCGGCCACCGCCGCGGCGTCGTCGGTCACCAGCAGGTCGATCACCCCGTTGCGGGCGTGCACCGGCATCGGGCCCACGTCCCCGGGTGCCACCTCGCCCAGTCCACCGCCGGAGATCATCGCCGGCCCACCCATGCCCAGACTGGCCTCCTCGGTGCCGATCAGCACGTCGCACACGGCGGCCAGCGCGGCGTTGCCGGCGAAGCAGTATCCGCTGACCACGCCGACCGTGGGCACCCGGCCGGCCAGCTCGGCGGCGGTGCGGAAGGTCGGCACGTCCAGCCCGGTGAACCCAGGCTGGTCGGTGTCGCCGGGCCGGCCGCCGCCACCCTCGGCGAAGATCACCACCGGGATCTCCTCGCGGCGGGCCAGCTCCAGCAGCCGGTCGGTCTTGCGGTGGTTCTGCACGCCCTGGGTGCCGGCCAGCACGGTGTAGTCGTAGGAGAGCACGGCCGCCCGCAGGCCGTCGATCCGTCCGGTGCCGGCGACCATGCCGTCCCCGGGGGTGCGCGCAATGAGCTCGGCCAGCTCGCGGCGGCGGCGCTGGGCGGCCACGGTGAGCGCCCCGTACTCGACGAACGTGCCCGGGTCGCACAGGTCGGCCACGTTCTCCCGGGCGGTCCGCCGGCCCAGGGCGCGCCGGGCGCGGACCGCGTCCGGGCGGCCCTCGTCCCGGGTGCCCCGCTGGCGGGCCAGCACCTCGGCGAGGTCGTCACGGATGGTGTCCAGGTCGGGGCCCCGGTGTTCGGCGCCGTCCGCCGCGGCGGCATCGTCCGGGTCGGCGGGCTCGACGGCCAGCAGCGGGGCGCCCTCGGCCACCGCCGTCCCCGGGTCGACCAGCACCTCCCGGACCAGCAGCGACGTCGGCGCGGGCAGCACGTACTCCATCTTCATCGCCTCGAGCACCACCAGCGGCCGACCCGCCGCGACCCGCTGGCCGGCGGCCGCGGCCACCTCCACCACCACCGCGGCTCGGGGCGCGGTGACCACCCGGTGGTCCTCGGTACCGGCCGCCGGCACGTCCTCGGGGACCTCCCCGAGCAGGTCTTGCAGGTGGGTGTCGACGAAGTCCGTGGTCAGGCGTCGTGAGTGCGGAGTACCGCTATGGCCGTACTCCGCACTCACGAGCGCGGAGCGCAGCAGTGCACGGTTGGTCGGGGTGCCCGCGACGTCGAACCGCCCGAGCGCCCGCTCGGCCAGCGCGGTGGCGGCGGCCAGGTCCGGGGCGGTGGCGATGACCTTGGCCAGCAGCGGGTCGTAGCGCGGGTCGACCACAAATCCGGGAAAGCAGTGCGTGTCGACCCGCACGCCCGGCCCGCCGGGCGGGACGAACCGGGTGAGCTCACCGCCGCCCGGGTGTACCTCGCCGTCCGCGGTGATGCGCTCGGCGTTCAGCCGCGCCTGCACCGCCACCCGCGCCGGTCCGGGGGCCGCACCGCGGGCAACCGGGCAGCCCACCTCGTCCAGGGTGGCGCCGGCGGCCAGCCGCAGCTGCGTCGCCACCAGGTCCAGCCCGGTGACCTGCTCGGTGACCGTGTGCTCCACCTGCAACCGGGCGTTCACCTCGAGGAACACGTATTCCCCGTCGGCGACCAGGAATTCCGCGGTGGCCACCCCGAGCCGGTCGACCGCGCCGCCCAGCGCCTCGGCCGCCGCCCACAACGTCGCCCGCAGCTCATCCGGTAGCCCCGGGGCGGGCGCGATCTCGATCAGCTTCTGCCGCCGCCGCTGCAGGCTGCAGTCCCGGTCGCCGACGGCCACCACCGCGCCGGTGTGGTCGCCCACCAGCTGTACCTCGACGTGCCGGGCGCCGGGCAGCCGCCGTTCCAGGTACACCGCGCCGGCGCCGAACCCGTGCCGCGCCTCCGACCGGCAACGCTCCAGCGCGTCGGCCAGCTCCTCCGGACGCTCAACCACCCGGATCCCCCGCCCGCCACCGCCGGCCACCGCCTTGACCAGAACAGAGCTGTGCCGTCGGAGGAACTCGGCGGCTTCGGCAAGCTCGGCGTCGGGGTCCTCACCGGTCAGCGCCCGGGTGCCGGGCAGCACCGCGATGTCGAGCTTGCCGGCCAGCTCGCGGGCGGCCGCCTTGTCCCCGAACAGCTCCAGCGCCGTCGGCGACGGCCCGACGAAGGTCAGCCCGGCGTCCGCGCAGCGGGCGGCGAACGAGGCGCGCTCGGCGAGGAACCCCCAGCCCGGGTGCACCGCGTCGCAGCCGGTGCGCACGCCGGCCGCGATCAGCGCGTCCTGGTCGAGGTAGGCGGCCGGCCCGGTGCCGGGCAGCCGCTCGGCCCGGTCGGCCCAGCTCGGCGGGGGGTCGTCGTGCGCGTGCGCCAGCACGGCCGGGATGCCGAGTGTGGCGGCGCCGTGCAGCACGCGGGTGGCCACCTCGCCCCGGTTGGCCACCAACAGGCGGGTGACGGGCACGGACACTCAGCCGTCCATCTGGAGCTTGGGAAAGCCGGTCTCCTTGGCGATCCGGTCGCGCTCGGCGATCCGGCCGACCGCCTGGGTCAGCTCGGCGAGCTCGTCGGCGAACTCGCGGCGGCGCTTGTCCAGATCCGCCGCCCCCGCCTCCAGCAGGCCCCGGTGGCGGGCCAGCTTCAGCGCCGTGCCGAACATCTCCCCGGACACCGACTCCTCGCTGGCCAGCGTCCGTTGCAATGCCCACTGCTCGCCCACCCGGATGCACTCGGCGACCAACACCCGCTCGTCGATCTCCTCGTCGGGGTCGCGGGCGGCCAACCGCTCGGCGACCACCCGGTAGGCGTCCAGGAACGGTCGCAGCGCGAGGTGCGACACCAGCGGGATGGCGTTGTCCAGCCACGCCCGCGCCTGCTGGGGACTTACCGCCAGCCCGGTCGCGGTGTCCGGGCGGGCCAGCACCGCCAGCTCGGCGGCCACCTCCTCGGCAAACCGGTCGCCCTGGGCGAAGAAGAAGTCGAACTTCAACAGCTCCCGCAGCCGCTGGGCCGCCGCCAGCACGGAGACCTGTTCCCGCTCAACGGCCCCGTGCTCGTCCGACTCGGCCACCGCGAGCACCGACAGCTCCACGATCGCCCGCATCAGCAGCACGTGCACCGCGCTGTTGCGGTACACCGCCGCGACCAGATGCTGGTCCTCACCGATGCTCCACACCGTCTCCGAGCCACCGGAGTAGGAGATGAGCACGCCGGAGCGGACCAGCTCGCGCAGCGCCCAGCGCAGCGTCGAGCGGTCGGTGAGGGTGGCCCCGCCGGCCACCGGCCAGCCCCGGCCCCCGATGTAGGCGGCCAGCGGGCGCACCGTGTCCAGCACCTCGTCCAGGGTGAGCGCCCGGTCCGCGGCAAGCAGCGCGATGCACGCGGCGGCGGTCGGGGTCACCGGGGTGGCGTTGTTGATCCGGTGGCAGACGTCCAGCGCGACCCGCTCCACCCGGTTGGTGGTGACCCCGTCCGCGCTCAGCTCGTCCAGCCGCTCGCGCAGCGGCAGCGGGGTGCCGAAGTCCAGGTACACCCGGCCCATCCGGTCGGCCAGGCCGCGGGCATAGTTGACCAGCCACCGGACGTCCTCGGACTCCTTGCCCTGCCCGCGCGCCTCGGACGCCATCTTGCCGATCTCGTGCACCGGCAGCTGGTCGTACATGAACGACACCGGAACCAGCAGCGGCTGGGTGTCCGGGTGCGCCTCCACGGCGTCGGTGACGTAGCGCAGGAGCCCGTAGCGCGGCGGGCGCATCTTGCCGGTGCGGGTGCGACCGCCCTCGATCGACCAGCCGAGGTTGGCCTTGTTGGCCACCAGTTGGGCCATGTAGGAGCGCAGGGCCAGCCGGTAGAGCGGCATGTCGCCGGTGGAGCGCCGCACGTGCACCACCCCGGTACGCCGGGCTACCGTGCCCAGCGGGAAGAAGTCCAGGTTCGCCCCGGCGATGGCGAACATCGGGGAGATCCCGCCGGCCGGCAGCGCGGACTGGATGATGAACTCGTCCAGGTATGAGCGGTGCGAGATGAGGAAGACCAGGGTGTGCTTGCGGTCCAGCAGTCGCAGCCGCTCCAGCCCGTCCTCGTCGACCAGGATGTCGTAGCCCCGGTACAGCCAGTCGCCGAAGCGCAGCCAGGCGCTGGTCAGCTTCGGCTGGTGGTGCGCGGCGATCTCCCGCAGATAGCCGCCGGCCTCGGTCATCGCCTGCTCGCCGGACAGTCCGTGCCTGCCGGCCAGCTCGTGTACCTGGTCGCGGAAGGCGTCGTCGGCGAGCAACTGGGTGACCTCGCGGGCGTCTGTGGCCGGCGGCCTGTTGAACACGCTCAGCATGGGCGTTCCCCCTCTGATGTGGTGCTCGGCGGTCTCGGGCTCGGCGCGCGGGTAGGGCGCGGGTAGGGCCAGTGATCGACTGCGACGATCGTACCTGTGCGATGGCGGTCGTCCTGGTCCCCGAACGCGGTGTATTGCCGCTCGTCGGTGTGCTCGGGCGCCGCTCAGTTGCCTTCGTCGGCGGCCAGTACCTGGAGCCGGGCCTCGGCCGTCCGGCCCGAACTCATCCCGGTCGCGATGATCACGTACTGGCCGGGTGGATCCCGCTCGATCACCGGGCCGTGGTTGCGGACTCCGTTCGCGTCCGCCGGCACGGCGTCCATGATCCCGCTGGTCGGCCCGGTCCAGCTCAACCGGACGTCTTCGCCGGGAGTGAAACCGGTTGCGGTCAGATAGTAGGAGTCGCCGAACCTGACCTGGTCGGTGGTGAGCACCAGCCTGGGCGTGCTGGCGGCAGGGGGTGCCGAGGTGCCTGGCGCCGCGGTCGGCGTGCCGGCGGGTGAGAGCAACACCCATGCGGTGGCCCCGGCGGCCACCAGCAGCGCGACCACGATGGTGGCCAGCAGGATCCGCTGCTTGACCGCGCCGCCCGGCCGCGGCGACTGTGGCGGCTGGCCCCAGTGATCGGGTCGCTGCTGGTAGGGGTTCTGGTACCCGGCGTATGCCGGTTGCTCGGGTTGCCCGCCGCCCGGCGGCTGACCCTGCTGGCTCTGCCGCTGACCCTGCTGAGCTTGTGGCCAGGATCCGTACTTGTCCGGCGGCGCGGGGACGTACTGGGTCGGCTGGGCGCCGCTCGCCGGTGGGTGCTGGGTGGGTGGCGATGCGGAGTGCGGAGGCGTCGGCGGCCCGGATGTCGATGGGGCCGGTGGTGGGATGGCGGTGGACTGCTCCCGCCAGGACGTCCCGCGCTGGGCCGCCGTCGGTAGCTCGGCGGACGGCTGGGCCGGTGGCGGCCCCGGCTGCGGCGGTGACGGCTGCGGCGGGGCCGGAGGCAGCGGCGACCGGTTCGGCGACTGGTAGGGCGGCGGCGGTGCGGGCGGCAGGTAGGTCGGGGCGTCGGAACCGCTCGCCGACCATCCCGTGCCGACCGGTACCGGTAGACCTGCGGTGCCGACCGCCGCGAGTCCGGCCGTGCCGGTGGTGTTGGCGCAGCCGGGACGTTCGCCGGCCAGCGTCCCGCCCGGGACGGCCGGAGCCCGACCGGCCAGGGTGGCCGCACCGAGCGCGACGGCGTACTTGGGGTGGGTGTCCACCGCGATCGGCCGGCCGATCTGCGCGGACACCATCTCGGTCACCAGCGGAATCCGGGACGACCCGCCGATCAGCAGCACCGCATCGAGCTCCGCCGGGCTGACCCGCGCGGAGTCCAGTGTCCGGGCCAGCGCGCCGATGGTGGACTCCACCTGGGCGCGGATCAGGTCCTCGAACATCGGCCGGGTCAGGGTCACCTCGAAATGCCGGTTCGGCAGGAACACTGGCAGTACCGTCTCGGTGTCCGCCGACAGGGTCTCCTTGGCCAGGATGCAGTCCTGGCGTAGTCGGGCCAGCGCCGCGACGGTCGGTGGGTCGCGCAGGTCGAGGTCGGTCAGCGCGCTCTCGCTGGTGTAGTCGACGTAGCGCAGGATCGCCTCGTCGAAGTCGATGCCACCGAGCCGCTCGACCCCCTCGGGCGTGCCGACGATCTCCATCCCGGCGGCGGTGGTGCGTAGCACGGTGGCGTCGAAGGTGCCGCCGCCCAGGTCGTACACCGCGACCAGCTTGCCTTCGCCGAGCTTGCGGGACGCGGCGTACCGGGTGGCCGCCGCCTCCGGCTCGGTGACGGTGACCGCGCTGGCCAACCCGCCCAGCCGCACGACCTCCTCGAACAGCGCGCGCCGGAACGGGCCCCAGTTGGCCGGGTGGCTGAGCACCACGTTCGACGGCGGGCCGCCCTCACTGTCGACCACCTTGTCCAGCACGTCACGCAACAGCGCGGCGAGCAGTTCGGTGGCGGTGAACGGCCGCCCACCGAGCACCACGGGGGTGGGGTCGCCGAGGCGGCGCTTGAACTCGCGGGCCACCCGGTCGGGGGAGTTCACCGTGCGCAGGCTGGCCGCCGCCTCGCCGGTGACCAGCGTGCCGTCCTCGCGCAGGAACACCGCCGACGGGGTGACCTCGGACCGGTCGCCGAGGGTGAACATCTCGACCCGGTCGTCGACCGCCAACGCGGCCGCGACGAAGGTGGTACCGAGATCCACTCCGAGGCTGTACGCCACCCGGTTCCTTCCCCGATCGCCGGCGGAGCCAACCGCCCGCCGCCGAGGCGGGCCAGCACCGCACCGAACACCGATACTAACGTGTTCGCCGCTGGTGACACCCTGGTTCGCGCCGGCCGGGAGCGAAAGGTGACGCACGCATACCGTCGGTCCGGCAGTGTCGGTCGATACTTCGATCTAGCCCCATCCTGATTCGCCGATGCGGCCGCCGAGTTCTACGTCAGGCAGGTTCCACCCTGGGTCCAACCTGCCTGCTGTACAACTCGATCCGGGCGGGAAGCGGGCCGGGCGGCGCGGGCTGGGCGACTCGATCCGGGCGCAGGCGGGCTGGGCGCGCGCGGGCTGGGCGCGGACGTTGCGGCGACCGGATCGGGCGCGCCCCGAACTCGTCCGGCCTGGCACACTCGCGATCATGACTGCGGCGATGTACGTCGAGCGCTTCCACGTCCGGCAGAAGATCACCTTGATGGTGAACCGGTACCAGGTGTACGCGGCGAACCCGGACGGCGGCGAGGGCCCGCTGCTGGCCTTCGCCGAGCAGAAGCGGCTCAAGCTCAAGGAAGAGATCAACTTCTGGGCGGACGAGGCGAAGACCCAGCCGGTGTTCTCGTTCAAGGCCCGTCAGCGGCTGGACGTGCGCGCCGAGCACGACGTCACCGACGCCGGCGGGATGCAGCTGGGCTGGTTCCGCAAGGACTTCGGCGCGAGCCTGCTGCGGTCGACCTGGCACCTGGCCACCCCGGACGGGATGCGGGCGACCGGGCGGGAGCGCCGGTTGTGGGTCGCGGTGCTGCGCAGGGTCTGGACCTTGATCCCGTTCATCGGCGACCTCTGGGTGCCGTTCGTGTTCCACTTCGACTTCGTCGACGACGCCACCGGGCAGCCGGTGCTGACCAGCGAGCGGCGCAAGGCGATCCGCGACCGCTACACGGTCACCGTGCCGGATCCCCGCATCGACTTCCGGGTGGCCGCCTCGATGGCCGTGGCCCTGGACGCCCTCCAGTCCCGCTGACCGAACCCGCCGCCGGCGAGTCGCGCACTTGGCGTCGGCGTCGGTCACCGTTTGCGGATCACCGTCAACCCGTCGGCGACGGTGAGGATGGTCGACTCGACGCGCCCGTCGGCGGCCACCAGGTCGTTGAATGCCCGGATCGCCACCGTGTCGGGATCGTCGCGCGCCGGGTCGACCACCGCGCCGGACCACAGCACGTTGTCCACCAGGATCAGCCCGCCCGGCCGCATCCGAGGCAGCAGCTCGGCGTAGTAGTCGGAGTAGGCCGGCTTGTCGGCGTCGATGAAGGCCAGGTCGAACCGTTCGACCTGCGGAAGCGCACGCAGCGTGTCCAGCGCCGGGCCGAGCTTCAGCTCGATCCGGTCGGCCACCCCGGCCGCCCGCCAGGCCCGCCGGCCGATCGAGGTCCACTCCTCGTGTAAGTCCAGGCAGAGCAGCCGCCCGTCCGCCGGCAACGCCCGGGCCAGGCACAGCGCGGAGTAGCCGGTGAAGGTGCCCACCTCGACGATCTCCCGGGCACCGATCGCGGCGGCCAGCAGCGCCATGAACGACCCCTGCTCCGGGGCGATCTGCATGCCGGCCACGCCACCGAGCGCGGCCGTCTCGGCGATCAGGTCGCGGGCCACCTCGTCCAGCGGCGGGGAGTGGGCCAGCAGGTAGGCGTGCAGCCGGTCGTCGAGCAGGAACCCCTTCGGACTCACCTACCCTCCTCGCTGTGCTTCCCCACCCCGCCGGCTTCGGCGGCTGCGGTCCCCCAGCCGCTCGTCCGCGGCGCTCGCCTGACTGCTGTGTCCGATGGTGAGCTCGCCGACTCGCTCACGACTTGGCCAGCAGGTGCTCGACGAACCAGTCGCGCGCCGAGCCGGAGCTGAGCTCGAAGCCCGGGCCGGTGTAGGCGTCGAAGTGCCCGCCCGGCACGATCTGGATCTTCTTCGGGTGCGCGGCGGTCTCGTAGGCGGCGCAGGCGATCTCCCCGGCGGCCAGCCGGTCGTTGGGCGCCAGCACCATCAACAGCGGGGTCGGCGAGATCAGCGGCAGGTAGCGCCCCGGTTCGTAGCCCCGGAAGTACTCCATGGTCAGCAGGGTCACCTCGTTGCGCCAGGCCGGCGCGCGCTCGGCCGAAGTGTGCGTGAACCACTGGTAGGAGTCAGGGGTGGGCAGCGCGGCGATCGCCGTCGGGTCCTCGGCCACCACCGGAATCATCGTGGGCTGGCCACCCTGGGCCAGGGCCTGGCGTTCGGCGGCGAACATCGCGTCCATCCCGGCCCAGTTGTCGATCCGCACCAGCTCGCGGAAGTGCCGGGAGCCGGAGATCGCCGGCACCTGGCCGACCACGCACCTGACCCGGCGGTCGATCGCGGCGGTCACGTAGGCGTGCGCGGCGGCGTAGCTGGAGCCCCACAACCCGATCCGCTCGGCGTCCACGTCCGGCCGGCCCTGCGCATAGGTGACCGCGTGCTGGATGAACCGGATCTGCTGCCACGGGTCGATCTCCTGGCGCGGGGTGCCCGGCACCGGGTCGCTCGCGCCGAACCCCGGGTGGTCGTACACCAGACAGCTCAACCCGGCGGCGGCGAACACCTCGGCGTAGCGGTCCAGCCACATCTCCTTGACCGCGGCGAACCCGTGCTGCAGCACCACGCAGGGCGCGGCACCCCCGGCGGTGTCCGCCCCGGGGTAGAACCAGCCGCGCAAGGTGGCGCCCTGCGCCCGGAACTCGACGTCTTCGCGACTCACGGGATCCTCCTCGGACCGGCCGGTACGGAACGTCTCCCATCCTGGCCCCCCGGCCGGCCCGCCGCACCGCGGCTCGGCGCCTAGTCTGCACGGGTGCGGATGATCGAGGTGAAGTCGCGCGGCCGGGTCGCGCTGGTGACCCTGAACCGGCCGGAGAAACGCAACGCGTTGGACACCGCCGTGTGCGGGCAGCTGCGGGACGCGGTGCGCGGCGCGCTCGCCGAGGGTGCCCGAGCGATCGTGCTGACCGGCGCCGGGTCCAGCTTCTGCTCCGGCGCCGACCTGGATGCCGTCTACGGACCGGATTTCCGGGACGCGCTGTACGACATGCTGCGCACCGTGGTCGACGTTCCGGTGCCGGTGGTCGCCGCGGTCAACGGCCCGGCCATCGGCGCCGGCACCCAGCTGGCCATCGCCGCCGACCTGCGGGTGGTCGAGCCGGGCGCGGCGTTCGCCGTCCCGACGGCCCGCAACGGGCTGGCAGTGGACCCGTGGACGATCCGCCGGTTGTCGCTGCTGGTCGGCAACGGGGTGGCCCGCCAGCTGCTGTTGGCCTGCTCCTCGCTCTCGGCGGACGACGCGCTGGCCCGGGGCCTGGCCGACCGCGCCGGCTCGTTGGACGACGCGCTGGCCTGGGCGGAGTCGATGGTCGATCTGGCGCCGCTCACGGTGGCCTACAACAAGCGGGTGCTGAACGCCGTCTTCGAACCCGAACTCGACGTGACGCCGGGTGCGGCGGTGGCCAAGGAGCTGCTCGAGGCGTTCGAGGGCTGTTGGAGCAGCGCGGACCTCGACGAGGGCCGGCTGGCCCGGAAGCAGAAGCGGCCACCCCGCTTCACCGGCCGGTAGCCGGCCGCGCCGCACTCACGGCGGCCGTAGGCGCGTCGAGAGGTACGTGGTGGCTGTCACCTCATGATCGAAAAGCCATGGTGTACCGCTCACCACCCGCAGACACCCGGCAGGCCGTCGCCGGACCGACAACGTGGGCTCCGGTGGAACCGGCTTGACCCCCACCGGGGTCGAGGTTGCACGCTGGGTTCATGAGTTCCCCCACCGGCGCGGACGCCGCTGACCTCGACGCCGCCGCCGACGCCGCCGGACTCGACGCCGCTGACCTCGACTCGGAAACCAGCGCACCGGGGTCGTCCGCTCCGGCGCCCGGTATGCGCGCGGAGCTGTTCGGGCCGAGGCGACGGTCCACCACGATCGGGCTGATGCTCGCGGTGATGATGGTGGCATTCGAAGCGATGGGGGTCGGCACCGCGATGCCGGCGATGGTGGCCGACCTCGGCGCGCTGGCGCTCTACGCCTGGCCGTTCGTGGCGTTCATGGCGGCGGCGGTTTTCGGCACGGCGGTCGGTGGCCGCTGGTGCGACCTGGCCGGACCGAGGCTGCCGCTGCTCACCGCGCCGCTGGTGTTCGGCGCCGGGCTGCTGGTCGCGGCCACCGCCGGCGGGATGGCGCAACTGCTGGTGGGGCGGGTGCTGCAGGGCCTCGGCGCCGGTGCACTGATTGTGGCCTGCTACGTGCTGATCGCGGTGGTGTACCCGCGGCGGACCCGTCCGGCGGTGTTCGGGCTGCTGTCGTCGGCCTGGGTGCTGCCGTCGCTGGTGGGCCCGCCGGCGGCCGGGCTGGTCACCGAGCGGCTGAGCTGGCACTGGGTGTTCCTCGGCCTGGTGCCGGCGGTGGCGCTGGCGGTCGGGCTGCTGGTGCCGGCGGTGCGGCGGCTGGGCCCGCCGCCGGCCGGTGAGCGTGGCCCCCGGGGCGCTAGCCGGGGCGTGGTGCTCGCCGCGCTCGGGGCCGGGCTCGGGGTGTCCGCGCTGAGCTGGGCCGGGCAGCATCCGGGCTGGGTGGCCGGCGCGGTGCTGCTCGGCGCGCTGGCCGTGCTGGTGCCCTCGATGCGCCGGCTGATGCCCGCCGGGGTGTTCCGGGTCCGCGCCGGCGTGCCGGCGGTGGTGGCCAGCCGCGGCCTGCTCGCCGGGGTGTTCTTCACCGCGAACTCGTTCGTGCCGCTGATCCTGACCAGCACGCACGGCTGGTCGCTCACCGCCGCCGGGGGCCCGCTGGTGGTCGGCTCGCTCGGCTGGTCGGCCGCCGCGGCGTGGCAGGGCCGCCATCCCGACCTGGCCCGGCCACGGTTGCTGCGAATCGGGTTCGTCCTGGTCGGGGCCGGGGTACTCGGGCTGCTCGCGGTGGCGCCGGGGTGGGCGCCCGGGTGGGTGTCGCTGCCGGCGTGGGCAGTGGCCGGCGTCGGGATGGGGCTGGGCTTCTCCTCGGTGTCCTACCTGCTGCTGGCGCACTCCGACCCGGCGCGGACCGGGTTCAACACCTCCGCCGCGCAGATGTCCGACCAGCTCACCACGGCGACCATGATCGGCGTGGGTGGCGCGTTGCTGGCCTGGTTGGGCAGCCCGGCGTCGGCGTTGCCCGGCCTGCTGGTGGTGTTGGCGCTGCTCGGCGGATG
Source organism: Pseudonocardia sp. (assembly GCA_052386505.1). GTDB lineage: Bacteria > Actinomycetota > Actinomycetes > Mycobacteriales > Pseudonocardiaceae > Pseudonocardia. Next base: position 20,049 of record JBQTKB010000044.1, read on the forward strand.
CGGGGTGGCGGCGGCCGGCCGCACCGCGCTCACCGCCCGGCCCCGGACGTGACGGTGCCAGGCGACCGCGGACGTGCCGGGCCCGACCCGGACGTACCCGGCCCCGGACGTGACGGTGCCGGGCGACCGCGGACGGCTGCCCGGCACCGGTGCGTTTCGGCCGGCCGGGTCAGCCCTTGCCGTTGTCCGCCGGGTAGCCGCGCCTCGGGTCGCTGTTGCCGTCGGTGCTGCCGCCGGTACCACCACTGCCGCCGGTTCCGCCGGTCGCGCCGCTCCCGGGGGCCGGGGTGGTCGGTGCCGCCGCGGTGCCGGGGACGGGGACAGCCGGAGCGGCCGGGGCCGCCGGGACCGGAGCCGCCGGGGCGGTGGCACCGGCGGGCGCACCGGCGGGCGCGCTTGGCTGCGGCGCGCTCTCGCACGCGCTCAGCACGGCCATCGTCGCAGCGGTCGCGACGATGGCGCTGAGGGTCTTGAGACGTCGGGAGTGATCTCGGTTCATGGCGGGGACCATAGGCCACCCAGCGCAGTCGGTGAAGGTCGCGAAGGTCCCGATTGGGTGACGCTGCGGATCACGCGCCGAACGGCCCGCCGGGGCCGACGGCAGTCCGGCAAACGGCTGCTGAGTTGCGCCGATCGGCATAGTCCGGGCTGTTCCCGTGCGTCGGCAGCGCTACAAATCGCGACGCTCATCGCCCGCTCGAGCGAATCAGACGCCACATCTGGCACCGGATGCCGGAGCTGGGACTCACGCTGCCGGGTCGACGTCGTAGACCTCGGTGGCCGGGCTGGCCAGCAGCCGGTCGGCCATCTCCTGCTTGAGCACGGTCAGCCGGCGTTCCTCGGTGTCCGTGCGGGTGCCCGCCCGGGTCAGCGCGATGAACTCCTCGACCACGAAGCCTTCGCGCAGTTGCACGGTCACCGAGCGGTCGCGGTGGCCGAGCCGGAACACGTAGCGCTCGAGGGTGCGCCCGCGTTGTGGCCGGCCGAGCCCGTCGTCCACCACGTACCGCCCGCCGTCGGTCACCGCCCGGGTCACCAGCTCGAAGGCGTCCCGGGCGCCGGGGCCGGGGAAGGCGGTGCGCACGGTGATCTCGCGCCGCTGCACGCCCTCGGCGTCCAGCAGCGGCAGCCCCCGTTCGAGCACCTTGAACGCGTGCGCGACCCCGCCGGGGAACCGCGGTCCGTGGTAGCGCATCAGATCGGCGTAGGTGAACGACAGCGGTGTCCGGTCGTCGAGGACCTCGATCGTACTCGGCATACCGGCGAGGATAGGGGCCTCGGTCAGCACCGGGAGCGCAGCAGATCGCCAGCAGTTCGAACCGCATCACCGTGGCGAACACCACCAGGATGATCGACCAGTGCCGCCACCCGGCCGGCCGGGTGGCGGCGAAGAACAACTGGCGCCGCCCGGCACCGGTGGCGTCCGGGCTAGCGCTGGGCCGGGGTCGATCTCCTCCAGCGACTCAGCCCGGTGATCACCACCAAGATGATCGGCGGGATCAGCTCCGGCATGCCGGGTGATCAGGATGGCCAGCCCGGAACGCGTTGGCCGCCGCGGGTGTGGGGGCGACGTTGCGGGCGGCCCAACGCACCGATCGGAGGTGGACCTGCTCGGCGTGCGGCCGGAGCCCATCGTCGCGCAGCCGGTGCCACTCGACCGGGTCAGCGGACGGGCCCTCTCCCTCAGCGCCCAGGTCAGCAAGGAATCCGGTTCAGTGCGAGACCCTCGCCGAGCCGGGGCCCGGTCGGAGAGGTCGAGTTCACGACGACGACCCCAGCCGAGCCGGGCGTGCGTTCCCATTCGTCCAAGACGACCGGGCGCGGCCGGGCGTACCGTCTCGACCATGAGCACCGAACGCCGACCGATCGTGCTGCCGTCCGGGGGCGGTCGTCGCTACGACATGCCGGGTATCCGTGCCACCTTCAAGGCCGACGGGACCGAGACGGCCGACGCATACTCGATCTCGACGTGGCGCCTCGAACCGCACCGCACCGGCCCGGGGGCGCACAGCCACCGCGAGGACGACGTGTTCTTCGTGACCGAGGGCGTCATGTCGCTGCTGGTCGACGGCGAGTGGATCGACGCACCGGTGGGGACCTTCGTGCTGGTGCCCGGCGGCGCCACCCACGACTTCGAGAACCGCGGCGACGTCCCCGCCACGGTGCTCAACTTCTCGGCGCCCGGTGCGTTCGAGGCGCACATGCCCGGCATCGCCGGGTGGTTCCGGGAGCACCCGCCCTCGTACGCCTAATGGGACCTGCCGGGCCGGATGCGGAAGGCTCGGTGCCGGTAGCCGCCGGTGGGTGAGCACTCTGGACGCCTGGATGCAGTTGAGTCCTAGGGTCAGACCGTGCCCCCACCGGTGGTCGGGAGGTCGTGGACCGCTGATGGGGTGACGGGCCCGTCGGGTGTGACGGCGCGAGCACTGGTCCATTAGGCCGCGGTGATCTCCCGCGCGCTATCGACCCGGGAAGACGGTTCGGGCTGGTAGGAGGTGTGAGGAGTGACGGTGTTCGTCGGTGACGACTGGGCGGAAGATCATCATGATGTGGAGGTGCAGGACGAGAGCGGGCGACGATTGGGCAAGGCCCGGCTCCCGGAGGGGATCGTCGGGGTCGCGCGGCTGCATGAGTTGATCGCCGGGTTCACCGACCCCGACACCGGCCCGGAGCAGGTATTGATCGGGATCGAGACCGATCGCGGCCCGTGGGTCGCAGCGTTGGTCGCGGCCGGGTATCGGGTGTTCGCGGTGAATCCGCGCCAGGTCGCCCGCTACCGCGAACGGCACGGCACCTCGGGGGCGAAGAGCGACGCCGGGGACGCCCACACGCTGGCCGACATGGTCCGCACCGACGCCCATCAGTTGCGCCCGATCGCCGGGGACACTCCCGCGGTCGAGGGGGTCAAGCTGGTCGCGCGGGCGCACCAGACGTTGATCTGGGAGCGGCACCGGCATGTGCTGCGGCTGCGCTCGGCGTTGCGGGAGTACTTTCCCGCCGCGCTGGCCGCGTTCGACGATCTCACCGCGTCCGACACGCTGGAGTTGCTCGGCGCGGCCCCGGACCCGGCCCGGGCGGCGCGGCTGTCCCGATCCCGGATCGGCGGTGCTCTCAAGCGGGCCCGGCGCCGGGATGTCGAGGCCAAGGCCGAGCGGATCCAGACGGTGCTGCGCGCCCCGCAGCTCACCGTGGCGCCCGAACTGGTCGCGGCCTATGCCGTGATCGCTTCGTCCGCCGTTGCGGTGATCAGCACGATGAACACGCAGATCACGGCCCTGCAGGGGCAGGTCGAGGCGTGTTTTGGCCGTCACCCGGACGCGGAGATCTACCGGAGCCAACCCGGCCTCGGTGAGATCCTCGGCGCCCGGGTGCTCGGCGAGTTCGGTGATGACCCCGACCGCTACGCCGGGGCGCGGGCCCGCAAGAACTACGCCGGCTCCGCCCCGATCACCCGCGCCTCGGGGCGCAAGACCGTGGTGCTGGCCCGGTTCGTGCGCAACCAGCGCCTCGCCGACGCCCTGCACCAACAGGCGTTCTGCGCGCTGAACGCCTCACCCGGGGCACGGGCCTACTACGACCAGCTCCGGGCCCGCGGCACCGGCCATCACGCCGCGCTGCGTCAGCTGAGCAACCGCCTGGTCGGGATCCTGCATGGCTGCCTGAAGACCCGAACCCGCTACGACGAGCACACCGCATGGGCCCACCACAATCAAGATCAACCCGCTGCCGCTGCTTGACACCCCAGCTCATGGGGTGTCTGACCCGGCCGGTTCGACCGACCGCGGCGGGCGGCGCGGCGGGCGTCAGGCGGCACCGGCGCGGCGGGCGTACATGATCACGCCGACCCCGGCCAGGCAGACCAGCGCGCCGACCACGTCGAACCGGTCCGGCCGGAACCCGTCGACGACCATCCCCCAGGCCAGCGAACCGGCGACGAACACCCCGCCGTACGCGGCGAGGATCCGCCCGAAGTTGGCGTCGGGCTGCAGCGTGGCCACGAACCCGTAGAGCCCGAGCGCGATCACCCCGGCCCCGATCCAGGCCCAGCCCCGATGCTCGCGCACCCCCTGCCAGACCAGCCACGCCCCACCGATCTCGAACAACGCGGCCACCGCGAACAGCAGCGCCGAGCGGGCGATCAACACCAGGGCGCCCCGGCGAACAGCTCGGCGAGCAGCGGCGCCGCCGACTCCGGGGCAGTGGCGTGCAGCTCGACGACCTGGCCGGCGAGGGTGATCCGGAAGGTGAAGAACGGGCAGCACTCGTGCTCGGCGACCACCAGCGCGGCCAGTTCCGCCGCCCGGCCGGCGGGCAGCCGCAGCGTCACCGCGCGAGGGTCCGGGTCCGGGTCCGTCGAGATGCGGGCGTTCTCGCTGCGCTCGGCATGGCGCAGCAGCGCCCGCCACGCCTCGACCCGCCGGCGGTACTCGCCCGCCCCGAGCGAACACGCCACCGGGATGGCTGTGGGCCGGGGGATCGGAGAGGTGACCATGGGTTCACGGTAACCCGTTCCCGCCCTGGCTTCCATCGTCGCTCGGAGTTATCATCGCCTGGTGGCGATTGAATGTCCGGGTGACCTCAGTGCCGCCGTCGCGCTGTTCCGCTCTCTCGGCGATCCGGCCCGGCTGGCGATCCTGACCAGGCTGGCCGAGGGCGAGGCGCGGGTGGTCGATCTGACCCGGCTGCTCGGCCTGGCCCAGTCGACCGTGTCCAAGCACCTGGCCTGCCTGCGGGGCTGCCGCCTGGTCGACTACCGCACGGCCGGGCGGCAGTCGTACTACTCGCTGACCCGCCCAGAGCTGATCGACCTGCTGCGCAGCGCCGAGTCGTTGCTGGCCGAGACCGGAGAGGCCGTCGCGCTGTGCCCGACCTACGGCGCGGCGGCGTTCGGCGGCCGACCGTGACCGGCCCGGCATCAGTGCCCGGTGCCGCCGGTACCGGGCCGGCGCCCGGCCGGTCCGACGTGGCCAGCGGGTCCGGCGTGGCCAGCAGGTCCGGCGGGTCCGGCGTGACCGGCGGGTCCGGCGGGTCCGGCGTGGCCAGCGGGTCCGGTACCGATGCCCGGCGCCGGGTGGTGCTGCGCCGCCGGATCCGGCTGCTCACCGCAGCGACCATCGCCTACAACGTGGTCGAGGCCGCGGTCGCCCTGGCCGCGGGCACCATCGCGTCCTCGGTCGCGCTGATCGGGTTCGGCCTGGACTCGCTGATCGAGGTGGCCTCGGCAACGGCGGTGGCCTGGCAGTTCTCCGGCCGCGATCCGGCGCGTCGGGAGCGGGCGGCGTTGCGGGTGATCTCCTGGTCGTTCTTCGCGCTGGCCGCGTACGTCACGGTGGAGGCGCTGCGCGCACTGATCGGCGGGGCTGAGGCCGAACGCTCGATCGTCGGGCTTGCACTGGTCGCGAGCAGTGTGGTGGTGATGCCGGTGCTGTCGCTGGCCCAGCGCCGGGCGGGTCGGGAGTTCGGCTCGGCCAGCGCGGTGGCCGACTCCCACCAGACGCTGCTGTGTACCTACCTGTCGGTCGCGGTGCTCGCCGGCCTGGTGCTGAACGCCGCCCTGGGCTGGTGGTGGGCCGACCCGGCGGCGGCGATGGTCCTGGCCGGCCTGGCGGTGCGGGAAGGCGTCAATGCCCGGCGCGGCGACGTCTGCTGCGGCTGAGCGCGGGCCGAAGGTGGCAGAGGATCAACCGCCGAGGGGGTCTGACGGTTGCCCGACAGAAACACAGCTGACCCGCTCAGCCGGGCTCCCCGCGACTCTTGCGATACAGCACCCAACCGAGGTCGACCAGTGCTATCACCGCCACGACCAGCAGCGCTACCGCGAACCAGCTCATGCCCAGCCAGAACCCGAGCACGGCACCTCCTGCGCTGACGGTCAGGCCGAACGCGGCGAGCACGGCACGCAGGGTCAACGCGCTGCGTGCCGGGGTGGAGCCGCCGATGCCGGCGGTCGGGTCGTGGTAGCCGGGCAGCCCGCGCTCGTAGTCCTCGCGGGTGCGGCGGGGTTTGTCGGTCATACCCACCGCGTACCCCGCCGCCGGGGCGAGCAACCGAGCGTGGCCCCCTTCGTCGCCGGCCGCCGACCTCGGCCGCTGGGCGGAGTTGCCTCACCGGACCAGCGTCGTGTCGAACAGCGTCCACGCGGCGCCGGCAGCGACGCCTAGTCCGACGCTGACCACGCCGGCGGTGACCGCGGCGCCGGCGGCCCATGGCCGGGGCGCGAAGGCGCCGGTGGCGGTGCGGGCGCTGGGCTCGACCGCGCCGAAGGCGGGGCCGATCCAGCGCAGGTAGTAGAAGAGGCTGGCGACGGTGTTGACGACGACCGCGACGGCCAGCCACGCGGCCCCGCCCGCCCACGCCGCGGCGGTCACGGTGAGCTTGCCGACGAAGATCGCGCTAGGTGGGGTGCCGACCAGACCGAGCAGGCTGACCAGCAGCGTCCCGCCGAGCCACGGCCGGGAGCGGGCGAGCCCGCGGTAGCCGTCGAGTCGACGACGGGCGGGGAAGGTCGCCACGACGGCGAACGCGGCGAGGTTGGTCACGGCGTAGGCCGCGAGGTAGAGCAGCAGCGCGGGCAGCGCGAGGTCGGTGCGCCCGGCGACGGCGACCGGCACCAGCAGGTAGCCGACCTGGCTGACGGTCGACCAGCCGAGCAGACGCTGCGGGTCGGTCTGCGGGTAGGCGGCGAGGTTGCCCAGCGTCATGCTGGCCACGGCGAGCACGCCGACGAGCAGTGTCCAGTCGAGGGTGCAGGGCAGGGCGTCGACGAGCCGGAAGGCCGCGACCAGCGCGCCGATCTTCGGGACGGTGGTGAGGAACGCCGCGGCCGTCGCTCCGGCGCCCTGGGCGGCATCGGGGACCCAGAAGTGCAGGGGTACGGCGCCGGCCTTGAACAGCAGCCCGGCGAGCACGGCGACGACGCCGACGGCGACCGCGGCCGTCGGTGCGGTGCCGAGGCGTTCGGCGAGGCCGACGTAGGTGGTGGTGCCCGCGACGCCGAACAGCACGGTGATGCCGAGCAGCATGGTGATCCCGGAGAGCGCCCCGAGCAGGTAGGTCTTCATCGCCGCTTCCGCTGCCTGCGCGGTACGGGTGAGCCCGACGATCGCGTAGAGCGGGATGCTGGTGAGCAGGAAGCCGACGGCGAGGACGAGCAGGTCGCTCGCCCCGGCCAGGACCGTGGCCCCGGTGGCGGAGAGCAGCAGCAGCGCGTAGATCTCGCTCTCCTGCTTGCTCCCGGCGAGCTCGTCGACGCCGAGGCCGATGACGCCCACGGTGGCGGCGGCGATGACCAGGCGCGCGGCGCCGGTGGTGCCGTCGACGGCATAGCTGTCGAAGAACACCGTCATCGGGCCACCGGACAGCGCAACCGCGGCGCTGACCGCGGCGGCGAGCAGGGCGGCGACGGCGACCAGCCGGGCCACCCACTGCCGGGTCCGGGGCAGGAACGATCCCAGGAGCAGGGCGAGCAGGGCGCCGGCGAGCAGCCAGATCTCCGGCAGCAGTGCCAGCGACGCCGTCCCCATGTCCATGCCCATGCGTTACCGACCGACGAGCTGGGCGACGACGCCTGCCGCCGGTTCGATGACGTCGAGCAGCGGGCGCGGGACAACCCCGAGGAACAGCGCGAACGCCAGCAGCGGCGCCACCGACCAGGTCTCGGCGGCGCGCATGTCACCGAAGCCCGTCGATCTCCCGCCCGTCGCCCCGGTGAAGACCGTCTGGAAGGCCCGCAGGAACAGGGCCGCCGTGATGAGGATGCCGGGCAGCGCGAGCGCGGCGGCGGGCACGGCGGCGATGCTGCCGGCGAAGACCTGGAACTCGGCGATGAACCCGACGAACCCGGGCAGCCCGAGCGAGGCGAACGCCCCGACCGCGAACAGGGCGGTCAGCCGCGGCGCGGGCCGGGCGAGCCCGCCGTAGGCGGCCATGTCGTAGGTGCCCGCCCGGTCCTGCAGCACGCCGGTGAGTAGGAACAGCGCGCCGGTGATGAGCCCGTGCCCGACCATCTGGGTCACCGCACCGGTCACCGCGACCGCGCGGACCGCGGCGTCATTGCCGGCGACGACCCCGGCCGCACCGACGCCGAGCACCACGTAGCCCATGTGGTTCACCGAGGTGTAGGCGATCATCCGCTTCAGGTCGGTCTGGGCGAGCGCGACGAACGCGCCGTAGAGCACGGACACGACTCCGACGACGACGATCACCCAGGCCCAGGCGCGCCACGCCCCGGGCAGCATCGGCATCGCGATCCGCACGAGCCCGTAGGTGCCCATCTTCAGCAGGATCGCGGCGAGCACCGCTGAGCCGACCGCGGGCGCGTCGGTGTGCGCGGGCGGCAGCCAGGTGTGGAACGGCACGGTCGGGATCTTCACCGCGAGCCCGACGAGCACGGCGGCGAGCACCAGTCCGCCGGTGACGCCGCTGTTGAGCAGCGGCGGGGACGCGGCGAGCGCGACCATGTCGAACGTGTTCGGCTCCGCCGCGACGTAGAGGCCGATGAAGCCGAGCAGCAGCGACAGCGAGCCGAGGAAGGTGTACAGAAAGAACTTCAGCGCCGAACGTGTGGCGTTACCGTGGCCCCAGCCGGCGATCACGAAGTACATCGCCACGATCGACAGGTCGAAGAAGACGAAGAACAGGACGAGGTCGGCGGCGGCGAACAGGCCCAGGCAGGCCGTCTGCAGGAACAGGAAGAGCGCGGCCTGCTGGCGCGGCCGCTGCCGCTCGTGCAGCGCGTAGACCGCGCAGGCGGTGAACACGAGCGCGGTCAGCGCGATCAGCGGCAGCGACAGGCCGTCGACACCGACGTGGTAGCTCGAGCTCACGCCGGGGATCCACGGCACCCGCTGCTCGAAGGCGAGCGCGCCCGCGGGCGGGGTGTCGTAACTGGCCCAGACGACCGCGACGAGTGCGAGGTCGACGGCGGTCACCGCGAGCCATGCCCACCGGGCCGCGGCGTCGGGCAGCCGGCGCGCCGCGGCCAGCACCACCGCGGCGGCCAGCGGCAGGAAGACGATCAGGCTGAGCACGCGCTACCTCACCACGAGTAGCAGAGCGACGCCGACCGCGAGCGCCGCGACGGCCTGGACGTAGTACTCGTGCAGCCGGCCGGTCTGCGGTCGCCGAGCGAGCGACCCCAGCCGGCGCACGCCTCGCGCCAGCGTCTCGGCGGCGGCGTCGACGCCACCGGCGTCCGTGCGCGCCGTCGCCCGAGCGACGGCCAGCCCCGCGTGGGCGACCGCGGTGACCCCCCGGTCGAGCACCCGGTCGTCGAACCGCGCGAGCGCGTGCGCCAGCCGCAGCGCCGGCCGCACTATGACGGCGTGCGCGGCCCACTCCAGGCCGAGCCAGTCCGCCGCCCACCGCGGCTCGGGTAGCCGCAGCCGCCACACCGCCGCGAGCACGACCAGGGCGAGGACGGCGGTGCCGGCCAGCTCCAGCGGGCCGGCCGACGGCGCCGACGCGTCGCCGAGCGCGCGCCGCACGGCGCCGGCGACAGGCGGTAGGGCGAGCACCCCGAGCAGCGCCGCGCCGGCCGCGAGGACCACCAGCGGTGCCTGCTCCAGCGCGTTCACGCGGCGGGTGCCGCGTTCCTCGTCGTCGAAGGCCTGCTCGGCGTCCGCCGGCGCTCGCCGCCACACGAGGAACAGCACCTTGCCGGCGTACGCCGCGGACAGCGCGGCCGCGGCCAGGCCCACCACGTACAGGGCGGGCGAGGAGTGCCGGGCCGCGGCCAGCACCTGGTCCTTGGTCGCCCACAGCGACAGCGGCGCGACCCCGGCCAGCGCGAGCGCACCCACGGTGGCGCACACCCCGACGACGGGCCAGCGCCGCGCCGCGCCGCTGAGCGCGGGCAGCCGCTTCGTCCCGAGCGCCGAGAGCCACGCGCCCGCGACGAGGAACAACAGCGCCTTCGTCGCGGCGTGCGCCACCAGGTGCGCCGCGCCACCGGCGACCGCGGACAGCCCGGCGCCGAGCACGACGAACCCGAGCTGGGCCGAGGTAGAGGCGGCCAGCAGTTGCTTGAGGTCGCGCTGCGCGAGGGCCACCGCGCCGAGCAGTAGCGCGGTCGCGGCGCCCACCCACGCGGCGGTGGGCGCGGCCCACCCGCTGGCCTGCAGCAGCGGAGCGGTGCGCAGCAGCAGGTACCCGCCCATCGCGACCATGGCCGCGGAGTGCAGCAGCGCGCTCACCGGGCTCGGTCCCGCCATGGCCCGGGACAGCCAGAACGCGAACGGCAGCTGCGCGGCCTTGCCCAGCGCGGCGACCAGCACACCCGCGGCCGCGAGATGCAGCCAGCCGCCCCCGGCGTCGGGCAGGGCGGCGAGCGCGAGCCCGCCGCCGCCCGCCAACGCCGCCGCCGCCGCCGCGTAGAGCCCGAGGTCGGCGGCGCGGGTGGTGAGGAACGCCGTCGCCCCGGCCGACACCCGGAACTCCTCGCGCCACTGGAACCCGATCAGCGCGTACGAGGTGGCGCCCATGAGCTCCCAGGCCAGCAGCAGGGCGGGCAGCGTCGTCGCGGTCACCGTCACCGACACCGCGGCCGCGAACAGCAGCATCAGCCCGTGGAAGCGCGCCCGTCCGGAGGTGATGTCGCCCGCCGCGAACAGCAGGACGAGCAGCGTCACCACCGCGACCGTCGGGACGACCAGCGCGGACAGCCCGTCGACGGCGAGCGCGAACGGAGTGCCCGCCACGAACGGCGCGGCCATGGCCGGACGCGTCGCCGCGACGACCGCGGCCAGCACGACACCGGCCGCGGCGGCCGCCAACGAGACCGGCGCCGCCGCCCGCTCCACGCGTCGTCCGGCCAGGCACAGCGCCGCGCCGACCACGGCGGGCAGCGTCACGAGCAGCCACAGCGCGATCTGGCCGGTCATCGCGAGAGGTCCTCGGCCATGTCGGTCATGTCCGTGCCCCGCGAGCGGTGCAGCAGCGTCGCGATCGCGAACCCCATCGCCATCTCGACCGTCATCGCGGCGACGATCACCAGCAGCAGCACCTGCCCGGACGGGTCCGGCGCGAGGAACCACCACATGGCGCCCGCCGCGAGGATCACCCCGTTGATCATGAGCTCCAGGCCCATCATGACCATGACGACGACCTGCTGCGACAGCGCGCCGTACAGCCCGACGCTGAACAGCGCCGCGGCGACGACCAGCAGGGCCTCGAGGGTCACCTCCCCACCCCGCCGGGCTGGGGATCGTCGGCGGTGCGGCGGCGCAGGTCGTCGCCGAACCGGTCGTAGCGCCCGCGCGGGGCGGCGATCACGATGCCGGCGACGATCGTGGCGACCATCACCGGGCTGACGGTCATCATCACCAGCATCTTCGATTCCATGATCGCGTGACCGAGGGCTGCGGTGGTGTCCGGTGCGGGAGCGCCGCGACGCGCCGGCCAGCGGACCAGCAGCGCGCCGCCGGCCAGCAGGACGAACGTCGCGGCGGAGACGACCAGCGCCTGCCGCTTGCCGTGCACCATGTCCATCGGCATCAGGGCCGGGTTCATTCCCATGAACATGACCATGTAGACGGCCATGATCGCCATCTCCATCGTCATCATCAGCACGACCACGACGCCGACGTAGTCCAGGTCGACCAGCAGCAGCGCCAGCCCGACAGCGACGAACGACACCGCGAGCGCGTACGTCGCCCGCGCCATCGAGTCGACCCGGAACACCGCGATACCCGCGGCCACGGCCACGGCGGCGAGCACCCAGAACACGATCGCGCCGACCACGTCTCACCCCCGGACCACGACGACCACGGACACGACCAGGAGCTGCAGCAGCACCAGCGGCAGCAGCACGAGCCAGCCGACCTCCAGGAACCGGTCCGGCCGCACCGCGGGCAGCCGGCGACGCACCGCCACCAGCACCGCCAGCAGCACCAGCGCCTTGATCGGCACCCACAGCCAGCCCGGCAGCAGCGGGCCGGCGCCGCCGCCGAGGAACAGCGGCACCGCGAACACCGCGCCGGCCGCGAGCAACGCGTACCGGCCCGCGAGCAGTAGCAGCCGGTCCACGCCCGAGGCCTCGGTGAGCACCCCGCCCGCGATGTCGGACCCGGCCGCCGGGGCGAACGGGCCCCACACCGAGAACGCGACGACGCCGAGGCAGTATCCGCCGAACGCCACCGGCATCCAGACCGCGAACCACAGGCCCTGCTGCGCCGCGGCGACGTCCGCGACCCGAAGACTGCCGGCGGCCACGGCGGGGGCGGTGAGCGCGAACATCAGCGGCAGCTCGTAGGCCAGCGCCTGGGCGAGGAACCGGTAGGCGCCGACCAGCGCGTGCACCGCGTTCGGCCCCCACCCGGCGAGCCAGACGAACGCCCATACGCACACGTCCATCGCGTTGAACCAGACGATCCCGACGGGGATGTCCACCAGCACCCACGGCCCGAGCGGCACCACCACGACCATGAGCAGCGCCGTCACCAGGAGCCCAGCGCCACCGATGCGCCACAACGGGAGGTCCGCGGCCGGCGTCACCCGCCTGCGCTGGCGCAGCAGCCGAGCGAACTCGCCGAACGGGGCCGCGGCACCGTACCCGACGACGGCGCCCTGCCGCCGGGCGGTGAAGTACCCGTCGAGGCTCGCGGCCGCGACCGTGAGCGCGCCGAGCAGCGCGGCGCCGAGCACGGCCCAGGCCGGGGAGACCGGGACGACCTCAGGCATGGGCGGGTCTCTCCCGCACGGCAGCGGCGGTGTCGGGGTGCAGGCTCGCGACGACGAGCCGGACCGCGGCAAGCTCGAGCCCGGTCACGAGCGTCGGCACAACGGCGAGCACGACCTGCCCCGCCCCCCGCGAGTCGGGGCCTCCCGGCTCCGCCGTCGCGGCTCGATCGAGCAGCGCGAGCAGCCGGTCGCGCACGTCGCCGCGCGCGTCGGCGGGCAGGCCGTGCGCCCGGACCGCGTCGTCGTCCAGGACGCCGAGCCCGCTCAACGCCCAACGCAGTAGCCGGGATCGACGCACGCGGCCGCGGAGTGCGTCGAGCTCGCGCAGGCCCCGCTCGCGGCTCCCGTCGAGGAAGAGGTCGCGGACTCGGTACCCGGCGGCCGCCGCATCGCCCCAGCCGGCGAGGGTGAGCAGCCCGGCCGCGCCGTCGACCGCCGCCGCGGCCAGTACCACCGGCGGCGCCGAGGCGCAGGGCGGCACGGTGCCCTCGAGCAGTTCGACCTCGGCCTCGGCCACGACATCCCCGTGCAGCACGCAGTGCAGCACGAGGCCCGGCGGCCAGTGCGGCAGCACCGGCCCGAGCGGCACGTGCAGGACGTCCATCTCCAGGCCGTCGCGGTCCTCGGCGCCGCCGGCCAGCGGAATCCCCGCCGGGGTCATCTCGTCCTCGTCCTCGCCCCCCTCGGCGACGGGGCGGCGGTCGCGGGCATCCGCGCGCTGCCCGCTCTCGTCGGCCAGGTCCGCGGCGGCGCGGTCCAGCGCCGGCTCCGCCTCGGCGCCGACCACGGCGACCCGTGCCCGCGGCCCGGGCAGCTGGTCCCACACCCGGTCGACCGCCTCGGCCAGCCGCGCGCCGGGCTGGCCGCACACCACCAGCACGTCGGCGTCCGCCGGGGACAGGGCGAGGCTCCAGCCGCGCCGCGCGAGGGCACGCTCGGCGGCCACCCGGGCCGCCCAGCATCCGGGCACCTCCACGACGAGCGCGTGCGACCGGCGCACCGCGGCGCGGACGAACCGTTGCCTCAGACCCACCGCAGCGCCCCCTCCCGCCACGCCCAGACCACCGCGACGAGCAGCACCCCGAGGAACAGGAACATCTCGACGACCGCGGACACGCCCACCTCGCCGACGACGACGGCCCACGGATACATGAACAACATCTCGACGTCGAACGCCAGAAACAGCAGCGTCGCCGAGTACCACCGGGCATGGAACCGGGACAGCGCGTGCTCCGGAGGCGGCCAGCCGGACAGGAACGGCAGCACAGGCACCGCCGCCGCGGCGATGGCGACCACGCGGTGCGCCGCGTACACACCCGCAATGACCGCCAGGGCCACCAGGAGCATCGAGAGGGCACCGAGATACTCCGCCACCGCGCCCCCCGAACCGTCGTCGCTGCACACCGGTCATACCCGCGCGTTCGCCCGGGCAACCGGTGTCTTCAGGTCCGTCCGGACGTCCGCGTGGTCAGGCCCGCGTCGCCGGGTGGAGGCTGAGCGCGATCAACTGGCGCAGGCGGGACCGAGGTGCGGCAAGGGCCGCCGGTGGGCAACAAAGTCCGGCGCGACCTGGCTGGGCGTTGCGCTGTTGCTGAAGGTCTTCGAGATCACGGCCCGGTTTCCGCCGGGACGTTGATGAGCTTCCGCCCGGCGCGGTGAGTACCTCGCTGGCCAGGTCAAGGTCGCCGCGGTGTCGATCGCGGGGGCTGCCGTCCACGGCCCAGGTCCACGCCTGGGCCCGCGCCAACGGCGAATGAGACCCAAACTGAGACCACACGCCGGAACGCCGGACACCCTCGGTCGGGGTTGTCCGGCGTTTGTGCTGCTCAGCGGTGGCGGAGGATAGGGGATTCGAACCCCTGAGGGCGTTAACCCAACACGCTTTCCAAGCGTGCGCCATAGGCCACTAGGCGAATCCTCCGCAGAGGAGTCTAGACCGGACGCCGGCGGCTCCCGCACCCGCCCGCCCGGGCTGCCGCGCGGCGGTCCCGGTCGCCGGCCGGGTCCGCGGCGCTCGCCGGAGGCACTACACTTGCCGGCGGACCCCGCGCGGCGTCCATCCTGTGAACTCCCCCAGGGCCGGAAGGCAGCAAGGGTCAACGGGCTCTGTCGGGTGCGCGGGGTCCCCTTTCGTCTCCGGGTGCGCGCCGAGATGTACCTGACGCAGAATCCGCCGTCGGTGGTTTCAGGCCGTCGCCGAACCTGCCTGGCGTACGAGTCGGCGCGGGCATCGGATCCCGCGCCGACTCGGCCCGTTCCGGCACCTCGGCCGTCGGGCACCGGCTGCCGCGCCGCGGCCGGCACCAGGGGTGTCGGGGCTCCCGGGTAACCTGCGACACCGTGTCGCTGGCTCTGTACCGCAAGTACCGTCCGGCGAGCTTCGCCGACGTGGTCGGTCAGGAGCACGTGACCGAACCTTTGCGCACCGCGCTGGCCGCCGGCCGGATCAACCACGCCTACCTGTTCTCCGGGCCGCGCGGCTGCGGCAAGACCTCCTCCGCCCGCATCCTGGCCCGCTCGCTGAACTGCGAGCTGGGGCCGACGCCGGACCCGTGCGGCGCCTGCCCGTCGTGCATCGCGCTGGCCCCGGAAGGGTCGGGCAACATCGACGTCATCGAGCTGGACGCCGCTTCGCACGGCGGGGTGGACGACGCCCGCGAGCTGCGCGACCGGGCGTTCTACGCGCCGGCCGAGTCGCGCTACCGGGTGTTCATCGTCGATGAGGCGCACATGGTCACCACGCAGGGGTTCAACGCCCTGCTGAAGATCGTGGAGGAGCCGCCGGAGCACCTGGTCTTCATCTTCGCCACCACGGAGCCGGACAAGGTGCTGCCCACCATCCGCTCGCGCACCCACCACTACCCGTTCCGGCTGATTCCCCCGGGCACCCTGCGCGGGCTGCTGGAGCGGATCTGCGCCGACGAGGGCGTCACGGTCGCCGGGCCGGCGTTCTCGCTGGTGATCCGGGCCGGTGGCGGGTCGGCGCGGGACTCGCTGTCGGTGCTCGACCAGTTGCTGGCCGGGGCCGGGCCGGAGGGGGTCACCTACGAGCGCGCGGTGGCCCTCCTCGGGGTCACCGACTCCAGCCTGATCGACGACACCGTGGATGCTCTGGCCGCCCTCGACGGTTCAGCGGTGTTCCAGGCGGTGGACCGGCTGGTCGAGGCCGGCCATGACCCCCGCCGGTTCGCCGCCGACCTGCTTGAGCGGCTGCGTGACCTGATGCTGCTGCAGGCGGTACCCGAGGCGGCCGCCCGCGGCCTGGTCAACGCGCCCGCCGACGAGCTGTCCCGGATGGCCGACCAGGCGGCCCGGTTCGGGCCCGCGAGCCTGACCAGGTACGCGGAGATACTGCACACCGGGCTGACCGAGATGCGCGGGGCGACCGCGCCCCGGCTGCTGCTGGAGCTGCTGTGCGCTCGGATGCTGCTGCCGGCCGCGTCCACCGATGACGCGTCGCTGCTGCAACGGCTGGAGCGGATGGAACGCCGCATCGACATCGCCCCGCCGGCCGGGGAACACAGCGCGCAGGGTTCAGCGCAACGCTCCGCGGCCGGCGGCGCCGCGTCGGGCCATCCGGAGTCCGATCGGGCTGCTCCCGCGCGTTCAGCTGAACGCGGGTCGCCCGCCGACGCCGGGCGCTCCGCCGACGCGGGACATGCCACCGCCGCGGCGGCGGGTGTCATCGACCCGGGGCGCGCCGGCGGCCGGAAGCAGCCCGCGGACCGTGCCGGTGCGGGTGACACGACGGACGAGGTGGCGTCCGCCGATCCGGCGCGCTCCGCCGGGCCGGGCCGCTCGGGGGGCGTCGACGCGGCCGCGGTGCGCAGGGTCTGGCCGGAGATCCTCGCGGCGGCCAAGGAGGCCAGTCGCAGCACCGGCGCGCTGCTGATGAACGCCGGCGTCAAGGCGCTGGAGGACGGGGTACTGGTGCTCGGCATCAACTCCGCGCCGCTGGCCCGCCGGCTGTCCGAGCAACGCAATACCGATGTCATCGCCGCTGCGCTGCGCACCGTGCTCGGAGTGAGCTGGCGGGTACGCTGCGATCACGACGGTGCCGGTGCCCCGGCCACCGGCACCGGGCAGACGGCCGCGCGGGTGCCAGACCCGCCGCCGCCGGCCGGTCCGCAGGCCACCGCCCCCGGTGGCACGAACCCCGGCGGCACCCACCCCGGCGGCACGAACCTCGGTGGCACCCACCCAGGCGGACCCGTCACCGGTGGGTCGGGCGCCGGCCGGGCGACCGGTGGCGGACCGGATGGCGGCGGGTCGGACTCCGGGACGGACGGGCCGGGGCCGACCCGGTCGTCCGGCTCCCGTGCGTCCGGGCGGGCCCCGGCCGGGAACGGGTCGTCCGAATCGGCCGGTGCGCCCCGGCAACCGGACCGGAAGAGTTCTACGCAGCCCCGCCGACGACCGGGCTCGACTCGTCCGGGTTCGTCCGCCTCCCGCTCGTCCGAGCCGCCGCCCCCCGAGCCGCCGCCGGACGACGAGGAGGAGATGCTCGCCGAGGCGAGCGCGGCCGCGGATGCGGGAGACAGCGCAGCCCCCCGCCGCGACCCGGAGGAGGTGGCGATCGAGCTGCTCGCCGCCCAGCTGGGGGCCCGGACCGTCGACGAACGGCGCTGAGACCTACGCGCTCAGTCACCGCCGACGCTGCGCTACCGAACCGGCCGGACGGCTAGTTTCCGGCCAGCCAGGCCAGGATGCCCCGCGAGATCGCCTCGGCGATGCGCTGGCGGCCGACCGCGCTGGACACCATCTTGGCCTCGTCAGGGTTGCGCATGTTGGCGCACTCGACCAGCGCGGCGGGCCGGCGGGCGAGGTTGAGCCCCGCCAGGTCCTTGCGCGGGGACAACCCGTCCCTGCCGGCGTAGGTTGATGTCTGCAGGCCGGCGGCGCGCATCCCGTCGCGCAGCGCGTTGGCCAGCGACACCGATGGCTGGCCCTGCGATTGGCTCACCGGCGGCGCGGCGTAGGCCACGTGGAATCCCCGACCCTGCGGGGCGGCGCCGTCGGCGTGGATGGAGATCACCGCGTCGGCGTTCACCAACTCGGCCTTCTTGCCGCGCTCGTCGACGCACGGCCCGATGCCCTTGTTGTCGTCGCGGGTCATCATCACCACCACGCCTCCTGCCTCCAGCTGCGCGCGCACTCGTTTCGCGACGTCCCAGGCGAAGCGGTGCTCGGGGAAGCCGGCGTCGGTGGCGGTGCCGGTGGTGTTGCACGCCTTGGTGCCGCCGCGACCGTCCGGTACCTGCTCGTTGATCCGGGCCGGGTCGTCGGCGTTTCCGCCGTTGTGGCCCGGGTCGAGCAGTACGATGCGCGCACCGCTCTGCACGGTGCCGCCGGGCAAGCCCGAGGGTGCCTCCTCGGTGGTGGCCACCTGCGACGGACTGACCCGTTGGCCGCCGGCCGTGCACCCGGCCAGCGCCGCGGCCGCGGCCAGCGCGACCGCCGCCAGCAGCGCCGTGCCGCGGTGGGGGAACACGCCGACACGATGTCACACGGCGCTCCGGTGACCGCACAGAGGCGGACGGTCGCGGTGGGTTCCCGCCGTGGGTAGCGCTGCGGTGGCGGCCCGCCACCGCCGTGGGGTAGCACGCCGGTGGCGGGTCGACGGGACCGGATCGGCGCGGGGCTACGCTGGGACGCAGTACGCAACGAGCGAGGAGCGCGACCGTGGCCGGACCTGGGCAGCCCGACATGCAGATGATCCTGCAGCAGGCGCAGAAGATGCAGCGCCGGCTCGCGGCCGCGCAGGACGAGCTGGCCACCGCCACGGTCACCGGGCAGGCCGGCAACGGCCTGGTCACGGTGACCACGACGGCGGCCGGCGAGGTCACCGGCCTGACCATCGACCCCAAGGTCGTCGACCCGTCCGACGTGGAGACCCTGCAGGACCTGGTGCTCGGCGCGCTGGCCGACGCCTCCCGCGCGGCCAAGGAGCTGCAGGCGCAGAAGCTGGGTCCGCTCGGCGAGCTGGCGGGTGGGCTCGGCCTGCCCGGGCTGGGCTAGGCCGGGGCCGGTAGCCGGTGTTCGAGGGGCCGGTCCAGGACCTGATCGACGAGCTCGGCCGGCTGCCGGGGGTCGGCCCGAAGAGCGCGCAGCGGATCGCGTTCCACCTGCTGGCCGCCGAGCCGGCGGACGTCACCCGGCTCGAGGACGCGCTGCGCAAGGTCAAGGAAGGCGTGCGGTTCTGCGAGGTGTGCGGCAACGTCTCGGCGAAGCAGCGCTGTCGCTACTGCTCGGACGCGCGCCGGGACGCCACCCTGGTCTGCGTGGTGGAGGAACCCAAGGATGTGCTGGCCGTGGAGAGAACGCGGGAGTTCCGCGGCCGCTACCACGTGCTCGGCGGTGCGCTGGACCCGCTGGGCGGGGTCGGGCCGGACCAGCTGCGGATCCGCGCGCTGGTGGCCCGGATCGGCGGCACCGGCCCGGCCGGGGACGAGTCGGACATCAAGGAGATCATCATCGCCACCGACCCGAACACCGAGGGCGAGGCGACGGCCACCTACCTGCTGCGGCTGCTGCGCGACTTCCCGGGTCTGTCGGTGACCCGGCTGGCCTCGGGCCTGCCGATGGGCGGTGATCTGGAGTTCGCCGACGAACTCACCCTCGGCCGCGCCCTGTCCGGCCGTCGCGTTATGTAACTGCTCAGCGGGCTCTGCGCCGGGCGCGCGCCTCGCGGCTCCGGGCCTGCCGTTCGCGGTGGTACTCACGCACCCACGCGGCGCGCTCCCGGACCAGCTCGCGCTTGTGCGCGGTGTCCAGGCTGCTGCCGGCCAGCATGCCCAGCAGGAACACCCCGGCGGCGGCGAACAGGTACATCCAGATCATGGACATCGGCATCAGCTCCCCCGTGCTCCGGATTATACCCGAAAGAGTGACGACCAAACCGTGAACTCAGCGGAGCGCTGCCCCGCGCCGGGCTGGGGCGAGGGTGCGGTCCAGCGATCCGCCCCTGCCACGAACTCGATGTTCAGCGCGCGCACAGCGCCCAGGGCCTCGATCGCCTCCTCACGGTCCAGCACGCCCTGGGCGACCCGCTTGCGCAGCCCGTTGCCCACCTCGCCGAGCAGGTCGTCTGGCGCGATCAGCAGCGCACCGGCTCGCCCGGCCGTCCCGCACGAGATCCTCGACGGCCGGGCACCCGACGCGAGCCGACGCCGAGCCGGGATGCGGCGCACCCGGGCGATCTCCGCCGAGCGCTGAGCCTCGCTGGACTGGTCGAGCGCCGCGCGAAGGATCACGACCACCTCGGCGGACGGCGAGCGGCCCCCTGCCCCGGCGCCCGCCCGACCGTGGTTGTCCAGAGCGCCGACCCGGCCGCCGCACCGGGTCACCCCGATACTGCGCCCGTCGACCACCGCCGTCCGGACTGCCCCTTGTCGATTCCGCCGTCCGCCCGGTGCCAACCGTTCATCTGTCACGCTCCCGTAGAGAGCCGACACGTGACCGCCGAAGCCGCAGTGCCACCGACCGGCACCCGCGTTATGGCCGGCCGGCACTCCGGCCGCCCAGCGGCCGAACCGAGGAGGAGCGCATGGACGAGCAGACCCTGGTGAGCACCCGGCGGTCGCTGCACGGGGTGGCCGAGCTGCTACTGGCCGGCCCGCAGTACCGCGCGCACGGCACCATCCGGCTGCGGGTAACCCCCGGCGGGTTCGGCTGCGTGGCCTACCCGGCGCGGGTGGAGGGAACTCGGTTGGTGTGGCCGGGCGGGCAGGTCGCGTTGGTCGGCAGCTGCCGCGAGCTGGCCACCGCGCTGGTGGTCGACCCCGCTCCACCGGAGGGGCTGTACACCGATACCTCCGGCGTGGACCCGGATGAGCAGCTGGCGGTGGATGCCGGGGCCGCCGAGCTGCTCGCGGACTGGTTCGCCCGGGGTGATGCCGCACTGCGCGCGCTGGTCGCCGCCATGGGTGCCGGCCGCGGCGCCGAGCCGGGACCCGGCGCGGGCGGCGGGCCGGGTTCCGGCGGCGCCGAGCCGGGACCGGAGCCGGTGCTGTGGCCGGAGCACTTCGACCTCGGGGCCACCCTGGACGAGGTCAACTACGGCGTCTCGCCCGGCGACGCGGGACATCCGACGCCGTATGCCTACGTGGGCCCGTGGACGGTGCCGTCCGGCGAGTTCTGGAACGCCCCGTTCGGCGCGCTGCGCGGCATCGACGAGCTCCCGGACGCCGACGCGGTGACGGCGTTCTTCACCGAAGCCCGCGCCGCGCTACCCCACGCCTGACCGCCCCACACCGTGCACCTGTGGATGCGCAGGCTGATCCGGCCTGGGGTGGCACCTCCGACGTCGAATGCGCAGGCTGATCCGACCTGGGGTGGCACCGCCGACGTCGAATGCGCAGGCTGATTCGACTTGGCGTGGCGAACGGGAGGGGCGCGGTTCCTGGATTCGGGGGAACCGGCGGTGGGTGGGGCACGTCTGTGGATATGTGGGTGACTATCCGCTGGTTCGAGGGTCCGCGGCGGTGCGGGCCGGTGAGGTCAGCTGGAAACGGTTGTGCGGTCCCCGCTTCGTGCGGCTGGTCCGCGATGTGTACCTGCCCAGCGGCGTACCGGTGACGCATGCGCTGCGTTGCCGAGCCGCAACGATGATCATGCCCCAGGACGCCGTGGTTACCGGCCGCTCCGCGGCTACCGTTCGTTCGGTGCCGCTGGCGCGGCCGTGGGATCCGGTGGAGATCGTCGTACCTGAGCGCGTCCGTTTCGGACCGGTCCGTGGTCTCAGCATCCGTCGTACGCCGCTGCACGAGGTCGACTCGCTGCGGTGGGCGAACGCCGCCCTCGCGTCCGGCGATCGACTCGGCCTGGACCTTGCCCTGCGCCCCTCGTTGCCAGACGCCACCGCTGATCTCGACGCGGTACTGGCAGCGGGCCTGGTCGATCGGCCCTCGCTTGATCTTTACTTCGCGGACCGCCGCGAGCACGGTATCCGCCGGGCCCGGGAGGCGCTGCGGCTGTCGGACGCCCGCGCTGAGTCACCGCCCGAGTCTCGGCTGAGGGTGATCCTCGCGTTGGGTGGCATCCTGCTCACGCCGCAGGTCACCGCGAGGACGGCGGAGGGGCATCTCCTCGCGCGGATCGACCTCGGCTTGGCTGAGCTCCGGTTCGGCGTGGAGTACGACGGCGCCTGGCACGGTGATCGGCGTGAACTCAGCCGCGACCGCGGACGGCTCAACAAGCTGCACGCGGCCGGCTGGCGCATCGAGTTCGTCACCGCCGACCAGATGCACCGACCCGCCCAGGTGGTCGACAACGTTCGCTCTGCCCTCACCCAGCAGCGCAGGGCCCGCGGCGAATGAGCGGGCTCATTCCCCGCGCAGGGCCCGGGGCAAATGAGCGGGCTCATTCCCCGCAGAGGGATCGCTCCGGCGGCGAATGAGCGGGCTCGTTGCCCTCGGGCGTTGCCCTCGGGCGTTGCCCTCGGGCGTCGGCACCGGCGGCGTCGGCACCGACGGCGTTGCCCTCGGGGGTTGGCACCGGCGGCATCGACCCGACGGCATCGGCACCGACGGGCGCGCGTCAGCGAGAGGCGCGATTGACCGCGCTCACCACGGCGCGCAGGGAAGCCGTCACGATCGAGCTGTCGATCCCGACGCCCCAGAGGGTCTGCTCGTCGACCACGCACTCGACGAACGCCGCCGCCGCCGCGTCGTCGCCGGAGGACAGCGCGTGCTCGTGGTAGTCCAGCACCCGCACGTCGAAGCCGACCCCGGCCAGCGCGTCCACGAACGCCGCGATCGGGCCGTTGCCGGAACCGACGATCTCGTGCTCCTCGTTCTCCACCCGGACCACCGCGACGATCTCGTCGTGTCCCTCGCCGTCGTTGGTCAGCCGGTGGCGTAGCAACTTCAGCGGCGTCTTGAGCAGCAGGAACTCGACGTCGAAGATGTCGCGCATCTCCTTGGGGCTGACCTCGCCGCCCTCGGTGTCGGTGCGCTCCTGGATCACTCGGGAGAACTCGATCTGCAGCCGGCGGGGCAGGTCCAATCCGTGCTCGGCCTTCATGATGTAGGCGACGCCGCCCTTGCCGGACTGCGAGTTGACCCGGATCACCGCCTCGTAGGTGCGGCCGATGTCCTTCGGGTCGATCGGCAGGTACGGCACCGCCCAGCGGAAGTCCTCCACCGCGACACCCGCGGCGTCCGCGTCGGACTTCATGAACTCGAAGCCTTTGTTGATCGCATCCTGGTGCGATCCGGAGAACGCGGTGTAGACCAGGTCACCGCCCCACGGGTGACGCTCGGCGACCGGGAGCTGGTTGCAGTACTCCACGGTGCGGCGGATCTCGTCGATGTCCGAGAAGTCGATCTGCGGGTCGATGCCCTGGCTGAACAGGTTCATCCCCAGGGTGACCAGGTCGACGTTGCCGGTGCGCTCACCGTTACCGAACAGACAGCCCTCGATCCGGTCCGCGCCGGCCTGGTAGCCCAGCTCGGCGGCGGCCACGGCGGTTCCCCGGTCGTTGTGCGGGTGCAGCGACAGCACGATGCCGGCGCGGCGCTCCAGGTGCCGGTGCATCCACTCGATCGAGTCGGCGTAGACGTTCGGGGTGGCCATCTCCACGGTGGCCGGCAGGTTCACGATCATCGGCCGGTCCGGGGTGGGCTGCCAGATCGCGGACACCGCGTTGCACACGTCCACCGCGTACTCCAGCTCGGTGCCGGTGTAGGACTCCGGGGAGTACTGGAAGCGCCAGTCGGTGTCCGGGTACTTCTCGCTGAACCGCTCGACGTCCTCGGCGCCGTCGGTGGCGATCTTCCGGATACCGGCCCGGTCGGCGCGGAACACCACCCGCCGCTGCAGGATCGAGGTGGAGTTGTACAGGTGCATGATCGCCCGGGGCGCACCCTCGCAGGCCTCGAAGGTGCGCTCGATCAGCTCGGTGCGGGCCTGGGTGAGCACCTGGATGGTGACGTCGTCCGGGATCAGGTCGTCGGTGATGATCTCGCGGACGAAGTCGAAGTCGGTCTGGCTGGCCGCCGGGAAGCCGACCTCGATCTCCTTGTAGCCCATCTTGACCAGCAGCTCGAACATCCGCCGCTTGCGGGCCGGGCTCATCGGGTCGATCAGTGCCTGGTTGCCGTCGCGCAGGTCGACCGCGCACCACAGCGGCGCGCGGGTGATCCGGCGGTCCGGCCAGGTGCGGTCGGGCAGCGACACCGGCTCGACCAACTCGTGGAACGGCTGGTAGCGGGAGTAGGGCAGGTGGCTGCCGCGCTGCGGGTTCCACGGCGGCTGGTCGGCCGGTACCGGGCCGCTCGGGGTGCGCAGGCGGCTGGTGGTACTCGAGGTGTAGGAATCGGGGGACATGGTCTGAGTCACTGCTCCTGTGGCTGTGCCGGTCATCGGCTGAGGATCGACCGGCGGCACGCCAAGTCCCGCGACGAGGGGCCGGTCGTGTCAGACCCCGCCGCGGCGGCGAAGGAGCAGCAATGCCACGAGATGACCCTAGCCGCCCCGGCGGGGCGCCGTGCAACCGCGTTCCGCCATGTGGGAGCCCACGGTCGGCCGGCCGACGCGTCGCGGGTGTCCGCGCCCGCCGCTGGACCGTGATCGGACCGTGCCGTGATTCCAACTTTCGCTGATCGTTCGCCCATGCCACCATGAGCGGCGCCAACCGGCCGGTCGTGATCCACCGTGGAGGTTTCCGTGGCCCGCAGAGGTACCTACGCCGTGGTTTCGGTGCTCCGGGTGATCGGTCTGGTCATTGTGGCGTTCCTGGTGCTGCACATCCTGCTGGTGGTGTTCGACGCCAACCAGGCCAACCAGTTCGCCACCTTCATCCGGGCCGGGGCCGACACCTTCTCCCTCGGGTTGACCGACCTGTTCGTGCCGGAGAACCCGAAGGTCGCCGTGGCGGTGAACTACGGCATCGCCGCGCTGATCTGGCTGATCATCACGAACATCGTGACCGGCCTGGTGCGGCGTGTCGGCTGAGCCGGACGCTTCGGAGCGAGGCTCGCCGGGTGAAGAGTCAGCACCGGCCCGCGGCTACCCGGACGGCGTCGGCCTGCGTCGGGGTTTGTCCCTGCTGGCCAGCGTGGTGCGGTTCGTCACCGCCCTGTTCGCGCTGATCCTGGTTGCGTTCGTGGTCTTCGTGGTGGTCGAGGCCAACCCAGACAACTGGCTGTTCGCGCTGGTCGGCGACTGGGCCGGCGGCCTCACGCTCGGCCTGGCCGACCTGTTCGCGCCGGACGATCCCCGGCTGCGGCTCGTGATCAACTACGGGGCGGCCGCGGTGGCCTGGTTGGTGATCGGCGCGGTCGTCGGCCGGCTGCTACGCCGCGCCCCGCGCTGACCCGCCGG
>JBQTKB010000045.1:0-114006 GCA_052386505.1 Pseudonocardia sp.
GTCCTCGGAGTCGGTGCCCACCGCCGTGGCGCTGATGGAGTGGCTGACCTCCCCGCCGGCCGAGCAGCAGATCGTGGCCCAGGGCGAGTTCTCGGCCAACCCGGCGGTGGGCCCGGCGCCGCACATCAAGGACTGGGCGGACATCACGATCGACCCGATCGACGCCGAACGCACCGGCCCGCTGCTCGACGACGCCGTGGCGTTGATGCTGAAGGTCGGATGGCGATAGCCGAACCGAGGTCGGTCCGCCAGGTCGGACTGTCGTACGAACTGCACGTACCGACCACTTGATCCTGAGCGTCGGGTTACTTAGGTTAGGCAAAGCTGTACATCTGGCGTCCCGATATCCTGGATCGAAAGCGAGAGCCGATGAGTCCGACTGAGGATCCGCGCCTGTGCGTCGATCAGGTGGCGGTGCGGACGGCGGGATCGGTCGACGCGGACGTGCCGGTGCTGGGGTCGAAGAGCTACACCAACCGGTACCTGGCCATGGCCTCGTTCGCCGAGGAGCAGACGGTGATCGACCGCGCGCTGCTCTCCGACGACACCGTCTTCCTGGCCCGGGGCATCGAGTCGTTCGGTCACGTCGAGGTGGACATCGACCACGGAGCGGAGCGCATCGTGGTGCGGCCGACCGGGCGTCGGATGCGCGCGCCGGACGACGAGATCTACATCGGCGGCGCGGGCACCCCGATCCGCTTCCTGATCGCGATGGCCGGACACGCCGAGGGCGTCACCGTGCTCAACGGCAACGCCCGCATGCGGGAACGGCCGATGGGGGACCTGCTCGCGGCGCTGCCCGCGCTGGGGGTCTCGGCGACCGCGGTGCGGGAGAACGGAAGCCCGCCGATCCGGGTGACCGGTGGCTCGTTCGCGGGTGGCCGGACCAGCATCAGTGGCCGGATCTCCAGCCAGTTCACCTCCAGCCTGATCATCAACGCCGTTCCGGCGCCCAACGACACCGAGATCACCGTCTCCGACGAGCTCATCTCACAGCCGTACGTGGACATGACGCTGGCCGCGTTGGCCGAGCGGGGGGTGACCGTCGAACGCGAGGGCTACCGACGGTTCACCGTCCGCGCCGGCCAACGCCCGCGCGGCGGCTCGGTGGCGGTGGAGCCCGATGCCTCCGGCATGTCCTACTTCCTCGCCGCCGCGGCGGTGCTCGGCGGCCGGGTGACCATCCCGGGGATCGGCGCCGGCTCCTGCCAGGGCGACGTCGAGTTGGTCGGCGCGCTCGAGCGGATGGGCTGTCAAACCGCAACCGCGCAGGACTCGGTGACGGTGAAGGGCGCCGCGTTGCACGGCATCGACGTGGACATGGAGGCGATGCCCGACGTGGTGCCGACGCTGGCTGTCGTCGCCGCGTTCGCCGAAGGCGTCACCCGGATCACCAACATCGCCTCGCTCCGCCTCAAGGAGTGTGACCGGATCGCCGCGGTCACCACCGAGCTGCGCAAGATGGGCGTCACGGTCGAGGAGTTCCCGGACGCCATGCACATCACCGGCGGGCGCCCGCGCGGGGCCGCCATCGACACCTACGACGACCACCGCATCGCGATGAGCTTCGCCGTCGCGGGCCTGGCCACCGACGGTGTGGTCATCAAGGAACCGGGCTGCGTGGCGAAGTCGTTCCCGACGTTCTGGCGGGCGTTGGACTCCCTGCATGCCGAGGGGAGTGCCACCCGTTGACCGGGCCATCGCCGGATGCGGTGGCGTCGGGAACACTGCTGATCCTCGACGGGTGGGGCGACGGCCCTGCCACCGCCACCAATGCCCTGACCACTGCGGACACCCCGACGCTGGACCGCTTGCGCACCACCTGTCCGTCGTCTCTGCTGGTCGCCTCCGGGGAGGCGGTGGGGCTACTGCCGGGCACCGTCGGCAACTCGGAGATCGGCCACCTGGTGATCGGCGCGGGCCGGCCGGTGCCCTACGACAGCTTGCTCGTGCAGCGGCAGATCGACGCCGGGCGGCTGCACACGAACAGCGCGCTGGCAGCGGCGTGCGCCTCACTGGCCGCCACCGACCGGGCACTGCACCTCGTCGGGCTGTGCTCGGACGGCCAGATCCACGCCGACGTCGAACACCTCGGCGAGCTGCTCGACGTCGCCGCCGCGCACGCCGTGCCCCGGGTGTGGCTGCACGCCATCACCGACGGCCGAGACGTGCCGGACGGCACCGCGGCCAGCTACCTGCGCCGGCTGGAGAAGCTCGCGGCCCGCGCCGGATGCGGTCGGCTGGCGACCGTGGCCGGCCGGGCGTACGCGATGGACAAGGCCGGCAACCTCGTGCTGACCGAGCGCGCCGGCCGGGCGATCGCCGACGGGCAGGCGCCGACGGCCCGGGCCCCGGAGCACGCGGTGGAGTCCGCCGCGACCGGCGACGAGTGGGTCCCGCCGAGCGTGCTGACCGATCCGCCGGTGGCGGTCCGCGACGGAGACGCGCTGCTGTTCGCCAACTTTCGCAGTGACCGCATCCAACAGCTGGTGGACTTCCTGGTCGAGCACCTGACCGCCACCGGGCGCCGGGTCTCGGTGCTGAGCCTGACCCAGTACGACACCCGTGCCCCGATACCCGCCCTGGTCGGCCGGGCCGACGCCTCCGGCGGGCTCGCCGACTGCCTGGCCGCGGCCGGGCTGCGTTCGGTGCGGGTCGCGGAGGCCGAGAAGTTCGAGCATGTCACGTACTACCTCAACGGACGCGACCCCGCCGTCCGGCCGCTGGAGGAGCACCGATGCGTCCGCGGCGACGGCGATGCGGACTATCGGGCTCGTCCGCAGATGCACCTCGACCGGGTGGCCGACGAGGTGATCGCGGCGGGAGAGCGGCCCGAGGTGGCGCTCGTGGCGGCGAACCTGGCGAACATCGACGTCGTCGGGCACACCGGTGACTTCGCCGCGACGGTGGGTGCCGCGCAGGTCACCGACCGGCAGGTCGCGCGGATCGTCGAGGCGGCCGGCCGGGCCGGACGTTGGGTGCTGCTCGTGGGTGACCATGGCAACGCCGAGGAGATGGCCCGGCCCGGTCCGAACGGCGGGTTGCTGCCCTACGGCGGCCACACGACCAACCCGGTGCCGGTCGTGGTGGTGCCCGCGCCGTCGCGTCCGGTGGCCGGTGGGCTGGCCGCCGGCGGCGGCCTGGCCGACGTTGCCCCCACGGTCCTCGCCCTGCTCGGGCTGCCGGTCGGCCCGGCGATGACCGGGCGGTCGCTGCTGTGAACCCGTCCCGGGCCGGGGCCCCCGAGCTGTACGAGGAGCTGTTGCTGGCCGATGGGCTATGGGTGCTGCGCGGCCGGCTGCCCGACGGTGGGCGGGTGTTGCGCGTGCACAACCCCAGTCCGAACGAGGCCGAGTTCGTCCCGGACGAACTGCTGCCCGGCGCGGATCCGCTGTACTTCCTGGGCGGAGCGATACGGACCAGCGCGGGCCCCGCCGGACGGACCGTCTGCCACCTCGAACCTCGCGGTCACACCTGCCTGGTCCGCATACCGCCACGCTGATCTGCCGGGTCGGTCGGCCGCGGTTCCAGGTCCACCACCCGGTCACACAGCCTGCGCACCTGGTCGTCGTCGTGCGACACCAGCACCACCGTCCGCCGGCCCAGCACGCCGGCCACCGCCGCCTCCACCACATCGCGCGAGGCGCTGTCCAGGGCGCTGGTGGGTTCGTCGAGCAGCAGCAGCTCCGGGTCCAGTGCCAGGGCCCTGGCCAGGCACAACCGCTGGCGCTGGCCAACGGACAGGGTGTGCGCCGGAGCGCCGAGCCGGTCGACCACCTCGTCCCACAATCCCGCCTCGGCCAGCGCGGCGCACGCCCGGTCGCGCAGCTGGGCGGGCCCGTACCGGGTCACATGGCGCAGCCCGAACGCCGCGTTGGCCAGCACCGAGCCGGCGAACACCACCGGGGTCTGCCCGACCAGCACCGCCGTGCCGCGCAGGTGCGCCCAACGCGGGTCGTGCCGACTCCAGGACTGCACGGCGTTGCCCAGCACGTGCAGCTCGCCCTGCACCCGCAGATCGCCGGGCAGCAGTCCGACCAGGGCACGCAGCAGGGTGGACTTCCCAGACCCGGACCGGCCGCGCAGCCCGAGCGTCTGACCGGCGTCCACATCCAGGCTCACCGGGCCGACCAGCGGGTTGTCGCCGTGGTGCACGGACGCACAACACAGGGACAGGACCTTCATCGATGGGCCTCCATGCGGCGGCGGGCGGGGACGGCGGCGAGCAGCAGCAACGCCGAGATCAGCACGAGCACCAGCGCCGCGCCCCAGGCCGCGTCCAGCGCGGCCGGGTCGGCGGAGTCCTGGGCGAGGGTGAACACGTGGGTGGGCAGCGCCACCACGGGGGAGTCGACCACCCCGCTCGGCAGCCCGGCGGCCCCGGCGAACACCGTCGCGGCGAAGAGCAGCGGAGCGGTCTCCCCGGCGGCCCTGGCCAGCCCGAGCAGCGACCCGGTCAGCAGCCCGGGCATGGCCCACGGCATCAGCACCGAGCGGGCGAACTGGGTTCGGGTCAGGCCCAGCGCCAGGGCCGCCTCCCGGCGACTGGTCGGCAGCGCCGCGAGCCGGGTCGCGGTGACCATCGCCGCGACGGGTACCACCAGCACAGCCAGCGCGAGCGCACCCGCCACCCAGCTCTTGCCCCAGCCCAGGGTCCGCACGACCAGGTCGTAGGCGACCAGCCCGAGCAGGATCGACGGCACCCCGCCGAGGGTCACCGTCGCGGTGCGCAGCCAGGTGGCCGCGCGTGGCCCGGCGTACTCGGCGATCAGCAGGCCCAGGCCCAGCCCGACCGGGGCGGCCAGCGCCGCGGTACCCAGCACCAGCACCGCGGTGCCGAGGATCTGCTCCCGGATGCCCCCGCCGCTCGCCCCGGCCGCCGGGGTGAGCCAGAAGCCCGGTTCCCAGCCCGCCGCGCCGCGGACCGCCAGCACCCCGAACACGCCCGTCACCAGGAGCAGAGGCAACGCCACGGCCACCCGCAACACGGTCGTCCACGCCCGGTCCCGGGCCACCCGGCAGGGACGGCCGGGGCGGGGCCGCCGATGCCCGGCGGTACGACCGGGTCGACGGGTGCCGGCGAGGGTGATCGTCACCACCACGGCGAGCAGCAGCAGCCCGAGCGCGGACAGCGCGGCCCAGTGGGCACCCGCGGCACCGGCCAGCACCGGCTCCGGCCCGCCGAGCTTGGTGGTGAGGGTCTGCCCGGGATGGACCAGCGCGGCGAGTGCCTCGACCGGGGCGGGTAGCCGCCCGTCGGCGCGGCCGATCACCAGGAACACCGCGATGGTCTCACCCAGCGCCCGGGCCAACCCGAGCAGCACCGCCGCGCGCATGCCCGGGGCGGCGTCCGGCAGGACCGCGGCGCGGATCACCTCGGTGCGGGTCAGGCCGAGGGCCGCCGCCGCCTCGCGGTTGTGCTCCGGTACCGAGCTGAGCGCCTCGACGCTCACCGCGACCACCGTCGGCAACACCATCACGGCCAGCACCAGGCCGGCCGTCAACAGCCCGTCTCCACCCGGGACGCCGAACACCGCGCTCACCACCGGACGCAGCACAGCGACCCCGACCAGCCCATAGACGATGGACGGGATGGCCGCGAGCAGCTCGACGCCACCGCGCAGCCCCCGAGACAGCCTGGCCGGGATGAGCTCGGTGATCCCGATCGCCGAGGCCCACCCCAGCGGTACGGCCACCAGCAACGCGATCAGGCAGACGGCAGCGGTGCCCCAGATCATCGCGGCGGCACCGAACCTGCTGCGCGCCGGATCCCACACCGGGTCGGTGAGCAGCCCGAGCCAGTCCACCGGTCCGGAGAGCGAACCGTCGACCAGGAACAGCAGCACGGCCGCCGCGGCACCCGCCGCCGCCAGGCCGGAGAGCACCGCGAGCGCGCTCGGCCACGGCAGCGCCCGGGGGCGCCGTTCGGTGCGGGTGGCCGGCGTGATGGCGGCGTCCGTACCGATCACGTCAGCCAAGGGTCACTGTCCCAGCTGCTCGAGGGTCAGGTAGCCGTGCTTGGGCAGCAGTCGCTGGCCCTCCGGCGACAGCACGTAGTCGAGGAACTCCTTGGCCCGGCCGGTGGCCGGACCGTTGGTGACCAGGTAGAGCGGGCGCGACATCGGGTAGCGGCCGGCGGCCACCGATGCGGCGGTCGGCGCGACATCGTCCAGGGCGACCACGGCGAGGTCGGGGTGGTCGGTGACGAACGAGGTCGACAACGGCCCGACGGAGCCCGGGGTGCTCTGTAGCTTGGCCCGGGTCTCCTCGTTGCCTCCGACCACCGCGAACCGGTTCGAGTCCGGCGGTGCCGGCGCCGCGCCTGCCCCGTAGAGGTACTTGTCCAGTGCCTCCCGGGTGCCCCGGCCGGGCTCCTTGTCGTAGACGAAAATGTCCAGGTCGGGCCCGCCCAGCTCGCGCCAGTTGGTCGTGCGCGCCTCGAAGATCGCCCGGACCTGGTCCCTGGTCAGGTTGCGCACCCCCGCGTCGTAGACGTCGCGGCGCACGACGATGCCGACCGCGTCCTCACCGATCTTGGTCGGCTGGTGGTCGCAGGCGGGGAACTGCTGGCGGTCGGAGTCGGCGACGGGTTTGGAGGCCATCGCGACGGCGATCTCACCACCGCACATCTGCGCGAGGCCGCCGGCCGATCCGCCCTGGGTGTCCACGGTGATGGGCTGTCCGGAGCGGCCGCGCAGCACCTCGGCGGCATCCACGGCCACCGGGTTGACCGTGGTCGAGCCGCTGATCCGCAGGGTGTCGGAGGCGGCGCCACCGGCACAGGCGGTCAGGGCCAGGACGGCCCCGAGTGCCGGAATGGCACACAGTATGGATCGGAAGGTGGTCACTTGGGACCACCCGTCGGTTCGCCGAGCTGGCTCTGGGTGACCAAGATCCGTCCCTCCATTAGCTGAGGCTTACCTAATGACCGCGCACAGCCTTAGCGATCGCTGAGAAACCGGCTAGGCCCATTCGAGTGAAGCCGCGCTGTTCGGATGTCACTCGGATGTTCTACGTCACATCCGGCTCGGAACTCGTCTCGGCGCACCACGCCTACCCGCACACGAGCTCCTCATGACGCAGTACCTCGGCCAGGTTGCCCACCTCATGGGCTGCTATCAGCTCGACCACCCGCTCGCCGATCAGCCGCTGGGAGTCGGTGGCCATCGCGGCGATGTGCGGCGTCAGCAACACGCTCGAGAGCTCGGCGAACGGTGACCGGGTGCCGTCGCCCTCGCGCTCGTGCACGTCCAGGGCGGCGCCGACGATCCGGTTCCCGGTGGTCAGCTCCCGGTACAGCGCGGTCTCGTCGACCACGCCGCCTCGGGCAACGTTGATCAGGTAGGACCCCCGCTTCATCCGGGAGAGCGTCGCGGCGTCGAGGAGGTGTCGGGTGTCCGGCGTCAGCGGGAGGTGTAGGCACAAGAAGTCGG
Organism: Pseudonocardia sp.; assembly: GCA_052386505.1. Classification (GTDB taxonomy): domain Bacteria; phylum Actinomycetota; class Actinomycetes; order Mycobacteriales; family Pseudonocardiaceae; genus Pseudonocardia. Next base: position 7,434 of record JBQTKB010000045.1, read on the forward strand.
CCTCCGCCACCACGGACTCGAAGGAGGCCAACGCCACGTTCCGGGCGGCGAGTCGGGCCCGGGCCTCGGGCGAGGGCCGGGTCACGCAGCCGATCGACCGCATGCCCCAGGCCGCGCCCATCTCGCCGACCCGGGCGCCGATCCGGCCGGCCCCGACCACGCCCAGAGTCCTACCGGACAGCAGCGGGCCGCCCAGCTGCGCCTTCGGCCAGCGTCCCTGGCGGAGCTCACGGTCCGCGACCACCACGTTCCGGGCCAGCGCGAGCAGCAGTCCGAAGGTGAACTCGGCGACCGGTTGCGCGGAGGAGCCGGGGACCCGGACCACGGTCACCCCGCGGCTCGCGGCCGTGTCGAGGTCCACGTTGTCCAGTCCGGAGCCGGCGCGGACCAGCAGACGCAGCCGTGGCGCGGCCCGGATGACCTCCTCGCTGACCTCGACGCCGCTGCGGAAGACGATGGCCTCCCGGTCGGCGGCGGCGGCCCGCAACCGACCCGGTGCCGCGCCGATGGCCTCGGTCACGTCATGCCGACGGCCCAGGTCCGCCACCGCCTCCGGGGCGATCGGGCTGGCGATCAAAATCTTCATGGCTGCCTCTTCCGGGGTATGGAGGATGTATCGAACGCGTTACCCCATAAGGGTGAAACCACCCGTTCGGGGCTAGAAAATACGTTGACGCTCATCAAGGCTAGCCAGGCCTCACACAAGTTAGGCAAACCTTTGTACTGGAGGTGCTCGTGAACCTGCTCGAGCCCTTCGCCACGCAGCCTTCGGCCGGCGCCGGTGCCGTTCGACGCCGCGGTGGACCGTGTCGAGCGGGGGGCTGGCGAGCGATGACCCTCCGGGTGGCAGGTGCCGTGCCGGCGCTTCTGAGCAGGTCCGTACTGCTGGGCGCCTTCGACGGGGTCGGCTGGATGCTCGCGCTGGTCGCGGCGGCTCTGCTGCGGCTGAGTGGCGATCTGACCCGGCTGGGCCTGGTTCAGTTGCTCGTCGTGTGCACCTGCGCGGTCGCCGTGCACACCGGTCTGGCGGCGCTCTCTCGCCACTGGCGCGGCCGTCAGCTCGTCGGCTCGATCGACGACGCGGTGCACGTCGCGGCGATCACCATCGCCACCGGACTGGTGTTGTTCGTCGTCGGGCTCACCCCGGTGCTGTCGGGACCGCGGACGTTGCCGATCATCGCCATGCTGGTCGCACTGCCGCTGCTGCTGGGCCCGAGGGTGACCCTGCGGCTGAGCCGGGAGTTCCGGGATCGCCCCGATGCCGGGTCCGCCAGCCGGGTTCTGGTGTTCGGTGCCGGTCGAGCTGGCCAGCAGATCGTGCGAGCCATGCTCTCCGACGCCGAGAGCGGCTACCTGCCGGTCGGTCTGCTCGACGACGACCCGACCTGGCACGGACGACGGATCTCCGGCGTACCGGTGCGCGGGACCCGGGTGGACCTGGTCGACGTCGCCGACGACACCGGCGCCACCCTGCTCGTGGTCGCGTGCGAGCTCGACGTCGAGGTCATGCGCGAGATCAGCCGGACCGCCACCGGATCCGGAGTGCGGGTGAAGGTGGTCCCCGGCCTCGCCGAGCTGTTCCGGCCGTGGGTCGGACTGTCGGACCTGCGCGACCTCGACATCGCCGACCTGATCGGCCGTCGCCCGGCGGACGTCGACGTCACCGCGATCGCCGGCTACCTCGCGGGCAGGTCGGTGTTGGTCACCGGCGCGGGCGGTTCGATCGGCGCGGAGCTCACCCGGCACGTGTTGCGGTACGGCCCGGCAAGGCTGCACATGCTCGACCGGGACGAGTCCGCGCTGCACGCCCTGCAGTTGTCCATCCGGGGCGAGGCGCAGCTGAGCAACCCCGAGGTGGTGCTGGCCGACATCCGGGACGCCGAGACCATCACGCGGCTGTTCGACGAGCTGCGCCCCGACGTCGTCTTCCATGCCGCCGCGCTCAAACATCTCACCGCGTTGGAGCGCTATCCGTACGAGGCCTGGCAGACCAACGTGCTGGGCACGGCCAACGTGCTCGACGCCGCGCGCCGATCCGGTGTGCAGCGGTTCGTCAACATCTCCACCGACAAGGCCGCCAACCCGATCAGCGTCCTCGGTTACTCGAAGCGGGTGGGGGAACGGCTGGTGGCCGGCGCGGCCGGCCGAGCCGACCGTGGTACCTATCTGTCGGTCCGGTTCGGCAACGTGGTCGGCAGCCGGGGGTCGGTGCTGACGACGTTCAGCGAGCAGATCGCCGCCGGGGGCCCGTTGACCGTGACCCACCCGGACGTCACCCGGTTCTTCATGACGATCCCAGAGGCTGTGCGGCTGGTCATCCAGGCTGCCGCGATCGGGCGTCCCGGTGAGGCGCTGGTGCTGGACATGGGGGAGCCAGTGCGGATCGACGACATCGCGCGGCAGCTCTGCACCTTGGCCGCCCGTTCGGTGGAGATCCGCTACACGGGCCTGCAGGACGGGGAGAAGCTGCACGAGGAGCTCTTCGGGGAGGGTGAGCGCGACCTCAGGCCGGCGCACCCGGCGGTGTCGCACGTACACGTCCCGAGCCTGGACGCAAGGGAGGTGCGCCGACCCGTCACCGCCCACGCCGCGGCCGGCCTGATGGCCCGTCTGGCTGGCCCGGGGCCCGACCAGGTGCCCGGCATCGAGCCGACCCGGCTGCCAGTCGGGCGGCGAGCGGACCGTCGTCCGACGCTGGCGCCGCCGCCGGAGCCCCTGCGGGTCGCGGCCCGCGACGCGGCATCACGGAGCGGGCGTGAGTGAGCTTCGGAGCAGGGACGCCGGCGTGGTCGGCGGAGGTGACACCACCGAGGTGGACCCCTACCGCCTGGCGCTCGACGGTGGTCAGCCGGTCGTCCCGGCAGAGTTGCCCGGCTGGCCCCGATTCGACGACGGGGACGTGGCCGCGACGGCGGAGGTACTGCGATCGGGCCGGGTCAACTACTGGACCGGCGAGCACGGTCGTGCCTTCGAGCGTGAGTTCGCGCACTGGGCCGGTGCACCGCACGCGGTCGCCGTCGCAAACGGAACCGTCGCTCTGGAGATCGTCCTGCGCGCACTGGGGATCGGCCCGGGGGACGAGGTGGTGGTCCCGGCGGTGACCTTCATCGCCACGGCCTCCGCCGTGGTGGCCTGTGGTGCACAACCCGTGGTGGCGGACGTCGACCGCGACTCCCAGGCGCTCAGTGCGCATACCGTGCTGCCCGCACTCACCTGCCGGACCAAGGCGGTGATCGTGGTGCACGTCGGGGGCTACCCGGCGCCGGCGGCCGCGCTGGCGCGTCTCGCGGAGGCTCGCGACCTCTACCTGATCGAGGACTGCGCCCAGGCGCACGGCGCGCGGCGACACGGGCGGGGGGTCGGCAGCCACGGCCACGCCGCGGCCTGGTCCTTCTGCCAGGACAAGATCATGACCACCGGGGGCGAGGGAGGTGCGATCAGCACCTCTGACCCGTCGCTGGCGCGCCGCTGCTGGGAGCTGAAGGACCACGGCAAGAGCTACGCCGGAGTACACGAGCGGCGGCACGGCCCCGGTTTCCGTTGGTTGCACGACAGTTTCGGCACCAACGCCCGGATGACCGAGATGCAGGCGGCCGTCGGCCGGCGTCAGCTGGCGAAGCTCCCGGGCTGGTTGGTGATCCGTCGCGGGCATGCCGAGCTCCTGCGCGCCGAGCTCGGCGGCCTGCCGGCCCTGCGCCTGCCGGAGCTGGCCCCTGACGTCGAGCACGCCTACTACCGCTTCTACTGCCATGTGCATCCGGAGCGGCTCGCGGCGGGTTGGGACCGTGACCGGGTCCTTGCCGCGCTGGCCGCTGAGGGCGTGCCCTGCGGCGCGGGCGGCTGCACGGAGATCTACCGGGAACGAGCCTTCGTCGCCCTCGGCCGGCCCCGGGAGCCACTGCCGGTCGCCCAGTGGCTGGGCCGGCGATCCCTGACCCTGCCGGTGCATCCGACCCTGTCCACACCCGATGTCCGGAGCATCGCCGCGGCGGTCCGGAAGGTGTTCACGGTGGCCACGGCATGAGACGTACTGCGGACATCCTGGTCGCCGTCCTGGCCGCGGTGCTCACCGCACCGGTGATGCTGGCGGTCGGACTGCTGATCGTGGTGGTCATGGGCCGCCCGGTGTTCTTCCGGCAGTGGCGGGTGGGCCGCGACGGCGCGCGGTTCACCGTCTGGAAGTTCCGGACGATGCGGCCCGAACAGTGGCCGGGCCAGCCCGACGCCGACCGGATTCCCCGCCTGGGTGAGTTGCTGCGGCAGACCAGCCTCGACGAGCTGCCCCAGCTGTGGAACATCGTGCGCGGGGACATGAGCCTGATCGGGCCGCGCCCGACGCTGCCGGAACAGGTTGCGCACTATTCGCCCCGGCAGTCGGGTCGGCTGGCGGTGCGGCCCGGACTGACCGGCTGGGCGCAGGTCAACGGTCGCAACACCTTGAGCTGGCCGGAGCGGATCGAGCTGGACCTGTGGTACATCGATCATCGAGGCGCGCTCCTGGATCTCAAGATCCTGCTGCGAACGGTGGTTGCGCTGCTCCGGCCAAAGGGCGTCACCGGGGTCGGCGGGGTCAATCCGGACTTCCCGGTGCCCGTGCAGCGCGACCCGAGCCCGGCCTGGTCGGAGCCGATGCCGTTCGGCCGCCCAGCGCCACTGTCCATGCCACCACCACCACCACCGCCGCCACCGTCGCGGCGATCGAACACCGGAAATCTGGAGGCTTCAATGCGTGGTTACCTGCGAGTACTCACCCGATACTGGGGAGTGATCGTCGCCGGGCTGATCGTCGGACTGGCGATCGCCGCCGCCATCACCGTCACCCTCCCCCCCGTCTATACGTCACAGGCGATGTTCCTGCTCTCGGTGCCGGGCAGCGAGGACCCGTCGAACGCCGAGGAGAAGGCCAAGTCGTACGTCAAGCTGCTCACCATCGAGCGTGCCGGCGAGGGTGTCGTCCGCTCGCTCGGCTTGAACGAGAGCCCGGCCGAGTTCACCGAACGGGTGACCGCCCGGCTGGACACCGACACGATGATCGTGCGAGCTCTGGTGACCGACAGCTCGCCGACCGGTGCCCAGCGGATCGCCACCGCGCTGGGCGAGCAGTTCACCGCGCTGGTGGCCGAGTTCGAGCAGCCGCCGGGCACCGCACCGGGCACGGTGCCGGGGGCGCTGACGGTCCGGGTGGTGCAGTCGGCCACGATGCCGATGGCGCGGACAGCGCCGGTCACATCGCTCAACCTCGGGCTCGGCGCGATCTTGGGCGTCCTGGCCGGAATCGGACTGGCGCTGGCCCGGGACCGGACACACGGCGACGAGGACGTTCGGGCCAGGGCGACCCACGACGAACCCGGCCATGAGCAGAATCAGGACCGGGAGCTGCTGGCCGTGTCCGCCGGAGCCGAGACCTCGCCGACCACGCCCGCGACCGGCTCGAACTCGACCACGCCGGTGACCGGCACGGGGGCCGAGCAGAGCAGAGAGTCCTGATGCGTGACCCCAGCAGCTCGGTCGGGAAGCCGACCGGGTCGTCTGTCCGCACGGTGCCGTCGGTACTCGTGCTGGGGCTGTTCGTCGTCGCCTTGATGGGCCAGTTCACCCTCGACCGCATCGGTGTGGAGCGGTTCGGCGACCTGGATCCGCGGCTGGTGGCGTTCCCGGTCCTAACCGCGGCGGTGCTGTTGTGGCGGTTCCAACCGGACCACCGTGACTACCGGCATTCGTGGCCCCAGGCGACATCCTGGGCGATCGTCCTGATCGGATACCTCGCGCTGACCGCGTTCTGGGCGCTACCGGACGCCCGGGTGGCGGACAGTCTGGCCGACCTCGCCTACCTGGGGGTGCTCGTCGCGCTGGCCGCGGTGGTGTCCGCCCCGGACCCGGCGCGGGCCCGCCGGCTCGTGCTGGTCCTGATGTTTTTGGCCGCGCTGGCTTATGCGGCGGCCGGCCTGGTCATCGGCGACACCACGGTGCAGGGCAGGACCACGGCATTCGCCGGGGGGCCGAACGTGTACGCCCGGGTGGTGCTCCTCGGGGTCGTGGCCGCGGCGGCCTTGACCGTGCTCTACCGTCGCAGGTGGTTCCTGCTCGGCGTGCCGTTCCTGGCCGCCGCCGCGCTGCTCCCGGCCTCGCGGGGAGCGGTCCTCGCGGGCCTGCTCACGCTGCTGCTGTTCGGCGTGCTCACCTGGCGTCGGTGGACGGCCCGGGGCGCCGGGGTGGCGGTGCTGTTGGTCGCGGGCACCGTGCTGGTGGCCTCGACGCTGGTACCGGCCGCGTCGGCCACGGTGGCCCGGACCCGGTTCATCCAGCAGCTTCTCGAGGAGCGTCAGCTCTCCGGCCGGCCCGAGCTGTTCGCCGAGTCGTGGGCGATCTTTCTGGACCGCCCGCTGATCGGTGCGGGACTGGACGGTTTCCACGTGCTGTACGGCGATTCGGTGGACCTGGGATATCCGCACAACCTGGTGCTGGAGCTGGCCGTGACCGGCGGGGTGCTCGCGGTCCTGCTCCTCGCGCTGTTCGTCGCGGCGCTGGTCCGGGACACCCAGCTGTTGCGGCCGCTGACCACCGACCAGCTCGCCATGCTGATCTCCACCGGGTTCGTCGGCGCGGCCAGCCTGTTCTCCGGGGGCATCTACGACACCCGGTTCTTCTGGGTGTTCGTGACCCTGGCGGTGAACTATCCGGCGGTCCGGGAGGCCAGCCAGTCGACAGTCCTCGCTCGGCGCGCCGAGCGTCGGCCGTCGCGCTCGGCAGTTGCCGGGGTGGGCGGTCCTCGGTGACCACGACGTTCCGGGCGCGGTGCGCGGTGCGCGCGGGATCGGTCGGCCGGCTGCTGAGAGATCGGGCGGCGGTACTGCTGGGCGCACAGCTCGTGGTGGCGGCGGTCGCCTTCGTGGTCAACATCCTGGCCGCCCGCGCGCTGGAGCCTTCGGGCCGTGGCGAGCTGGCGTTGCTGCTGCAGATTGCGTACATGGGCAGCCTGGGGCTTCTGCTCGGGGCCAACCGCAGTGTGCTCGCGGTGTACTCCGGCGCCCCGGTACGCACGGTGACCCGAGCGTTCGTGCGTCTGCTCACCGCGCCCTCGGCAGTCGGGCTGGCGGTGGTGGTCGGGATGCTCGCGGTGCCCGCTCTCGGGTCCTGGCGGGTCGCGCTGGCCATAGCGGTGCTGTTCGCCGTGGCCAACGCCTTCGTCCGTTCGGTCCGCGCCATCGCCATCGCCGCCGGCCGGCAGCTCGACTACCTGCGCTACTCGCTGCTGAGTAACGGCCTGCTGCTGTGCGCAATCATGGCGTTGTTCCTGTTCGAGGTCCGGGACAGCAGCCTGTGGCTGCTCGCCTACCTGGTAGCGGGAACGACAGCCACCGCGGTGTGGCTCACTCGGTGGGCACGGGGCGGAGCCGGTACCGCGGAGACGCCGGCCGCGCCGCTCGGCAGGTTGGGCGAGGCCCGGCGCGAGGGCCTCAAGCTGCTGCCGTTCGCGTTCGCCCGCAGCGGGGTGCTGCGGCTCGACCGGCTGTTGCTGGCCGGGCTGGCCTCCACCGCCGCCCTCGGCATCTACGCAAGTGTGGCCACGATGACCGAACTGGTGGCGTGGCCGATGGTGGCCTACGCCGACACCCGGCTCGGTGGATGGCGCTCGCGGCATGACCGGGGCGAGCTGCGGATCCGGCCGTTGCTGCTGCTGGCTGCGGCGTACTGCGTCGTCGCGGCCCTGGTGATGGCGGCGCTCACCCGGGGGCTGCTGTTACCCCTGCTCGGGCCCGCGTACAGCTCGGCGGTCGGGCTCATCCTCCCGCTGTGTGCTGCCGCCGGAATCTTCGGGATGACCCACCTGGTGGTCGTCCTGCTCATGGCGGTGCGGCGAAGCACGCTCGCCTCGATCGCCGAAACGGTCGGCTTCGCGGTGAGCATCATCGCCTACGTGGTGCTGATCAGTCGTTACGATGCCCTGGGGGCGGCCTATGGATCAGTGCTCGGCTATGTGACCTGCCTGGCCGTCGCCGGGGTGAGCCTCGCGGTGGCCCTTCGGGCCAGCGGGCCCGGGCCGGGGAGCAGGCGCTGATGCGGGGATCGTTGCTTCGGCGCTGGGCGACCGGGCTACGCCGACCGGTGCTCCCCGGAGGGGCCTGGCGGACCCGCCGGGTGTGGTTCAAGATGATCCCGGTCGGCGCCGTGCTGGTGTTCTGCATGGCCGCGACCGGGGAGCTGCTGCCGGAGCCCGCGCCGCCGCCGGGCCCGGCTGTCGGGTTGCTCCCGGTGACCCACTGGCAGGGGCTGTTCGACACGACCGCGGCCGCCGAACGGGAGATGAACCTACGGCTGAGCAAGTCGGACGACAGCTGGGACTACTACAACCTCGCCTACCAGATCGACGCGAACGTCAGCATGCTCGAGGCGACCCGCGAATCGCGCTATGCCGACTTCGCGCTGACCCTGGCCGAGAACATGATCCGGGCCGCGCGCCGCTCGTCGGCCATCCCGACGAGCGGGTTCAAGGACGGCTACCTGGGCTGGGTCACGACGAAGAGGGAGCCCCGGGGCGAGGAGGTGCCGCTGTACGAGAGCTACTCCTGGCGCTACGTCACCCGGCTGCTGCGGGTGTTGCGCACCAGCCCGTTGTACGAGGACACGTCCTACCGGGCCCGGTACCAGAAGGTGCTGGCATTCAGCGAGAAGAACATCTTCGACAAGTGGTTCACCCGCGACCCGGCGAGGTTCATCTACCGCGAGCGGACCCACATGGCCGCGCATTGGGCGTACATATCGCTCGACCTGATGAGGCTGACCACCGACGCCGAGCTTCGCCAACGCTACCGCCAGGTCGTGGCCAACATCGACAACGACCTACCCAACCATCCCTCGTCACTTCGCGGACAGTTGCAACCGAGCCGCTCCGATCCGGGGGCGTACTGGTGGAGCGACGTCTGGGGCCGGAAGAAGGGCTACGGCCAGGATGTCGCACACGGCAATGGGGTCATCTCCTACGTCGTCGAGTCGTGTGATCTCGACGCCGGCTGGACCAGACAGGAGATGGCGCGGTTCTCCCGGACCCTGACCGCATTCGTGCTCGGCAGGAACGGGAAGTATCCGGCGTATGTGAGCGGGCGCGGTAGCGGTACCGGATGGCTGGCGGACGGATTCGTGAAACTGGGCCGATATGACCGCGCTGTACAGGGTGCCCTCGAAAAGCACGGCGTGCAGAACTCGCAGTTTCACGCGTCGATGGCGCTGAACGCGCACATCCTGGGTCGAGCTCGGCCCTGAGGCAGGGGGACATCGCGTGGACATCGTCTACCTCCATCAGTACTACGGCACTCCCGAGATGCAGGGCGGCATCCGCTCCTACGAGTTCTCCCGTCGGCTGGTCGAGCACGGGCATCGGGTGCACATGATCGCCGCCGCCCGGCTGGACGAGTCGACCCGCCGGGAGGGCAGCTGGTGGACGACCGAGGAGGCGGGGGTGACCGTCCACTGGTGCGGTGTGCCGTACTCCAACCACATGGGCTTCCGGGACCGGGTTCGTGCGTTCGGCAGATTCGCGGTACGGGCGTCGGTCCGGGCAACCCGGCTACCGGCCGACCTGGTGTTCGCGACCAGCACGCCACTGACGATCGCGGTGCCGGGCGGGATCGCCTCCCGTCGGCTGCGGGTCCCGATGGTCTTCGAGGTCCGTGACGTCTGGCCCGAGGTGCCGATCGCCATGGGCGTGCTGGCGAATCCGGTCGCGCGGCGAGTGGCCCTGGCGCTGGAATCGTGGGCATATCGAAGTTCCGCGGCGGTGATCGCCCTGTCGCCGGACATGGCGCGCAGCATCTCGACCAGGTTTCCCACGGTGCCGGTGACCGTCGTGCCGAACTCCTCCGACCTGGCCCTGTTCGCCGGGCCGGACGCCGATGCGGCGGCGGTCCGCGCCAGTCGGCCGTGGCTCGGCCGGCGTCCGCTGCTGTTGTATGCCGGCACCTTCGGAGACGCCAACGACGTGGGCTACCTGGTCCGGGTGGCGCAGGTCCTGCGCTCGACCGCGCCCGAGGTCCGGGTCCTGCTGGTGGGGGAGGGCAGAGCTCGGGACACGCTCGAACGGCGGGCCCGCGACGCGGGAGTGTGGGGGCGCAACCTCTTCGTCGAGCCGCCGGTCGCCAAGCGCGGGATGCCCGAGCTCTTTGCCGCGGCCGACCTGTGTGCATCGGTGTTCGCCGACGTTCCGGCGTTGTCCGCGAACTCGCCCAACAAGGTGTTCGACGCCTTCGCCGCCGGTCGCCCAGTAGTGATCAACAACGGCGGTTGGCTGGCCGAGGTGCTCGACCAGTCCGGCGCCGGGTTCGCGGTCCCGGCAGCGGACCCGGCGGACGCGGCGGCACAGATCGCCCGGCGGATCCAGGATCCGGAGTGGTTGGCGCGTGCCGGTGCGGCCGCCGCGGAGCTGGCCCGGGGCCGCTTCAACCGGGACCTGCTGTTCGAGACCTGGGAGCGGGTGCTGCTCGACGCGGCCGAACGCGGCGGCCCGTCGACAGACCCGATCGGGACATAAGGAAGCCACGTGACTTACTCCGCGGAAAGGTATTCCGTGCATCGTCATCGTCCGACAGCGCCGCGCAGTCCCCACGAGCAGATCCTCGTGCTCGGGGCGTATCGGCCGGCGGTCGGCGTCGTGCGAGCCCTTGCGCGTAAGGGTATGCGGGTGGTCGTCGGCACGGAGCCGACCTTCCGCCACATCGAGGGAACCGGTGGCGCCGAGTTCAGTCGTCACGCGGCAGCGCTCTGGAGACATCCGCCGATGGCCCGGGACGGGGGGCGGGCCTTCATCGATGCGCTGGTGGATGAGTCGGGTACCTGGCCGCGTCCGGTATTCCTGCTTCCCATGGACGAGACGGCCCTCGTGCTCCTGGCTCGGGAGCGCGCCCGGCTTCCGGCGAAGGCGTCGCTGGTTGCGCCGAGCTTCCGGGTGATCGAGACCTGTTTGGACAAGGAACGGTCGTTGACCGCCGCCGAGGCCGCTGGTCTGGCGGTTCCGTGCTGGACCGTGGTTCGTCAGTATTCGGAGCTGCTCCAGGCTGTCGGTGACACCGCTGTCCCGATGGTTGTCAAGCCGCTGTGGCCCGCCACCTCGATCTCCGGGATCGGGAAGGCGCTGCTGTGCGACGACGCCGGGGACTTGGCCCGCCAGCTGCCGGGATGGCCGGTTGGCCACGACCGTCTACTCGTTCAGCGGCGCGCCCTGGGGACGAGACGTGACCTTCTGTTCGCGGCCAACGACGGCGAATTGGTCGAGGTCGTGGAGGTGCATACGACGCGTACCCATCGCAACGATGAAGCGGGGCTCGCGGTCGCTGGCCGAATCGACCCGGTGGGCCCGGGGCGCCGCGACCAACTCGCTCGAATAGTGGCGCACCTGGGTTATCATGGCATCGGTTGTTGTCAATTCATCGCCTCGCCCGGTGATCCCGGGGGTGCGTTCATCGAACTCAATCCCCGGTTCGACGCCAATTACGTGATTGTCGAGCAGGTGGGCGTCGATCTGGCCCACTTGGCTATCAAGCTGACGACCGACCGGGAAACCGAGTATGTTCCGGCTCTCTCCACCCCGAGCTGTGGACAGTCGTACGTGTGGACGTTCGGCGAACTCAGCGGTTTGTTGTACTCGGTCCTCACCGGTCGGGTGAGGATCGAGCAGGCGCCCGCCCGGCTCACCGGAATCGCGTGGCGGGCGATGCGAGCTGAAGCCCATGTGACCTGGGCATGGCGTGATCCCCTACCTGCTTTGGTCACCTTCTGGCGTCACCTTCTTCTGGCCGGCATCACGTTGGTGCATGGTCGCATCCAGATGCGCTTCCACAACCGAAAGGCGTGCGCGGGCGGTGCGTGATACAGCGATATGCGAAGTGGTCAGCCCTGCGCCCCGCAAGCTGTGGGCCGAGCTGGCCGAATCGGACGACACGGCGAACGTTTACCTGACTCCGGCCTGGACCGAGGCGATCTGTGCCGCCGGAGTCTACGAGGACGCCAGTCGCTACTACTTGACGAGCGGCGGAGCGCAGCTGGTGCTGCCCATGGTCCGACGTCGGCGGTTGCCCACCTCCTGGACCATTGCGCATGCCCTGCCCGTCGAATGGGGAACCGGCGGTCTGGTCGCCTCGGGTGCGGTTCGGCCGGCCGACGTCCTTGCCGTCTATCGTGACCTGCGGTCGTGCGGTGCGTTGGGTTTCCGTATTCGCGCGGACCAGCTCCGGGTCGAGGCCCAGGATGCCTCGCGAATCTCCGGAGTCAAGATCGGCTCGTGGGAGAAACACGTTCTGGCGCTCGATGGGGGCTTCGGGCAAGTGTGGGACACCCGGTTCTCCAGTTCGGCCCGAACAGCGGTTCGTAAAGCAGAACGTGCCGGTCTCGTCGTCGAACGGGGAAGCTCGGAATCATTGATCGACGAGTACTTCGAGCTGTACCGGCTGTGGGTGGTCCGTCGGGCCCGGGAACAGGGCCTACCGCGCGGATTCGCACTGCGGCGATCGGAGCAGCTACGGAAGTACCGAGCAGTGGCGAGACATCTCGGTGCCGCATGCACGGTCTGGACCGCGCGTCTTGACGGTGAGCCGGTGAGCTCCGTGATCATCTTATCGCACGGCTCCTACGCGAACTACTGGCGTGGTTGCGGCAACAAGGCATTGGCGGGACCGAGCCGGGCGAACAACTTGTTGTTTCGCCTCGCCATCGAGGAGGCTTGTCGGGAGGGTCGGACAACGTTCGACCTGGGGCGCTCGCCGGTGAAGTCTCTCGGACGTTTCAAGCAATCGCTAGGCGCCGAACCAGTAGAACTGCCGATTCTCGTGCTCGATCGGTGGGCGCCGTGGAGTCAGTTGCAGACACTGCGGTTGGCCACCACGCGGAGAGTACGGAGAGTTGCTGCGGCGACTCGCGGCAGAGGCAGGTGAGAAAGTGGTGAACTTCTTGATGAGCCGCCGCGCCGGCGACCACGCGCGGGGCGGGCAGCGTCCGGATTCGATTCTTCTCGTGGGAACGTACCGGACTGCAGTCAGTGTGGTGCGCGCGCTTGCTCGGCGTGGTCGATGGGTCGAAGTGGGGTTGGAGAACACCGCGAGCCAGCTCGCTGAGTCAGGTGGAGCCGAATTCAGTCGCCACGCCTCCGCGATGTGGCACCATCCGTCGATCCGCAATGCCCCCGACGACTTCTTGGAAGCTCTCGTCCGTAAGATGTCGGCCTCGCCGGGCCCGGTACATGTGCTCCCACTACACGAGCAGGCCCTCGTACTGCTTGCTACCCAACGGCACCGGCTTCCCGCGCACGTGTCGTTGGCGGTGCCCGCAACCGACAACGTCATGGCCTGTCTGGATAAGCAGGTCTGTCTGGATGTGGCAGCGTCGGCGGGTGTCTCGGCACCTCCCTGGGAGGTGGTTCGATCGCATTCCGAGCTGCTGGCCGCCGTCGACGCGGTCGGATCGCGGGTGGTCGTCAAGCCGCTGTGGCCGATGGACCGCGTGCTGACCGGCCGTAAAGCCATTGTCTGCGAAGGCTCGAGCGAGCTGGTTCGGCATTTACCTGCCTGGCCTGAGGGGCATGATCGACTGCTGGTGCAGCGTTGGGCGGACGGTGCTCGACACGACCTGCTGTTCGCCGCACGGGACGGTGAACTGATCGACCTGGTGGAGAAGGAGACCACCCGCACCCAGCGGCGCGACGGTACCGGTCTGGCGGTTGCCGGCTACATCCGGCCGGTGGGCGAGCGGAGGCAAGGGCAGCTGGCCGCGCTGCTGGCCGCGCTTCGCTACACCGGAGTGGGATTCGCACAGTTCCTGGCCCGCCCGGGTGATGACGGTGGCGCATTCATCGAGCTCAACCCTCGGATCAGCGGCAGCAACATCATCGCCGATCGCGCCGGCCTGGACCTCGCCAACTACGCGATCGATCTGGCGGCCGGGATGTCGATGCGGCATCCGGTCGAAGCACCGTGTCGCCGGGACGGGCTGACCTATGCGTGGACCTTCGGTGATCTCAGTGGGCTGCTCTACTCGGTGGCCAATCGCGAACTCGGGCGCGCCGACGCGCTGGCCGAGCTGTCCAGAATTCTCTCGGTTGGACTGCGGGCCAAGGCACACACCACGTGGTCGTGGCGGGATCCGATGCCGGCACTGGTCTCCTACGCTCGGCACGCGGCCATGACCGGTAAGCGGCGTGTCCGTCGGAGCCCCAGGTGAGCCGGCCGCCCCTGGCGTGGACGCCGGGATGGTAGGGGTCGGCGACACCGGGATGGTAGGGGTCAGCCTCGGCCGGTGAACCGGTAGTACTTCTGTGGCCGGGCCCGGCGCAAGAACTGGTCGAGCCCCTGCGCGAACCAGGCCCGCGCGGGCAGCGGCGACACGGCGAGCCCGATGCGGCGCTTGAACTCGTTGAGCCCGTCGTCGTCGCGGACGTGCAGTCCGTGCATCACCTCGACGAGCGCGGGCTGGCGGGAGACCATCGTGGCGAACGCGTGGAACAGGCAGACCGGGACCCGGTTGGCGAGACCCTCATTGTCGACGTACACCATGTCGTGGTACGCAGCCCGGTCCACCGCGAAGGTCATCGAGAAGCCGAGCAGCCGCCGGTCGCGTAACGCGGCGAGGATCACGCCACGTCGCGGCGAGAAGTAGGACTCGATGTTGCGCCGGAACGCGTCGGGTCCGGGCAGGTCGATACCCGGATCACGGGCGTGCGCGGCCGAGGCCACCTCATAGCCCTGGTCCAGAACAAGGTCAGGTACTTCCAGGGCGACGATGTCCACCCCGCGCATTCCCTGCCGGACGTGCCGCCGGGGTGTCTGGCTCAGCCGCGACAGGTCGTAGCCCTGCGGATCGGGCAACGTGTGCGCCGGGACGCTGCCGTTGGCCAGTTTCACGGCATCCTCGGTCAGCCGCGCGCGATATCCGACACAGGTACCTGCGGGTCGGGTTGCCTCGTAGGGGGTGAGCCTGGCGAGATGATGCACAGGCTGGTACACGAAGGGCTGGGACTCCATCCACCATCGGCCGCGGTGCTCCACGGTACGGCGGCCTCGGTTGTGCTGCCATTCCGCGCATTCCGCCTCGCTCAGCTCCGGTAGGCGCGCGTCTTCCCAGTGGATTGCGCCCAGGGTCACGTCAGGACCGCCTCACTCGGAACTGTCAGATCGGCCGTGGGAGAGCCGACGCTTGCGCAAGCATCGGTCGGCCGTCAGGCTGCTACCTATACGGTAGCTGAGGCTAACCTAATTCTTGAAGATCGTGAGAAGGGCTACACCACATGCAACCGTTGCCTGTCGCGCTGCGAGCCGATGGAGGGGCGGCCGCCACCGGTCCCGACTTCTTCCGTAGCGAGCACTTCCTGGCGGCGGAAGGAGTGACGCACTCACTCGTCGTCGGTGATGGCCTGGCGGTATTCCCGGTCATTCTGCGCGAAGTCGACGGTGGTGGCACCGACGCGGTCTCACCCTATGGCTATCCCGGTGGGTGCCTCCGGGGTGCGCCGCTGGATGCGGCCGACATCGACTTCGCCGGCTCGGGGCTGATCAGTCTCTTCGTCCGGGAGCGGCTCGGCGCACCCACACTGCGCGGCGGGACAGTGCAGTCGGTGGTGCGGGTGCACGACCCGGCCAGGCCTCGCGAGGTCAACCCCCGAATACGGACCAAGGCCCGTGGCAACGAGCGGCGCGGCTACCGGTTCGAGTGGTTCAGCGGTGGCAGCGTGCCGGACGAGATGGTGCGTGCGTTCGAGCGGGCGTACGTCGAGACGATGCGCCGCGTCGGCGCCGTCGACCACTACTACTTCGGTCTGGACTATCTGCGGACCTGCCTCAGCGTTCCGTCGTCGAACTTGGCGCTGGTCCGGGGTCCGGAGGGTGACTTCGCGGCCGCGGCCATCGCGGTGGTCAGTGACGGCTGCCTGCACTCCTTCCTGACCTGCACGGCCAAAGCTCATCTGCGATCCTCCCCGGCAAAGAACGTGGTGCTCGGCATGATGGACCGGGCCGAGGAGGCGGGTCTGCCGCTGAACCTCGGCGGGGGCCTCATCGGTCAGGACTCGCTGTACGACTTCAAGGCCCGATTCACCAACTCCTCCTGGCAGTTTGTGACGCACCGGGTGGTCTGTGCTCCGGAAACCTATGCTCGTCTCTCGGCCGGGCGACGCGAGAGCGCCTACTTCCCGGCCTACCGCGCGCCGGGAGGGGCAGCGGGGTCGGAGCAGACGAGGGGAACGCTCATGTCTCGGGTTCAGCTGGCGCCGCGGGTCTCCGACCTGGAGAGCTCCCGCGAAGGACACCGATGAAGCTCGCAACCATCCGCACGGCCACTGGCACCGCAGCGGTTCGGGTCGAGGACGACGGCGCGGTCGAACTGGGCGCGCCGGACCTCGGGGCCTTCCTGGCCCGCGACGGGTGGCGGGCGGCCGCCGCGGCCGGGTCCGGGCCGCGGCATGCGCTCGCCGGGCTGGACTACGCCCCGCCGGTACCCAGGCCGGAGAAGGTGATCTGTGTCGGGTTGAACTACCGCACGCACATCCAGGAGATGAGCCGCGAGCTGCCCGAGCATCCCACCTTGTTCGCCAAGTTCGCTCGCGCGCTGGTCGGCGCGCACGACCCGGTCGAGCTGCCCGCCGGATCGGAGCAGGTCGACTGGGAGGCCGAACTCGGCGTGGTCATCGGGGCCGAGATCCGGCACGCGACGCCCGAGCAGGCGCGGGCGGCAATCGCCGGATACACGGTGGTCAACGATGTGAGCGCGCGGGACTTCCAGAACCGCACGCTGCAGTGGCTGCAGGGCAAGACCTTCGAACGCAGCACCCCGGTCGGGCCGTGGCTGGTGGTGGACGAGGGCACACCGGGCGGCATCTCCTGCACGGTGGACGGTGATGTGGTGCAGCAGGCCGACACCGCCGACCTGGTGTTCGACCCGGTGACGCTGGTCGGTTACGTCTCCTCGATCATCACCCTGGCCCCGGGGGACCTGATCGCCACCGGTACCCCGGGCGGTGTCGGGCACGCCCGCAGGCCGGCCCGCTATCTGACCGAGGGCGCCGAGATGGTGACCCGGGTTGAGGGCGTCGGCGAGCTGCGCAACCGGATGGTCCGCCGCAGCTGAGCCGCGCGGGCCGCCCGGCGGTACCGTTCGAACGGTTCTCGAGGCCGACCTTGATCTGGGCTGAGGGGAGGACGTACATGGTGGGCAGCGTCGTGGTGACCGGCGCGGCCGGAGCCCTCGGTCGAGCCGTGGTGGCCGAGTTCCTCGGTCGGGGCCTCGAGGTGGTCGCCCTCGACCGTCCAGGCGACCCGCTCGACGAGCTGGGTGCTTCCGACGGGGTGCACCCGGTCGCGGTGGACCTGGCCGACCGGTCCGGGGTCGGGCGGGCCTGGGCGGACGTCGACCGCCTCGGCACGCCGTCGTCTCTGATCGCGTTGGCCGGGGGGTTCACTCCCGGTTCGCTCGCCGAGTTGGACGAGGACACCCTGGACGGGTTGTGGCGCTCGAACGTGTCATCGTTGCTGTGGTGTTGCCAGGCGGCCGCGCCCCGGCTGGCCGGGGGAGGTGGCGGGGCCATTGTCGCGGTGGGGTCGAAGACTGGGGTCGGCGGCCCGGCACCGGTCGCGCACGCGACGTCCAAGGCGGCGGTGGTGCGGGTCGTGGAGCTGCTCGCCGAAGAACTGCGTCCACAGCGGATCCGGGTGAACGCGGTGCTGCCCTCGGTGATCGACACCCCGGCGAACCGGAGTTGGATGTCGCCGGACCTCGCGGCCCGGGCGGTGGCCCCGGCGGCGATCGCGGCGGTGATCGCCTTCCTGTGCAGCGAGGCCGCCGCCCCGATCAGCGGGGCCCGGATTCCGGTGTACGGCGACGCCTGAGGCGGGTCGTCGGCTGCCGGCCCCGGACGCGAGTGGTCAGATCCCGATCGGGGTGAGGGTGGTGTCAGTTCCGCTCATGACTGCCGATTGTGCCGGACATCGACGCCGCGACAACCGTTGGCGGGGTGGCGGTCGTCGTGTTGGTTGCCGCCGGAGTGCGGGTCTGCGGTGCGGCGGAAGCGGGCGGGGCCGCCGCGGCAGGGCGCAGGAGCAGTGCCAGCCCGGCGCCTGCGGCGGTGAGCAGGGCAAGCAGGTAGAACGCGTCCGCGTAGGTCGTCGTGGTGACCACCGAGGAGAGCTGCCGGTAGAACGGTGCCAGCCCCCCGGCCCCGTGCTGGGCCGCCGCGGTCAGGGCGGGCGCGCCGTCCGTCACCATCGCAGCCCGGTCGGCCATCAGCTGCGAGTACTGCAGCGACACCAGCCCACCGAAACCGGCGACGCCCAGGCTGGAGGACACCCGCAACACCACGTTGCTCATCGTGCTGCCGGAGGCGAGGAGAGCGCCGGACAAGGTGCTCAGCCCGGCGGACATGCTGGGCATCATCGACAGGCCCACCCCGACGTTACGGATCGTGGTCCACAGGATCAGCTCGTCGCGCGGGGTGTCCACGGTCAGGCGGGCCATCAGTAGCGAGCCGAGCGCGGCGACGGCCATGCCGATCACCGCCGGCCAGCGGGGGCCGAAGCGGTCGACCAGCTGGCCGGCGAGCGGGGCCGTAACCGCCATCGCGAGCGCGGACGGCACGAGCAGCAGGCCAGCCTCGAGCGCCTGGTAGCCGCGGACCGTGATCAGGAACTGCGGCACGTAGTAGAGCAGCGCGAACATGCCGATCGAGCTGATCGCGATCAGCGCCAGCGCGACGCAGTACGTCCGGCTGCGGAACACCCGCAGGTCGATCAGCGGCTCGGCCACCTCGAGTTCGATCACGACGAACAGGGCGAGGCTGAGTAGCCCGAACGCGGCCAAGACCAGCACCCGCAGATCGGTCCAGCCCCATTCCGGGTCGGGTCCCCGATCGGCGGCGATCATCAGCGCGAGTATTCCGAGGGCGATCGCCGCGTAGCCGCCCCAGTCGAACCGGGGCCAACTGACTGGGCGGGGGCGCGGCAGGATCACCGCGGCGGCGGTGATGGCCACCACCCCGACCGGCACAGTCATGAAGAAGATCAGGTGCCAACTGGCGTACTCGACGAGCCAGCCGCCCAGCACGGGGCCCAACGCCGGCGCCAGGATCACCCCGAGCCCGTAGAGCCCCATCGCGGTGCCCAGACGGTTCGGCGGCACGATCCGGAACAGCAGCGTCATCGAGACCACCGAGATGAACCCGCCGGGGAATGCTTGCAGTACCCGGAACGCGACCAGGCTGGTGATGTCCCAGGCCGTTCCGCACAGTCCCGAGGCGACGGTGAAGGCGACCAGCGAGGCCAGCAACAACCGGGTCGACCCGAACCGCTCGCTGAGCCAGCTGCTCAGTGGTACCGCGATGCCGAGCGAGAGCAGGTAGGCCGTGCTGACCCAGCGCACCTCGTCGGCGCTGACCCCGAGGTCCTTCTGGATGTAGGGGATGGCGACGTTGACGACGCTGGTCCCGAGGACCGCGAGAAAGGTCCCGGCGATGAGGACCATCAGTGGAATCGCCCACCGCTGCTGCGCACGTATGCTCGTGTCCGCCACTGCACCACCCGATCGGGACGTTCATTAGGGTAAGTAACGACCGTATCCCTCGATCGGGTGTAGGTGCAACCGAGCGGAGCCTGGGTGAAGGACAGCGGCGAGCCCGCCGTCCGGTCGGCCGCGACCGGCTAGGACGGGCCCCGGAGCGCGTCGTCGAGGGTGTCGCACAACGGCAGCAGGGGCGCGATCCCGGTAACCTCCAGGGCGCGGAGCACCCTACCGGGGCGCGCGACGACCACCCGCAGCGGCGCGCGGTGCTGCTCGGCGAGTCCGACCGCGCCCATCAGGACGGCGGCCCCGCTCGAGTTCACGAACTCGACCCTGGTCAAATCGAGCACCACCCGTTCGCCAGCGGCGCCGGCGAGGGCATCCGCGATCGTGGAGCGGAGTAGCTCAGCGGTGTAGTTGTCGATCTCGCCACCGACCGCGACCACGACCGCTTCCGCTGCTCGGGTGATGTCGACGGGCATCAGCTCGGATCGCTCGGCGTCCTGGTCTGCGGATTCCACGGGAGCCAAGAGTAGAGGCGACCGGGACAGCGGACCGGGTGTGCCCGGCTCCCGGGCGGCACGCTGGTCAGCACGGCGGCCCCTCCGGCTCGGCGGTGTCCGGCTCGACCCGATCCACGCGGATGCGGAACGCGGTCGGCGGGCGTCGACGGCGGGACGCGGGACGGTTGTCCGACTCTGCCCGGGCGAGCGCCACCAGCCCGTTCAGCCCCGGGCGGTCGAACAGCCGCGAGACATGGCGGGCCGCCCGGTGGGCGATCTCGTCGGCATCGTGCGCGTACATGACCACCTACCGCTGTCGACGGGGAACCCTTCACCTTCCCGTTACCCCATCTGGCCGCCGCCCAAACAGCCGCGCCAGCCTCGTCGCACCTCCCCGCCTGCTTGCCGGGGCGGGCGGGGTGGGAGAGCATGGTTGTCGGTGGGTGAGCGCCTGCCGGGTGACCGTCGGGAGGGTGCGTGCCGGATTCGAGGTTCGAGGTCGGGGCGTTCCCGGCCCGGCGGGTGATGCGGCTGGCCCCGGAGCGGCTGCTCACCAGCAACGACTTCGGTTGCACCCCGGATCGCGGTTGAGCGGCGATCCGCCGCCGGGCCGGTCGCCGACGGCGGCGGAAGCAGACCGGTCCTCCGCCGGGTGGGCGGCATGGCTGCGCCCGCTCGCGCCGGCGGTCCCACTGCTGGCGGTCGCCGCCGTGGTGATGGTCGTCGGCGTGCCCGACGTCGAGCGGATCCGGGCGGAGATCGCGGCCACCGGGCGGCTGGCCCCGGTACTGTTCCCGCTGCTGTACGCGGCGACGACGTTGGCGGGCGTGCCGCGCAACGTGCTGTCCGCGCTCGCCGGCCTGCTGTTCGGGCTGGCCAGCGGGGCGGTGCTGGTGTTCGTCGGATCGCTGCTCGGGGCCGCCGCCGGGTTCGCCCTGGGTCGGGCTCTGGGCCGGGAGGCCGTGGAGCGGCTCGCCGGGCCACGGCTGGCCCGGGTCGACGCCCGGTTGCGCCGGCGGGGGATGCTCGCCGTGCTCGGACTGCGGGCGCTGCCGGTGGTGCCGTTCACCGCGGTCAGCTACGGCGCCGGGCTGAGCGCGATCCGAGTGCGGGACTACGCGGTGGGCACCGCGCTCGGGGTGATCCCGGGCACGCTGTTCTTCGTCTCGTTGGGTGCGCACATCCCCGTCGGCTGATCCGGGTCGGGGCGGCTACCGGGTGTCTCCGGAGAAGGTGGCCAGGAACCGGTCGCGGAACTCCTCCATCGGCCACACCGGCGCGTCCGAGGCAGGCCGCAGACCGGTGCCCCACCCCCAGCCCGCCACCCGGTCGAGCACCGCCGGGTCACCGGCCACCACGGTGACCGGCACGTCCGCTCCGGCGTCCGGGCCGGTGACCATCGGCGCCGGCTGGTGGTCACCGAGCAGCACCAGTACCAGGTCGTCGTCGCCGTAGGTCTGCACGTAGGACAGCACCGCGCGTAGCGAGTACTCGATCGAACGCCGGTAGTCGGTGCGCACCACCGCCGGGTCCCGGCTCAGGATCGCCTTCGGCAGATCGCCCGGGCCGGACGCGATCGGCGCGAACACCGTGCCCGCGAACACCGTGCCGTCGCCGAGGGAGTCCCAGCCGAGCATGCTGGGCAGCGGTGACCACGGTGCGTGGCTGGACACCAACGCGATCTCGGCCATCAGCGGCGGACGGTCCGTCCTCGCCCGCTCCAACCGCTCGAACGCGGCCAGGGTGAACTGGTCGGGCATGGTGGCGAAGCCGAAGTTCGGCCCCCGGTAGCCCAGGTCCGCAGACTCGTACACTCGCCGGTAGTCGTAGAACCCGGCCTGCGGCCACCCGGTGGTGGTGCCGGGTTGCACCGCCACCGTGCGCCAGCCGGCTTGCCCGAACGCGCCGACCAGCGTGGACCGATCGGTGCGGTGTAGCGCGTCGTAGCGCTGCTGGTTGTCCACCCGCACCCCGGCCAGCAGGGTGGCGTGCGCCAGCCAGCTCGCCCCGCCCACGGTCGGCGAGCGCAGGTAGCCGCTGCGCGAGCCGAATCCGGTGTGGGCGAGCCGGCGGTCACCCTCGGCCAGCAACTCGCCGATCGGGTCGCTGTACTCGGGCCGGTGCACCGCGTAGCGGCCGTAGCTCTCCACGAACACCACCAGAACGTCCTTGCCGCGCAGCGCGGTCAGCAGGTCCGTGCCGGGGGTCTCCCGGAACCGGTCGTCGGCCACCTCGGTGGCGAACAATCCCGGATCCCGCAGGTCCGCGCGCACTCGCCGGGCGGTGTCGGAAACGAACGCGGCGGTGCTCGCGGCCGCGACCGGCAGCCCAGGTGTGGGCTCGACGTCCAGTGCCGTGCACCCCAGCCATCCGGCGGCGAGCAGCACCGCGCCCGCGGCGGCCGACCGGCGGTGCCGGGTCATTGCGCCGGCGACCCGGAGCGCGCACAGGACGAGCAGCACCGGGATGCCGAACAGCAGCGCAACCGCAAGCAGCACCGCAGCGGCGGAACCTAGCCCGCCGGCGGACTCGGTGACGAATCGGGCGGCGTCGGCGAACAGCGGCCAGTCGATCAACGGGCGGAACGGGCGGGCCAGCGCGGCGGTGAAGCCGACGTCGACGAGCTTGCCCACAATGAGCAGCCCGAGCAGCGCGCCACCCAGTCCGGCGGTGACCCGGGCCGGCCGGGGCGCCCGCCGGACCAGTAGCAGCAGCACCGCCGCCCCGAGCAAACCCTCGACCGGGATCCGGGCGAACGCGGCCGGGGAGAGCAGGGCCGGGTCGGCCGGCGCGAGCAGGGCCATGACCAGCAACAACCCGGCCAACACGGTGCCCATCCGGGCGAGCGCCCGCCGCCATCCCGACCGCGCCGGCGGTGCCGACGCCGGCCGTGCTGGCGCCGGCCGAGCCGACTCCAGCCGAGCCGACTCCGGCCGCGCCCGGCGAGCGATTGCCGCCAACCGGAACACGTCGTAGCCGAACGACCAGAGCAGCGCCGCCAGCGCCGCGGCAACCAGCGCGGTGGCCATCGCAGGAGCGAGCACCCCGGCCGCGACCACCACGAGCACCACCCCCTGCGCGGCGGCCACCACCTTCGCCGAGTACCGCGGCGGCAACGGCGCCCGTAACCACGCCCACCCCCGGCCGGCCAGCACGAACGCGTACCGCATGCCGCCGATCGCCAGCGTCCACGGCCCGAGCAGGGTGGCCGCGTGCGCGCTGAGCACCAGGATCAGGCCGGCGTCGACCTCCATGTCGAAGCGGGCGCCCAGCGCGGACGCGGTGTCGGTGCGCCGCGCGACCCACCCGTCGACCAGGTCGAGCCCGAGCGCCGTGCCGGCGAGCGCGACCAGAACCGACGCGGGCACCGGCCGGCCGGCCAGCCCGTCGGCGACCAGCGCGCTCACTCCGACCGCCAGCACCGCCCGGGCGAGGGTCACCCGGTCGGCCGGGCCGAGCCTGGCGACCCCGGCGCGGCGGGTGGCCCGCGCCAGCAGCGTCACCAGGGCGAGGGTGTGACCGAGGCCGACCACCCAGCCGGCCGGGCCGAGCCCGGCAGCCGCGGCGAGCACGCCGAGCAACGTGGGGCCGGCCAGCGCGGCCACCAGGAGCTGTCGACCGGAGGCCGGCCCGACTACGGTCATCACCACAGCCTCTATACACGGTGACGGGGGAGACGTGGAGCGGACCGCGCGCGCCTTCTGGTTGCGCGCGCCCGGAGCGGGCGAGATCCGCGCGGTCGAGCTGGCCGACCCCGGACCCGACGAGGTGCTGGTCCGCACCCGGTACTCCGCGATCAGCCGCGGCAGCGAGACCCTGGTGTTCCGGGGTGAGGTGCCGCCGGACCAGCACGCCAGGATGCGGGCGCCGTTCCAGGAGGGCGAGTTCCCCGGTCCGGTCAAGTACGGCTACCTCAACGTCGGCGTGGTCGAGCGCGGGCCGAGCGCGTTGCGCGACCGCGCGGTGTTCTGCCTGTACCCGCACCAGACCCGCTACGTGGTGCCGGCCTCGGCGGTCACCCCGGTCCCCGACGGCGTGCCGCCGGCGCGGGCGGTGCTGGCCGGCACCGTGGAGACCGCGGTGAACGCGCTGTGGGACGCCGCGCCGCTGGTCGGTGACCGGATCGCGGTGGTCGGCGCCGGGATGGTGGGTGGTGCGGTGGCGGCGGTGCTCGCCGGCTTCCCCGGGGTCCGGGTGCAGCTGGTGGACGTCGACCCGGCCCGGGCCGGGCTCGCGGCGGCCCTCGGGGTCGAGTTCGCGGAGCCCGGCGACGCCCGCGGCGGCTGTGACCTGGTGGTGCACACCAGCGCCACCGGGGCGGGGCTGGCCCGGTCGCTGGAGCTGCTCGCCGACGAGGGCGAGGTGCTGGAGCTGAGCTGGTACGGCGACCGGCCGGTGACGCTGCCGCTGGGTGGGTCGTTCCACGCCGGCCGGCTCGCGGTGCGCGCCAGCCAGGTCGGGATGGTCGCGCCGGCCCGCCGCGGCCGGCGGGACCACGCCCAGCGGCTCGCGCTGGCCCTGCGGCTGCTCGCCGACCCCCGCTACGACGCGCTGATCGGCGGCGAGTGCCGCTTCGACGAGCTGCCCGCGACGCTGCGCCGGCTCGCCGGCGACGAGCCGCCACGCGGTGGTGTCCGGGTGGTCTACCAGCAGGAATGAGGGGGTCGAGGTGTTCGCAATCACCGTGCGGGACCACATGATGGTGGCGCACAGCTTCCGCGGCGAGGTGTTCGGGCCGGCGCAGCGGCTGCACGGGGCGACGTTCGTGGTGGACATGACGTTCCGCCGACCAGACCTGGACGCCGACGGCATCGTGGTGGACATCGGCCGAGCCGCCACCGAGCTGGGCGCGCTGCTGGCCGAGCTGAACTACCGCAACCTGGACGACGAGCCGGACTTCGCCGGCGTGAACACCTCCACCGAGTTCCTGGCCAAGGTGGTCGCCGACCGGATGGCCGCGCGGGTGCACGCCGGCATGCTGGGCGAGGGCGCGCTCGGGCTGACCGGGGTCACCGTCGAACTGCACGAGTCGCACATCGCCTCGGCGAGCTACCAGCGCGACCTCTGAGCCGTGCACGTTCACCTGCACCTGGTGGTGCCGGGCGACGTCGACGACGCCGAACTGCCCAGCGGCGGCAACATCTACGACCGGCGGGTGGCCGGGGAGCTGGTGGCGGCCGGCGCGGCGGTGCGCGAGCACGCGGTGCCCGGTGGCTGGCCCCGGCCGGGCGCGGGGGAACGGGCGCGGTTGGCCGGGGTGCTCGACGGACTGCCGGACGGCTCGCTCGTGCTGCTGGACGGGCTGGTGGCCTGCGGAGTGCCCGAGGTGATGGCGCCGCGGGCCCGGCGGCTTCGGTTGGCCGTGCTGGTGCACCTGCCGCTGGCCGACGAGCTCGGACTGGCGCCGGCAGTCGCGGCGGACCTGGCCGCCCGGGAGCGGGCCACCCTGCAGGCGGTGGGCGCGGTGGTGGCGACCAGCGGGTGGGCCGCCCGCCGGCTCGTCGCGCGGCATGCGCTGCCCGCCGGGCGGGTGCACGTGGCCCGGCCCGGGGTCGATCCGGCACCTCTCGCGCCCGGCACGGGTGGCGCCGGCGGGCTGCTCTGCGTCGGGTCGGTGACCGCCACCAAGGGGCAGGACGTACTGGTCGAGGCGCTCGCCGCGGTAGCCGACCGGAGCTGGAGCTGCGCGCTGGTCGGGCCGCTGGGCCGCGACGGCGAGCAGGTGGCGGCGGTCCGCGCGGCGGTGTCCCGGCACCGGCTCGGCCGGCGGGTCCAGCTGACCGGCGCCCGGACCGGCGACCGGCTGCACCAGACCTACGCGCGCGCCGACCTGCTGGTGCTGCCCTCGCGGGCGGAGTCCTACGGGATGGTGGTCACCGAGGCGCTGGCCCGGGGTATCCCGGTGCTGGCCTCGGCGGTCGGCGGCGTTCCCGAGGCACTCGGTCGCGCGCCCGACGGTGGACGGCCCGGCATGCTGGTCGCCCCCGGCGACGCCGGTGCCCTCGCGGACGCGCTGCGCGGGTGGTTGGGCGACCCGGGGCTGCGCCGGACTCTGCGCCACCGCGCCCGGCTGCGGCGGGGCATGCTGGTCGGGTGGACCCAGACGGCGCGGCGGCTGGCCGACGTCCTGTGCCGGGCACCGGGCCCGCCGCGGTGACCGACCGGGTGTGGCCCGGTAGTGCCTGGTCGCGCGCGAGCTGGGACTGCGGCTGACCCTTGGGTACAGGGTGCTGAGCCTGGTCGGCTGCCCGCCCGGTCTGGCTGTGCTGGCCGTCGAGGCGGCGGTCGGCGACGTGGTCGTGGTCAGTCACGTCTCCCCGATCAAGGCGGCGATCACCTGGGCACTGGGGGTGGGCGACGAGGTGGGATGGCGGATGTTCCTGGCCGACGCGGCGGTGTGCCGGATCGACACCAGCGGTCAGCGGCCAGTGCTGGTCTCGTTCGGCGAGATGCCCGGGGCGGTGCGAAGACAGGCGTAGACGTCGCCGGAACGGCCCAGCGGACGACGCCGCTCCAGCAGCCCGGCCAGCTCGTCCGTGCCCATCCAGCGTTCGCCGACCAGCCGCATCGTCTCGATCGGTGAGTAGCTGTAGACGTACCCGCCGGCCGACCCGCCCAGCCGCCCGAGCAGGGAAAGCGCGGTGAGCGCCGAATCGTGCGCGGCCGGCAGGTACTCGAACGACAGCGCGCGCAACGGCTGGCTCAGCCCGCGCAGCACCTCGACCTCGAAGCCTTCCACGTCGATCTTGCAGAACGCCGGCTCGCCGTACGCGGCGATCAGCTCATCCAGAGTCGACATCGCGACCTGGACCGAGCGGTCCCAGCGCACCCGGGCGAACCGCCGGTCGCCGCGCACCGAGGCGATCCACTCCGGAGACATCGACGACACGGTCGGGGTCGCGCTGGACAGCCCGAGCGTGGCCCGGCCGGCCCGCGCGCCGACCGCGCCGGCCACGATGGTGACCAGGGGGTCGCGCCCGTAGAGCATCCGCAGCACCCGCAGGCAGTCCGGCTGGGGCTCGACCGCGACCACCCGGGCGCCGATCCGCCGCCACGACCTGACCCGGCTGCCGACGTGCGCGCCCAGGTCGAACCCGAGATCACCCGGACCGAGGAACCGGCGGTAGAACGCGGCCATCCGCCGGTGCCGGCCCGGAATGCCGTGGTACATCGCGAGTGACCTCGCCATCCCCCAGACCCGGCCCGGCACGGGAGGAACCCTAACCCGCGAGCGGGCTGCCTCCCCGCCACATCAGAAGCGCCGCCGCATTAGAACCGCCGCCACATCAGAAGCGCCGCCGCAGCACCAGCATCGCGCGCGCGATGACCCGCAGGCGACCGTCCGCCACCGAGTCCCGCGCCTTGCGCCGGGCCTGCGCCAGCAGCGGGTCGGCCGTGTCGACCACGATCTCCCAGTTCCGGCCGTACGACTCGCCCGGCAGGGTGAAGGTGACCGCCTGGTGGTGGGCGTTGAACAGCAGCAGGAAGGAGTCGTCGACGATGCGCTGGCCCAGCTCGTCGCGGTCCGGGATGCCCTCGCCGTTGAGGTAGATGGCCAGCGTGCGGGCGAAGCCGACGTTCCAGTCGTCGTCGGTCATCGGCTCGCCGTCCGGACGCAGCCAGACGATGTCCTCGATGTTGGACCCGGTGATGCACCGACCCTGGAAGAACCGCCGACGCCGGAAGATCGGATGCGCCGCCCGCAACGCGACCAGCGAGGCGGTGAACTCGGTGAGCAGCTCGTGATGGCGGGCGTTGTCCCAGTCCACCCAGCTGATCTCGTTGTCCTGGCAGTAGACGTTGTTGTTGCCGCCCTGGGTGCGGGCCAGCTCGTCACCGTGCGCGATCATCGGCACCCCCTGCGACAGCAGCAGGGTGGCCAGCATGTTGCGCCGCTGCCGCTCGCGAAGCGCCACCACCTTCCCGTCCTCGGTCGGTCCCTCCACCCCACAGTTCCAGGAGCGGTTGTGGCTCTCGCCGTCGCGGTTGTCCTCGCCGTTGTCCTCGTTGTGCTTGTCGTTGTACGCGGTCAGGTCGGCCAGGGTGAAGCCGTCGTGCGCGGTGACGAAGTTGATCGAGGCGTGTGGGCGCCGGCCGTCGGCCTCGTAGAGGTCGGAGCTGCCGGTGAACCGGGAGGCGAACTCGGCGAGAGTGGCGTGCTCGCCGCGCCAGAAGTCGCGCACGGTGTCGCGGTACTTGCCGTTCCACTCGGTCCACAGCGGTGGGAAACCGCCGACCTGGTAGCCGCCCGGCCCGACGTCCCAGGGTTCGGCGATCAGCTTGACCTTGCTCACCACCGGGTCCTGGTTGATCAGGTCGAAGAACGCCGAGAGCCGGTCGACGTCGTGGAACTCCCGGGCCAGCGATGACGCCAGGTCGAACCGGAAGCCGTCCACGTGCATCTCGGTGACCCAGTAGCGCAGCGAGTCCATCAGCAGCCGTAGCGACTCGTGGTGGCGCACGTTGAGGCTGTTGCCGGTGCCGGTGGTGTCGAAGTAGTGCTGTTCGTCGCCGGGCACCAGCCGGTAGTAGGCGGGATTGTCGATGCCCCGGAAGGACAGCGTCGGACCGAGGTGGTTGCCCTCCGCGGTGTGGTTGTAGACCACGTCCAGGATGACCTCGATGCCCGCCCGGTGCAGCGTGCGCACCATGGTCTTGAACTCCTGCACCTGCTCACCGCGGGTGCCGAACGAGGCGTAGTCGTTGTGCGGGGCGAAGAATCCGATGGTGTTGTAGCCCCAGTAGTTGCGCAGTCCCTTGTCGGCGAGCGTCGAGTCGTGCACGAACTGGTGCACCGGCATCAACTCGACTGCGGTCACGCCGAGCCTGGCGAAGTGCCGCAGCATCGTCGGGTGCGCCAGGCCGACGTAGCTTCCCCGCACGTCCTCAGGGATGTCTGGGTGGGTCATCGTCATGCCCCGCACGTGCGCCTCGTAGATCACCGTCTCGTGGTAGGGGGTGCGCGGTGGTCGGTCGGCCGCCCAGTCGAAGTACGGGTTGACCACCACTGAAGTCATCGCGAACGGGCCCGAGTCGGCGTCGTTGTAGGAGGCTGGGTCGCCGAACTGGTAACCGAACAGCGCCTCGTCCCAGCGGATCGAGCCGTCGACCGCCTTGGCGTACGGGTCGAGCAACAGCTTCGAGGGGTTGCAGCGCAGCCCGGCCGCCGGTTCGTGCGGGCCGTGCACCCGGTAGCCGTAGCGCTGACCCGGCCCGACCCGGGGTAGATAGCCGTGCCAGATCAGCCCGTCCCGCTCTGGCAGCTCCAGCCGCGTCTCGGTGCGGTCCGCGCCCTCGCCATCGATCAGACACAGCTCGATCCGATGCGCGACCTCGGAGAAGATCGCGAAGTTGGTGCCGCCACCGTCGTAGGTAGCCCCGAGCGGGAACGACGAGCCGGGCCAGATGTGCACGGTGCCTCCATTGCAGCCCGCGACACGGTGTCGCCAGACGATCGATTCTCTCCACGGCGGCACCTGTGCCGCCACCGCTGACCGCCGCCTTGGCAGCCGCGGCGGCCAACCCACCTGGGTGCAGATCGTCATCCGACCGCGTGATCAAACCACCGCTCGACGTGATGATCCCTTAGAGTCAGATCAACGCGGAGTGATCGTGTGCGGAGTGACCGGGTGGAGCGCGGCACAGTGTGTGCACCGTGTGCCATCCCGCTCGTGGCTGGGGAGCGAACGAGCGGGCACCGGAGGCCGGGGTCGGCGGGGTAGCGACCCCGGCCTCTCGCGGTCCATGCCCGCCCGCGGACCGTCCATGCAGCCCCCGGCGCGTCGTATCCGACACGGTTGCCCGTAGCCGGCGGCCACTCCGCTCGGCGGTCGCCCCGCTCGGCGGTCGCCCCGCCGGCCCGTATCCGGAACGCTTGGCCGAGTCCCGGGGGAGCAGAATGCTCGTGACGATCGGGCCGCAGTGCGGGATCATCACACCCATCCGGGTGAGAGGAGTGGCGCAGTGCCGCGACAACGAGTGGCCGGGGTCTCACTGATAGCCGCCGGCGCGGTCTTGGTCGGGACACTGACCGCGGGCGTGCCGCAGCCGGTACCGGTACAGCGGCCCGTCACGCTGGCCGGCGCCAGCGCGCCGCTGGTCTCCCCGGCCGACCGCGGCGACCGCGGCGACTACTGGCGTTCCTTCCGCCGCGGCTACCAGATCGGCTTCCGGGACGGTGTCCGGTCCGCCCGGGAGGCGTGCTGGTTCGACCGGTCCCGATACAAGGGCAAGAAGCGCTTCGGTCGCGACCGCGGCTTCGCGGCCGGCTACGAGCGCGGGTTCGACAACGGTTTCGACCGGACGATCCGCTGGGCCTGCGGTCGCCACCGCTGACGCCGCCGGCGCACCGCCGCCAGGCGCCCGCCGGGACGAGGTTGCTCAGCTCGGCACGGTGCACCGGGCGCCCTCGGGCGGTAACGTCGCCGGGTCTACCAGATAGGTGGTGACCCGGTCATCGACGCAGCTCACGCCCTGCAGAGCCACGGTGTGCTGGTTTCCGTCGACCGTCAGCAGGCGTGCCTGGAGAGCCGCGGCGAGATCGACCCCTGCCTGGTAGGGAGTGGCCGGATCCCCGGTCACCGACACGACGAGAACCGTGGGCAGACCGGCGGGCACCCTCGGCACATGTGGCTCGCTGGTGTACGGGACCGGCCAGAACGCGCAGGCGTCCAGTGCCGGGTTGGGACCGCGGCCGTCATCGCGGAACGGTGCCACCTCGGCGATACGTCGGGTCGCTTCCCGGACCACCTGCCGGTCGGTCACCGGTACGTCATCGACGCAGCCGATCACCTGGAACGCATCGATCACGCCCTCGTAGCCGCCGTCTGCCTGGCGGCCGAAGTAGACGTCGGCGAGGAGCTTCAGCACGCGGCCCTGCCCCTGGGCCAGCTCCGCGAGTCCGCGCTGGAGCGCGGACCAGAGCTGGTCGCTGTAGAGGGCCTGGGTGACTCCGGTGAGCGCGTCCGGATAGGACAGCTCGCGACCGTCCGCAAGCCGGACCGGCTGTTCGATCAGCGGAAGCACCAGCTGCCTGAACCTCTCGGTGGCCTGGGTCGGGTCTGCGCCGAGTGGGCACCGGGGTTGTGACGCACACGATCTGGCGAAGGCGTCGAAAGCCCGCTGGAAGCCGGCGTTCTGTGCCACCACCCGCTCGATGAAGCCCTGATCGGGGTCCAACGCGCCGTCGAGCACCAGCGCCCGGACATGGCCCGGGAACGCCTCCGCATAGGAGTAGCCGATTCGGGTGCCGTAGGAGTAACCCAGATAGGTCAGCTTCTCGTCGCCGAGCACGGCGCGCAGGATGTCGAGGTCCCTGACGACGTCCCGGGTGCCGACGTTGGCCAGGACCTGCCGGCCGCCGCTGCGCTGCTCGCAGAGGGCAGCGAGGTCCTTCGCCTCCTGCTCGGTCCGGGCGACTCCGGCCGGTGAGTTGTCGACATCCAGGTCCAGCCGCTCGGCGTCGCGTTCCGGGCCGGTGAGGCACTGGATGGTCGGCTTGCTCACCCCCACGCCGCGCGGGTCGAACCCGACCACGTCGAAACGCCGACCCAGCGGCCCATCCGCGACCCTCGGCCCGACCGCCACGGCAGCCTCGATCCCGGACGCGCCTGGACCGCCCGGGTTCAGCACCAGCGAGCCGATCTTCCCGGTAAGCTGGCCGGCCTTCTGTCGTAGCACCGCGAGCTGCGCGACCGGTCCGTCGGGCTGGCTGTAGTCGAGCGGAACCTGTAGGTAGGCACAGTCGAACCGGGGATCGCCGAACGTGGCGCGCTCCTCCGCCGTGGTGGCGAAGTCCGCGCAGCCGGTCCAGCTCAGTCGCTGGGCGTAGAACCTCTCGGGTACCGCGGTCGGTGCCTCCTCGGCCGCCGACGGCTTCGCCGGGCCGGAGTCGGGCGCAGCACCCTGCCCGGTCGTGGTGAGGAGTCCCGCGGCAACGACGAGTGCGACCACGGTGGCCATGCCCACCGCGAGGAAGGTCCGTCGTGTGCGGCGAGACCGGAACGCAGGATGCACGATGCCCCCTGTCGGCTGTAGCGGATGCCCGCTGTTCCCCGGATGTGCTCAGGTCGGCTGCTCGGCGATCGGGCGCGGATCACGACCATCCGACAGCACACGAGGTGTGGCGGTCGTCAAGCCTCGTCGGCGCTCACTCCGCTGCGCTGCGCAGCACTCCTCAGCCCACCGTCCGGGTTGACCGCCAGCTCGCCCGAGGCACTGCGACTGTCGTCGGTCGGGCCCTACGTCCGGCGTGCGGGGGCCGGCGTCGGGTAGCGTCCGGTCGCCGGTTCGAGGGACAGGGAGATGCCGCTGCGCACCAGGACGTCCACTGGCCGCCGCAGGTCGCTGCGCGGCTGGCTGTGGGTGGTCGGCTCGATCGTCGTC
Organism: Pseudonocardia sp.; assembly: GCA_052386505.1. Taxonomy (GTDB): domain Bacteria; phylum Actinomycetota; class Actinomycetes; order Mycobacteriales; family Pseudonocardiaceae; genus Pseudonocardia. The sequence continues at coordinate 39,842 of JBQTKB010000045.1, forward strand.
GCGGTTGCCGCCGCCAGCGTCGTGGCGGGCACGGTCGCCCTGACCCAACTCTTCACGGCACGCACGGTCGTGGTCGACGAACTGGATCCGGCGCTGCTCAACGTTCAGCTGATGACCGCGGGCCTGCTCAACCAGGAGACTGCCGTCCGAGGCTACGCGATCACCGGAAACCCGACCTTCCTCGGGCCGGACGAGGACGGGCGCCAGCAGCAGCGGCTCGCCGAGGCCGCCCTGCGCGCCCTGGGTGAGGCCAATCCGCGGCCCGAGCTGACCACCGCGCTCACCCGGGTGCGGGAGGCGGCCGGGCGGTGGCGCACCGAGTACGCCGACCCGACGATCGCCGGCGTGCGGGCCGGTGGCCCGCGTGGTCCGGGCATCGACCCGGACGCCGGCAAGGCCCGGTTCGACGAGCTGAGGTCAGCGCTGGAGGCTCAGCGGGCCAGCCTGGCCGCGGCTCGGGACCGCGCCCTCGCGGAGCTGACCGTGGCGGCCCGGGGCCTGACGGTGACCGCCACGGCCATCGCCGCCGGGCTACTGGTCCTGCTCGCCGGACTGGTGCTGTGGGTCCGGCGGACGATGATCGCCCCGGTGTCGCGGCTGGCAGACGAGGTCCGGGTGGTCGCCGGGGGCGAGTTCGGCCGGCGGCTGGCCGGTGACGGTCCGCAGGAGATCGTCGGGCTGACCGGGGACATCGACAGCATGCGCGCCCGGATCCTCACCGAACTGCGGGCCTCCCAGGAACTCATCACCCAACTCAACCAGCAGGCCGACGAGTTGGCCCGGTCCAACCGCGACCTCGAGCAGTTCGCCTACGTGGCGAGCCACGACCTGCAGGAGCCGCTGCGCAAGGTGTCCGGGTTCTGCGAGCTGCTGCGCACCCGCTACGGCGGACAGCTCGACGACCGCGCCGACCAGTACATCGACTTCGCCGTCGACGGCGCCCGGCGGATGTCGCGGCTGATCGCCGAGCTGCTCGCGTTCTCCCGGGTGGGGCGCGGCCCGGCGACGGAGCAGGAGCTGGACTGCGAGGCACTGCTCGACCAGGCGTTGCGCAACCTCGACGGTGCGGTCACCGAGTCCGGGGCACGGGTCACCCACGACCCGCTGCCCACCGTGCGCGGCGAGCAGGCCCTGCTGGTCACGGTGTTCCAGAACCTGGTCGGCAACGCGATCAAGTTCCGCGGTGAGCAGCCGCCGGAGGTGCATGTCAGTGCGCGTCTGGACGACGGCCTGTGGTGGTTCCGGGTCAGCGACAACGGAATGGGCATCGACCCCGCCTACGCCGAGAAGGTGTTCGTGATCTTCCAACGGCTGCATCCGAAGGAGGAGTACCCGGGGACCGGCATCGGTCTGGCACTGTGCCGGAAGATCGTCGAGTACCACGGCGGGACGATCTGGCTCGACCCAGAGCCTGCGAGCGGCGCGGCGTTCTGTTTCACTTTGCCGTCCATCCTCGGCCCGGAGCCGGGGCCGATCCCGACCACTGTGCGGACCGACCACTGTGCGGACCGACCGCAGCGATGACTGAGCGCAGCGAGGATCCTGTAGAACGATGACTGAGTGCGGCGATGACTGAACCGGGTTCGGACATGCACGTCCTGCTGGTCGAGGACGATCCCGGCGACGTGCTGATGACGCGGGAGGCGTTCGAGCACCACAAACTCAGCAACCCGCTGAGCGTGGTCACCGACGGTGCCGAGGCGATCGAGTTTCTCCGCCGCCAGGGCCGTTACGCCGACGCGCCCCGGCCGGGGCTGATCCTGCTGGACCTCAACCTGCCCAAGATGGACGGGCGCGAGGTGCTGGCCGAGATCAAGGCCGACGAGGAGCTGCGCAGCATCCCGGTGGTGGTATTGACCACTTCCAGCGCCGACGAGGACATCCTGCGCAGTTACCACACCTACGCCAACGCCTACGTCACGAAGCCGGTGGACTTCACCCGGTTCATGGACGTCGTGCGCCAGATCGACCACTTCTTCGTCAGCGTGGTGCGGCTACCGCAGTAGCTCGACTCCGGGATCACCGGTCCGCGCCGGACCGGATGCCGTGATCACCGACGCTGCGAGGCCTACGCTCGTGCCGTGGCCCGGTATTTCGACGTACACCCCGAGAACCCGCAGCGGCGCGCGATCAGCCAGGTGGTCGACCTGGTCCGCGACGGTGGCGTGATCGCCTACCCCACGGACTCGTGCTTCGCGCTGGGTTGCCAGCTCGGTAACCGCGAGGGGCTGGACCGGATCCGGTCGATCCGTCATCTCGACGAACGCCACCACTTCACCCTGGTTTGCCGTGACTTCGCCCAGCTCGGCCAGTTCGCGCTGGTCAGCAACGCGGTGTTCCGGACGGTCAAGGCGGCGACCCCGGGCCGGTACACGTTCATCCTGCCGGCCAGCAAGGAGGTGCCCCGGCGGATGATGCACCCGAAGAAGCGGACCGTCGGCGTGCGGATCCCGGACCACCCGGTGGTGCACGCGCTGCTGTCCGAGCTCGGCGAGCCGCTGGTATCGAGCACCCTGCTGCTGCCCGACGCGCCGGAGCCCTCGACCCAGGGCTGGGAGATCAAGGAACGACTGGACCTCGTACTGGACGCGGTCATCGACTCGGGGGAGTGCGGCACCGAGCCGACCACGGTGGTCGACCTGTCCGGCGACCAGCCGGAGATCGTGCGGGTCGGCGCGGGCGACCCGACCCGCTTCGGGTAGCGGGGTCAACCGGCCGTGCGCGAGGGGATCCAGCCGGCGGCACCGACTAGGCTCGTGCCGCGACAGCGCGAGAGGGAGGCAGTCACACATGGCGGGTACGAGGGAATGGTTCGAGACGGTCGCCGAGGCGCAGCGCCGGGCCAAGAAGCGGCTGCCGAAGTCGGTGTACATGGCCCTGTGGGCCGGGGCCGAGCAGGGGCTGACCCTGGCTGACAACGTCAAAGCGTTCGACGAGCTGGGGTTCCGGCCACGTATCGGTGGCCTGCCCCGGGAACGCGACCAGGCGACCCGGGTGCTGGGTCAGGACATCTCGATGCCGGTGATCATCTCGCCCACCGGGGTGCAGGCCGTCGACCCGGAGGGCGAGGTAGCGGTCGCCCGCGCCGCCGCCGCCGAGGGCACCGGCATGGGCTTGAGCTCGTTCGCCAGCCGTTCGGTGGAGGACGTGGTGGCGGCGAACCCGAAGACGTTCTTCCAGATGTACTGGTGTGGCGACCGGGACTCCATCCTGGCCCGCGCCGAGCGGGCGAAGAAGGCCGGCGCCCAAGGACTGATCATCACCCTGGACTGGACGTTCGCCCACCGCCGCGACTGGGGCAGCCCGCCGATCCCGGAGAAGCTCGACCTCAAGGCCATGCTGAAGTTCGCCCCCGAGGCGGTGCTGCGGCCGGGCTACCTACTGCGCTGGGGTCGTACCGGCAAGCTGCCCGACCTCACGGTGCCCAACATGTGCCTGGCCGGCGAGAATCCTCCCGGGTTCTTCGAGGTCTACGGGCAGTGGATGTTCACCCCGCTGCCCACCTGGGACGACCTGCGCTGGATCCGCGAGGAGTGGGGCGGTCCGTTCATGGTCAAGGGGATCATGCATCCGGATGACGCACGGCGGGCGGTCGACATCGGGGCCAGCGCGATCTCGGTGTCCAACCACGGGGGGAACAACCTGGACGGCACCCCGGCGTCGATCCGGGCGCTGCCCTCGGTGGTGGACGCGGTCGGCGACCAGGTCGAGGTGCTGCTGGACGGCGGCATCCGGCGCGGTGGCGACGTGGTGAAGGCGTTGGCCTTGGGCGCCAAGGCGGTCATGATCGGCCGGGCGTACCTGTGGGGAATGGCGGCCCAGGGCGAGGGCGGGGTCAAGCGAGTGCTGGAGATTTTGCGCGCCGGCATCGACGAGGCGCTGCTCGGGCTGGGTCGGGCCTCGATCCACGAGCTGGTCCGGGAGGACCTGATCGTGCCGCCGGACTTCACCCGCTCGCTGGACTGAGTCGGGACGCCCCGGCCCGCGCGGGCCGGGGCTACTCCTGGAAGCGGCGGACCTGGCCGTTGACCACCAGACCGGCCACGATCAGCCCGAGCAGCGCCCCACCGCCGACGGTGGCCAGGGTGTTCGGGAAGACCGGATCGGGCACCGAGTACGCCGGGGCGGCCAGGCTCGCCAAGTTCTCGGTGGTGGCCAGGGCGTCCAACTGGCTCTGCACGGCGGCCACCCGCAGCCGCAGCTCGGTCAGCTGGGCGGCCGTGGTGGCGCTGGCCAGCTGCTGCTGCAGGTCGGCGAGCTGCTTCTGCACCGCGGCCCTCGGCGACGAGGCCTCGGCGACCTCCAGGTAGCGCTTGGCCACCGCATCGGCCAGCTGGACCCCGCTGGCCCGGTTGCTGTGCCGGACCTGGATGTCGATGATTTCCGAGTTGGGCACCACGGCCGCGGTGGTGTTCGCGCTGAGGTAGTCCACCGGCACCCCGGTCGCGGTCGCGGCGCCCTGCAGCACCTCGCGGCCGGTGATCAACACAGTCTGGGTGGCCAGTACCCGGTCGGCGTCGCCGGAGGAGCCCCGCCCGATGGTGTACCGGATCGAGGACTGTGCGGCGTACTCCTTGGGCAGCACCGAGGCCACCAGAAGTCCGAGCGCGGCCCCGACCACCACGAGTACCAGGAACGTGGCGACCACCCGGGAGCGCTGAGCTCTGGTCAGTGGCCGGTCGGCGGGTCTCGGGGCGCCGTAGCCCGGTGGCGGGCCGGGGCGGCCCGCCGGTCGTCCGGGCCCGCTGGTCGGTGCCGGGCTGGTCGTTGCCATCGAGCGAACGTCACCTCTCCATGCTGTGCGATCTGCCTGTTCCTCGGGCTTCGCCGCGCCCTCGCGAGGACGGTGTCGGGTCGCAGTCGAGCGTACCGGCCCGTCTGACGGACGTGCTGAGACGCCGACCGGACGGGTCGCCGGGCCGGTTCGGGAGCCGCCTCAGCAGACCCCTTTGGCGGCCAGCACCCTGGCCACCGCGTCGTCCGAGCCCGGCAGCTGTCCGGCGTCGGCCGCCGCCGACAACCGGTCCAGCACCTCTCCGGTTCGGTTGCCGGCCGGGTCGTAGGTCCACAGCGCCACGTCCGCGCCGGCCCGCAGCGCCGCCAGCACCGCCGCCGGCAGGTCGTAGCGGTCGGATATCGCACGCATCGCCCCGAGGTCGTCGGTGACCACCAACCCGGTGAACCCCAGATCGTCGCGCAGCAGGCGGTACGCGGCCGGGCTGAGGGTGGCCGGCAGTCCGTCGGTGAGCCCGGGCACGTCGAGGTGTCCGACCATCACCGCGGCCGAACCGTCGGCCAGCAGCGCACGGTAGGGGCGCAGGTCGACCTCCCGCAGTTGCTCCAGCGGCGGGGTGGAGACCCGTCCCCGATGGGAGTCGCCGCTGGCGCGGCCGTGTCCGGGGAAGTGTTTGAGCACCGGCAGCACGCCCGCGTCGCGTAGCCCGGCGGCGAACGCCCCAGCGTACTCGGTGACCTGCTCGGGGTCGGCGCCGAACGAACGGTCGCCGATCACCGAGCCGGCGGGCTGGTCGCCGACGTCCACCACCGGGGCCAGGTCCACGGTCACCCCGCGGGCCCGCAGGGCCCGACCGCGCTCGGCGGCCAGTGCCCGCACCTGGGTCGCGTCGAGGGTCTGGGCCATCCGCCGCGCGCTCGGGATCGACCCGGCGAGCCCGTCGATCCGTTGCACCCGCCCGCCCTCATCGTCCACCGCGACCGCGACCGCCACCGGCCGGGGCAGGCCACCGGGCCCGGTCTGCAGCCGGGGCAGGGTGTCGCCGCGCAGGATCGTGGTGGCGTTGCCGCCGACGAACACCCCACCCACCCGGTCGGTGTCCACCGCCACGCTCGCGCTGTCGGAGCGGGACGGGTCGACGCCCACCATGAGCCGCTGGGCCAACCGGTCCCGGACCGGCATGGCGGCCACCAGCCCGGGGCAGCGCGAAGGGGCGACCTCCGGCGCGGCCGGTTCGGACTCCGGTGCGGGTTCGAACACCACCCGCCCGGCGAGCACGGTCGTCCCGGCGGCGAGCATCACCGCGAGCACCACGGTGGCCATGCGGCGTCGACCGCCCGCCCGCCGCGCCGTGGGGCGGGGGCCGCGGTGCCGTCCGGGTGTCATCATGCGTGACCCATGCTGCCGCACGGATGCTGGCCGGGGTCAGCCGCGGTAGGTCCGTACCCCGCGGCCTCGGACCTCTGCAGGCGGCCCTTCGCAGCCCGGGCCGAGCCCGGTGGACCGCCCGGGCGGCCGGGTCCGCCTCCGGTCGTCGGTTCGATCCGCCTTGGCACGCCTCGCCCGGGGCCGCCGACGGCGACCCCGCCGGTATTTCACCCGTCCGTGTCCAGATCTGGCCTGCCCGTGCTGCAAGGATTAGTCGAGCACTCGACAACCGGGCGGCGACCGGTACTCAACGGGCAGATGTCAGCCAGTGCCGCGCGGTGCGGTTCGGCCACCGGGCGGCCGTCGGGTCGCCGATCAACCGGAGGAGAGACGGATCGCATGACCATTGAGTACGACAAGCTGTTCATCGGCGGAAGCTGGACCACGCCCAGCTCCAGCAACACGATCACCGTGGTGTCGGCCAGCACCGAAGAGATCATCGGCTCGGCGGCCGAAGCCCAGGAGGCGGACGTCGACGCGGCGGTGGATGCGGCGCGTGCGGCCTTCGACGACCCGAACGGCTGGGCCACCTGGGAACCTGCCCAGCGCGCCGACGTGATGGAGCGCTTCGCCACCGAGCTGGAGAGCCGCGCGCAGGACATCGCCCAGCGGGTCAGCGCGCAGAACGGCATGCCGATCGCCATCTCCTCGGCCTTCGAGGGTGTGTTCCCGGCCAACCTGCTGCGCTACTACGCCGGGGTGGCCCGCACGCTGAGCGCCGACGAGGCCCGTACCGGCCTGCTCGGCGGGGCGATCACCGTGCGCCGTGAGCCGATCGGCGTCGTCGGCGCGATCGTGCCGTGGAACTTCCCGCAGTCTCTGGCGGCGTTCAAGTACGCCCCGGCGCTGGCCGCGGGGTGCACCCTGGTGATCAAGCCGTCGCCGGAGACCTGCCTGGACATCGGGCTGGTGGCCGACGCCGCCGTCGAGGCCGGCATCCCCAACGGCGTGATCAACATCGTGCCCGGCGGCCGGGAGGTCGGCGCCTACCTGGTGGCGCACCCCAGGGTCGACAAGATCTCGTTCACCGGCTCCACCGCCGCCGGGCGTTCCATCGCCGAGACCTGTGGCCGGCTGCTGCGCCCGGTCACCCTCGAGCTGGGCGGCAAGTCGGCGGCCATCGTGCTCGACGACGCCGACCTCGACCTGGCCACGATCGGCGAGAAGTTGTTCCAGGCCACCCTGCTCAACCAGGGCCAGACCTGCTTCCTGGGCACCCGGGTGCTCGCCCCGGCCAGCCGCTACGACGAGGTCGTGCAGACCTTCGCCGCGCTCGCCGGCTCGCTCAAGATCGGCGATGCGCTGGACCCGACCACCCAGATCGGCCCGATGGCCAGCGACCGGCAGCGGGACCGGGTCGAGGGCTACATCGCCAAGGGCAAGGCCGAGGGCGCCAAGGTGATCACCGGCGGCGGCCGTCCGTCCAGCCAGGACAAGGGGTGGTTCGTCGAGCCCACGATCTTCGCCGATGTGGACAACAACCACACCATCGCGCAGGAGGAGATCTTCGGCCCGGTGCTGTCGCTGATCAAGTACAACGACGACGACGACGCCGTGCGGATCGCCAACGACTCCGACTTCGGCCTCGGCGGCACCGTGTGGACCCAGGACTCCGACCGCGGTCTCGGGGTGGCCCGCCGGGTGCAGACCGGCACCATCGGCATCAACACCTACCTGCCCGACCCCAGCTCGCCGTTCGGCGGGGTCAAGGCCAGCGGCCTGGGCCGTGAGCTCGGCCCGGAGGCCATCCACCACTACCAGTCGGTCAAGACCATCTATACCTGATCGTCCGCTCACCCGACTACGGCCCGGCCCTCCCCAGGGGCCGGGCCGTAGTCGTGGAGGCCCGGCCTAGGCTCTGGGCCGTGGCGGAGACCGCGGCGCACGACCCGACCGGCGGTGGCACCGGCGGTCCGGCGGGCCCGGGGCCGGTGCGGCGGCGGCTCGGACCGCGCGACCCGGCGGTGACCAGCCGGATGATGGCGCGAGTCCGGCACAAGGACTCCCGGGCCGAGTTGGCCCTGCGCCGGGCACTGCACGCCGCCGGGCTGCGCTACCGGCTGCACGCCCCCGACGTGCCGGGTCGACCCGACCTGGTGATCCGGTCGCGGCGGCTGGCGGTGTTCGTGGACGGCGACCTGTGGCACGGCAATCCCGACGAGGTCCGCCGCCGGGGCCGCTCGTCGTTGGCCGAGCTGTTCCCGACCCGCACCGGGTGGTGGGTCGCCAAGATCGAGCGCACGGTCGCGCGAGACCGCGAGGTCACAGCCACCCTGTGCGCGCAGGGCTGGACCGTGGTGCGGCTATGGGAGCACGACGTGCTGCGCGACCCGGGGCGGTGTGCCGAACGGGTGCTGGCCGCGGCCGGCAGGGGAGAACGCGGCGGCTCGCCGGGGTCCGGTGATGTGGATCACCGGGGAACATCCGGGGGCGGGTGAGCGGGGTCCGGCGGCACCGGGGATGCTGTGTTCATCCTGAGGGGGAAACTCATGCAGCAGGTAGACAGGGCCGTCACCGCAGACCTCGCCACCGAGCCGCACCCGCTGGCGCTCGTCCTGGCCGCGATGCCCGAGGTGTGGCGCAGCCTACTGATCGATCACCAGCGGGACAGCTACGGCCGGTGCGCCGCCTGCCGCACGTCCGGTACCCCCGGGGTGCCGTGGCCGTGCACCCTGAGGGTGGCCGCCGAAGACGCCCGCGACCTGAGTGACCAGGCCTCGTCGCAGTCGCTCACCGGTGTCTGCGAGGCCAGCTGAGCGGTCGGTCCCGCGCGCTCGGCCTGCTGCTGGGCGCCGGTCTGGACGCGGCGCTCGCCGACCCGGCCCGCTGGCACCCGGTGGCTGGCTTCGGCCGCTGGGCGTCGTGGTGTGAGCGGCTTTGCTACACCGACTCCCGGATCGCCGGTGTAGCCCACCTTGCGCTCACGGCGGGCCCGGTGGTCGGTGTCACCGCGCTGGTCGGGCGTCGAGCGGCAGGTCGCCCCGGGTTCGGCCGGGAAAGCGGCCGGGCCGCGGCCGTGGCGGTGGGGACCTGGGTGGTACTGGGCGGCACGTCGCTCACCCGGGAGGCCACCGCGCTGGCCGACTCGCTCGACGCCGGTGACCTGCCGGCCGCCCGCGACCGCATTCCGCACCTGTGCGGCCGTGACCCGTCGGTGCTGGACGCGGCCGGCATGGCCCGCGCGGGGTGCGAGTCGATCGCGGAGAACACCTCCGACGCGGTCGTCGGGCCGCTGTTCTGGGGCGCGGTGGCCGGGGTGCCCGGTCTGCTCGGCTACCGCGTCGTCAACACCCTGGACGCGATGGTGGGCCACCGCTCCCCGCGCTACCGCAACTTCGGCTGGGCCGCCGCCCGCTGCGACGACCTGCTCAACCTCGCTCCCGCCCGGCTGACCGCCGGGTTGACGGTGGCGCTGGCGCGGCCACTGGGCGGCAGCCCCGGGAACGCCTGGCGGGCCTGGCGCCGGGATGCCCGCGGCCACCCCAGTCCGAACGCCGGCCCGGTCGAGGCGGCCGCGGCGGGTGCGCTCGGCATCCGGCTCGGGGGTCGCACGGTGTACCCGCACGTGATCGAGGACCGTCCGGTGCTCGGCGGTGACGGGCGCGCGGCCACCGCGGCGGATCTGCGCCGCACGGCCAGGCTCTCGCGGTGGGTGAGCTGGTCGACCGTGGGGCTGAGCGCCGCGCTCGCCCTGGCGCTGGACCGGAGCCAGGCTTGCCGAACTCAGGCCCGCCGGGCGCCGGAGTTGCCGTAGCGCTGCGCGAGCGGGTCCGCTTCGACCTGGTCGTCGTCCCGCGGCGGGCCGGCACCACGACGTTGCAGCAGTTCCAGCCGGATGAAGTAGACCAGCCCGAACAGCGCCATCGCGCCGAAGGTGAGCCACTGCCAGGCGTAGGACCAGAACGGGCCGGCATCGGTGTCGGGCAGCGGCACCTCGGTGAGCGCACCGGGTTGGGCCTCCAGCAGCGCCAGGTACCCCGGAGCCACCTGCTGTCCGGTGACCGCCGCGAGCTGGCGGCTGTCGGACGCGTACACCTGCCGCACCCCGCCATCCACCAGCGGGGGCCGCTGCCCGGGGTCGTTCTCGTCCAGCCGGATCCGCCCGGTGAGCTGCACGTCGCCGGCCGGCGGCGGGGGATAGCCGGCCACCCGGTTGTCCGGCCCGGGGCGCAGGTAGCCCCGGTTCACCGCGATCGTGCGTCCGTCGTCGGTCCGGAACGCGGCCAGCACCTCGTAGGCCGGCCGGGTGGCGACCGAGCGCAGCCGCACCACCACCTCGGCGCCCTCCACGTAGCGCCCGCGCACCACCGCTCGCCGCCACTCCACGGCGGGGCTGGGCGCCGCGCCGGCCGGGATCAGCTGGGCCAGCGGCACGGGTGGAGTGGCCATCGAGGCGGCGATCGCCGCGTTGTCCTGCTCGCGCTCGGCGTTGCGCCGGAACTGCCAGGGCGCCAGCAGCGTGTAGCACGCGACCGAGAACCCGATCACCAACGCGATGAACGCCAGCCAACCCGGCTTGAACAGGAAACGCACGCTCCTACGGTATGCGCTGCGTGGCCGTGCAGGTCGAGCGGGCGGCGTCGACCGCCCGGGCGGCGTAGCCGTCGGGCGACCTCAGCCGGAGTCGGGCTCACCGAGCCGCTCCCGGGTCCAGGCCAGCAGACCGGGCATGGTCGCCTCGATCATCGCCAGGACGTCGTCGAATCCCCGGTCACCGCCGTAGTACGGGTCGGGCACCTCGGCGCCCGGATCGGCGGTGGGGTCGAACGAACGCTGCAGCCGCACCCGCTCGGCCGCGTCGGCCCGGCCGAGCACCCGGGTCAGCGCCGCGACGTGCTCGGCCCCGGCGACGACCAGTAGGTCGGCCTCCAGGTGCTGGCTGTTGACCTGCCGGGCGGTGTGCGCATTCGGGTAGCCGTGGCGGCGCAGCACCTCGGCCGCGCGCGGGTCCGCCGGCTCACCGGCATGCCAGGGGCCGGTGCCGGCGCTGCTCACTCCGACCCGGCCGGCCAGTCCGGCCCGGGCCAGCTCGGTGGCGTACACCTTCTCCGCGATCGGGGAGCGGCAGATGTTGCCGGAACAGACGAAGACCACACTGAGTGCCGGTTCCACCCGCCCAGTCTGGCCGAGCCGGGTGGGCCGACGCTCAGCGAGCCCGGGTCAGCAGCGCGTCGACGTCCAGCCCGAAGTCGAACTCGCCCGACTTCACCCCGGCGACGAAGGCGGCCCATTCGTCGGCGGTGAACTCCAGCGTCGGCCCGGTCCGGGCACGGGTGTTGCGCACCGAGACCGCGCCGTCGGGCAGGGGGGCGACCTCGACGCAGGTGGTTCGGGAGAAGCTGCTCTTGCGGTAACTCGCGGTCATGATCGGTCCTCGGGGATCAAGCGGGGACGGGCTGGGGATGCCGTCGGGCGCGATCCTTCCATCCCTGGCTCGCAAGCCTTACATCGGTCGGCACCGAGGAATCGGCATCGGGATCGGCCAGTCTTGTCGATGTCAGAGCAAGCCCGGCATGGTCGTTGTGCGCGGCCCCTGGCCCGGTGTTTCAGTAGGGCTACGCAGAGTTTCAGGAGGCCCATGCAGATGTCGCGCCTGTGCTTCGAATCCTGCGGCCATGTCGCGGCGAGCAGCGTGCAGGGACCCCCGACGCAGATCAGGACCGCCCACAGCCAGAAGGGCGCATCGATTTACACCAGGAGGCCACCGCTGCCGACGGTGCCGACGGTTCTGGACAATCCATCGATCGGCACCGGGATATACTGTGGCTCGCTCGCGCTCATGTAGTTGCCCCGAGAGTGAGCGAGACTGCCAGCGGACTGCGAGATGTTTTCAGCTCGAAGTCGAAATGGCCCGACTGTTCCCGCGAGGCATTCTCCCAGCGCTGCACGGCGTAGGGACCACTTGCCCGGCGGGGGAGTCCGGTCTTGGGCGGTTCTCGTCCGCTGGCGCTGGATGCGGGGGAAGTCTTGGCTGCCCGCTACGACCCCGAGGAGAGGTACGAGTCGGACATGCTGCGGATGAACTCCCTTGACGCGTCGGGGTCGAGAGAGCGCTGCTCGAGGCTGTCCAAGAGCTCGCGGTACCGTTCGACCCGCTCGGGCTGGTCGATGTAGCTCTCCGTCAGCATGCTCTCCACGTTCACCACGTCCTGGTCGATGGGCCGTCGGAACTGGAAGATGCAGTAGGTGCCTTCGGTGATCGCCGCCTGCGGGCCGTTCGCGAACGGGAATATCCGGAGGGTTACGTTCGGTTGCTCGCTGGCGCGGACGAGGCTGAGGAGCTGCTCTCGCATGATCGTCGGTGTGCCGACCATCCTGTGGAATACCGATTCGTCGAGGACGAAGTCGATGCTGACCGGATATTCCTTGCGGGCGATGATCTGCTGTCTGCGTAGGCGAAGGTCCACGTGCTCGGCGACCTCTTCAGCGTTGGTGGTCAGCATTGCGGTCACGTGTGCGCGGGCATACTCGGGAGTCTGAAGCAGGCTTGGCACGAACTGCGCGATGTAGCCGCGAACGAGGGTTGCGGCGGTCTCGAACTGGACGTAGCGCTCGACGATCGACCGGACCTCGTCGGTGGCCTCGTTCCACCACGGAGTCTCGCGACCTTCCTTCGCCCAGGACCACATGCGCTCACCGAGGTCGGTACCGGTCAGGTCGTAATAGTTCAGCAGATCCCGGACATCTCGGTCCTGCGGTGCTCCCTGGCCCTTCTCCAGTCGACTCAGCTTGCTGGTGGAGATCATAAGTTGCTGAGCGACCTCGCCCAGCAGCATGCCGCGCTCGTGGCGTAGCCGGCGCAGCTCAGCTCCGAGTCGGCGTCGGGGGATGATCGGGCCAAGGTGCTGGCTGGTGGTCATCGGGACCTCCTGGGACCGGCCCACTATGACCCCTTCGATGATCAGCGGCCAGTCCGGCGCATGAGGCGAACGAGTGAATCTTGGGCACCCTAGAGGAAATCTCTAGATGAAAGCGCAGCGCGGGAGCCCTTGAAGGGATTGCTTTTTGGGATCCCATTTGAGAGCCTAGTGCACGAGGCCGCAGTGTCGATCCGGGGCCGCATCCCGCCCCGCCGGCACTCCTCCAGGAGGTGGTCGGCATGACCGTTCGGGAATCCACCCGGCCGTGCCGCGACTCCGCCGGCTGCCGCCTCGACCACATCCCGTCCCCCGTTGCCCGCCCCGTTGACGATCGCGCCAGCGGAGGGGGTCGGTCGAGATGAGCTGAGTCGCCAGAGTCGACCGCGCAGTCCCAGGGCACCGCATCGTCGGTGTCGAGGCCGAGGTGTTCGGCCCGGAAAGACGCAAGCACCCCCGTGATCGTGTGGCCGCGACCGGGGGTGCCTGCTCCGTCACGGAACTCGACAGGGCAGTGCCAGCTGCCCGGCTGGGAGTCCGCAGTGCACAGGATAGCCACAGTCACTACCGCCAATGAACTCGCGGTAACGGCCGAGCCGCGGTCGTCCGCCGCAACCCTGCTGGTCGTGGTGGGCCTCGTCGTCGCGGTCGCCGCGTTCGGGGTCGTCGCCACGCTCGCCCGGGTGCTCGCCGCCGCACTGACCGCGACCATGGCGGCGGTGGGCGCCGCGTTCGCGGTGCTCGGCCGGACGCTGGGCGTCGGCCTGGTCGGCGCGCTGGTGGTCGGGATGGTGGTGTTCGGCGGTGCGGACGACCCGGCCGCCGAGGTACCGCCGCCACCGCCGGGGCTGTCCTCGGCCGCGCCACGCTGACCGGTGGGCCCCGGGAGGCGGTGCTGCCCGGAGGCGGTGCTGCCCGGCCGGCCGCGCGGTATGTCCCGCCGGTCGGCCGGTCCCGGCGGGACCTACCGTGTGGCCCATGGATGCTGAATCGGCCCTGCGCCACCACGGCGATGTCGACGCGGAGCGTGGGCTGCTCGACTTCGCGGTGAACGTGCGTGGCGGCGGGCCGCCGCGGTGGCTGCGCGAGCGGCTGCTCGCAGCGCTCGACCGGCTCGGACGGTACCCCTCGGTGGACGACGATCTGGCCGCGCGCACGGCGGCGGCCGCCCGGCACCACCGGACGCCCGCGCAGGTACTCGTGCTGGCCGGGGCGGCCGAAGGGTTCGCGTTGCTCCCGGCGCTGCACCCGGCGCTGGCGGCGGTCGTGCATCCCGGGTTCACCGAGCCTGAGGTGGCGCTGCGCACGGCCGGGGTGCCGGTGCACCGGGTGCTCACCGACGCGGCCGACGGCCACCGCCTGCACCCCGACGCGGTCCCCGACTCCGCCGACCTGGTGGTGCTGGGCAACCCGACGAACCCGACGTCGGTGCTGCACCCCCGGGACACCGTGCGCGCGCTGGCCCGGCCCGGGCGGGTGCTGGTGGTGGACGAGGCATTCGCCGACGCGCTGCCCGACGAACCGGAGTCGCTGGCCGCCGACGACACCACCGAGGGCCTGCTGGTGCTGCGCAGTCTCACCAAGACCTGGGCGCTGCCCGGGCTGCGCGCCGGGTACGCCCTCGGCACGCCGCAACTGCTGGCCCGGTTGGCCCGCCCACGCCCGCCCTGGCCGGTCAACACGCTCGCGCTGGAGGCGGTCGCGGCCTGCTGCGCGCCGGCGGCGGTCGCCGAGGCGGCGGCCGCCGCGGCGGAACTGGTCGAACACCGCCGATGGCTGGTCGAGGCGCTGAGGGGGCTGTCGGGCGTCGAGGTGCAGCAACCGGCGGCCGCGCCGTTCCTGCTGCTGCGGGTGCCCGACGGGACGGGCGTGCGGGCCGGACTGCGGGCGCGGGGCGTCGCGGTGCGCCGGGCGGACACCTTCCCCGGGTTGACCGCCGACCACCTGCGGGTCGCGGTCCGTCCACCGGAGCAGGCGCGGGTGCTGGTCGAGGCTCTGCGGGCGGTGCTGGAGCGGGACGTGTCCGCCGTGTCGGCGGGGGCGCACCGGTGACCGTCCGGCTGGCCGACGTGGTGGCGGTGCTGGAGGCCGCGTACCCGCCGGCGCTCGCCGAGTCCTGGGACGCGGTCGGCCTGGTCTGCGGAGACCCGGATGAGCCGGTGAGCCGGGTCCTGGTGGCGGTCGACCCGGTCCCGGAGACCGTGGAGGAAGCAGTGCAGGCCGGCGCCCAGCTGCTGGTCACGCACCACCCGCTGCTGCTGCGCGGGGTGCACGGGGTGCCCGCCGACCACCCGAAGGGACGGCTGGTGCACCGGCTGGTCCGGGCCGGGGTCGGGCTGTTCACCGCGCACACCAACGCCGACTCCGCCGACCCCGGGGTGTCCGACGCCCTGGCCGACGCCCTCGGCGTCACCGTCACCGGGCCGCTGCAGCCACGCGGCGCCGAGCAGCTGGACAAGATCGTCACGTTCGTCCCGACCGGGGAGCCGGCCGCCCGGGTGCTCGACGCGCTGGCCGCCGCGGGGGCCGGCCGGATCGGCGACTACAGCCACTGCTGCTGGAGCACCGAGGGCATCGGCCAGTTCCTGCCGCAGGAGGGCGCCCAACCGGCGATCGGGCGGGTCGGGGAGCTGGAACGGGTGGCCGAGACCCGGCTGGAGCTGGTGCTGCCGCGTGGCCGGCGCCGGGCCGTGGTGCAGGCGTTGCGCGCGGCGCACCCTTACGAGGAGCCCGCGTTCGACCTGCTGGAGCTGGCCGAGATCCCCGGCCGCGCCGGCCTGGGCCGGATCGGCGAGCTGCCCGCGCCCGAGACCCTGACCGAGTTCACCCGGCGGGCCGCGGCGGCGTTGCCGGCCACCGCGTGGGGGGTGCGGGCGGCCGGTGACCCCGAGCGCCGGATCGTCCGGGTTGCGGTGTGCGGGGGAGCCGGCGACTCCGCGCTCGGTACGGCGGCCGCCGCCGGGGTGGACGCCTACCTCACCGCCGACCTGCGCCACCATCCCGCCGGTGAGCACCTGCTCGCCGGCACCGTGCCCGGGCGGCCCACGCCCGCGCTGGTCGACGTGGCGCACTGGGCTTCCGAACACCCCTGGTGCGCGCAGGCCGCCTCCGTGATCTCAACCGCACTCGGGGGTACGGTCGACGTTTCCGTGTCGTGGCGGCGCACCGATCCCTGGAGTGTGGCGGCCGCATCCCCGAAGGGACCTGAGCAGTGATCGCCGAACCCGCCGCGCAGCAACGGCTGCTGCAGCTCGCCGAGGTCGACACCGAGCTGAACCGGGTCGCGCACCGCCGGCGCACCATGCCGGAGCTGGCCGAGATCACCGACGCGGAGCAGGCGGTCCGCCAGCGCCGCGACGCGGTGGTGTCCGTGGAGACCGCCGCCGCCGACCTCGATCGCGACATCGCCCGCCTGGAGCGCGACGTGGAGGGCGTGCGTGCCCGGGCCGACCGGGACCAGGGGCTGCTCGCCGGCGGCTCGGTCACCGCGAAGCAGGCCGTCGACCTGCAGCACGAGCTGGAGACGCTGGCCCGGCGGCAGGGGGTGCTGGAGGACGAGCTGCTCGAGGTGATGGAGCAGCGCGAGGCCACCGGGGCCAACCTGGACAACGCCCGGGTGGAGCTGGCCGCGGCCGAGCAGACGCTCGCCGACGCCACCACCCGCCGCGACACCTCGGTGGCCGACCTGGACGCGGCCGAGGCGGGCCGGCGCCGCGACCGGGAGGCGATCGTGGCCGGCCTGCCGGCCGACCTGCTCGGCCTCTACGACAAGCTGCGCGAGCAGAACGGCACGGGCGCGGCGGCGGTGCGGGCCCGCCGCTGCGGGGCCTGCCGCATGGAACTGGACACCTCCGAGCTCAGCTCGGTGAAGGCCGCCGCGCCCGACACGGTGCTGCGGCACGAGGAATGTGGAGTGATCATGGTGCGCACCCCGGAGTCCGGTCTATGAAGGTCGTGGTGGAAGCCGACGGCGGATCGCGCGGCAACCCGGGTCCGGCCGGCTATGGCGCGGTCGTGTTGGATGCGCAGAGCGGCGAGGTGCTCGCCGAGGCCTGTGAAGGCATCGGGGTGGCCACCAACAACGTGGCCGAGTACCGCGGCCTGATCGCCGGGCTGCGGGCGGCCATCGAGCTGGGTGGCACCGACGTGGAGGTCCGGATGGACTCCAAGCTGGTCGTCGAGCAGATGTCCGGACGGTGGAAGATCAAGCACCCGGCGATGCAGCCGCTGGCCGCTGAGGCTGCCGGGCTGGTCCGCCAGCTCGACTCGGTGCGGTTCGGCTGGATTCCCCGCGCGAGCAACACCCGCGCCGACCGGCTGGCCAACCAGGCGATGGACACCCAGGCCGCTAGGTGACCAAGGTCCCCTCCCCGGCGAGTCGCGCACCGGGGTCAGCGAGTTGGACCGGGCAGCTCGGCCGACCCACCCGGTTGCTGTTGCTGCGCCACGGCCAGACCTCGATGTCTGCCCAACGCCGCTACTCCGGACGCGCGGATCCCGAGCTGACCGATCTCGGACACGACCAGGCCGCCGGGGTCGCCGCCGCCATCGCGTCCGTCGAGGAAGCCGACGCAGCCGCGGTCGCGCTCTGCTCGCCGTTGCGCCGGGCCCGCCAGACAGCGGCGCCGGTGGCCGCCGCGCTCGGCCTGCCGGTCGAGACGCACGACGGGCTGTTGGAGACCGACTTCGGGGCGTGGGACGGGTTGACCTTCACCGAGGCCCGGGAGCGCGACCCCGACCTGCACGGCCGCTGGCTCGGCGACGACACCGTGCCCGCTCCGGGCGGGGAGAGCTTCGCCGAGGTCGGCATGCGGGTGGCGGCCCTGCGCGACGAGCTGCTGGCCGCCCATCCGGGGCGGACGATCCTGCTGGTCAGCCATGTGACGCCGATCAAGTTGCTGCTGCGGATGGCGCTGGACGCCGGCCCGTCGCTGCTCTTCCGTCTGCACCTCGATCTGGCGTCGCTGTCGGTGGCGGAGTTCTATCCGGACGGCGGTGCCTCGGTGCGGCTGGTCAACATGCGCTTCGGGCCGGTGGCCGCGCGGTAGCCCCTACTTCGCGGTCGTGAGGTAAGCCGCGACGGCCACACCGAGCAGCACGACCGACCATCGCAGCACCGGCTCCGGCAGCCGCCTGGCCAGCCGCGCGCCGAGGAAGCCGCCGACCAGGGTGCTCGGCGCCAGCAGCGCCACCGCCGCCCAGTTGACCGGGGCGCCGACCGCGAACACCACCACCGTCACGGTGGCGATCACCAGCGACAGCGCGCCCTTCACCGCGTTCAGCCGGACCAGCCCGTCGTGCGCGCACAGCGAGAGCACGGCGATCAGGATCACCCCGAGCGCACCACCGAAGTACCCGCCGTAGACCGCGGCGAGGAAGACCGCCGGCAACAGGACGGCGCGGCGGTCGGGAGCGTCGGGTTCGGGCTCACCGATCCAGCGTCTGAGCCGGGGGCCCAGCGCCAGCAGGGCACTGGCCGCCAGCACCAGCGCCGGTACCACCGTGTCGAACACCGAGCCGGGCAGCAGCAACAACAGTGCGCAGCCCACCGCCGAACCCAGGGCGGCGACGCCGACGGTGCTCAGCACCCGGGCCCGCTGGCCGTGCAGGTCGGCTCGGACGCCGAGCACCATCCCGGCGTACCCGGGCCACTGGGCGACCGAGTTGGTGACGTTCGCCGCGAGCGGCGGCATGCCGACCGCCAGCAGCGCCGGAAACACCAGCAGCGACCCGCCGCCGGCGACCGCGTTCACTGCGCCGGACAGCAGCCCGGCCACCAGCAGGAACACGAGCTGGCCGGGGGAGAGGTGGGTCACTGGGCGTGGGCCTACCGGGCGACGGCCGCGCCGCACGCCCGGCTCTGCTGGACACCGCGGCCCTGGACACTGCGCCCGCGCAGCAGCAACGGCGCCCTGTCCGGGTCGAGCGAGCCGCGAAGGTGGGCGAACCGCACGCCTGTGTCGGCAAGCAGTTCGACCACCGCGCCGTCGGCCATGGCGGCAGGATACGCCGCCGCGCCGCGCTGACCCGGCTGTCGCGCCGGTGCGTGCGGAGGTCGGCATATACTCCTGACGCGGACGAGTTGGCCGGGTGGTCGCGTCGATACGTGCTCCAGCACGGGTCGCCGAGGAAAGTCCGGACTCCGCAGGGCAGGGTGGTTGTTAACGGCAACCCGGGGCGACCCGCGGGACAGTGCCACAGAAAGCAGACCGCCTCGCGGACATCCGTGCGCGGGGTAAGGGTGAAACGGTGGTGTAAGAGACCACCAGCACCCCGGGTGACCGGGGTGGCTCGGTAAACCCCACCCGGAGCAAGGTCAGACAGCAGGCGTTCGAGGGCGGCCCGTCCGATGCCTGCGGGTAGACCGCACAGAGCCCGCCGGCGACGGCGGGTCGAGATGGATGGCCACCGATCGGGACCGCCGCAAGGCGCCCGTGAACAGGATCCGGCTTACAGGCCAACTCGTCCGCCTTAGCCTTCTGACGTGCGCAAACAGCCCTAGAAAAGTCACCCAGCCCCGCAGAGTCCCCGCATTGCGACGACGCCGTGTCGATCTCGGCTAGATCACCTCGAGAACCACCTGAACAGGCATAACATCCCCGCCTAGTCCGCCGAGTCTGCTCGGCGTTCGGGGTGTCAACGGCAGCCGCGCGGTGCTCAGTACTGGGCTGCCGTCGACACGCGGATCCTGGCAGCAGCTCGGTGCGCTCGCGCCAGCGGGTGCACAGCTCCTTCTGGACGGTTTCCGCCGGGATTCCGGTGGTTTGATCTCCAGAAGGGTACAATATCCCCTGATGACCTGGGCTGGTGGTGCGCCGTCAGGGACTTGAACCCCGAACCCGCTGATTAAGAGTCAGCTGCTCTGCCAATTGAGCTAACGGCGCCAGGCATACGCTCTCGCTGAGCGCCGGGAAACGGTAACACAGCGTCCGGAGTCGGCTGGCGGCCGGGGGGAAGCCAGGGGTCCAGCCGGGGTCGCCGAGGGGGCCACTCGGGTGAAACCCGCCCGCATAGCCGAGAACCGAGGCCTGGTCAAGTATCCCGCCGGTACCCGTGTCGTTGATCCCTGGTGCGCGGCATTACCAGGAATGTCGTAGGGGTGGAGGTTGTCCGGTGGCGCGGGTCTATCGCCGAGGTGTCCGGCTCACTGTCGTGTCCGGGGCTCTCGCCGCGCTGCTGTGCGGATGTTCCACCTCCCCCACCGAGGTGGGGGACGTGGTGCAGCTGGGCTCGCCGCAGGACACGCCGTCCCGGATCACGATCAACCCGCAGGACGGCGCCTCGGGGGTGTCGCCGTCGGAGAAGGTGACCGCGTCGGTGGCCGGGGGCCAACTGACCCAGGTTGCCCTGGCCACCACCGACGGTGTGCCGCTGGCCGGAGCGCTGTCCCCGGACGGTGAGCGGTGGGCATCGGTCCAGCCGTTGCGGTCCGACACCTCCTACGTGCTCAAGGCCACCGCTCGTTCCACATCGGGCCAGGAGACGACCACCACCTCCCGGTTCAGCACCCTCGCGCCGACCCAGCGGGTCGCCGCGACAATCACCCCGGATGGCGATGCGCCGGTCGGGGCGGACGACCCGGTCACCATCCGGTTCGACAAGGCGATCGGCGACCGCGCCGCGGTGGAGCGAGCGCTCCGGGTGACCGCGAATCCGGTGGCCAACGGGGCCACCGAGTGGCGTACGGACCGCGAGTTGGTATGGCGGCCCACCCCGGCCTGGCCACCGGGCAGCCAGGTGACCGTCACCCTCGACATGTTCGGCAAGCAGCTTGGCAACGGTCTGGTCGGGGGCTCGGACCTGCGCACCGCGTTCACCGTGCGCGACTACGGCGGTGGTGTGCGTCAGGCGTCAGCGCCCGGGTCCGCCAGCCCGTCCTCCGCGACCCGGTCGTCGGTCCGGTCGTCGGTCCCGTCGTCGAGCGCTTCCCGATCCGCCGGCGGGCCAGCGGGGCTGAGCAGCGCCGGGCGCTTGTCCGACCCGACCACCTCGAGCCGCCCGTCGACCTCGGCCCAGCCATCGGCGCGGTCCTCGGTCCGTCCATCGTCCTCCGCGTCCGCCGCCGCCCCGACGGATCCCTGAGCGGCCGGGTCGGCGTCCGGCCGGTGCCGGATGCCGGATGCCGAGACCCTGGGACGCGAACAGCCCGCACCGGCCGAGCCGGGTGCGGGCTGTTCGCTGATGGGGTGAGTGACGGGGCTCGAACCCGCGACCTCCGGGACCACAACCCAGCGCTCTACCAGCTGAGCTACACCCACCATCGACGCGTCACACTCTCCAACGCGCATCGATAGCTTAGCGTGCCCGGGAGCGGGCTCTCCAACGGGTTCGCCGCACGCGGATCAGCCGGGGTTCGGGCCCACCGGTTCGGCGGACACCCGGGCGGCGGCCGCTCTGGCCTGCTCGGAGGTGGGCCCGGGTGGCGCGACGAACGCGGTGGCCCGGTAGTAGCGCAGCTCCCGCAGCGACTCCTCGATGTCGGCCAGCGCCCGGTGGGCCAGTCCCTTTTCCGGCTTGGCGAAGAAGACCCGCGGGTACCACCGACGGCACAGCTCCTTGATCGAGCTCACGTCGACCATCCGGTAGTGCAGGTGGGCGTCCAGTTCAGGCATGTCCCTGGTCAGGAACATCCGGTCGGTGGCGATGGTATTGCCGGCCAGCGGCGCGGTACGCGGCTCCGGTACGTGCTCGCGTACGTACTGGAGCACCAGTTGCTCGGCCTGCGTGAGGCTGACCGTAGAAGCGCGCACGGCCTCGGTCAGCCCCGAACGCTCGTGCATGTTCCGCACCAGCTCGATCATGCCGTCGAGCTTCGAATCTTCGGTGCGGATCACCACGTCCACCCCCTCGCCCAGCACGTTGAGGTCACCGTCGGTGACCAGCGCGGCGATCTCGATCAGGGCGTCCGACCCGATGTCGAGCCCGGTCATCTCACAGTCGATCCACACCAGCCGGTCGTTCACCCGCCCAGCCTAGTGTTGGCTAGGCTCGCGGCGGCGACCACCGGTCGCGGCGGACGTCGGCACCGTGAAGCAACAGTGGCGGAGGCATCGTGGCGGACAGCGGGACCACCGGCGAGGGCATCGCGGCGGCGCGCGAGATCGCGACCGGTTACCAGACTGCGGGTGCGGCGGTGGAGCTGGGCGCCGTGCTGATCGACGGCGTGGTCGATCCCGGGGCACGGGTGCGGATTCCGCTGGCCATGCTGAACCGGCACGGGCTGGTCGCCGGCGCCACCGGTACCGGCAAGACCAAGACCCTGCAGAACATCGCCGAGCAGCTGTCCAACGCCGGGGTGCCGGTGGTGATGGCCGACATCAAGGGCGACCTGTCCGGCCTGTGCCGCGCCGGCGAGGCCAGCGACCGGATCAGCACCCGCGCCCGGGAGACCGGCGACGACTGGGCGGCCACCGCGTACCCGGTGGAGTTCCTGTCGTTGGGCGAGGCGGGTATGGCGCTGCCGGTGCGGGCGACCCTGACCCAGTTCGGCCCTATTCTGCTGTCCAAGGTGCTCGGGCTCAACGACACTCAGGAGTCCACCCTCGGGCTGATCTTCCACTGGGCCGACCAGCGCAGCCTGCCGCTGCTGGACACCAAGGATCTGCGCGCGGTCATCCAGCACCTGACCAGCGACGAGGGCAAGGCCGAGCTCAAGGGCATCGGTGGGGTGTCGGCGGCCACCGCGGGAGTGATCCTGCGTGCGCTGGTCAACCTGGAAGCCCAGGGCGGCGACAAGTTCTTCGGCGAGCCCGAACTCGACCCGCACGACCTGATGCGCACGCACGAGGGCCGGGGAGTCATCTCCCTGCTCGAGCTGTCCGACCAGCAGGCGAACCCGATGTTGTACTCGACGTTCCTGATGTGGCTGCTTGCCGAGCTGTTCGAGGTGCTGCCCGAGGCCGGCGACCTGGACAAGCCGAAGCTGGTGTTCTTCTTCGACGAGGCGCACCTGTTGTTCTCCGACGCGTCGAAGGCGTTCCTGGACCGCATCGAGCAAACCGTCAAGCTGATCCGGTCGAAGGGGGTCGGGGTCTTCTTCTGCACCCAACTGCCCACCGACATCCCGAACGACGTGCTCTCCCAGCTGGGCGCCCGGATCCAGCACGCGCTGCGGGCGTTCACCCCGGACGACCAGAAGGCGCTCGCCCGCACCGTCAAGACCTACCCGGTGACGAAGAACTACGACATGGCGCAGGCGTTGACCTCGCTGGGCATCGGCGAGGCGATCGTCACCGTGCTCTCCGAGCGGGGGGCCCCGACCCCGGTGGCCTGGTCCCGGCTGCGAGCACCGCGGTCGCTGATGGCCGCGATCGGCGCCCAGGCGGTCACCGACTTCACCCGGGTCTCGCCGCTCTACCCCAAGTACGGCCAGACCATCGACCGGGAGTCCGCCTACGAGAAGCTGACCGCGCGGATCGCGGAGCCGCCCCCGCCCGGGCAGGCGCCACCCCCGCCCGCTCGGCGGGCGGAGCAGGAGGAGCCAGGCATGGTCAGCGAGATGCTGGGTTCGCCGGTGGTGAAGTCATTCCTGCGCTCGGCCGCCAGCGCGCTGGGTCGGGAGATCACCCGCGGCATGTTCGGCACCCGCCGACGCTGACCGGGCCGGCCCGGACGGTCTCGGTTCGGCCCCCAGCAGTCCGGGATTGACCTTGTCGATCAGCTCCCGCGCCCACCCGATCGGCAGGTCGACCAGCGAATAGCGCCCGCGTCCCGCCGCGGTGACCGCGTCCAGGGTGACCAGTCCGACGCGGCGCTGCGGCAGGCTCTGGCGCAGCCGCCAGCCGATGATGCCGCGCCGCTGCAGGGCCACCCGGCGGCGCACCACCGACCCGGCACCGATCACCAGGTACTCCGGGCGCAGGGCATGGCCCAGGTTGCGGTAGCGGTCCACCCCCAGGGCGGTGGCCAGGGGTAGCGCCAGCAGTGCGGCCGGCCACACCGGCGACAGCTCCGGCGTGGTCCGCGCGGCCCACCAGGCGGCGGCGACCAGCATGCCGGCCGGGGCGACGGCCCGGATCAGCCGCCGGCGCAGCGCCGCCCCCGGATGCCGGAGCAGCGTTGCGGCGGTAGCCAGGTCGGGGTCGTCGAGGCACAGGGCGGCGGCCGCCACCCGGTGCGCCTCGGCGGTGGGCGCCGGTGGCAGCAGCGCCCCGCCGACGCCGACCGAGGCGTCCAGCCCGGTGGTGACCGCCGTGCACCGGGCGCCACCGAACAGGCGCAGCGGCAGCGACTGGCTTACCTCCGCGCCGCGCATCCGCCGCTGCTCGATCGACAGCGACCGGGTGGTGAGAAACCCGCGGCGCAACCGCAGGGTGCCGTCCCGCTCGCGGGTCAACCGGTAGCGCCACCACGCCTCGAGGTAGAGCGCCAGCGAACCCAGCGCGCCGACCAACGACACCGCCGTCCCGACCACCAGCACGGCGAGCCACAGGGGGGCCGCGCCGAGCCGGTCGCCGACTCGGACGACCGCGTCCAGGTCGGTCACCCGCACCCCCAGCTCGCCGCCCAGCTGGAACGCCGTCCCGACCACGGCCCCGACCGCGACCAGCCCGGAGCCGGTGAGCGGAGCGAACCGCAGCCAAGACGCCCGCAGCCGGGCCACCGGCCCGACCGGCCCCGGGACGCGTACGCCGATCCCGGTGTCGATTTCGGTGTTCGTGACGGGTTGGCCGGGCGCGGCGCGGTCCAGCAGTTTCCGGCGCAGCCGCTCAGCCTCGACGGCGGTGACCGCGTCCAGGCTGAGACCGCCGTCCTTGCCGGCCTGCGACCCGGTACCGATTTCCACCACGGTCAGCCCGAAGATCCGGTGCACCGGGCTGGAGGTGAGGTCCACCGTGCGCACCCGGTCGCGGCGTACCGAGCGGTGCTGGCGGTTGAGCAGGCCGCTGCGCAGCTCCACCCGCTCCGGCCCAACCCGGTAGCGCACGGTCAGCCAGCGCAGCACCCCCAACGCGACCAGGGCGGTCGGCCCGGCGATCGCGCCGACCAGCTGCCACAGGCCGTCACCCCGGCCGCCGATCAGCACGACCACCACCAACGGCAGCAGCGCGGCGGCCTGCCTGACCGGGAACACCGCCAGCATCCGGGGGTCCAGCCGCCGCCACGGCAGCTCCGGCGGATCGGGTTGCGCCGGCGGGCCGGGTGCCGGGTCGGACGGGGTCACGTGGCGTCGCCGTGCTCGGACCGGGTGATCTCGGTCAGCCGCCGGGCCAACGCGTCCGCGCCCGCCGCGTCCAGTCCCTCGATGCGCACCGGCCCGGCGGCCGACGCGGTGGTCACGGTGACCGTGGCCAACCCGAACAGCCGCTGCAACGGCGAGCGTTCGGTGTCGATGGTCTGGATCCGGGAGATCGGCGCCACCCGCCATTCCAGCCGCAGCCACCCGGACAGCGTGTACACCGCCCGCTCGTCGACCTCCCACCGGTGCACCCGGTACCGCAACCGGGGCATGACCAGTACGTACCCGGCGGCGGCCACCGCAGTCGCCACCGAGGTGCTGATCAGCCATCCGGTGTCGACC
The DNA here is from genome assembly GCA_052386505.1 of Pseudonocardia sp. GTDB lineage: Bacteria > Actinomycetota > Actinomycetes > Mycobacteriales > Pseudonocardiaceae > Pseudonocardia. The sequence goes on from JBQTKB010000045.1 coordinate 65,382, forward strand.
ACCAGCAGTGCCGCCACGACCTGGGGTACCAGCGCGGCGCCGGCCCCGATCAGCGCGCGGACCGTCCACCAGTGCTTGGCCCGGGAGTCCACCCGGAATCGGGGCGGGCGCGGGGCGGCGGTGGTCGGCATGGGGTCCATCCCGTTAGACCTCGGAGAGCAGCAGCACGGTGCGCGGCTGGATCGCCAGCACGTCGCCCGGGGCCAGCGGGTCAGTGGCCGCGGGGACGCCGTCGGGACGGCCGGAGTCCAGCGCCGGGCGCAGCGCGACTTTCGGCAGCAGGTAGTCGACCGGCTCCGCGCCGCCGTGCAGGATCAGCAGCCCGCCCCTGGGGACCTGGATGCCGACGGTGCGCAGCCCCGCGTCGTGCCAGTCGCGCTCGTCGAACGGCCGGCCTTCGGGGTGCCACCAGGTGACGTCCGCCGGCCGGAAGAACCGGTCGCGGCCCGGGACCGCGCGCCGCAGCCTCAGCACCAGCGCGGCGAACGCGGTCAACCCGGCGGCCTCGGGCACCGGGTCCGACCAGTCCAGCCAGGACACCGGGCCGTCCACGCAGTAGGCGTTGTTGTTGCCGTCCTGGGTCCGCCAGCGCTCGTCGCCCGCGGTGAGCATCGGGGTTCCGGTGGACAGCAGCAGGGTGGCGAGCATCGCCCGGGCGGTGGCCAGCCGGGCCGCAATGACGGCGGGCTCGGCGCTGTCTCCTTCCACGCCGAAGTTCTGCGAGCGGTTGTCGTCGGTACCGTCCCGGTTGTGCTCGCCGTTGGCCAGGTTGTGCTTGTCCCGGTAGGAGACCAGGTCACGCAAGGTGAACCCGTCGTGGGCGGTGACGAAGTTGACCGATGCCCAGGGTCGGCGCCCTGATCCGGCGTAGAGGTCGGACGACCCGGTCAGCCGGGAGGCCAACTCGCCCACGCCGACCGCGCCGCGCCAGAAGTCGCGCACGGTGTCGCGGTAGCGCCCGTTCCACTCCGCCCACTGCACCCCGAACCCGCCGACCCGGTAACCCTCGGCGGTGGCGTCCCACGGCTCGGCGATCAGCTTCCGCTCGGCCAGCACCGGGTCGGCGGCGATCATGGACAACAACCCGGCGTTCGGGTCGAAGCCGCCGGCGTGCGGCCGGCCCAGGACACTGGCCAGGTCGAAGCGGAAGCCGTCCACTCCGAGCCCCGCCCAGTACCGCAGCGAGTCGCACACCAGCCGGGCCACAGTGAGCGAACCGGCGTCCAGAGTGTTGCCGCAGCCGGTGATGTCCACCATCCGGCCGTCCAGCCCATGAACGTAGTAGGCCCGGGAGTCCAGGCCCCGCATGCTCAGCGTCGGTCCGTCCGACCCGCCCTCGCAGGTGTGGTTGTAGACCACGTCGAGGATCACCTCGATGCCGCACGCGTGCAGCGCGGCGACCATGGTGGCGAACTCCTCCACCTCGCCGCCCGGTGCGCTCGCGTATCCCGCGTGCGGGGCCAGGAACCCGAGCGTGGCGTACCCCCAGTAGTTGCGACGACCGGTGCGCAGCAGCCCCGGCTCGTCACAGAACGCGTGCACCGGCAGCAGCTCCACGGCCGTCACCCCGAGGCGGCACAGGTACTCGGTCACCGCGGGGTGGGCCAACCCGAGATACGTGCCACGCAGGTGCGGCGGCAGGTCCGGGTGACTCCTGGTGAACCCCCGCACGTGCAGCTCGTAGAGCACGGTGTCCGCCCACGGCACGTCCGGGCGGGTGGCTGGGGAGGCCGGGGCCGGGCCGGTGAGCACCGACAACGGCACCGCACCGGCTGAGTCGCGGGTACTGGGTGGCCCGGTGAGCGGGTCGCCGGCGTAGCCGAGCGCGGCGTCCAGGTCGGTCAGCCGGCCGGCGATCCGCCGCGCGTACGGATCGACCAGCAGCTTCGCCGGGTTGGTCAGCAGCCCGCTCGGCGGATCGTAACGTCCGTGCACCCGGTAGCCGTACCGCTGCCCGGCGACCACGCCGGCCACCTCGCCGTGCCACACCCCGAAGGTCCGCTCACGCAGCTCGATCCGCCGCTCCGCCGGCGGGCCGCCGTCCGGGTCGGGCTCCAGCAGGCACAGCTGCACCGCGTCGGCTCGGGAGGAGGCGACCGCGAAGCGGGCCCCGGTCGCGGTGAGGTGCGCGCCCAGCGGGAACACCGGACCGGCCGGCGCGGCGTGGACCACGGTGCGTTCCTCGGGGAGCATCATCGGTAAGGATAGGGGGCGTGAGCGCGCCCGACCCGATCATCGGCCAGACCGTTGCGGCACCGTGGTCCGATCCGGCCGACCTGGTGGTGCGGATGGACCGGGTCACCGTGCGCCGGGGGCCCGCCACCATGCTGCGCGCCGTGGACTGGTCGGTGGAGCTGGACGAGCGCTGGGTGGTGCTCGGGCCCAACGGTGCCGGCAAGACCACGCTGCTGCGCCTGGCCACCGCGGAGCTGCACCCGACCGAGGGCGCGGTACACCTGCTGGGGGAGCGGCTCGGGCGGACCGACGTCTTCGAGCTGCGGACCCGGATCGGGTTCTGCTCCTACGCCCTGGCCACCCGGGTGCCCGGCGAGGAGATCGTCCGGGACGTGGTGGTCAGCGCCGGATATGCGCTGCTGGGGCGCTGGCGGGAGCGTTACGACGAGCTCGACCTGCACCGGGCCGAGAGCCTGCTGGACACCCTGGGCATGGCGGCGCTGGCCGGGCGGCGGTTCGGCACCCTGTCCGAAGGCGAGCGCAAGCGGGTGCTGATCGCCCGCGCGCTGATGGCCGATCCCGAGCTGCTGCTGCTCGACGAACCCGCCGCCGGGCTGGACCTGGGCGGGCGCGAGGACCTGGTGGCCCGGCTGTCGGGGTTGGCGCTGGACGCCGAGGCGCCGGCTTCGGTGCTGGTCACCCACCACGTGGAGGAGATCCCGCCCGGGTACACCCACGGGTTGCTGCTGCGCGAAGGGGGCGTGGTGGCCCAGGGGCTGCTGCCCGACGTGATGACCGAGGAGCACCTGTCAGCCACGTTCGGGCTACCCCTGGCCGTGCGGTTCGACGACGGGCGCTACAGCGCGCGCCGCCGGTAGGGTGCCCACGGAACCGAGCCCGACGAACGTGGCCTTCGTCGGCTAGGTGCCCACGGAACCGAGCCCGACGAACGTGGCGTTCGTCGGCTAGGTTCCGACGAGCGGGCCGTTCGTCGCAACGGCGAGTCAGGAGGCAGCATGGGTGAGTTCGTCAGGCTCGAGGTCGACGGCGCGATCGGCACGATCCGGTTGGACCGGCCGCCGATGAACGCGCTGAACCGGCAGGTGCAGGAGGAGATCCGGGCCGCCGCGCACGAGGCGACCGACCGGGCCGACGTCCGCGCGGTGATCGTCTACGGCGGTCCGAAGGTGTTCGCCGCCGGCGCGGACATCAAGGAGATGGCGGACATGTCCTACGTGGACATGTCCGCGCGGGCCCGGGCGCTGTCCAGCTCCGTCGCCGCGGTGGCCGCCATCCCGAAGCCGACCGTGGCCGCGATCACCGGCTACGCCCTCGGTGGCGGCTACGAGTTGGCGCTGTGCTGCGACCGCAGGATCATCGGGGACAACGTCAAGCTCGGCCAGCCGGAGATCCTGCTCGGCATCATCCCCGGCGCCGGCGGCACCCAGCGGCTCGCCCGGCTGATTGGCCCGGCCAAGGCCAAGGACGTCATCTACAGCGGCCGGTTCGTCGCCGCGCAGGAGGCTCTCACCCTCGGGATGGCTGACGAGGTCGTCGCCCCGGACGACGTCTACACCGCCGCCCGCACCTACGTCGAGCAGTTCGCCGCCGGCCCGGCCCAAGCCCTGGCCGCCGCGAAGAAGGCCATCGACGGCGGCTTGGACACCGATCTGCGCACCGGTCTGGATCTGGAGAGCGAGATGTTCGCGGCGTTGTTCGCCACCGACGACCGCGCCGCCGGCATGGAGTCGTTCATGGCCAACGGGCCCGGCAAGGCCACGTTCACCGGCCGCTGACCCGATGACGAGCACCGGTCTCCCCGCGACCGTCGACGACCAGGACCCCGACCCGGCACCGAACCCGCACGCCACCACCGAGCAGGTGGCCGCAGCCCGGACCGACCCCAAACTGGCCAACGTGCTCTACCACGACTGGGAGGCCGGCTCCTACGACGAGAAGTGGTCGATCTCCTACGACCAGCGCTGCATCGACTACGCGGTCGGGAGGTTCGAGCTGGCCGCCGGCCGACCGGCCGTCCCCTACGCCAGGGCGCTCGAGCTGGGCTGCGGTACCGGGTTCTTCTTGCTCAACCTGATGCAGGGCGGCGTGGCTTCCTCGGGGTCGGTGACCGACCTCTCGCCCGGCATGGTGCAGGTCGCGCTGCGCAACGCCGGCGGGCTGGGGCTGGATGTGGACGGCCGGGTCGCCGACGCCGAGCGCCTCCCCTACGACGACGACACCTTCGACCTGGTGGTCGGGCACGCCGTGCTGCACCACATCCCGGACCTGGACGCCACGTTCCGCGAGGTGCTGCGGGTGCTCAAGCCGGGCGGGCGGTTCGTGTTCGCCGGTGAACCGACCCGGATCGGTGACCGGTACGCGCGCCGGCTGGGACAGGCCACCTGGTGGGCGACCACCCGGATCACCCGGCTGCCGCTGTTGAGTGACTGGCTGAGTGACTGGCGCAGGCCGCAGGCCGAGCTGGACGAGTCCTCCCGGGCCGCGGCGCTGGAATCGCTGGTCGACCTGCACACCTTCGACCCGGACGAGCTGGAGGCGACCGCGGGCGCGGCCGGCGCGCTCGAGGTCCGGGCGGTCACCGAGGAGCTGTCGGCGGCGTTCTTCGGCTGGCCGGTGCGTACTTTCGAGGCGGCCGTCCCGCCCGGGCGGTTGGGCATCGGGTGGGCGATGTTCGCCTGGCGCACCTGGGAGCGGCTCTCCTGGCTGGACGCCCGGGTGCTGTCCCGGGTGGTGCCGCGCCGGTTCTTCTACAACGCGCTGATCACCGGGGTGGCCGGCGGAGGTGGCCTCGGGCCGCGTCCGGGACCGCGGTGAGCCTCCCGGATGTCGACGAGGAACTCAGCGCGGTGACCGTGGTGGTCGTCGACGACCACCCGATCTGGCGGGAGGGAGTGGCCCGCGACCTGGCCGCTTGCGGGTTCACCGTGGTCGCCACGGTCGCCGACTCCAGCTTCACCGCGCGGATCGCGGCGGCCACCCGACCCCGGGTGGTGGTGATCGACCTCGACCTGGCCGAGGTGGCCGCCGTCGAAGCGGTGCGCACGATCGCCAACACCATGCCCGAGACCCGGGTGCTGGTGCTGTCCGAGCGGGCCGGGCACCGCGACGTGCTGGACGCGGTGAAGGCCGGTGCGGCCGGGTACCTGGTGAAGACGGCGAGCCCGGGCGAGCTGGTCGACGCCGTGCGCCGCACCGCCGATGGCGACGCGGTCTTCACCCCGGGGCTGGCCGACCTGGTCCTGGGGGAGTTCCAGCGGCTGGCCCGCCAGTCGGCGGTCTCCGGCGTCGTGCCGATTGGCGGACAGGCCTCGGGTGGCACGGCGGGCGGCACGGCTGGTGGCACGGCGGGTGGCGCGGCGGTGGACCCGGCCGGGAACGGCGCCGCCGATACCGGAGCTACCGGCGCCGGAGCCGCCCGCACCGCGACCGCCGGGGCCGGATCAGCGGGGCCCAGGCTGACCGAACGGGAGACCGAGGTGCTGAGGCTGGTGGCCACCGGGCTGACCGCGCGCCAGGTCGCCACCCGACTCGGGCTGTCGCACCGGACGGTGGAGAACCACGTGCAGAGCACCCTGCGCAAGCTGCACCTGCACAACCGGATCGAGCTGGTCCGCTACGCGATCTCCCGGGGCCTCGCCGAGTAGGCGAGTAGCCGGCTGCAGAGGAGCCGAGCAGGGATGCCAGGTGGTGACGTGATCGGGTCCGAGGTCGATCTGGCCCCGAGGGTGCTCGCCCCGCTGTGGCGTGGCCTGGTCGGCTACCGGGTGCTGGCTCTGGGCTACGCCGCCGCGCTGGCGCTGGCCGAGCTGTCGAGCTTCCGGTCCGCACCCGGTGCGGTGGCCGTGCTGGGGCTCATGACGGCCTGGACCGGGGTGTGCGCCGCGGGCTACCTTCGGCCGGGCTTCGCCGGACGGCTGCCCGGTGCCCGCCCGCTCGCCTGCGCCGATCTCCTGGTCACCCTGGCCACCGTGCTGATCACCCCGTTGATCGACACTCCGCAACGGGTCACCGGGGGATCGCTGCTGCCCACGGTGTGGGTCGCCGGGGCGCCGCTGGCGCTCGCGCTGGCCTGCGGTGCGGCCGTCGGGGTCAGCGGGGCGCTGGTGATGCAGGGTTCGGTGGTGCTGGTGCGCGGCTACCTCGGACCGACCGAGCTCACCGATCTGCTGCTGATGGTCGCGGCGGCCGGGGCGGTCGGCTACGCGGGCACCGTGCTGCGCCGCTCGGCGAACGAGCTTCGGCGGGCCATCGAGCTGCGCGCCGCGATGACCGAGCGGGAACGGCTGGCCCGGACCATCCACGACGGCGTGCTGCAGGTGCTGGCCCAGGTCCGGCGCCGGGGCCGCGAGGCCGGCGGGGCGGCCGCCGAGCTGGGCGAGCTGGCCGGTGAGCAGGAGGTGGCGTTGCGCAGCCTGGTCGGCGGCGGACCACCGGGGATCCTGGCCGCCGGTCGCGCCGACCTGGCGACCGCGCTGTCCGGGCTGGCCGGCGCCCGGGTCACGGTGTCGGTGCCGGGACAGCCGGTGGTGTTCCCGGCGCACCTGGTCGCGGAGGTGTCGGCGGCGGTCCGGGCCGCGCTGACGAACGTCGTCGAGCACGTCGGTCCGGCCGAGCCGACGTGGGTGCTGCTGGAGGATCTGGGGGAGCGGGTGGTGGTGAGCGTGCGCGACGACGGGCCGGGCATTCCCGATGGCCGGCTGGTCGAGGCCGCGGCGGCCGGCCGGCTCGGGGTGACCGGCAGCATCCGCGGTCGGATCGAGGCGCTCGGCGGCACCGCCGTGTGCGACAGCGGCCCGGGTCGCGGCACCGAGTGGACCTTCGACATCCCGGTGGTGGCGCGGTGACCGGGCCGGAGATCACCGTGATGGTCGTCGACGACCATCCGCTGTGGCGCGACGGGGTGGCTCGCGAGCTGGAGGAGCGGGGACTGCGGGTGGTGGCCACCGCCCCGGACGCGCCGACCGCGGTGCGCATCGCCACCACCGTGCGCCCGGCAGTGGTGCTGATGGATCTCAACCTCGGGGCCAGCAGCGGGGTGAGCGCGATCGAAGGCATCCTGGCGGCGGTGCCCGGCACCCGGATCCTGGTGCTGTCGGCCAGCGGCGAGCAGCACGATGTGCTGGCCGCGGTGAAGGCGGGTGCCAGTGGCTACCTGGTCAAGTCCGCCGCGGCGACCGAGCTGGTGGACGCGGTGCGGCGCACGGCGGCCGGTGCGGCGGTCTACACCCCGGGGCTGGCCGGCCTGGTCCTGGGTGAGTACCGACGTCTCGCCGGGGTCGGCGCCGGCGGGCCGGTCGGCGAGGCGGGACCGACGCCCAGGCTGAGCGAGCGGGAGACCGAGGTGCTCCGGCTGGTCGCCAAGGGCCTGACCTCCCGCCGGATCGCCGACCGGCTGGTGCTCTCGCCACGCACCGTGGAGACCCACGTGCAGAACACGTTGCGCAAGCTGCAGCTGCACAACCGGGTGGAGCTGGCCCGTTACGCGATCGAGAGCGGGCTCGCCGCCGATGACCCGGACCGTTGAGCGCCGGCCAGTAGCGCGGCCACCTCGGCGACCCGGGCGCCGAGGTGCCGGCAGGCGCGCGGGCAAGCGTTCCGCCGCTGCCCGGCGGGTGAGGGGTCGCGATCAGGGACGAGCCTCCAGGATCAGGTTGAACGGTGTCGCAGCCGCCCGCCGCACGCGGGTGAAGCCCGCTTCGCGCAGTACCTCGGTCAGTCGCGCCTCGCCGGCCTGGGCGCCCAGCGCGGTAGCCGGCGGCTCGGTCATCGAGTGCGCGACGCAGATCACCGTGGAAGCGCCGTAGTAGAGCCGACCGACCGGGTTGAGGTTGTCCGCCAGCTGATCCTCGGCGTACGGCTCGACGAGCAGGAAGGTTCCGTCCGGGGCCAGCGCCTCGCGGATGTGCCGGGCCCCGCCGACCGGGTCCGGCATGTCGTGCAGCGCGTCGAACACGGCGATCAGGTCGTAGCCGGATCCGGGGAAGTCGGCGGCGGCGGCGACCTCGAACGACACCCGGGTGGCCAGCCCGGCGTCGGTGGCCCGTTTGCGGGCCTGCTCGATCGACGGCCGGTGGTAGTCGAACCCGGTGATCCGCGACCGGGGATAGCTCTCACCGAGGAGCAGGGTGGACGCACCGTGGCCGCAGCCCACGTCGGCCACGGTGCCTCCGGCCCGTAGTTTCTCCTCCACCCCGTCCAGCGCGGGAATCCAGGAGGACGCGAGGTTTGCCACGTAGCCGGGGCGGAAGAATCGCTCGGTGCCCTCGAACAGCTCCGGGTCGTGCTCGTGCCAGCCGAATCCGACACCGGTCCGGACCGCCTCGGTGATCCGGTCGATATTGCGCGCCGCGCCGATCGGGATGTGGAACGCGGCCGCGATCTGCATGCCGTCCGGCTCGGCCAGCGCGAATGCCTGCTCGGCGGTGAGCGAGAAGCGCCCACTGCCCGGGTCGTACTCCAGATAGCCGCCGGCCGCCTGCCCGCTGAGCCATTCCCGCACGTACCGCTCGCCGACTCCGGCCGCGCGCGCGACCTCGGCCGGTGTGGCCGGCATGACGGCGTGCAGCGCCCGGTACAGACCCAGGCGGTCGCCGATGACCGCGCTCATCGCGTGAAAGGCGGCCCCTGCGTCCACCACGAACCTGCCCAGCAGTTCATTGAGCTTGCCCTCGTCCAGAGTCATGACATCCCCCGTACTGGTGTGTGAGCTGTATCACCCATCCCGGCCCGGATCGGCCGTCCTGTCAAGTGGCCTGGTGCCGCGCCGGCAAAGGTTGCGCCGTCCGGGCCAGTGCACGGCGGTCGCTGGTCCGACGTTCAATGCCGCCCCGTCCGAGGTTCGGTGCTGGCCGAACCAGTGCTGGTCGTGCCGGTGCTGGCCGAACCGGTGCTGGCCGAACCGGTGCTGGCCGAACCGGCGCTGCCCGAATCAGTGCTGGTCGAGGGTGCGTAGCCGGCGCAGGATCTCCGCGTGCAGCGCCGGCACGTCGGTGCCGCGTGCCACGTCGACCGGGCGCACGCCGGCGGCGTCGGCCCCGTCGGTGCGCAGTACGGTGCCCCGCCCCGGGCCGGGCGCGCAGTCCACCCGCAGCGTCATCGGTTCGGTGCGTAGGGTCCCCGGGACGGCCGCCTCCAGCACTGCGATCGCGTCGTGCAGCGCCACCCCGTCGATCCCGTGCGCGGTGCGGTATCGCGCTCGGTAGTGCTCGATCACCCCGGCCAGGGTCGCGCAGCGCGGCCCGCCGGCGGCCAGATCGTCGAGCCAGTGGCCGTCCACCGCGCAGCCCATGGTGAGTTCCAGCGGGACCAGGGTCAGGGGCACCGGCTCCCCGGCGAGTATCCGGTGCGCCGCCTCCGGGTCGCAGTGCACGTTGAACTCGGCGCTCGAGGTGGTGTTGCCGCCGGTCAGCGCGCCGCCCATGACCACAATCCGGCCGATCTTCGGGCGCAGCTCCGGGTGGGCGGCCAGTAGCAGCGCGATGTTGGTCAGCGGGCCGATCGGTGCCAACGTCACCGGGGTGTCGGCGGCCCTCAGCACGTCGGCCAGCAGGTCCACCGCGCCGCGGCGGTCCAGTGGGCCGGGCGCGGGCAGGGTATCGGCCCGCCCGCCGAGTCCGTCGCCACCGTGCCAGTCGTCGGCGCGCATCGCCTGCGGGTACACCAGCGGGCGTGCCGCGCCGGCCGCCAGCGGAACCTCCGGGTGCCCGCCCAGGGTGAGCAGCCGGCGGGCGTTCGCGGTGGTGGTCTCCAGTCCGACGTTGCCGAACACCGTGGTCACCGCCCGCAGAGCGACTTCGGGGCTGGCCATCGCGAGCAGCAGCGCGACCGCGTCGTCCACCCCGGGATCGGTGTCGATCGCCAGGGGGACCCGCGACGGTCCGGCGGATTGAGCGCCCATTGCGGCAGCCTGGCACGTCGGCGGCGGCGTGCCCGGTGATCTGCGTGACGTTTCGGCCGGAAGCGAAACGTTCGATGGATGACCCGACAAGCATCAGTGCGGGCGTTCCCGATCATCAGCGGGCTGCACCCATCGGGCAGACCGAGAAAGCGCACCGTGAACCCAGCCCGAGCGTCGCTGCGCCACCCACCGGCACCCTCGACGGCGGTGCACGGGTGACTAGGCTGACCGGCCGTGACCAGCATGTGGGGCGCTCCGCTGTGGACCAGATGGTCGGCGTGGCGCCGGACGCGTCGTGATCCCCGGCAGGCCCGGTTCCTGACCGTCGCCTCGGTGCGTTGGGTGCTGCGCAACCGTGCCTGGACCCCGTGGTACCTGGTGCGCTACGCCCGGTTGCTGCGCTTTCGGCTGGCCAACCCGCACGTGATCCTGCGCGGGATGGTGTTCCTCGGCAAGAACGTGGAGCTGCACGCCCGGCCCGGCTACGGCCGGCTGGAGATCGGGGCTTTCGTGCACATCGGTGACGGCAACTGCCTGCGTTGCCACGAGGGATCGCTGCGGATCGGCGACAAGGTGGTGCTGGGTCGACAGAACACGGTCAACTGCTACCTGGACATCGAGATCGGAGCGGCGACGCTGGTCGCCGACTGGGTCTACATCTGCGACTTCGACCACGTGATCACCGACATCAACCTGCCGATCAAGGACCAGGGCATCGTCAAGACGCCGGTGCGGATCGGCCCGGACTGCTGGATCGGCACCAAGGTCTCGGTGCTGCGCGGCACCCGGATCGGTCGGGGCTGCGTGCTCGGCGCGCACGCGGTGGTCCGCGGCGACGTACCCGACTACGGCATCGCGGTCGGCTCCCCGGCCCGGGTGGTGCGCAACCGCGCGGACGACTACGCCGCCGACGCCGCGCGACGGGAGGCGCTCGCCGACATCGCCCGCAAGACCGCGGCGGCGGTGCGCGCATCGATGCCGGATGCCGGCGCCGGAGGCCAGTCGAGTCGCACGGCGTAGTCGAGGCCAGCTCCTCGAAGTGGTCCGCCGGCGCCGACGGGCGACCTCGCCGGGCAGCGCGGCAAAGTAGAGCTCCAGACGGAGGTGCCAGGCGGCGAGCGCGCCGGGGGCATCCAGGCTGCTCTCCCAGAGCCGCCGGTAGGGCGGCAGCCAGGCGTCGATCTCGGCGAGCGGCTTGGATCGCAGCCGGTACCAGCGGCGCTGGGGTGGCGACCGGGTCGGGACGGTCAACAGCACGTGGTAGCTGTTCGATCATGGGCGACACAGCCACCATGTACCGTTGATCATGGTCGGCCGGTCAGGCCGGGTTGGTTTCAGCCTGTTCGGCGCGGACCGATCCGCGCCGGCGGAGGCGGCCAGGGGCCGAAGGCGTTGCCGGTGGGAATCTTCGGGCGGGCGAGGTGCTCGGCGGGGCGTCGGCGCGCGCCGGCGTACACCGAGGCGGTGCCCTCCGCGATCCGATCCCAGTCGAACTCAGCGCTCAGCCTGGCCATGGCCGCGGCGGCGCGGGTCGCCGCGCCGGCGGGGTCGGCCAGCACCGTGCCCACTGCCCCGGCGATACCCGCCACGTCGCCGGGTGCGAACGACACCCCGGTGATCCCGTCCCGGACCACTTCTCCCAGCCCGCCGGCGGTGGAGGCGACCAGTGGGGTCCCGGCGGCGGCCGCCTCCAGCGCGACCATCCCGAACGGCTCGTAAAGGCTGGGCAGCACCACCGCGCGCACGGCGGCCAGCGTCGCGGCCAGCTCCCGGTCCGGCAGGTGGCCGAGCATCCGCACCGCGCGACGCACCCGGTGCGTGCGGGCCTGCTCCACCAGGAACTCCTCCTGGGTTCCCCGACCGGCCACCAGCAGCCGGGTGCCGGGGAACGCCCGCCGGATCCGGGGCAGCGCGGCGATCAGGTCGTGCACGCCCTTCTCGTACTCCAGCCGCCCGAAGTACAGCAGCAGCGGCGCCCCGTCCGGCGCATGCCTCGCGCGGACCGCGTCCACCTCGCTCGCGTCGACCTGCCAGCGGCGTGGCTCGATACCGTTGTGCAGCACCGTGATGTCGGACTCGTCGCGCTCGAACAACCCGGCCGTCTCAGCCCGCATCGCGTGTGAGCAGGTGATCAAGGCGTCCGCGCGCTGGACCAGCCACCACTCCACCGAGTGCACCTGCCGGCTGACCGCGCTGGACAGCCAGCCGGAGTGCCGGCCGGCCTCGGTGGCGTGCAGGGTGGCCACTAGGGGCACCCCCAGCACGTCGGCCAGGGTGATCGCGGCGTGCGCCACCAGCCAGTCGTGGGCGTGCACCACGTCCGGGCGCCAAGCCGTGCCGACTGTGCCGGCCGTGCCGACTATGCCGGTCGCGCCGGCTGTGCCGGCCGTGCCGACTGTGCCGGTCGCGCCGCCGCTGCCGGCTGGACCGAGCCAGGTCGGCACCGCGCGGACCATGGCGTGGCTCATGGCCAGGGTCCAGGCCACCATGTCCTGGTCGAACTCCAGGTGCGGTGGATCCTCGGCGACCCGCAGCACCCGCACGCCGCCGTCGTGGATCTCGTCGACAGTGGGGTGGGTGCCCGCGTCGGTGCCGGCCGGTTGGCGGCAGAGCACCCGCACGTCGTGCCCGGCGGCGGCCAGCCGGCCGGCCAGCGCGTGCACGTGCCGGCCGAGCCCGCCCACCACCACCGGCGGGTACTCCCAGGAGACGATCAGCACGCGCATGGCGTCAACTTACCGGCCACATCGCACGGAACTGACCGCACTGTGCGTCGGGTCGCTGACCGAACGCAACCGGCCGGCCTTCCGGGGTAGCCCCCGGCGCCCGGTCGGTTCGGTGCTCGGCGCGGTGCAACCCGCGGGCGTCGAGCCCCCCCAGCAGCCGGTCCCGGAGGCCCAGCTCGGCCAGCAGTGCGGCGGCCTGCTCCCGCCGGCCGCCGCGCAGCAGGTCGGCCACCGCGAGCACGTGCCCGGCGTGCTCGTCGGCCCGGGCCCGGGCGTACTGCGCGGCGGAGTCCTTGGTCACCATGAACGCCCAGTCGCTCGACAGCGCCAGCAGCGCCTGCCGGGCCAGCCCGTCGAGCCCCGGGTTCCGGGCCAGACCCGGGTCGGCGGCGTCGACCGTGGCCAGCAGGGCGCGCTGCACCTCCCGACCGCCGGCCACCAGGTCGGCCACCCGCTCGCCGTCCCACACCCGCCAGTCCTTGCCCGACCCCCAGGACGAGGCCGGCAGCTCCACCGGTCCGCCCAGCGCGCCGGTCTCCAGCGCGCCGCGCAGCGTGGTCACCCGGACTCCGACCTCCGGCAACGCCCGCAGCACCTCGGCCAGCCAGGCCGGACCCTCGAACCACCAGTGCCCGAACAGTTCGGTGTCGTAGGCAGCGACCACCAGCGCCGGCCGGCCGTGCTCACGGCGCAGCGCGGTCAGCCGGTCCCGGACCGCCGCGACGAAGTCGGCGGCGTCGCGGCGCACCGCGGCGGCCGCCAGGTCGGGGTCGTAGGGCTTCTTGCCCTCGGGTGGCACGCCGCGGCCGGTGACCCGGGCCGGCTTGAGGCCGGAGGCGTGGTCGTAGGTATGGAAGTCCCGATAGTCCCGGCGCCCCGGGTAGCCGGAGCGAGGCGACCACACCCGGTAGGTCACCGGCAGATCACGCCCGAAGCAGACCACGTCGCTGTCGCCGACCGTACGGGCGAACGCCGTCCGCCCGCGCAGCGCGGGGCCGTCCACCAGGAAGCGTTGCACCCCGGCCTCGGCATACTCCCGCTCCATGCCTGGTGCGTAGCCGCACTCGGGGGCCCAGATCCCGGCCGGCCGCGTGCCCAGCCGCCGGGCCGAGTCGGCTAGCCCGGTCTCCAGGGCGAACGCCCGCACCCGCCTGTCGAGCAACGGCTGGAAGGGGTGGGTCGCCGGCCCGCCGAGCAGTTCGATCACGCGCGAGTCGATCAGTGGGCGCAGCACCGCCGAACCGCCGTGCCGCCACTGGTCCTCGAAGTCGGTCAGCGCGTGTGTGGCGCGCCGGTGCTCGTCGATGGCGAGCGCGCCCAGCGCCGGGTCGGGCCAGCGCCCGTTGGCCCGGCCGGCCGCCCCCTGCGCGCGCAGCAGCCAGCCGCCCAGCCAGTCGTGCATCCCGCGCAGGCAGTACGGGTCGTCCAGCTGCGCGGCGAGCACCGGGGTCACGCCGAGGGTCAGCACGTCGCGCCGGCCCGCATCGGCCAGCCGGCGCAGCAGCTCCAGCACCGGCAGGTAGGACCCGGCCCAGGCCTGGTAGAGCCACTCCTCGCCGACTGGCCAGGCGCCGTGCCGGGCCAACCACGGGAGGTGGCTGTGCAGCACCAGGCAGAATGACCCGACCGCCTCGCGCTGGCCCCCGCCCGCTCGGGCCCCGCTCACCGGCGGTCGACGACGGCGATCAGGTCCAGGCTGTCGTCCACCCGGTCGCCGTGGATCTCGAAGTCGCCAGCCCGCACTCCGGCGATGTCCCGGCGCAGGTCCGCCGGCCACGCCCGACCGGCCACCGCCACCGCGACCTGGGCGTCGATCACCGAACCCCCGTGCGCGGCGTCGAGCGCCCGCAGCACCGGGCCGTGGTGCACCCCGAGCATCTCCCGCACGGCGAACCCGGACGCCGCCAGCAGCTCGGCGAGTTCAGCGGCGGCCAGTTCGCGGGTGTGGAACGGGTTCAGCGGGGTGTCGCGGCCGGGGGAGAAGGTGATCCGGTTGGGCGTGCTGACCAGCAGTCGCCCGCCCGGGCGCAGCACCCGCGCGCACTCGGCGAAGAAACCCGGTTGGTTCCACAGGTGCTCGACCACCTGCAGGCTGACCACCACGTCGACCGCCGCGTCGGCCAGCGGCAGCGTCGCCAGGTTACCCCGCACGGCCGCCACTGCGGGGTAGCGGGCGGCGACGTGGGCCGCCGTCGCCGGGTCGTAGTCCAGCCCGACCACCATGCGTGCGACACCGGCCACCAGGTCGGCGCCGTAGCCCTCGCCGCAACCGGCCTCCAGCACCGACGCTCCCCGGCAGTGCCCGAGCAGGGCCAGGTAGGCGGCCTCGTGCCGGCGAAACCAGTAGTTCTCCTCCGGAATGCCCGGCACGGTGCGTTCGCCGGTCAGCGGCAGGCCATCGGCGGCTGTTCTGGTCGGAGGGCTGGGCGGTGGGCTCATCGGAGCGGGAGTCTCGCACAGCGAGGACTGTCGGATGCCCCCCGGATGATGCGGGCATGATGCGTGACACCTACGCACCGGCACCCGCGATACGGCAGAGGAGGCCGAGACAGCGCCGAGCGGAGGCCACCGCAAGCTGCGGCGACCTCCGCTCTGGAAGCTCGGGCCTAGCGGTGGCCGCCGCCGCGACCGCCGCGGCGGTTCCACATGTCCTTGGCCTTCTGCCGGTTGCGCGGGTCGCGGACCATCTGCTGGCCGCGCGGCGAGCGCAGGAAGGCCTTGATCCGGTTGATGATTCCCGCCATGTTCTCCTCCTGAAGTCGAGCGCACGTCGGTGGAGCGCCCATTCACCTCCCGGCTACCCGATGGAAGGATGCCCGAAACCCGGATGAACGGCCGTGGGTGAGAAGGATCACGCACGTCAAGAGCGGTTTTGACCTTCCCGCTCGGTCACGATATGGGCAGTTCCTCCGACGCGGCACGTGGACGAGGGATGGCGAGTCGCCCGGTGGCAGCTTCCCGCGTAGGGTCGCCGCGAACCCCGCAGGGCCGCACCGCGTGCCCGGGGTCGTCGGGGGCCTGCGTCGACGACCCAACTCAAGGTAGGAGGTCGAAGGGGACCGATGAACATTGTCGTGCTGGTCAAACAAGTTCCGGACACGTACTCGGAGCGCAAATTGGCTGACTCCGACCACACGCTCGACCGGGACTCCACGGACGCTGTGATCGACGAGATCAACGAGCGTTCGGTGGAGGCCGCGCTGCTGCTCAAGGAAGCGCAGGGCGGCGAGGTCACGGTGGTCTCCATGGGCCCGGACCGGGCCACCGAGGCGATCCGCAAGGCGTTGTCCATGGGCGCCGACAAGGCCGTCCACCTGTCCGACGAGGCGCTGCACGGGTCCTGCGCGGTGCAGACGGCCAAGGCGTTGGCCTCGGTGGTCAGCACAGCGATCGGCGCGCCGGGGGACGGCTTCGACCTGATCATCGCGGGCAACGAGGCCAGCGACGGACGCACCGGCGCCGTCCCGGCCATGGTGGCCGAGGTGCTGGGCATCCCCTCGCTGACCCACGCCCAGGAGCTTGCGATCGAGGGCACCACGGTGACCGTCACCCGCGGCACCGACGACGGCATCACCAAGCTGACCGCGGAGATGCCCGCGCTGGTGAGCACCGGCGAGAAGCTGAACGAGCCGCGCTACCCGTCCTTCAAGGGCATCATGGCGGCGAAGAAGAAGCCGGTGACCACGCTCACCCTGGCCGACGCCGGCATCGATCCCTCGGAGGTCGGCCTGGCGAACGCGCTGACCTCGGTCGAGCAGGCGTCGCCGAAGCCGCCCAAGTCGGGTGGCGAGAAGGTCGAGGACGAGGGCGACGGCGGTTCGAAGATCGCCGCGTACCTGGTCGGGCAGAAAATCATCTGATCCGGATCGACGGAGGAGAACGGAAAATGAGCGAGGTTCTGGTTCTCGTCGACCAGGTCGACGGCGAGATCAAGAAGGTGACCTACGAGCTGCTCACCGCGGCGCGCGCCCTGGGCGAGCCGGCCGCGGTGGTGGCTGCGGCGCCGGGCACCGCGGCCAAGCTGGCCGACGGGCTGAAAGCCTACGGGGCCGCCAAGATCTACGTGGCGGAGTCCGACGAGGTCGACAGCTACCAGGGCTCGGCCCAGGTGGCCGTTCTGGAGGCCCTGATCGGGTCGGCGTCGCCAGCGGCTGTGTTGATCGCGGCCAGCGCGGACGGCAAAGAGATCGCCGGCCGGCTGGCGGTCCGCACCGGGTCGGCGCTGCTCACCGACGTGGTCGGGGTGAGTGACGGCTCGGCCGAGCACTCGATCTTCGGTGGCGCGTTCGTGGTCACCGCCAAGGCCAACACCGAGCACCCGGTGATCACAGTGCGGCCGGGAGCCGTCGACGCCGAGCAGGCCGACGGCGCCGGTGCCGAGGAGGCCGTCGAGGTTCCCGCGCTGGACGGCGCGAAGCAGGCGAAGGTGCTCAGCCGGGAGCCGATCGTAGGCGGAGACCGGCCCGAGCTCACCGAGGCCAGCATCGTGGTCTCCGGCGGGCGCGGCGTCGGTTCCGCGGAGAACTTCGAGGTCGTGGAAAAGCTGGCCGACTCGCTGGGGGCGGCTGTCGGCGCGTCCCGCGCGGCGGTCGACTCCGGCTACTACCCGAACCAGTTTCAGGTCGGGCAGACCGGCAAGACCGTCTCCCCGCAGCTCTACGTCGCGCTGGGCATCTCCGGCGCGATTCAGCATCGGGCCGGGATGCAGACCTCGAAGACCATCATCGCGGTGAACAAGGACGCCGAGGCGCCGATCTTCGAGATCGCCGACTACGGCGTGGTGGGCGACCTGTTCAAGGTCGCCCCGCAGCTCACCGACGAGGTCGCCAAGCGCAAGAGCTGATTCGTGTGCGACGAGGGGCCGGTCCCGCCCGGGGCCGGCCCCTCGTGCGTGCGCTCGCTGGCCGCACCCTGTCGTCGTGGTCAACTGAACCTGGCACAGTTCGCCGCATGATCGAGAATGCCTGGTGCACGCCGCGGAACCCGGCGACGGACATTCACGTACCCGCAATCGGGCTGTTTCCCCTGTGGAGCGGCGGGTTGGCCGGCGCTCGCTACAAACCGGAGCATGACGCAGTCGCAGCTGTTGGTCTCCACACCGCCCACCGACCAGACCGGGCCTACCTCTCGGTACTCACTGCTGCTGACCAGGGACGACGCGCATGTCGAGGCCGCTCAGCGGCTGCGGTACCAGGTCTTCGCCGGCGAGATGGGGGCCCGGCTTCCTGACCTGGCCGGCAGCGGCCTGGACATCGACCGGTTCGACGAGCACTGCGACCACCTGGTGGTCCGCGCTGACCGGACCGGGGAGATCGTCGGCACCTACCGGATGCTGCCGCCCGAGCGGGTGGCCGCCGCCGGTGGGTACTACTCCGAGACCGAGTTCGACCTCGCCGCGTTCGCTGGACTGCGCCCGTCGCTGGTCGAGGCCGGGCGCGCGTGCGTGCATCCGGAGCACCGCAGCGGGGCCGTGGTGAGCCTGGTCTGGGCCGGCATTGCGCGCTACCTGCTCCTGACCGGGCACTCGCACCTGATGGGCTGCGCGAGCATCCCGCTGGTCGACGGCGGGACGGTCGCCGCCGGGGTGTGGGACGTGGCCCGGACCAAGCACCTGAGCCCGCCGGCGCTGCAGGTGCGAC
This sequence comes from Pseudonocardia sp., assembly GCA_052386505.1. GTDB lineage: Bacteria > Actinomycetota > Actinomycetes > Mycobacteriales > Pseudonocardiaceae > Pseudonocardia. The sequence goes on from JBQTKB010000045.1 coordinate 83,840, forward strand.
CGTGGCAGGCTTGGGACCCGGAGTCCGCCCCGAGGGCCTCCCGGGCGGTGGTGCCGCCACTGCTGCGCGGCTACCTGCGGCTCGGCGCCTGGGTGTGCGGGCCACCGGCCTACGACCCGGAGTTCGACGCGGCCGACCTGCTGGTCCTCCTCCCGCTGGACCGGATCGACTCCCGCTACCTGCGCTTCTTCCTCGGCGAGGGCGTGTGAGCGCGCAACTGGCGACCCCGGCGCACCCGTCGGCGCCGCCGGTCGCCCAGCGCCGCCACGGGTGGGAGCCGGTGTCGGTGTGCAACCCAGCCTGCCTGCCCGCTCCGGAGACGCTGCCCCGGGTCGGTCGCCTGCGGGTGGCCCAGCGGCTGGTGGCCCTGGCGACGGTGCTGGCCGGCGCCGCGGTGCTCGCCTGCGTGCTGCTGCCGCTACTGGAACGGCGGCGGCGCACCGCGGTGATGCGCCGGTTGTTCCGGGCTCTGCTGCGGGCGGCCGGAGTGCGGGTGGCCCACATCGGCCCGGCCGAACTCGGCCCCGTCGGCTCGGCCGAACTCGGACCTGCTGGGCCCATCGTGGCGGACCGACCGGCGCCCCGCACCGGCCGGGGCGTCCTGGTGGTGGCCAACCACCTGTCCTGGCTGGACATCCTCGCCCTCGGCGCGGTTGCGCCGATGCGGATGGTCGCCAAGCGGGAGATCCAGGGCTGGCCGGTGATCGGGTCGTTGGCGGAGCGGATCGGCACGGTGTTCGTGGATCGGTCCGGGTTGCGCTCGCTGCCCTCGGTGGTCGAGCAGGCAGCCGAGGCGATGCGGGCCGGTGCCACGGTCGGGCTGTTCCCGGAGGGCACCACCTGGTGCGGGACGGCGTCCGGAGCGTTCCGGCGGGCCGGGTTCCAGGCCGCCCTGGATGCCGGCGTACCGGTGCGTCCGGTGGCCCAGCGGATGCTGCTGCCGGACGGCACGCCCACCACCGTGGGCTCGTTCATCGGTGAGGACACCCTGCTGGACTCGATGTTGCGGGTATTGCGGTTGCCGGGTCTGGTGGTCGAGGTACGGGTCCTGCCGCTGCTCACGGCCGGCCCAGGCACCGACCGCCGGCAACTGGCCCGGCGCGCGGAGCTCGCCGTCGCGGCGGCCACCGGGGTGCCCGCGCCGGCCGTGGCGACCCGACCGGTCCCGGTCGCGGTGGCCCGGGTGGCCGCCTGACCGCCGGCGGACCCGCCCCGGAGCCTGGTTCGGCCGGACGTCCCCGCGCCGACCGGCCCGCGGGCGACTAACCTGGCGGGCGATATGACCTACGTCGATCATGCGGCCACCACCCCGATGCTGCCCGGCGCGGTGGCGGCGATGAGCAGCGCTTTGTCGTGCACCGGCAACGCGTCGTCGCTGCATTCCTCCGGTCGGTCGGCGCGCCGCTCGGTGGAGGAGTCTCGCGAGGCCATCGCCGCGGCGCTCGGGGCCCGCCCGTCGGAGGTGCTGTTCACCGCCGGCGGCACCGAGGGCGACAACCTTGCGGTCAAGGGCATCTACTGGGCCCGCCGGGCCGCCGACCCGCGCCGGATCAGGCTGCTGGTCTCCGCGGTCGAGCACCACGCGGTGCTCGAGGCCGCCGAATGGTTGGTGGAGCACGAGGGCGCGGAACTGTCCCGGCTGCCCGTGGACCAGCACGGCCGGGTCCGGCCCGACACGCTGCGTGCCGCTTTGCACGATGGTGCCGAGCGCACCGCGCTGGTCAGCATCATGTGGGCGAACAACGAGGTGGGCACGGTCAACCCGGTTGCCGAGCTGGCGGCCGTGGCGCACGAGTTCGGGGTACCACTGCACACCGACGCGGTGCAGGCCGCCGGGATCCTGCCGGTCGACTTCGCGGCCAGCGGCGTCGACGCGCTCACCGTGACCGGCCACAAGCTCGGCGGACCCTACGGCCAGGGCGTGCTGTTGCTGGGGCGGGAGACCACGTGCGCGCCGCTGCTGCACGGCGGCGGCCAGGAGCGGGACGTGCGCTCGGGCACCCTCAACGTGCCTGCCGTGGTCGGCCTGGCCGAGGCCGTCCGCCAGTCGGTCGCCGACGCGCCGCGACGGGCGGTCGAGCTGGCCGCGCTGCGGGACGACCTGGTGCGCCGGGTGGTGGCCGCGGTGCCGGACGTGGTGCTCAACGGCGACCCCGGACTGGCCACGATCGGCGGCGGACCGTCGCGGCTGCCCGGTAACGCGCATCTGTCGTTCCCGGGTTGCGAGGGCGACAGCCTGATCATGCTGATGGACGCCCGGGGCATCGAGTGCTCCACCGGGTCGGCGTGCACCGCGGGCGTCGCCCGGCCGAGCCATGTGTTGATGGCGATGGGCTCCCCGGAGGAGGTGGCTCGCGGCTCGCTGCGCCTGTCCCTGGGCCACACCTCCACCGCAGCCGACGTCGACGCGGTGGTGGACGCGGTCGCGCCGGTGGTCGCGCGGGCCCGCCGCGCCGGGCACCCGGGCGGGCGTCAGCGGGGTCCGGCCGGGGCGCCGCGTCGGCCCGGTGCCGTGCGCCAGGCGCTGGCCGGTGCCGGCGAGCGGTGAACACGGTGAGTGGGCCGTGAGCACGGCGGGCGCGGGGAGCGGATAGTGGGCGCAGTGAGCGGACAGGGCCGCGTGCGGGTGCTCGCCGCGATGAGCGGCGGGGTCGACTCAGCGGTGGCGGCCGCCCGGGCGGTGGATGCCGGGCACGACGTCGTCGGGGTGCACCTGGCGTTGTCCGAGACCCCGGACGCGCTGCGCTCGGGATCCCGGGGCTGCTGCTCCCGGGAGGACGCGATGGACGCCCGGCGGGCGGCGGACGTGCTGGGCATCCCGTTCTACGTCTGGGACTTCGCCGGCCGGTTCGCCGAGGAGGTGGTCGAGGCGTTCGTCGCCGACTACGCGGCGGGCCGCACGCCGAATCCGTGCCTGCGCTGCAACGAAGCGATCAAGTTCGCCGCGCTGCTGGACAAGGCGCTGGCGCTGGGGTTCGACGCGCTGTGCACCGGCCACTACGCCCGGCTGGCCCACATCGACGGCACGGCCGTGCTGCGCCGTGCGGTGGACGCGGGCAAGGACCAGTCCTACGTGCTCGCCGTGCTCGACGCGGAGCAGTTGGCGCACGCGATGTTCCCGGTCGGCGACACGCCCAAGCCGCAGATTCGGGCCGAGGCGGCGCGGCGGGGATTGTCGGTGGCGGCCAAGCCGGACAGCCACGACATCTGCTTCATCCCGACCGGAGACACCGCCGGATTCCTCGAGCAGCGGCTCGGCGCGCGGCCTGGCGCGGTGGTCGACGCGGCCAGCGGCGAGGTGCTCGCCGAGCACGCCGGGGTGCACCGGTTCACCGTCGGCCAGCGTCGGGGCTTGGGCGTGACGGCGCCGGCGGCGGACGGTCGGCCGCGGTATGTGCTGGGGATCGAGCCGGTCAGCGGCGCGGTGCGGGTCGGCCCGGCCGAGGCGCTGGACGTCCACGAGATCACCGGGGAGCGCCCGGTCTGGGTATCCGGGCGGGCGCCCGAAGGTCCGCTGGAGTGCGTGGCGCAGGTCCGGGCGCACGGCGGGCTGTCCGATGCGGTGGCCTCACCGGACGGTGCCGGCGGGCTGCGGGTGGCATTGCGCACGCCGCTGCGCGGGGTGGCCCCGGGACAGGCGGTTGCGCTGTACCGACCCGACCCGGCCGGTGACATCGTGCTCGGCTCGGCGACGATCACCACCACCCGCTGAGCCGGGCCGGCCACCGTCGCCGGGGCTAACCTGGGCTGGTGGCGGTGGCGAGCGGCATATCCCCGGTCGACCTGGCCGCGTGGCGGGCGAAACTGGGCGCCAGTATCTTCAGCAAGGTCGCGGGTCCGGACGGACCCGAGCACCGCGCGCGGATTCACGACACCCCCGGCCCGCGCTGGTTCGCCGCCGACCGGCCCATCCGGTTGGTACACGCCGACGCCGCGATGTTCGTCAGCGGCCTGCGGGCGCTGCTGCTGCAGTCGCTGCATCCGCTGGCGATGGCCGGGGTCGCCGGTCATTCCGACTTCCGGGGCGATCCGTGGGGTCGGTTGCAGCGCACCAGCCTGTTCCTGGCCACCACCACCTACGGCACCGCCGAGGACGCCGAGCGGGCGGTAGCCACCGTGCGCGGGATCCATCGGCGGGTGCGCGGGGTCGCACCGGACGGCCGGCCCTACCACGCAGGCGACCCGCATCTGCTGCGGTGGGTGCACGTGGCCGAGATCGACAGCTTCCTGCGCGGCCACCAGCGCTACGGCCGTCAGCCGCTGGACGCCGAGAACCGGGACGGTTACGTGGCCGACACCGCACGCATCGCCGAGGCTCTGGGCGTGCCGGACCCGCCGCGATCCGAGGCCGAGCTGGCCCGGCAGCTCGCCGCCTACCGCCCCGAGCTGCACGGCACCCGGGACGCCCGGGACGTGGCCCGGTACCTGGTGCTGAACCCCCCGCTACCGCTGCTCGCCCGGGCCCCGTACGCGCTGCTCGCGGCCAGCGCGGTGGCCATGCTGCCGGCCTGGGCCCGGCTCCCGCTGAGGCTGCCCTACCTGCCGCTGACCGAGGCCACCGCCGTGCGGCTGGCCGGGCACGGCGCGGTCGCCGGTATCCGCTGGGTGATGGGCTGAGTCTGGCGCGGCCCGCGGCTGAGCCCGACGGCGGCCGGCCCGGTCTCGACGGCAAGGCTGTCGTGCGGCAGTCTGCCCACCGGGAGTGAATCGAGGCGGGTGTGGACACCGACGACGTGCGGGATGCGGGCGAGGACGTCCGCGACGCGGCGGACAGCAAACCGGTGCGGATGGTCGGCCGGGTCGGGCTCGTCGCCTACGGACTGGTGCACCTGCTGCTGGCCTGGCTCGCCGCGCAGGTAGCCCTCGGCGCGGGCGACCGGGCCGACAAGTCCGGTGCCCTCAAGACACTCGCCGCGAACGGCGGCGGCCGCGCGCTGCTATGGGTGATCACGATCGGGCTGGTCGCGCTGGTGGTCTGGCAACTCACCGAGGCGATCTGGGGCGGGCGAAACGTCCGTCCGACCTGGCGCAAGGTGCTTCGCCGGGTGGCCAGCGGCGGCGAAGCGTTGCTGTTCGGCCTGCTGGCCTCCACTGCCGGCGGACTCGCGGCCGGCGGATCCGGCACCTCCGACGCGGAGCAGGCCGGCGGCACCGCCACGGTGCTCGCCTGGCCCGGCGGTCCGCTCATCCTCGGTGCGCTCGGTGCGGGGGTCCTGGTCGCCGGAGGGTTCTTCGTCTACCGCGGGGTCACCAGATCCTTCCTGCGGCACCTGGATCTGGCCGGAGCCCGCCCGGAGACGCGGTCACTGGTGACCAGGGCCGGGCAGCTCGGCTGGCCCGCACTCGGCGTCGTCTACGGCATCTTCGGAATGCTGGTGATCATCGCCGCGGTCCGGTACGACCCGGCCCGGGCCACCGGGCTCGACCAGGCGCTGAAGACGCTCGCGGCGCAGCCGTTCGGGCCGTACCTGCTGCTGGCGGTGGCCAGCGGGTTGTTCTGCTTCGGGGTGTACTGCCTGATGGATGCCCGGTACCGGGCCGCCTGACCGTTGGTAGCACCTCCGGTGCTATCTTCGCCGGTGTGGAGCGCATCGGGGTTCGTGAGCTGCGGCAGAACGCATCGCGCTACCTGGAGCTGGTCAAGCAGGGGCAGACGGTCGAGGTCACCGAGCGAGGTGAGCTGGTCGCCCTGCTCGTTCCACCGCAGCGGGGACAGACCACGCGCGACCGCCTCATCGCCGCCGGCCGGCTGATCCCGGCCACGAACCCGAGTGGCAGGGCCCGTTTTGGACCACCGACCCCGACCGAGCCGGGCCAGCCGAGCACTCGGGAACTGCTCGACGAGATGCGCGAAGAGCGGCTGTGATCTACCTCGACTCCTCGGCCGTGCTGAAGCTGGTCCATGCTGAAGCCGAGAGCGCGGCGTTGCGCGACTGGCTCGCCGCAACCTCGACCGAGCCGCTGGTCAGCAGCGAGCTCGGTCGGGTGGAAGTGCTCCGCGCGGCGCGCAGGTTGGGGTCCGACATACTTGATCGGGCGCACGCCGTGCTGGCCGAGTTCGATCTCCTTCCGGTGAACCGAGCTGTCCAGGATCTTGCGTGCACGATCGGGGAGCCGCTGTTGCGAACATTGGATGCGCTGCACGTGGCATCCGCGCTGCTGGTGCGCGATGTGCTGATCACCTTTGTGGCCTACGACCAGCGGTTGGTTCAGGGCGCGCGGGCCGCCGGCCTGCCCGTCGCAGTACCCGGTGCGGAGTGAACACACACTGGCCGCCGGGCACCGCCACCGGCATCGGCTCGCTGCCCGGCACCGATCCGGCGGAGGCCGCCCGTGCCGTCGCCGGGGAACTGCCCGACCTGCCCTACCTGCCGGAGCTGCCCGACCGGGGGGTCGGCGCAGACCTGATCGGGCGCACGGCCGCCCTGCTGGTCGACCTGGCCGTCGAGGTCATGCCGTCGGGCTACCGGGTGACTGCCCGGGCCGGTCGCGAGCATCGTAGGGGGGTCGACCTGTTGCGGACCGACCTCGACGCCCTCGAGGAGGCGTTGGGCACCGCCGGCGCGCGGCGGGTGAAGGTGCAGGCGGCGGGGCCGTGGACCCTGGCCGCCGGGGTGGAGCTGCGCACCGGTCACCGGGTGCTGACCGACCGGGGCGCCCGGCGGGAGTTCGCGGCCAGCCTCGCCGAGGGACTGGTCGCGCACGTCACCGAGGTCGCCGAGCGCACCGGTGCCGCCGTGGTGGTCCAGCTCGATGAGCCCGGGCTGCCGGCGGTGCTCGCCGGGAGCCTGCCGACCGCCTCCGGGTTCGGCACGGTGGTGTCGATCCCCGAACCGGAGGTCGAGCAGTTGCTGCGCGAGGTGATCAGCGCGCTTCCGGCGCCGGTGGTGGTGCACTGCTGCGCGCGTGGGGCGCCCATCAGGCTGCTGCGTGCGGCCGGGGCGGGAGCGTTGGCGCTGGACGCCGGCCTGCTCGGTGCCGACTCCGCGACCCTGGACGCGGTCGGCGGGGCCTGGGACGCCGGGGTGCCGCTGCTGCTCGGCCTGGTTCCGGCGCTGCGCCCGGAGCACGAGCCGGCCCTGCGCGAGCTGGCCCGCCCGGCGCTGGAGCTGGTCGACCGGGTCGGGTTCGCCCGCCTCCGGCTGGCCGAGCTGGTGGTACCCACCCCGACCTGTGGCCTGGCCGGCGCCACCCCGGACTGGGCGCGGCGCGCCACCGTCCTGACCCGCGAGCTGGGCCGCGCCTTCGTCGAACCCCCGGAGAGCTGGGCGTGACCGGCGCGACGAGCCGTCTCGCTGGGTAGGGTCAGCTTCGTGATCACGCACAACGACCGGCTGCTGCTCGGACCCGGACCGTCGAACCCCTATCCGGAGGCGATGGAGGCGCTCGGCCGGCCGGTCCTGGGTCATCTGGACCCGGACTACCTGGCGCTGATGGCCGAGATATCCGGGCAGCTGCGCACGGTGTTCGGCACCGCGAACGAGCTCACCCTGCCGGTCAGCGGCACCGGGTCGGCGGGCATGGAGGCGTGCCTGGCCAGCCTGCTGCAGCCGGGTGAGAAGGCGATCGTCGGGGTGAACGGCTACTTCGGTGAGCGGTTGTGCGAGGTGGCCACCAGGGGTGGTGCCGAGGTGGTCCGGGTCGAGGCGGCCTGGGGTCGGGCGCTGGACCCCGAAGCGCTGCTGGACGCGAGGCGTTCGCACCCGGACGCGCGGCTGCTCGCGGTGGTGGCCGCCGAGACCTCCACCGGTGTACGCAATGACGTATCAGCGCTAGCCCTGGCCGACACCGACACGCTGCTGCTGGTCGACGCGGTGACCGCGCTGGGCGGCAGCGAGCTGCGGGTGGACGAGTGGGGGATCGACGCCTGCTACTCGGCCAGCCAGAAGTGCCTCGGCGCTCCGCCCGGGCTGGCCCCGGTGACGTTGTCGTCGCGGGCGGTCGAGGTGATGCGGTCCCGCACGGTGCCGGTACGCTCGTTCTATCTCGACCTGGGGCTGCTGCACGACTACTACCTGGCGCCGACGCCCAAGTACCACCACACCGCGTCCTCCACGCTGGCGTTCTCGCTGAACGCCGGCCTGGCCCGGTTGCTGGCCGAGGGCCGGGAAGCGGTGTGGGTCCGGCATACGGAGGTCGGGACGACCCTGCAAGAGGGCCTGATCAAGCGCGGATTCGGGCTGATCGCCGAGGCGGGTAACCGGCTGGCCCAACTGACCTCCGCCACGCTGCCGGCAGGCCTGGAGGAGGGTCCGCTGCGCACGGCGCTGCTGGCGCGCTACGGCATCGAGGTCGGCGGCGGGCTCGGCGAGTTCGCCGGTCGGGCGTGGCGGATCGGGATGATGGGCCACGCCGCCCGGGAGCGCTCGGTGGTTGCGCTGCTCGGCGCGGTGGACGAGCTGCTGGGCTGAGCGGGCGGCGTGTCTGACAGCCGGCCAGCTTCCGGATGGCCAACTTCGCGCTCTGGCCGTTCGGGCGCACCCTGGTGGAGCGCCGCGGCGCCGGCGCCCCGTCGCTGATCGGCAACCTGGTCTGGTTCGTCGTCGCCGGCTGGTGGTTGGCGCTGGGGCATCTGATCACCGCCGTGGCGTTGGCGATCACGATCATCGGCATCCCACTGGCCTGGGCGAACCTGAAGCTCGTTCCGGTGTCGCTGCTTCCGCTCGGCAAGGAGGTCGTGCCGATCGACGAGGTGCGGTCCGGGCATCCGGTGCCGGCCCGGTGACCACGGCCACCACCGTGGCGGGTCGAGCGGCCACGAACGGTCGGGGGCCGCGACTAATCTGGCGCGCGTGACCCAGCCCGACACCGTCGATCCCGAGCAGCCGACGCCGACTGAGCGACCCGCCGAGCCGATCGAGCCGGCCTCCGCCGAGATCCGCGAGCGGCACTCGCGGCTCGTCGAGGAGATCGCCGACCACCAGTTCCGGTACTACGTGCTCGACTCGCCGGTCATCTCGGACGGGCAGTTCGACGAGCTGTGGCGCGAACTGGTGGTTCTGGAGCAGCGTCACCCCGAGCTGGTAGGACCGGAGTCACCCACCCAGCGGGTGGTGGGCCGCTTCGCCACCGAGTTCACCGCGCACGACCACCTGGAGCGGATGCTCAGCCTGGACAACGCCTTCTCCGCCGACGAGCTGCGGGCCTGGGTGGAGCGGGTGCAGAAGGAGGTCGGCGAGGAGCTGCACTACCTGTGCGAGCTGAAGATCGACGGCCTCGCGGTCAACCTGCTCTACGAGCGCGGCAAGCTCACCCGCGCGCTCACCCGGGGCGACGGGCGCACCGGAGAAGACGTCACGCTCAACATGCGTACCCTGCACGAGGTGCCGGAGCAGCTCGCCGGCACCCCGGACTTCCCGGTGCCCGACCTCGTGGAGGTGCGTGGCGAGGTCTACTTCCGCCTGGAGGACTTCCAGGCGCTCAACGCATCGATGGTCGAGGCGGGCAAGCCGGTGTACGCCAACCCGCGCAACACCGCCGCCGGCTCGCTGCGCCAGAAGGACCCCCGGGTCACCGCGAGCCGCAACCTGCGGCTGATCTGTCACGGTTTCGGCCGGCGCGAGGGCTTCACCCCCGGGCGCCAGTCGCAGGCCTACGACGCCATCCGGACCTGGGGCCTGCCGGTGTCCGAGCACACCGTGGTCCGGCGAGGTGTCGAAGAGATCGTCGAGCACGTCGTGCACTGGGGCGAGCACCGCCACGACATCGAACACGAGATCGACGGCATCGTGGTGAAGGTCGACGAGGTCGCACTGCAGCGCAGGCTGGGCTCCACCTCGCGGACCCCCCGGTGGGCCATCGCATTCAAGTACCCGCCGGAGGAGGTCACCACCACACTCAACGACATCCAGGTCAACGTGGGGCGCACCGGCCGGGTCACTCCGTTCGCGGTGCTGGAGCCGGTGGTCGTCGCCGGCAGCACGGTCGGCATGGCCACCCTGCACAACGCCGACGAGGTGCGGCGCAAGGGCGTGTTGATCGGCGACCGGGTGGTCATCCGTAAGGCGGGCGACGTCATCCCCGAGGTGCTCGGCCCGATCGTCGACGTGCGTACCGGCGACGAGCGCGAGTTCGTCATGCCCACGCACTGCCCGGAGTGCGGCACCGCGCTGATCCGGCAGAAGGAGGCAGACATCGACCAGCGCTGCCCAAACGCGCGGTCCTGTCCCGCCCAGCTGCGGGAGCGGCTCTTCCACCTGGCCGGCCGGGGCGCGTTCGACATCGAGGTACTCGGTTACGAGGCGGCCGCCGCGCTGCTGAGCTCGGGGGTGGTGGCCGACGAGGGCGACGTGTTCGCGCTGACCGAAGCGGATCTGCTGCGGGTGCAGCTGTTCCGCACCAAGGCCGGCGCGCTGTCCGCCAACGGGCGCAAGCTGCTGGCCAACCTGGAGGTCGCCCGGAGGCAACCGCTGTGGCGGGTGTTGGTGGCGTTGTCCATCCGGCACGTCGGGCCCACCGCGGCCCGCGCGCTGGCCCGCGAGTTCCGCTCGTTGGACGCCATCCAGCGGGCCGCCGAGTCCGGCGAGGACGACGCGGCCGGCGCCGCGCTGGCCGCGGTCGACGGCGTCGGCCCGACCATCGCGGCCGCCGTGCGTGAGTGGTTCACCCACGACTGGCACCGCGACGTGGTGGCCAAGTGGCGGGCGGCCGGGGTGCGGCTGGCCGAGGAGCACGACGAGTCCGTGCCGCGCACGCTGGAGGGCATGTCGATCGTGGTGACCGGCTCGCTGGAGCACTACTCGCGGGACGAGGCCAAGGAGGCCATCATGGCCAGGGGCGGCCGGGCGGCCGGCTCGGTGTCGAAGAAGACGGCCTTCGTCGTCGTAGGGGACGCCCCCGGGAGCAAGGCTGACAAGGCGGAGGAGCTGGGGGTACGGGTGCTGGACGAGGCGAAGTTCACCCGGTTGCTGGAGTTCGGGCCGGAGTCCGTGGCCGAACCGTCGAGCTCCGGCGACGAAAGCTGTGCGGTCGGGTAGGACCGATCGACCGAACAGCCCGTAGTGTTTCCCGGGTCGAGGAGGTCACCGCGGTGCTGCAAGGTTGCCTGAACGGGGCGCGTCCGGCGGACGCGCACCCCGCGCTTCCCGTCACCCCGTACGAGTTGGCGCGGGACGCCCGGGTGATGAGCCGGTACGGCGTGACATCGGTGCATGTACACCCCCGGTGCGCCGCCGGCCTGGAGACGCTCGATCCCATGCACGTGGGCGACGCGGTGGCCGCCATCCACGTGGAGGTCGCGGGCATGGAGGTCGCTGTGCCGGCCGCGCGCTGGGTGCAGCCCGACTGGCGGGCACGGGTCGATGCGGTGCTCATGTGGGGCCAGCTGGGAGCGGGCAAACCCGACGTGGTCGCGGTGAACGTCCACGACCAGGGCTGGCGGGAGGTGTGCGCCGCGGCGCACTCGGTCGGCATGGGCGTGGAGTTGGGGGTGTGGACCACCGGCGACGCGGTGACCCTGCGGCACGCCGGGTTGCCGGCCGGCACCGTCCGGCTGGTCGCCGAACCCACGGTGAGTGGTCCGGCGGTCGCGGTGGCCGACGCGATCCGGATCCTGCGCACGCTGGGCCAGACCGGCATACCGGTGCTGGTGCACGGCGAGGACGCCGGCGCGTGGCCGGTTTTCGACTACGCCCGTGAGCACCGGCTGCAGGCCCGGATCGGGCTGGAGGACACGCTGCTCGCCCGGGACGGATGGTTGGCCCGGGGCAACGACGACCTGATCCAGATGGCGCTGAACGTGGAGTCCGCGCCCCGGCGACGACGCGTCGGCCGCGTCGGCCGCGGCGCCCGGTAGACCGACCCGCCGCTGACGACGGCCGGCGGGCCGACCCGCCGCGGCGACCTCAGGCGCCGAGCACGGTGGCCACGATGCCGCCCAGGTGGGCCAACCGGGCCAGCTCGGAGGGCCGGAACGCCGGCCCGCCCGGCCGGCCCACCACCAGCGCCTTGTCCGGACCCATGAACGGCGCCGCAGCCAGTTCGGTGTCCAGCTCGTACCAGGGTTCGGGCACCCAGTGCAGGCCCGGGTCCAGCACGACGGCTCTGTTCAGCGGCAGCCAGGGCAGGCTGCCGGCCCGGGTCTCCGGGGAGGCCTGGCTCTCGGCCAACCGGTAGGCCCGCTTGCCCTCTTGGGTCACGACGAGTGCCCAGCCGGCCCGGAAGATTCGCGGGATTCCTTCGGTGAAGATCTGCAGGGCGCGGTCCGGGTCGGAGCTGACCTCCTCGATCAGTTCCAGCTCGCGGTGGGTATCGAGCTTGCCGGAGTAGGGCCGGACCGACTCGACCCGCACCCCGGGGATCGACTCAACCGCGGTGATCAGGACGTCGGGGGGTCGACCGGCCGGCAGCTCGACGGCGAGGTCGTCGACGGCGACCTGGCCGACGCGTTCGACGACGTCGAGGGCGAGGATGTCCACGCCGGCATGGCCCAGCGCGGTGGCTACCGCCCCGAGCATGCCTGGCCGGTCCGGGACCTCGACCCGGATCAGGTACGACACGCTCCTACCGCCTCCTCCCGCTCACGGTCAGGCGATCTGATCGCGCCGCGGCCCGCGCATTGTGTCAGGCGAAGGGTGTCCTGCGTTGCGCGGCAGGGAGTGATTCTCCGGCCACGGAACGTGGTGCGGGCTCGCGGGGCCGCCCGGCGACGGCGAGCTGGGCAGGCGGTCATACACTGGGGCCAGGCCTACCGTCGCCGCTGCGCCCCTATCGCGGCCTGCACCGCGCGGCCCTCGGGCCATCGCCCGCGGTGCCGCCCGTAAGGCCCGCCGCTCACAGGTTGACCAGGAGGGACATGCCCGCCATCTCCCGGGACGAGGTCGCGCACCTCGCCCGGCTCGCCCGGCTCGCCGTCACCGAAGAGGAGCTGGATCTGTTCGCCGGTCAGCTCGACGTCATCCTCGGTGCGGTCGCCCGGGTGGGCGAGGTCGCCGCCGACGACATCCCACCCACCTCGCACGCGGTGCCGTTGACCAACGTCTTCCGTGCGGACGAGCTGCGCCCCGGGCTGGCCCAGGACCAGGCGCTCGCCGGTGCTCCGGCAGCCGAGGAGGGCCGGTTCCGGGTGCCCAGGATTCTGGGGGAGGAAGCATGACGGAGCGCAGCGACCGACCGTCCACCAGCGAGCGTGGGTCACAGACCGACCTGACCCGGCTGAGCGCCGCCGAACTGGCCACCCGGATCCACGCGCGGGAGATCTCCGCCACCGAGGTCGCGCGGGCCCACCTGGATCGGATCGCCGCGGTCGACGGCCCTGTCGACGGCGGTGCCGAGCGCGGGGTGCACGCCTTCCTGCACGTGGCTGCGGACGCGGCGCTGGCCTCTGCGGCGCTGGTCGACGAGGCGCTCGGCGCGGGCAGCGCACCGGCCTCGCCGCTGGCCGGGGTTCCGCTGGCGCTCAAGGACGTGTTCACCACCTCGGACATGCCGACCACGGCGGGCTCCCGCATTCTCCAGGGCTGGCGGCCGCCCTACGACGCGACGGTCACCGCGCGGCTTCGGGCGGCGGGAATCACCATCCTGGGCAAGACCAACATGGACGAGTTCGCGATGGGCAGCTCCACCGAGTACTCCGCCTACGGCGTCACCCGCAACCCGTGGGACGGCGCGCGGGTCCCCGGTGGCTCGGGTGGCGGATCGGCGTCCGCGCTGGCCGCGTTCGAGGCCCCGCTGGCAGTGGGCACCGACACGGGCGGCTCCATCCGTCAACCGGCGGCGTTCACCGGCACCGTCGGGGTGAAGCCGACCTACGGCGGGGTGTCACGCTATGGGCTGATCGCCTGCGCGTCCTCGCTGGACCAGGGGGGGCCGTGCGCCCGTACGGTGCTCGACGCCGCGCTGCTGCACGAGGTACTCGCCGGGTACGACCCGCTCGACTCCACCTCGATCGACTCAGCCGTTCCGGGCGTGGTCGAGGCGGCCCGGGCCGGCGCGAACGGCGACCTCGCCGGGCTGAGGGTCGGGGTGGTCCGCGAGTTGGGTGGCGAGGGGTACCAGCCCGGGGTGCGCGCCTCGTTCGAGGCAGCACTGCAGTTGCTCGAGAAGCTGGGCGCGGAGATCGTCGAGGTGTCCTGTCCGAACTTCGAGTACGGGCTCGCCGCGTATTACTTGATCTTGCCGAGCGAGGTGTCGTCCAACCTGGCCCGCTTCGACGCGATGCGCTACGGCCTGCGGATCGACCGGGGTGCCTCCGCCGAGGAGGTCATGGCCGCCACCCGGGAGGCCGGCTTCGGCCCCGAGGTCAAGCGTCGGATCATGCTCGGCACGTACGCGCTGTCCTCGGGCTACTACGACGCCTACTACGGGCAGGCGCAGAAGGTGCGCACGCTGATCAGCCGCGACTTCGCCGCCGCCTTCGAGCGGGCCGACGTGCTGATCTCGCCGACCGCGCCGACCACCGCGTTCCCGATCGGCGACAAGGTGGACGACCCGCTGGCCATGTACCTCAACGACCTGGCCACCATCCCGACGAACCTGGCCGGCACGACGGCGATGTCGGTCCCGTCCGGCCTGGCCGGCCCGGAGAACGGCGGGGACGGGCTGCCGGTGGGGCTGCAGGTGATGGCACCCGCGCTGGGTGAGGCGGTGATGTACCGGGTCGCGGCGGCGTTCGAGGTGGCCCGCGACGCCGAGCAGGGTGGTCCGCTGATCCAGCGGTGCCCGGAGTGGAGTTCCCGATGAGTGCGCCGACCCTGGTGGACTACGACGAGGTCGTCGAGCGGTTCGACCCGATGCTCGGGCTCGAGGTGCACGTCGAGCTGAACACCCGCACCAAGATGTTCTGCGGCTGTCCGAACCTCTTCGGCGGCGAGCCGAACACCCACGTGTGTCCGACCTGCCTCGGCCTGCCCGGCTCGCTGCCGGTGGTCAACCGGACGGCGGTGGAGTCGGCGATGCGGATCGGTCTGGCGCTGAACTGCTCGATCGCCCCGTGGGGCCGGTTCGCCCGGAAGAACTACTTCTATCCGGACATGCCGAAGAACTTCCAGACCAGCCAGTACGACGAGCCGATCGCGGTGAACGGCTGGCTGGACGTGGGACTCGACGACGGCGAGATCGTGCGGGTGGAGATCGAGCGCGCGCACATGGAGGAGGACACCGGCAAGTCGCTGCATGTCGGGGGCGCGACCGGCCGTATTCACGGCGCCGACTACTCGCTGCTGGACTACAACCGGGCCGGCGTGCCGCTGATCGAGATCGTCACCAAGATGATTCCGGGCACCGGTGCTCGGGCCCCCGAGGTGGCCCGGGCCTACGTCACCACACTGCGCGAGCTGGTCAAAGCGCTCGGCGTGTCCGATGTCCGGATGGACCAGGGCTCGATGCGCTGCGATGTGAACCTGTCGCTTTCCCCGCGCGGGTCCGGGGTGCTGGGCACCCGTACCGAGACCAAGAACGTCAACTCGCTGCGCTCGGTGGAGCGCGCGGTCCGCTACGAGATGACCCGGCAGGCCGGGGTGCTGGATGCCGGCGGGCAGATCGTGCAGGAGACCCGGCACTTCGAGGAGCAGTCTGGGACCACCCGGGCGGGTCGGCGCAAGGAGACCTCGGAGGACTACCGGTACTTCCCGGAGCCCGACCTGGTGCCGATCGCCCCGCCGGCCGAGTGGGTCGAGGAGTTGCGCGGCACGCTGCCCGAGCCGCCGAGGGAGCGCCGCGCGCGCATCCAGCGCGACTGGTCGCTGTCCGACGAGGAGCTGCGCGACCTGGTCAACGCCGACGCGTTGGACCTGGTGGCGGCCACCGTGGCGGCCGGCGCGCCGTCCCAGGAGGCTCGGTCGTGGTGGGTGTCCTACCTCGCGCAGCAGGCCAACAGCCGCGGGGTCCCACTCGTCGAGCTGCCGATCACGCCGGAGCAGCTCGCCCGGGTGATCGCGCTGGTCGCCGGCGGGGAGTTGAACAACAAGCTGGCCCGCCAGGTGGTGGACGGGGTGCTGGCCGGCGAGGGTACGCCGGACGAGGTGGTCGCCGCGCGCGGCCTGGCCGTGGTGTCCGACGACGGCCCGCTGACTGCCGCCGTGGACGAAGCACTCGCCGCCCAGCCCGACGTCGCGGACAAGATCCGCTCCGGCAAGGTCGCAGCCGCCGGGGCGATCGTCGGCGCCGTGATGAAGGCCACCCGCGGCCAGGCCGACGCCCAACGCGTCCGGGAGTTGGTGCTGCAGCGCTGCTCCGGCTGAGACTGGGCGCTGCGGGTCGGAACCTGCGGCACTGCGTGGGCTGGACGGCGGTCAGCAGCGGATGACTGCCTCCACCGGCAGCCCCCAACCGAGCAGATCGTCCGGATCGCTGGTGACCACCCGGGTCCGCCGGGCGAGGGCGAGCGAGGCCACGTGACCGTCCACCACGTCGTGGCGGCCGGTGTCGGCGGCGAGAAGCCCGATTCGGCGGGCGGCGTGCGGGTCGAGCGGGCGTTCGTCGACGGCGCCGCTGCCGAGCAGTCGAGCCAGACGCGCCCCGCGGGCGCCCCCGCGCCAGACCTGGGCGACGACGCCTGAGCTGGTACGCAGGGTGATCCCGCCCCGTAGGCCCAGCTCGACCAACGCCCGCACGCGCTGGTCGTTGCGGTCGAACGCGATGAACGCCCCGGCGTCGAGGACCACCTCAGCGGTCGGCTCGCGGCTCAACCGGCCCGCCGCCCGCCCCGGTCGTCCGTGCCGAGCAGGTCCGCCACCCACTCCCGGGGGCGCCCCAGGGTTTCGGCGACCCAGTCGAGGGTCTCAGCGGTGTACGGCTGTTCGGTGGTCATCTCCTCGAGCTCGCTCAGCAGCTCCAGGCGGGCGAGCACCTTGTGCCGCATCGCGTCGCTGACCCAGGCGCTGAGCGAAGCCGCGCGCCCGGCGGTGACGTCCGCGCGGGCGACCTCCAGGACGGCTTCGTCGACGGAGATCGTCACCCGCTTCATACGTGGAGAGTACCATCGTATGCATCACCTGGAGGGTCCGGAGTACGGCAGGGTGGTGTTCCGCACTCACGGCTACTCGGGGCCGGAACCGCCGCCGCCGGACGGGGGCTGGATGCGGATCACCCGGTCGTCGCTGCCGGCCACCGGTCCGCCGCCGCCCTTGTTCACCGTGCCCAGCCAGATCAACCCGTCGGAGGCCAGCACGGTTGGCCCGAGCCGCCCGTAGACCCCGGCGAGCAGCGTCTGCGGAGTGCCGGTGAAGGTGCCGGGACCACTGGAGCGCAGCAGGTAGAGGGCCGAGGCGTTGCGCTCGCCGACCACCACCGCGCCGGGTGGGGCGGCACAGCCGGTGACCCCGGGACGGTCCGGCCAGGTCCACGCCGGCGGCCCGAGCGGACCGGGGAGGATCCGGTGCAGCAGGTCGCGCTCGGGGGTGCGGTCGGTGACCCAGACGGTGCCGTTGTCCACCGAGGTGCAGATGCCGCCGGGGGAACGCAGCCCGCTGGCGTACACCGGCGAGCCCGGGATCGGGTTGTCCCGGGCCGGCCGGCCGAACGTGTCGACCCGCAGCAGCTTCCCGGCCAGCGACGTGGCTGCCGGGGCCGGCCCGTCGGCGGCCGTCGCCACCAGCAGGAAGCCGTCCTTGTCGACGCCCAGCGCGCCGCCGCCGGCCACGCGTGGGATGCCGGTGAGCACCGGGGTCGGTGGGTCTCCGCCGGCGATCCGCACCACCCGGTGGTCGCCGCCGGTGGCCACGTACGCATAGAGCAGCCGGTCCTCGCCGTAGCTGGGGGAGAGCACCAGGCCGGACAATCCGCCGCCGGCGGCGTCCACCGGCACCGTGTTGATCAGCTCCGCCGGCTTGTCCTTCTGCACCCGCAGGATGCGGCCGGTCGATCGCTCGCCGACCAGCGCGGCCTCCCCGCCGGGCAGCACCACCAGCGCGCCTACCGGCTCCAGGCAGGTGGCCACCACCTGAGGGTCGGGATCGACGCATCCGCTGGGGGCCGCGCCACCGGGCGGGGCCGGTGGCGGGCGGCCGGGCTCGCCTTGCTCGGGCGCCTGCTCCGGGATCCGCGGCGGCGCGGCGAGCGGACCGCCGTCCTCCGGCTTCTCCCGCCAGTCGCGCGGGCCGGAGTCGGGGAAGCTGGCGCAGCCGGCCACCAGGGAGACGACGAGCGCCAGCACCAGCAGTGCCAGCGAGCGCCACCAGCGGCGAGACGGAGGTCCGGGCACGCCCGCCACCCTAGGCAGCGCGGAGTGAGCCGCCGGTGAACGGGAGCGGCACCGGCCCGTCACGCCCGGCCGTCCGGACGCCGGTCCGCCCGGACGGGGTGACCGGCGACCGCTATCGGCCGGTCGCGACGGCGCGGACCGCGCCGGTGTGCGCGGAGGTGGCCAGCGCCGCGTAGGCCCGCAGTGCCTTGGACACCGGCCGCTCCCGAGCGATCGGCTGCCACGGCCGCTCGGCGGCGTCCATCTTCGCCCGCCGCTCGGCCAGCACGTCGTCGGAGACCAGCAGCTTCAGCGAGCGCGCCCGCACGTCCAGCTCGATCCGGTCGCCGTTCTCGACCAGGCCGATCGTGCCGCCGGCAGCCGCCTCGGGGGAGATGTGCCCGACGCAGATGCCCGAAGAGCCGCCGGAGAACCGGCCGTCGGTGATCAGCGCGCACACCTTGCCCAGGCCGGAGCCCTTGAGAAACGCGGTCGGGTGCAGCATCTCCTGCATCCCGGGTCCGCCGGCCGGCCCCTCGTAGCGCACGACCAGCACGTCGCCGGGCTGGATCTCCTTGTTCAGGATCACCGAGACCGCCTGCTCCTGGCTCTCGACCACCCGGGCCGGGCCCTCGAAGAACCAGATGTCCTCCGGGATTCCGGCTGTCTTGATCACCGCGCCGTCCTCGGCGAGGTTGCCGTGCAGCACGGCCAGCCCACCGTCCGCGGTGTAGGCGTGCTCCAGATCCCGGATGCACCCGGCCGCGGCGTCGGTGTCGAGCGAGGACCAGCGGTTGCTGGTGGAGAACGCCTTGGTGGTGCGCACCCCGCCCGGCGCGGCGTGGAAGAGCTCGATCGCCCGCTCCGAGGCCTTGCCGGAGCGGATGTCCCACTCGTCGAGCCAGGCGTCCATCGTCTGGTTGTGCACGGTGTGCCCGTCGGTGTGCAGCAGCCCGGCGCGGCGCAGCTCACCGAGGATGGCCGGGATCCCGCCGGCCCGGTGCACGTCCTCCATGTGGTAGTCCGAGTTGGGGGAGACCTTGGCCAGGCAGGGGACGCGGCGGGAGACCTCGTCGATGGCGTGCAGGTCGAAGTCGATCTCACCCTCCTGGGCGGCGGCCAGGATGTGCAGCACCGTGTTGGTGGAGCCGCCCATCGCCACGTCCAGCGCCATCGCGTTCTCGAACGCCTTGCGGGTGGCGATGTTGCGGGGCAGCGCGCTGGCGTCGTCGTCGCGGTACCAGCGGGTGGCCAGGGCCATCACCGCGCGGCCGGCCTCGACGAACAGCTCGCGGCGGGCGGTGTGGGTGGCCAGGGTGGAGCCGTTGCCGGGCAGCGCGAGCCCGAGCGCCTCGGTGAGGCAGTTCATCGAGTTGGCGGTGAACATGCCGGAGCAGGAGCCGCAGGTGGGGCAGGCGGAGCGTTCCACCTCGGTGAGCCCCTCGTCGTCCACCTGGGTCGAGGCGGACGCGGAGATCGCGGTGATCAGGTCGGTGGGTGCGTGCGCCACGCCGTCCACCACCACCGCCTTGCCGGCCTCCATCGGGCCGCCGGAGACGAACACGGTCGGGAGGTTCAGCCGCATCGCCGCGTTGAGCATCCCGGGGGTGATCTTGTCGCAGTTGGAGATGCAGACCAGCGCGTCGGCGGCGTGCCCGTTGACCATGTACTCGACCGCGTCGGCGATCACCTCGCGGGAAGGCAGCGAGTAGAGCATGCCACCGTGGCCCATCGCGATGCCGTCGTCGACGGCGATGGTGTGGAACTCCTTCGCCACCCCGCCCGCGGCGACGATCGACTCCGCGACGATGTCGCCCATGTCCTTGAGGTGCACGTGGCCGGGCACGAACTGGGTGTAGGAGTTGGCGATCGCCACGATCGGCTTGCCGAAGTCCGAGTCGCCCATCCCGGTGGCCCGCCACAGGGCGCGGGCCCCGGCGGCGTTGCGGCCGTGGGTGGTCACGCGGGAACGCAGTGCGGGCATCGGACTACTCCTCGGATGGTGCGTGCTCGGTGGTGGGTCCTGGGTCGGTGGTGGGTCGCTGGTCGGACGGGACGGCCCCGGCCGGCTCGGCGGTGAAGTCGGGTATCCGGCCGCGGCTGGCGGCGGCGAGCAACGGCAGGTCCCGCACGTGCACGGCCGGTAGCGTGAGCTCCGTACCGTCGTTCAGCACGGCGCTGATCCGGGATCGGGTCCGGGACGAGCGCAGCGGGGACGAGCGCAGCCGCAGGGCGGTGATGTCGGCCCACGGTACGCTCCGGGCCCGCAGTACGCCACGGGCGACGAGCTCGTCCGGCCCGGCGGTGGTGCGGATGCGCAGCACCCAGTACCCCAGCGCCAACGGCACCAGCAGCACCAGCCACAGCCACGGCGCGCCGAACGCCACCGGCACCGCGCAGACCGCCAGGGCGAGGACGGCGAGCACGTTCAGCGGTGAGTTACGGAACACCGCCGTCTGCGGTGCCGGGTCGGCGTCCGGGCGGCTCGGTGTGGGCTCCGGAGCCGGGTTGGGCGAGTTCACCCGTCCATCGTCCCATCGGTCAGCCGGCGGGTGCCGGCCCGGTCAGCCGGGTGACCGCCCGCTCCAGCCCGTCCTGCTCGGCGTCGCCGGCGACCTCGGGGTAGGCCGCAGCATGCCGGGCCGCTTCCCCGGGCTCCTTCTGGCGGTTCCGCAGCTGAGCCAGCCACGCCCGGGCCAGTGCGACAACCGCCGGACTGGCGGCTTCGGCCAGGGCCACATCGATCGCGGACGCCGCCCGGTCGAGCTGGTTGGCCAACTTCCACCGACACCTTGAGACGACTCAGCAGATTCCGCAGCCGCACCCCGAAGCCGGGCCGCTCGGGAGCATCCGGGTTGACGCCCACCGCGTCGTTCGCCCCGAGGGCCAGTGCGATGAGGAACTCGGTCACGTCGATCGGTGACGACTCGTTCAGGTACTCGCCGATGTCGAACAGCGCGACGTGGTACCCGGCGTCGGTCAGCGCCCCCCGCAGCCGGTAGAGCTCGGTGGTCTTGCCGGAGCCGGAGGGACCCGACAGCAGCTGCGTGGTGGTGTCCAAGGCCAGCTCGATGGTGGCGCGCATCTCGCCGACCGCCGCCCGGCCGGCCTCCTCCAGCACGACGTACCGGGTCTCTTGGGCTCGGCTGGGTCCAGCGGTCCCCGGGTGAGCGCGGCCGACCAGGCCCGCAGCTCGTCACGCGTGGAGTACCTCGGTCAACCTCCCACGATCCGGGATCACATTCCCACGGAGTTGACCGTGCGGAGACGGCGGGTTAACGTCGGGGCGTGCTGTTCCTCCATGACCTCGTACTCAGCGGGCGCGTCGGCGCCTGAGCTGTACGTAGTCGACGCGCAACCCTCGCTCCGCCGAAGCTCGGCGGCGAGGGTTTTTTCGTGCCCGTGCACGTGAATAACCGAGCACCCGAGCAGACAACGAGGCAAGAGCTCACGATGACCACCGCCAAGCCCCGGCCGGCCCCGATCCCCGGACAAGCCGCCCCAGGCACGACACCGAAGCCCGCTCCACCTCCCGGCCGCCCGTCGCGGCCCGGACCCGGGGCGGGGGTCGAACCGAGCGCGTGCACCGGCGCGCAGTCCCTGGTCCGTTCGCTCGAGGCCGTCGGCTGTGAAGCGGTGTTCGGCATCCCCGGCGGGGCGATCCTGCCGGCCTACGACCCGTTGCTCGACTCGACAGCGGTGCGGCACGTCCTGGTCCGCCACGAGCAGGGCGCCGGGCACGCGGCCACCGGGTACGCCCAGGCCACCGGCAGGGTCGGGGTCTGCATGGCGACCAGCGGCCCGGGCGCGACGAACCTGGTCACCCCGCTGGCCGACGCGCATCTCGACTCGGTCCCGGTGGTGGCCATCACCGGTCAGGTGCCCAGTGCACTGATCGGCAGCGACGGCTTCCAGGAGGCCGACATCTGCGGCATCACGATGCCGGTCACCAAGCACAACATGCTGATCACCGACCCGGACGATATCCCGCGGGCGATCGCCGAGGCCTTCCACCTGGCCGCGAGCGGCCGGCCGGGCCCGGTGCTGGTGGACATCGCCAAGGACGCGCTGCAGGCGCAGACCACGTTCTCCTGGCCGCCGGAGCTGAAGCTGCCGGGCTACCGACCGACCACCCGCCCGCACGGCAAGCAGATCCGGGAGGCGGCCCGGCTGATCGCCACGGCCAAGCGGCCGGTGCTCTACGTCGGCGGCGGGGTGATCAAGTCGGCCGCGCACCAGGAACTGCGGGTATTGGCCGAGCTGACCGGCGCGCCGGTGGTGACCACCCTGATGGCCCGGGGCGCCTTCCCGGACAGCCACCCGCAGCACGTGGGCATGCCCGGGATGCACGGCACGGTGTCCGCGGTGGCGGCGATGCAGAAGGCAGACCTGCTGATCGCGCTGGGCGCCCGGTTCGACGACCGGGTCACCGGCCAACTGTCCAGCTTCGCCCCGGACGCCGCGATCGTGCACGCCGACATCGATCCGGCGGAGATCTCCAAGAACCGCCGCGCCGACGTGCCGATCGTGGGCGACTGCAAGGAGGTCATCACCGAGCTGATCGACGCGGTGCGCGCCGAGCAGGCGGACCTGGGCCGGATCGACCTGGGCCCGTGGTGGCGCCAGCTGGACGGGTGGCGGGAGACGTTCCCGCTGGGCTACGACTGGCCGGCCGACGGGTCGCTGTCCCCGGAGTACGTCATCGAGCGGATCGGGCAGATCGCCGGCCCGGACGCGGTGTACGCGGCCGGGGTCGGCCAGCACCAGATGTGGGCCGCGCAGTTCATCCGGTACGAGAACCCGCGCACCTGGCTGAACTCCGGCGGCCTGGGCACGATGGGCTACGCGGTGCCGGCGGCGATGGGGGCCAAGCTCGGCCTGCCGGACACGACGGTGTGGTGCATCGACGGTGACGGCTGCTTCCAGATGACCAACCAGGAGCTGGCCACCTGCGCGATCGAGAACATCCCGATCAAGGTGGCGATCATCAACAACGGCAACCTGGGCATGGTCCGGCAGTGGCAGAACCTGTTCTACGCCGAGCGCTACTCCAACACCGATCTGGGCACCCACGGGAAGGGTGGCCGGCGCCGGATCCCGGACTTCAAGCTGCTGGCCGAGGCGATGGGCTGCGTCGGTCTGCGGTGTGAGACCCGGGACGAGGTGGACGCGGTGATCAACAAGGCGATGGCGATCGACGACCGCCCGGTAGTGATCGACTTCGTGGTGGGGGCCGATGCCCAGGTGTGGCCGATGGTCGCCGCCGGCACCGGCAACGACGAGGTGATGGCCGCCCGGGGTATTCGTCCGCTGTTCG
This sequence comes from Pseudonocardia sp., assembly GCA_052386505.1. Taxonomy (GTDB): domain Bacteria; phylum Actinomycetota; class Actinomycetes; order Mycobacteriales; family Pseudonocardiaceae; genus Pseudonocardia. Next base: position 107,275 of record JBQTKB010000045.1, read on the forward strand.
ACGACGACGACGCGGCCACCGGCTCGCTCGCCGAGACCGAGGATGCCCTGGCGCCCCGGGAGGAACTGTGAACCGGCACACGCTCTCGGTGCTCGTGGAGGACAAGCCGGGTGTGTTGGCCCGGGTCGCCGGCCTGTTCAGCCGGCGCGGGTTCAACATCGAGTCGCTCGCCGTCGGGCCGACCGAGTTGCCCGAGGTGTCCCGGATGACGATCGTGGTGGCGGTCGAGGACCTGCCCCTGGAGCAGGTCACCAAGCAGCTGAACAAGCTGGTCAACGTGCTGAAGATCGTCGAGCTGGAGCCGGCGGTGTCGGTGCAGCGGGAACTGTTGCTGATCAAGGTCCGGGCCGACGCGACCGTGCGCAGCCAGGTCCTGGAGACGGTGCAGCTGTTCCGGGCCAAGGTGGTCGACGTGGCACCCGAGGCGGTCACCGTGGAGGCCACCGGCACCAGCGACAAGCTGGCCGCGTTGCTGCGGATGCTGGAGCCGTACGGTATCCGCGAGATGGTCAAGTCCGGCATGGTCGCCGTCGGCCGGGGACCCCGCTCGATCACCGCCACCACGGTTCGCTGACTGAACTACCCCCAGACCTGTAGCACCGAGAAGGGAACGACGTGCCCGCCAACATCTACTACGACTCCGACGCCGACCTGTCGATCATCCAGGGCCGCAAGGTGGCCGTGATCGGCTACGGCAGCCAGGGCCACGCGCACGCGCTGAGCCTGCGCGACTCGGGCGTCGACGTCCGGGTCGGGCTGCCGGAGGGCTCGAAGTCCCGGCAGAAGGCCGCCGACGAGGGCCTACGGGTGCTCACCTCGGCCGAGGCGTCCGCCGAGGCCGACCTGATCATGATCCTGGCGCCGGACACCGCGCAGCGGCACATCTACGCTCAGGACATCGCGCCCACCCTGAAGTCCGGCGACGCGGTCTTCTTCGGCCACGGCTTCAACATCCGCTACGGCCTGATCACCCCGCCGTCCGACGTCGACGTGGCGATGGTCGCGCCCAAGGGCCCGGGGCACCTGGTGCGCCGGCAGTTCGTCGACGGCAAGGGCGTGCCCTGCCTGATCGCGGTCGAGCAGGACGCCTCCGGTGGGGCCAAGGCGCTCGCGCTGTCCTACGCCGCGGGCATCGGCGGAGCCCGGGCCGGCGTCATCGAGACCACCTTCAAGGAGGAGACCGAGACCGACCTGTTCGGCGAGCAGAGCGTGCTCTGCGGCGGCGCCGCGGCGCTGGTGCAGACCGGCTTCGAGGTGCTCACCGAGGCCGGCTACGCGCCGGAGATCGCCTACTTCGAGTGCCTGCACGAACTGAAGCTGATCGTCGACCTGATGTACGAGGGCGGCATCTCCGGCGAGCGCTACTCCATCTCGGACACCGCCGAGTACGGCGACCTCACCAGGGGCCCGCGGATCATCACCCCGGCGGTGAAGGACGAGATGCGCAAGATCCTGGCCGAGATCCAGGACGGCAGCTTCGCCAAGGAGTGGGTGGCCGAGGACGACGCCGGGCGGCCGAACTTCACCCGGCTACAGAAGGAGGGCACCGAGCACCCGATCGAGGAGGTCGGGGCGAAGCTGCGCTCGCTGATGTCCTGGGTGGGGCCGCCGGCCTCCTGACCCACCGTCCGTCCGGGGCACGAGCACTTGCGCCCCGGACGGACGTGCGCCGAACGGCTCAGCCCGACCCGTTCGGCCCTGGTTCGCCGACCCGCCCGCGCCGATACTGAACCGCCCCGTGAGCACAACCGTGTATGTCGTCATGGGCGACGCGGAGCGGAGGGACGGTGGCCGTCGACGATCGGCTGATCCGGGTGCTCTACGCCGAGCACGGCGCGGCACTCCAGGCCTGTGCGCTGTCGATGACCAGCGGCGACCTCGGTCGCGCGCAGGATGCCGTACAGGAGGTCCTGGTACGCGCCTGGAAGCACCCCGAGGCGCTCGACCCGGCAAGAGGCAGCACCCGGGGCTGGTTGCTGCGTACCCTGCGCAACGTGTTGATCGACGAGTGGCGCGCCCGGTCGGTCCGGCCGGAGACGGTCACCGACCAGCCCCCGGAGACCGGTGTCGCGGACGGGGTGGACGACGCGCTCCAGGCGTGGCTGGTGGCCGAGGCGGTCGGCCGGCTCAGCCCGATGCACCGCGACGTCATCCGGGAGTGCTACTTCCAGGGGCGCTCGGTCGCCGAGGCCGCCCAGCGGCTGGGGGTGCCTCCGGGCACCGTGAAGTCCCGCACGCACTACGCGTTGCGTGCCCTGAGATCCACTTTGCTGGACATGGGTGTCACGCCGTGAGGTCATGCTGAACGCGCGGCCGGACCCGGCCGAGGCGGTCTGCCCCAGGCTGCCGGAGGCAGGAACGTACCTGTTGGGCGCGTTGAGCCCCGGCGAGCGGGCCGCCTACGCCGCGCACCTGGAGTTCTGCCAGCAGTGCCTGCGTGAGGTGGGGCAGCTCGCCGGGCTGCCCGGGCTGCTCGGCCGCGGCGCCGACCTCGCCGCGTGGTCGGCCGCGCCGTCCGCCGTGACGGCGACCCTCCCGACGGCCACCTCCGCCGCCTCCAGCGGCGCGGCGTCCGAGCCGCTGACAGGGCCCGCCGCACGAACTGCCTCCACCGCGTCGGCCGACTTCCCGGCCCGACCGGACCCGGTGGCCGGCGCGCTGCGGGATCTGCGTCGGGCGCGTCAGCGTGGCCGCGCGTTGGTCGCGGCGGCGTTCGTGCTGGTCGCCGGCCTGGGGTTGGCGTCGGCGGGGCTCGGCGGGGGCACGGACCCGGGTACCGGGGTGGTCGCGGCCGCCGAGTTGCCCGTGCGGATGGAGCCGGTGGACAACGCCCCGGTGAGCGCTGCGGTGTCGCTCGCCGCGCGCCCGTGGGGCACCGAGGTGGTGATGCGGTGCCGGTACTCCGGTCCGGTCCAGTCCCCGGTGTACGTGCTGATCGCGAGGTCGGCCGACGGAACCGCCAGCGAGATCGCCCGGTGGAGCGCGGTGAACGGCCAAGAGGTGGTGCTCGCGGCGGCCACCGAGCTGAGCGGGCCCCGGCTGGCCGAGTTGGAGGTCCGCAACGCGGCCGGCGCGGTGGTACTGCGGGCCGAACAGCTCAGCTGACCGGTCTTGGTGAGGCCGCGTCCGGGCCCACCACTAGCATCGGTGCCGACCACCCCACCCCGATCGCTGGGAGCACCGTGAGCACCGCCGCCCGTCGTCCCGTCGTCCTGCTTGCCGAGAAGCTGTCCGCATCCGTCGTCGATCTGCTCAGTGACAGTTGCGAGCTGCGGCACGTGGACGGCACCGATCGTCCGGCGCTGCTGGCGGCGGTGGCCGACGCCGACGCGCTGCTCGTGCGCTCGTCGACCAAGGTCGACGCCGAGGTGCTGTCCGCCGCCACCCGGCTCAAGGTCGTGGCGCGCGCGGGGGTGGGTCTGGACAACGTCGACGTGCCCCCGGCCACCGCCCGGGGCGTCATGGTGGTGAACGCGCCCACCTCGAACATCGTGTCCGCCGCCGAGCACGCGGTGGCGCTGCTGCTGTCCACGATGCGGCACGTGCCGGCCGCCGATGCGAGCCTGCGTTCGGGGGAGTGGAAGCGCAGCGCCTACTCCGGTGTCGAGCTGGACGGCAAGGTCGTCGGGGTCGTCGGGCTGGGCAAGATCGGTCAACTGGTGGCCCAGCGGCTGGCCGCGTTCGGCACCCGGCTGATTTCCTACGACCCCTACGTCGCGCCGGCCAGGGCAGCGGCCATGGGCATCGAGCTGGTGTCGCTGGAGGAGCTGTTGGAGCGGGCGGACGTGATCTCGGTCCACCTGCCCAAGACGGCGGAGACACTCGGCCTGATCGGCAAGGACCAGCTGGCCCGCACGAAGAAGGGCGTGATCATCGTCAATGCCGCGCGCGGCGGGCTGATCGACGAGGATGCGCTGGCCGACGCGGTGCGTTCCGGTCACGTGGGTGGCGCGGGCGTCGACGTGTACGTCACCGAGCCGACCACCGCCAGCCCGCTGTTCGAGCTGCCCAACGTGGTGGTCACCCCGCACCTGGGGGCCTCCACCAGGGAGGCGCAGGACCGGGCCGGCACCGATGTCGCCCGTTCGGTGCTGCTCGCGCTGGCCGGGGAGTTCGTGCCGGACGCGGTGAACGTGCAGACCTCCGGGGTGGTCGGCGAGGAGGTCCGCCCCTACCTGCCGCTGACCCAGAAGCTGGGCACCCTGCTGTACGCGCTGACGAACAAGGTGCCGGCTTCGGTGACGGTCGAGGTGCGCGGCGAGCTGGCCGCCGAGGACGTGTCCGTGCTGCCGCTGGCCGCGCTGCGTGGGGTGTTCAACGACGTGGTGGAGGACCAGGTCACCTTCGTCAACGTGTCCTCGCTGGCCGAGGAGCGCGGGGTGAAGGTCGACGTGGTGGCCATCCCGGAGAGCGACGACTACCGCAGCGAGGTGCGGCTGCGCGCGGCCATGCCGGACGGCGGCCAGGCGACCGTCTCCGGCACCCTCACCGGCCGCGCCGCGGTGGAGAAGCTGGTGGAGGTCAACGGCCGGCACTTCGACCTGCGGGCCGAGGGCGACATCGTGCTGCTGGAGTACACCGACCGCCCCGGTGTGATGGGACGGGTCGGCACGCTGCTCGGCGAGGCCGGGGTGAACATCGAGGCCGCGCAGATCAGCCAGACCACCGACGGCACCGACGCGATCATGCTGCTGCGGGTGGACCGTCCGGTCGACAACACGGTGCTCAGCCCGGTGGGCGCGGCGATCGGTGCCCGAACGGTGAGCCAGGTCAGCTTCGGCTGAGCCGAGCGTCGGCGGCGCATCAGCGCCGACCGCGATCGGGTGAATCCGTGACTCGCGGGCGCCCCGAGTCTCTGCCGATGGTCCGGACGGCGGACGTCAAGTAGTTCAAACGTCACAATCACGTCACATCGGAAACGTTCTTCACCCGTCGAGCGGTGTCTACCGCAGATGTCCGCGCCGGTAGATGCCGGAACGGCAGATGAGGAGACACCGATGCGAGCGCGCACCTTGATCGCCGTCTCCGCACTGGTCATGGTGACGACCGTGTGGAGTGCTCCGGCCGCTCTGGCCGCCGAGAGCCAGCCACCAAACCCGGCACCGCCGTCGACGTCGGTGGATGCCGGGCCGGATCAGGGCGACCCGGGGCGGCAGCCGCCTCCAAGCGACGACCAGGCGCCGCCGGGGGCGGATGCCGACGAGCAGCGCGAGCAAGCCGAGGACGCCGCTCGCAAGGCTGCCGAGGACGCCGCGGCCCGCCGGGACGCCGAGGAGGACGCCGCCCGGAAGGCCGAGGAGGCGGCGAAGCAACAGCAACAGCAGATCCAGGCGCCGCCAACGCTCCCGGTGGTGCACGAGGCGACGTTGCGCGCCCCGGACACGATCCTTGCCGGCGAGTCCTTCGAAGTGCGGGTCGATTGCGGGCCCGGGGTGAAGGACCAGCCGTTGACCGTCAGTGGCCCGGTCCGTCCGGACGGCGGATTGTTCAAGGTCAACGACGACGCCCGCGACGGCGACCGGATCGCGTTTGACCTGACCTGCAAGTATGACGACAACGCCGAGGCCAAGGCTACCGAGACGGTCAAGGTCACCCAGCGGCGCGGCGACGGCGGCTACGACGGCAAGGCGTGGCTGGACCTCGACCCGAACTCCGGTGAGCGCGGTGACGAGGTGGACGTGCGTGCCTACTGCCCGGGCAACGGCGACGCCCGGCTGGAGTCCGACGCGCTGGAGGACATCACACTCAAGCGGCGCGGCGACCGGCTGTACGGCGAGACCGAGGTGGTCGACGACGCCGACTTCGGCCGCGACTTCGCCTACCTGATCTGCGACAACGGCGACCGTGACCGGGAGCGCTTCTACGTGCGCCGCGACGACATCGACGAGGAGCTGGACCTGGACCCGGGCCACGGCAAGCGCGGTGACGAGATCGACGTCTACGTCCAGTGCAATGACGAGCTGGGCCGGCTGGAGTCCGACGTGCTGGAGGACATCGAGCTGGACCGGGACGGCCGCTACTACGAGGGCATGGCGAAGGTCGAGGACGACGCGGAGCGCGGTGAGCACACCGTCAAGATCAAGTGCGGTGACGACTACCTGGAAGAGGAGTTCTTCGTGCACGGTGACGACGAAGACTCCGACGGCGGCGAGCAGACCACGGTCTATCCGAAGGGCGCTCCGGAGACCGGCGGCGGCTCCGGTGGGGACGTTCCGCCCGGGCCCCTGGCCCTGGGCCTGACCGGCGTGCTCGGCGCCGGCCTGGTCGGAGCCGGAGCGTTCGCCGAGCGGCGGGCGGCCCGGCGATGAAGCGGCGGCTGCTGGCTCTCGTGACACCGGTCCTGGCCGTGTCGGTTCTGGCCGGGTGCAGCAGTGAAGCACCCGCGCCGGGCCCCAACGACGGGCCTACGCTGTCCTCCCCGCAGATCGTCGGCGCTCCGGTGACCCCGATCCCGCCGCTGGCCGCGGCCGACCCGGTGGACCTGCGGATCGAAGCGATCAACGCGTCGTCCACCCTGGTGCCGCTCGGGTTGAACGCCGACCAGACGATCACCGTGCCGCCGCTCGACCAGCCGTTGCAGGCCAGCTGGTACCGGCTGGGCCCGACGCCCGGCGCGGCGGGACCGGCGGTGATCCTCGGCCACATCAACGGCAACGGTCAGGACGGCATCTTCGCCCGGCTGCACGAGGTGAAGCCCGGCGACCAGGTGAAGGTGTCCCGCCAGGACGGCAA
>JBQTKB010000046.1:0-97819 GCA_052386505.1 Pseudonocardia sp.
GACGTCAGACCCTCGCCGGGGCCCGGCAGGGGCGCCGTCTCATCGCAGTCCTCGCGGGACAAGCACCGAAAGCGCTCCCTGCCGGGATCCACCGTGCGAAAGGAAGGTAGAGCCATCAGCACCGTCACGACGCTGAACGTCCTGCTGGTGGGGCTGCTGGTAGGTGCCGGCTGCGGCGCGCTGCTGGCCTGGATGCTGGTCACCGCGCGCTCCCGGGTGAGCGCCGCCGAGGCCGCCCGGGCCCGCACCGAGGCCGACGCCGGCGCCCGGTCTGAGCTGGCCGGGCTCTACGTCGAGCGCGACTCGCTGCTGCGTCGCAACAACGAGCTCTCCGAGCAGGCGGCGTCCGCCGAGGCCAGGGCCCGTCGCGCGGAGACCGAGGTGGTCGGAGCCAACGCCGCGCTGGATGCCGAGCGCACGGCCGCGATCGAGCGGGAGACCCTGCTGGCCCGCCGTGACGCCCAGCTCAAGGAGAGCTTCCAGGCGCTGTCCGCGGACGTGCTGGCCCGCAACAACGAGACGTTCGTGACGCTGGCCGAGAGCCGCATCCGGGAGGCCACCGCCGCGTTGAGCGCGAAGGCCGACGGCGACGCGACCGCCCGCAACCAGGCGATCAACGCGTTGCTCGACCCGATGACCGCCGCGCTGCGCAAGGTGGAGGGCCAGCTGCGCGAGGTGGAGAAGGACCGCCAGACCGCCTACGCGGGGCTGCGCGAGCAGGTGTCCGCGATGCACGTCAGCTCCGAGCAGCTGCACACCGAGACCAAACAGCTGGTGAACGCGCTGCGGGCGCCGCAGGTGCGGGGGCGCTGGGGCGAGCTGCAGCTGGAACGGATCGTGCAGCTCGCCGGCATGGTCGAGCACTGCGACTTCAGCCAGCAGGTGCACACATCCGGCCCGGAGGGTGTGGTCCGCCCGGACATGGTGGTGCACCTGGCCGGCGACAAGCAGCTCGTGGTCGACGCCAAGGTGCCGTTCGCGGCCTACCTGGAGGCGGTTCAGACCCAGGACCCCGACCTGCACGCCGAGCGGATGGCCGCGCACGCCCGCCAGCTGCGGGCGCACGTCGACCACCTCTCGGCCAAGGAGTACTGGGCCGCGTTCCAGCCGACGCCGGAGTTCGTGGTGCTGTTCGTGCCCGGCGACCCGTTCCTGGAGGCGGCGCTGCGGGCCGACCCGGGCCTGCTCGAGCACGCGTTCGCCCGCAACATCGTGGTGGCCACCCCGAGCACGCTGATCGCGCTGTTGCGCACCGTCGGCTACACCTGGCGGCAGGAGTCGCTGGCTGCGAACGCGGCGAAGGTGCACGAGCTGGGCCGCCAGCTGCACTCCCGGCTGTCCACCATGGGTACCCACGTGGCGAAGCTGGGCCGCAGTCTGGACTCGTGCGTGGACAGCTACAACCGCACGGTCACCTCCCTGGAGTCCCGGGTGCTGGTCACCGCCCGCAAGCTCACCGATCTCAAGGTCAGCACCGAGGAGCTGGCCACCCCCGCCCAGGTGGAGAAGGCCCCGCGCCGGCTGCAGGCTCCGGAGCTGGTGGCCTCCGCGGCGGACGCGCTGGTGGAGCTGCCGGGCCCGGCCGACGACGATCCCGGTATCGGACGGGCTACCGTTAACGGGTGACCAGCCGCCCCGCAGCCAGCCCGGCCACCGCCGGGTGGCCGGTGCTGGAGCGCTCGGTCCTGGGCACGGTGCTGGGCCTGCCCGGCTACGCCGCGATCGGCATCGCGCTGGGGTTCACCGGGCTCGGGGTGTTCATCGACCTGGAACGGGTCAGCGGCCTGGGCACCGTGTTCAAGGGCTGCTACTTCGTCGGCTGCGTGCTCGCGGTGTGCTGGGTGAAGCGGCGCGCGCTGTTCGGGCCGATGGTTCAGCCACCGCTGCTGCTGGCGCTGGCGGTGCCGGGTGTGGTGCTGGCCGCCGGGGGTGGCGGCGCGAACGGCGGGTTGGCCGCGCGGCTGCTGGCGATCGGCACCCCGCTGCTCAACGGATTCCCCACGATGGCGGTGACCACCACCGTGGTGGTGGCCATCGGCATCGGCCGCTACCTGCTGCAGAAGCCGCTGAGGGTGCCGGAGCGGGTGGGCGAGCGTCCCGCCGACCGGGCGCCCGAGCAGGTCCGCCCCGCTGACCAGGCTCCCGAGCAACTCCGCCCGGCCGACCGCGCACCGAATCGGGCCGAACCGGCGGACCGCACGCGCCGGCCCCCGCGGACCGACCCGTCAGAGCAACCGACCTCCGTGATGCCCGCGCCGGACCTCGGGCCGCCGGCCGGCGGGCTGTCCCGATCCGGCCCCCCACGCAAGTCCGACCAGCGGCGGGCGGAGCAGCGACCGACCTGACCGGGTGCCGCCACGACCGCCGGGCCGCGATGCGACCGCCCGGACAGCTCTCTCGACCGGAGACTCCCACGACGATGTGCCGAAATCGAAATCGGCACATCCCCGAATCGAACCGCCCCGGAGAGCGCCCGGCCCGCCCCGGGCGGCGCCGCCCGGACGGCGCATACCCGCCCGCACTCAGGCGCGCGAGCGGCGGGTGCGTAGCTCCCGGGGCAGCGAGAAGGTGAGCGTCTCCTCCGCGGTGGTGACTTCCTCGACGTCCGCCCAGCCGCGCTCCCCGAGGTAGGAGACCACGCCCTGGACGAGCAGCTCCGGCACCGAGGCGCCGCTGGTCACCCCCACCGTGCCGACGCCGTCCAGCCACGCCTCGTCGATCTCGCCGGCGACGTCGATCAGGTAGCTGGCACCCGCGCCGGCGGACAGCGCCACCTCGACCAGCCGCTTGGAGTTCGACGAGTTCTGTGAGCCGACCACCAGGACCAAGTCGCAGTGCGGCGCCATCGCCTTCACCGCGACCTGCCGGTTCTGCGTGGCATAGCAGATGTCGTCGCTGGGCGGATCCTGCAGGCTGGGGAACCGTTCGCGCAGCTGGCGGACCGTGTCCATGGTCTCGTCGACGCTCAACGTGGTCTGGGACAACCACACCACCTTCTCCGGGTCCCGGACCACGACGGCCGCCACGTCCTCGGCGCTCTCCACCAGCTGCACGTGCTCGGGCGCCTCGCCCGCGGTGCCCTCGACCTCTTCGTGTCCGTGGTGGCCGACCAGCAGGATGTCGTAGTCGTCGGCGGCGAACCGCTTGGCCTCGTGGTGCACCTTGGTCACCAGCGGGCAGGTGGCGTCGATCGTGCGCAGACCCCGCTCGGCGGCCTGGGTGTGCACCGTCGGCGCGACGCCGTGCGCGGAGAACACCACCAGCGCGCCCTCGGGCACCTGGTCGGCCTCGTCGACGAAGATGGCCCCACGATCTCGCAGCGTCTGCACCACGTGCTTGTTGTGCACGATCTCCTTGCGGACATAGACCGGCGCGCCGTGTGCCTCCAGGGCCTTCTCCACAGCGACCACCGCCCGGTCGACCCCGGCGCAGTACCCACGCGGCTTGGCGAGCAGGACACGTTTGGTAACCGACATGTCCGCCAGCCTACGGGCGACCGGCGCGTCGGGCGGGTGGTCGTGAGCGGTCTGACCCTGTCCGACTCGCCTCGGGATCGACCCGAACCGACGTAACCAGCGGGAAACCGGTAAGAATGCGGGGTATGAACCCGCTGCCCATGCCGCTGAGGATCGCCGCCGGCCTGGTGGCCACCGCGCTCGAAGAAGTCCAGGAGCTGCCCCGGAAGCTGGTGGAACTGCCGGTGACCGCGGTCAGCCAGGTCCTGCAGGTCTCCATGCGCATGCAGCAGCGGGTCACCGAGCTGGCGATCAAGGGCGACCAGGCTCTCGGTTCGCTGCGTCCGGTGCCCGAGACGCCCACCTGGGCGCGGTTCGACGAGGATCAGCCCGAGCACCCGTTCGGCACCGCGAACGGGCTGCCCCGGCTGAGCCCGGTCGCGGACTGGGACGACGAACCGGCACCGCGCCGGGTCTCCCCGATCCCGGTGTCGCGCACGTCCCGGCCCGACACCGACCCCGGCGCCGGGGCCGAGGCGGACGTCAAGTCCGCCGTGGTCGACGGGGCGCGACCGGCGGTGAAGGCTTCAGTACCGGCGGCAGGCACAGCGCCCGCGGCAGGCACAGCGCCCGCGGCAGGCACAGCGCCGGCACCGGGGGACGACGCCGACGGGCCCGCCGGGTTGGGCGACTACGACCAGTGGTCGCTGCCGCAGCTGCGCGGGCGGTTCCGCTCGCTGTCGCTCGAGCAGGTGCGGGCGCTGCTGGCGTGGGAGACCAGCCACCAGGACCGCCCGCCGTACGTCACCATGCTGTCCAACCGGGTGGCGAGCATGACCGGCCGGTGACCATCCCCGGCCCGTCCACCAGTCCCGAGGAGCCCTGGCCGGTACGCACGGTCGCCCGTAAGGTGGCGACCTGGATCGACCGGTTGGGCGCGGTGTGGGTGGAGGGCCAGCTCACCCAGGTGAACGCCCGACCGGGCACCGGCACGGCGTTCCTGGTCCTGCGCGACCCGGCCGCGGACGTCTCGCTCACCCTGACCTGCCCGATCGGGCTGGTGCGAGCGGCCGATACGCCGGTCGTCGAGGGCAGCCGAGTGATCGTGCACGGCAAGCCGACGTTCTTCCTCGGGCGGGGCAGCTTCAGCCTGCGGGTCGACGAGATCCGCTCGGTGGGCGTGGGCGAGCTGCTCGCCCGGATCGAGCGGCTGCGCAAGCTGCTCGCCGCCGAGGGCCTGTTCGACCGCGAGCGCAAGCGCCGGCCGCCGTTCCTGCCCCGCCGCATCGGTCTGGTCACCGGCCGGGCGAGCGCCGCTGAACACGATGTGGTGACGAACGCACAGGGCCGGTGGCCGGCCGCGCGGTTCCGGATCCGCCACACCGCGACCCAGGGCGCGCTGGCGGTGCCCCAGCTGATCGACGCGCTGCGGGCGCTGGACCGCGACCCCGAGGTGGACGTCATCGTGATCGCCCGGGGTGGCGGCAGCGTGGAGGACCTGCTGCCCTTCTCCGACGAGGAGCTGTGCCGGGCGGTCGCCGGCGCGCGCACCCCGGTGGTCTCCGCGATCGGCCACGAACCCGACACGCCACTGCTGGATCACGTCGCTGACCTGCGCTGTTCGACTCCGACAGCGGCCGGGCGGACGATCGTGCCGGACCTCGCCGAGGAGACCGCACGGATCGCCGGGCTGCGCGACCGGGCCCGGCGCGCCCTGGGCGGGTGGGTCGAGCGGGAGCGCCGGCTGCTGGACGCGCTGCGGGCCCGCCCGGTCCTGGCCGACCCCCGCCGCGACCTGGACCGGCGCGCCACGGAGGTGGTCACGCTGCGCGAGACCGCCCGCCGTGACGTACGGCGGGCGCTCACCCAGCGCGAAAGCGAGCTGAGCCACCTCGGATCCCGCTTGACGAGTCTCGGACCGGCAGCCACTCTGGCCAGGGGGTACGCCGTCGTGCAGCGGGTCACCGGGGACCCGGTGCCGCCCGTGCTGCGCTCGACGGAGCAGGCCCACCCCGGCGACCCGCTGCGCATCCGGCTGGCCGACGGGTCGGTCCCGGTCGTGGTCGCCACCATGACCGACCCCCGAGACCCGACCGAGCCGTGACACACCACGACTCGTGAGGCACGACCGAGCCACGAGAAACGACCGACCTACGAGACACCACCGACTCGTGAGATACGACCGACCCGTGCGCGGGGGCCGGCCGGTCCGCGACGGCGAGCGAGGAGGCGACGATGCCCGCAAGCGCGGCGTTCCTGCCGCTGACGCTCGGCGTCCTGGCTGAGCTGCCGGAACCTGCCCGGGACCGGCAGGCTCTGGCCGACGCCGCGAACCGGGTCGAGTCCGGGGCCTGGGAGACCTGGCATGCGCTGCTGGGCGGCTGCTCCTGCCCGGTGCGCGTCCGGCTCCCCAGCCGGCTGCAGCGGCTCTCCGGCGCGGTGCGGACAGCCACCGGCCCCGAATGGTGGGACGGCCCCGGACGATCACACCGGGACCGGACCGCGCGGTACCAGCGCTGGCTGACCGAGGCGCTGGCCGACGGCGACGGCGCGGGGTTCGCCGAGGCGTTCGCCGGCTACGACGCGGCGCTCGCGCACGCGATGCTGGGCGCGGTGCCGGAGACCGGGCGAACCGGCGCCGTTTCGGCCGGGGCCGACGCGCCGACCGGCCGGGTCGGGACGGACGGAGCGCACTCGTACGGCACGATGACCGGATGGGCCAGGCAGGCGAGAGCGGCGACCAGCCGGGCGCACCGGGTGATGCATCGGGCGGTATCCCCGCTGAGCTGGGCTCCGCTGACCTGGACTACGAACAGGCCCGCGACGGACTCGTCGAGGTGGTCAAGGCGCTCGAGGTCGGCGGGCTGAGCCTGGACGAGTCGCTCGCGCTGTGGGAGCGCGGCGAGCAGCTAGCCCGGCTGTGCGAGCAACGGCTGGCCGGTGCCCGGAAGCGGGTGGAGGCCGTCCTCGACGTCGGCCGCGACGAAGCCGCCCACTGAACCGCGGACAGGCCCGGTCAGCCACGCGGACAGGCCCGGTCAGCCGCGCGGTAGCGGTGCGGCGGCGCTCACCGCGGCGGCCAGCGTCCGGAACTCCGCCTCGGTGCCGCTGCCGGTGACCAGCCAGCGGACCCCGGCTGCGGTGCGCACCCAGACCTGCTCGCCGTTCGGCGCCTGGTAGCGCACCCACGGCTGGCCGGCCACGGTCACCACGCCGCGCGCGTCCGGCGGCCCCTTCGTCTCGGCGGCGACCAGCGGCCCCTCGTCGGCCGGCTGCCCGGGGCCTGGCCTCGGGTCGGCCTGCACCAGGCGCAGGTAGCGTCCGCCGTCGGTGAGCCAGCCGACCCGAACCGCGCCGGCGCCGCCCGGGGCCGCGCGGCGGTCGGTGGAGTTCGCCCGCCAGGTCGGCGGCACCTCGGGCACCCGGACCGGGAAGTCCAGCCCGCGCGCGGCGTCGGCCAGCGCGGCTGCGGCGTCCACCCTCGGCGCGGCCGAATCGTCCACGGTCGGGCCGCCGGGGCTGAACGAGCAGCCCCGGCCGACCAGCGCGACCAAGCCGATCAACGGCAGCAACACCAGGACGGACAGCAGGATGTCCCGGCTGCGCGGAGGCGACGTCACCGCGCCATTGTCGCCGTCACCCTTCTAGGATCACCACATGGGGACACCGAGCGATCGACCCGACCAGTCTCAGCGCCTGCGGGAGGCACCGGACCGCAACCTGGCAATGGAGCTGGTCCGGGTGACCGAGGCCGCGGCGATGGCCGCAGGGCGGTGGGTCGGGCGCGGTGACAAGAACGGCGGCGACCAGGCTGCGGTGGACGCCATGCGCAAGCTGATCGGCAGTGTCTCGATGCGTGGCGTGGTGGTCATCGGCGAGGGCGAGAAGGACGAGGCCCCGATGCTGTTCAACGGCGAGGAGGTGGGCAACGGCGACGGCCCCGACTGTGACGTCGCGGTCGACCCGATCGACGGCACCACGCTGATGAGCAAGGGCATGCCCAACGCGCTGGCGGTCCTCGCGGTGGCCGAACGCGGGGCGATGTTCGACCCGTCGGCGGTGTTCTACATGGAGAAGATCGCGGTCGGCCCGGAGGCGGCGCACACGGTGGACATCACCGCGCCGGTGTCGGAGAACATCCGCCGGGTGGCCAAGGCCCGTTCGATCGACGTGGCCGACGTCATGGTCTGCATCCTCGACCGGCCCCGGCACGAGAGCCTGGTGCACGACGTGCGCGAGACCGGCGCCCGCATCCACTTCATCTCCGACGGCGATGTGGCCGGGGCCATCTCAGCGGCCCGCCTGGGCACCGGGGTGGACATGCTGATGGGCATCGGCGGCACCCCGGAGGGCATCATCGCCGCCGCCGCCTTGAAGTCGATGGGCGGCGCGATCCAGGCTCGGCTGTGGCCGCAGGACGACGCCGAGCGGGAGAAGGCGGTGTCCGCCGGGCACGACCTGGACCGGGTGCTGACCACCGACGACCTGGTGTCCGGCGACAACGTGTTCTTCTGCGCCACCGGGGTGACCGACGGCGACCTGCTGCGCGGGGTGCACTACACGCCGGGAGGCTGCACCACGCAGTCGATCGTGATGCGGTCCAAGTCGGGCACCGTGCGCATGATCGACGGCTACCACCGGCTGACCAAGCTCCGCGAGTACTCCTCGGTGGACTACGACATCGACGGCACCGGAGCGGGACTGCCCCCCTTGCCGTAACCGGACCGTGACCGGTCTGCAGACGAGCCGTCACCGAACACCGACCGCGACCAGGGCTCAGTAACGCGCGACCCGATCGGGTGGATGTACTCGGTAGACGCACCCTTCAGTACGGTGTGCGCGTCTACCGAGCGGTCATGCGACCAGCCGGGTGACCACCAACGGAACGGGGTGTGGGCCGATGCGAGCAGTGCACCGGGCACCGCTGACCGCGCTGGTCACCCTCACCCTGGCGGCCAGCATGATCTGCGCCGTGGTGCTCCAAGTGGGCCAACAACGCGAGGTGGGCCAACAACGCGCCTCGACCATCGCGTCGCCGAGCCAGGACCCGCGGGTGGAGCTCGCCCAGGACGACGCCAGCTCCGTGCCGACGCCGCCCACCCCCTCCGTTTTGCCGCCACTCCCGGCACCACCCGCGCCACCGGCGCCTCCCCCGCCGCCCAAGCCCAAACCCAAACCGGTCAAGGCCAAGGGCGCTCCGTGTTGGACCACCGCCGACGCCTGCGTGAAGCTGTCCACCAACCAGGCCTGGCTGATCCGTAACGGCAAGGCCGTGTACGGCCCGGTGAAGATCACCCACGGTCGCAAGGGCTGGCTGACGCCGCCGGGCACCTTCAACGTCAGCTTCAAGAACGCCGACCACAAGAGCTCGTTGTTCGATGACGCGCCGATGCCGAACTCGGTGTTCTTCAACGGCGGGATCGCCTTCCACGAGGGGAGCCTCAGCCAGCTGTCGCACGGCTGCATCCACCTGTCCTCCTCGGCCTCCGAGCGGTTCTTCGACGCACTCTCGGTCGGCGACGTGGTCCAGGTCGTCCGATAGCGGGGATCTCCGGTTCCGGCCGGCCGGGTCTGGCCGGCGGCGGCCAGACTGGCCCCATGACCACCGACGGATACCGAGTCGAGCACGACACCATGGGTGAGGTCCGGGTACCGGCGGACGCCCTGTGGCAGGCTCAGACCCAGCGCGCGCACGACAACTTCCCGATCTCCGGGCGGGGCCTGGAACGTGCGCAGATCCGCGCGCTGGGGCTGGTCAAGGCCGCCTGCGCGCGGGTGAACGCCGACCTCGGGGTACTGCCCGACGAGGTGGCCGGGGCGGTCGCGGCGGCCGCCGACGAGGTCGCCGAGGGCCGGCACGACGCGCACTTCCCGGTGGACGTGTTCCAGACCGGCTCGGGCACGTCGTCGAACATGAACGCCAACGAGGTGATCGCCACCCTGGCCGGCGCGGCACTGGGCCGGGATGTGCACCCCAACGACCAGGTCAACGCCTCGCAGTCATCCAACGACGTCTTCCCGACCACCATCCACCTGGCGGCCGCCGAGGCCGTGGTCCGGGAGGTGATCCCGGCCGCCGAGCACCTCGCGGCCACCCTGCGCACCCGGGCCGGGGACTGGTCGGAAGTGGTCAAGGCCGGTCGAACACACCTGATGGACGCAGTGCCGGTCACCCTCGGGCAGGAGGCCGGCGGCTGGGCCACCCAGGTCGAGCACGCCGTGGCGCGGCTGACCGACTGCCTGCCCCGGTTGGCCGAGCTGCCGATCGGCGGCACCGCGGTCGGCACCGGGCTGAACGCCCCTGCCGGGTTCGGCGCGGCGGTGGTGGGCCGGCTGCGCGAGGCCACCGGGCTGGACGTGCTGACCGAGGCCGGCGACCACATCGCGGCGCAGGCCTCCCGGGACGGGCTGGTGGAGTGCTCGGCGGCCCTGCGCGGCCTGGCCGTGTCGCTGTTCAAGGTGGCCAACGACGTGCGCTGGCTCAGCTCCGGACCGCGCACCGGGCTGGCCGAGCTGCGCCTGCCGGACCTGCAACCGGGCAGCTCGATCATGCCCGGGAAGGTCAACCCGGTGATCTGCGAGGCGAGCATGATGGTGGCCGCGCAGGTGATCGGCAACGACGCGTGCGTGGCGTTCTCCGGCACCCAGGGCAATCTGGAGCTCAACGTGATGATGCCGGTGATGGCCCGCAACGTGCTGGAGTCCGCCCGGCTGCTGGCCGCGGCCACCCGGCTGCTCGCCGACAAGGTGCTGGCCGGCGCCGAGCCCGACACCGACCGCTGTCGGGAGTACGCGGAGTCCTCGCCGTCCGTGGTCACCCCGCTGAATCGCTATCTCGGGTACGAAGAGGCGGCGGCGGTGGCCAAGCAGGCGCTGGCCGAGCGCCGGACGATCCGCGAGGTGGTGCTCGAGCGCGGCCACGTGGCTTCCGGGAAGCTGACGGCCGAGCAGCTGGACACCGCCCTGGACGTACTGGCCATGACCAGGGGCGGCGCGGTCGGGGGCTGAACCGCTGGGGTGGCCGCGCGTCCCGCGCCCGACCCGCACGTCCCGCGCCCGACCCTGGGTGATCGGCGTTTCGGTGGCAAAGCGGAAGCCAAGCGGCCGATAACACCAGAACGGCGATCAAGCGGTACGCCGCGGTTGTTCCGGGGATCTTGGCCCGCTCGGCGGCTCGCGGTTCCGGGTGGGGGCTCGTGTCGGGGGTGGCTGGCAGGATCGTCCGCATGCTGCTCGCGGAGATAGTCGCCACCTCGGCGGCGGTGGGCGCCACCCGCTCGCGCAAGGCCAAGGTGCAGCTGCTGGCCGCGGTGTTGCGCCGGCTGGCCGGCGAGGAGGTCGCGCCGGCGGTGGGGTGGCTGGCCGGCGAGCCCCGCCAAGGCCGGACCGGTACCGGCTGGCGCACGCTGGCCGCCGTGTCGGCCGGTCCCGCCGCCGAGCCCACCCTCACCGTGGCCGGGGTGGACGCCACGCTCGACGCGCTGCTCGCTGCCACCGGCCCCGGATCGGTCGCCCGCCGCGCCGAGCTGCTGGGCGGGCTGCTCGGCACGGCCACCACCGACGAGCAGGACTTCCTGCGCCGGCTGCTGGTCGGGGAGCTTCGGCACGGTGCACTGGAGGGTGTCCTGGTCGAGGCGGTGGCCGCCGCCGCCGGGGTTCCCGCCGAGCAGGTCCGCCGGGCGCTCATGCTGGCCGGCGAGCTGCCGACCACTGCCCATGCCGCGCTCATCGGGGGCGCCGGGGCGCTGGCCGCGTTCCGACTTCAGGTCGGGCGCGGGGTCAAGCCGATGCTGGCCTCCCCCGCCGACGATCTGAACGCGGCGCTGGCCGAGCTGGGTGAGCAGGTCAGCGTGGAGTACAAGCTGGACGGCGCACGCATCCAGGTGCACCGCGAGGGCGCCGAGGTGCGGGTGTTCACCCGCAGCCTGCATGACATCACCGCCGCCGTCCCCGAGCTGGTCGAGCTGGCCCGCTCGCTGCCGTGCCGGTCGGTGGTGCTGGACGGCGAGTCCCTGGCGCTGACCGACGCGGATGATCCGCAGGCCCGGCCCCGGCCGTTCCAGGAGTCGATGAGCAACGCCAGCGCCGGGTTGCTGCGGCCTCGGTTCTTCGACTGCCTGCACCTCGACGGGGCCGACCTGCTGGACGCGCCGCTGCGCGAACGGCTGGCCGCGCTGACCTCGGTGGCCGACGAGCACCGGATGCCCGGCGTGCTCACCCCCACCGGGGAGGCGGCCGCCGCGCTGCTGGCCGCCGCGCTGGACGCCGGGCACGAGGGCGTGATGGTCAAGTCGCTGGACGCGCCCTACGCCGCCGGGCGGCGCGGCCGGTCCTGGCAGAAGGTCAAGCCGGTGCACACCCTGGACCTGGTGGTGCTGGCCGCCGAGTGGGGCTACGGCCGGCGCACCGGGTGGCTGTCCAACATCCACCTCGGCGCCCGCGACCCCGACGGCGGACCGCCGATCATGGTCGGCAAGACGTTCAAGGGCATGACCGACGCGTTGCTGGCCTGGCAGACCGAGACGTTCTCCGCCCGCGCGCTGTCCGACGACGGCCACGTGGCACGGCTGCCGCCGGAGTTCGTGGTGGAGATCGAGCTGGACGGGGTGCAGGTCAGCCGCCGCTACCCGGGTGGGGTGGCGCTGCGGTTCGCCCGGGTGCAGCGCTACCGCCCGGACAAGATCCCCGCGCAGGCCGACACCATCGACGCCGTGCGCGCCCTGCTGCGTTCCTGACCGGACAGGTCCCGCACGGTCCGAGCGGGCTCCGCGCGGCGGGTGGCGCGCTGCCCGCAGCGCTCCGAGCCGGCTCCGCGCGGCGGGCGGCGCGCTGCCCGCGTACGCTCCCCGGCCTGTGCGCTTCCTCGACGGTCATGACGGCCTTTCCCGCGACCTCACCTACGACGATGTGTTCCTGGTGCCGCGCCGGTCGTCGGTGGACTCCCGCTTCGACGTCGACCTGACCACCGGCGACGGCTCGGGCTCGCGGCTGCCGGTGGTCGCGGCAAACATGACCGCGGTGGCCGGGCGGCGGATGGCCGAGACGCTGGCCCGCCGGGGCGCGCTGACTGTGCTGCCCCAGGACGTCGCGCCAGAGGCGGTGGCCGACACCGTGGCCTGGGTGAAGTCCCGCCACCCGGTGTGGGACACCCCGCTGGTGCTGCACTCCGACCAGGCGGTGGCCGACGCGCTGAACCTGTTGCCCAAGCGGGCGCACGACACGGTGGTGGTGGTGGACGGGGACGGCCGACCGCTGGGCACGGTGCACGAGGCCGCCTGCCACGGGGTGGACCGGTTCAGCCGGCTGGTCGACGTGCTCACCACCGACCCGGTCACCCTCCCTCTGCACACTCCGCCGAGAGCGGTGTTCGACGCCCTGAGCCACCGACCGGAACGGGTGGCTCTCGGCGTGGACGCCGACGGACGGCTGGCCGGCATCCTCACCGCGCTCGGGGCCCTGCGCGCGGAGATCTACCGTCCGGCCCTCGACGGGCAGGGTCGGCTGCGTACCGCGGCGGCGATCGGGGTGAACGGCGACGTCGGGGCGAAGGCCCGCGCGCTGCTCAAGGCCGAGGTCGACCTGCTCGTGGTGGACACCGCACACGGTCACCAGGAGAAGATGCTGGCCGCGCTGGCCACCGTCCGGGCCAGTGTCGACGAGGCAGGTGACCGCACCGTGCCGGTGGTTGCCGGGAACGTGGTGACCGCCGAAGGGGTGCGCGACCTGATCGCCGCCGGGGCGGACATCGTGAAGGTCGGCGTCGGCCCCGGGGCGATGTGCACCACCCGGATGATGACCGGGGTGGGCCGCCCGCAGTTCTCCGCGGTGGCCGAGTGCGCCGCGGCGGCGCGCGCGTCGGGCCGGCACGTGTGGGCCGACGGCGGAGTCCGGCACCCGCGCGACGTGGCGCTGGCGCTGGCCGCCGGGGCGGCGGCGGTGATGATCGGCTCGTGGTTCGCCGGCAGCTACGAGTCCCCCGGTGACCTGATGCGTGACGAGTCCGGCCGGGCCTACAAGGAGTCGTTCGGGATGGCCTCCAAGCGGGCGGTCTCCGCGCGTACCCGGGACGAGGGCGCGTTCGACCGGGCCCGCAAGGCGCTGTTCGAGGAGGGCATCTCCAGCTCGCGGATGCTGCTCGACCCGATCCGCCCCGGAGTGGAGGACCTGCTCGACGAGATCAGCGCCGGCGTGCGCTCGGCGTGCACCTACACCGGCGCTGCCTCGCTCGACGAGCTGCACACCGAAGCCGTCCTCGGCGTCCAGTCCCGCGCGGGCTTCGCGGAAGGCACCCCCCGCCCGTAAGCCCGGCGCCCTCAGCCCCTAGCCCGCCGCCCTCCGCGCGACTCCCGGACGCCCCCGCGCGACTCCCGGACCGACGAACGGCACTCTCGCCGGATAGGTACCGACGAGAGTGCCGTCCGTTGCGGAACCGGAGGAACAGGCGGATCCGGCGGAACAGGTGGGGCCGGCAAGCGCTAGCCGGCGTCGCCTTCCAGCATCTCCGTCACCAGAGCGGCAATCGCGGAGCGCTCCGAACGGGTCAGCGTGACGTGGGCGAACAGCGGGTGTCCCTTGAGCTTCTCGATCACCGCGGCCACCCCGTCATGCCGACCGACCCGCAGGTTGTCCCGCTGCGCGACGTCGTGGGTGAGTACCACCCTCGAGCCGGTGCCCAGCCGAGAGAGCACCGTGAGCAGCACGTTGCGCTCCAGCGACTGCGCCTCGTCGACGATCACGTAACTGTCGTGCAGCGAACGGCCACGGATATGCGTAAGCGGAAGCACCTCGAGCATGCCCCGGGCCAGCACCTCCTCGATCACCTCGCCGGACACCAGCGCACCGAGGGTGTCGAAGACCGCCTGCGCCCAGGGCGCCATCTTCTCGCTCTCGCTGCCGGGCAGGTAGCCCAGCTCCTGGCCACCGACCGCGTACACCGGCCGGAACACCACCACCTTGCGGTGCTGCTGGCGCTCCAGCACCGCCTCCAGCCCGGCGCACAGCGCCAACGCGGACTTGCCGGTGCCGGCCCGCCCGCCCAGCGACACGATGCCCACGTCCGGGTCCAGCAGCAGGTCCAGCGCAATCCGCTGCTCGGCCGAGCGGCCGTGCAGCCCGAACGCCTCCCGGTCGCCCCGCACCAGCCGCACCCGCTTGTCCGGCCCGACCCGGCCCAGCGCCGACGTCCCCGCCCCGGCCAGCCGCAGCCCGGTGTGGCAGGGCAGCTCGGCGACCCAGTCCAGCTCGGTGCCGGCGACCTCGACGGACCCGTCCCGGAACAGCCCGTCGACCAGCGCGGACGAGCCGACCTCGACATCGGCGAGCCCGGTCCAGCCCGAAGGAACGACGTCGTGGGCGTGGTACTCGTCGGCGACCAGGCCCACCGCGGCGGCCTTCACCCGCAGCGGCATGTCCTTGGTGACCAGCACGACCGGACCGTCCGCCGGACCGCGCTCCGCGGTATCGATACGCGTCGCGCTGAACTGGCGCTCCGCGGCGAGATTGAGCGCGCAGGCCAGGATCCGGCTGTCGTTGCTGTCGGTGCGGAATCCCGCGGGCAGCACCTCGGGGTCGGTGTGGTTCAGCTCCACTCGCAGCGAACCGCCCGCGGTGCCGATCGGCACCGGTGCGTCCAGCCGTCCGTGGGCCACCCGCAGATCGTCGAGCTGCCGCAGCGCCTCCCGGGCGAACCAGCCCAGCTCCGGATGGTGCCGCTTGCCCTCGAGCTCGGAGATGACCACCAGCGGCAGCACCACCTGGTGCTCGTCGAAACGGGTGAGCGCCCACGGGTCGGACAGCAGGACCGAGGTGTCCAGGACGTAGCAGCGGGGACCCGACCGGGCCTCGCCGGCATCGACCGAATCGGCGAGCGGGGTGGAACCAGGAGCATTCACCGAGGTGGTACCAGACCCGGCGGCACCGCTGGTGGCGGTGGTCCGGGGGGAGCTCTGGGCGGGACGACGTGCGGTCACGGCTTCTCCCTCGCGGGCGCGGCACCGCACCCGCAGTGGTCGTGGGACCGGCAGCCCTGTCCGGAGGTGGCCTCGGGCGTCAAGGACGCCCTCCACCACTGCCCGAGAGGGCCGGGTGCCGGCCCCCCGTGCCTGTGACAGCCACGTTCAGGGCCTCCCGAACGGCTCGCATCGGATACGAACCGCCAGCGGCACGGTACCGGCGGTGACCGGGGTCCGGTCAACACCCGACGACCACTTTCAGTGAGGTGACACCAGCGACAACCGCATTGGTCTACCGTTCGTCGCGCTCCGTCAACCGCAGGCCGGCAGAGACCAGGTCGATTCTTACTCAGCGTTCATGCTCGGTTCACTGCCGCCGTGACCGTACGTGGTAACGCGGCCCGCAGGGCGGAGGGCGCCCGAGGCTCGTCGTACAGCCGCAGGTAGCGCTCGGTCACCGATTGGTCGGCCGTCCGGGCGGCAAGCCACTCGCCGACCAACCGGTAACCCTCGACGTAGGCGGTGGTGTACGCCCGCCCTCGCGGGTGGGTGATGAAGCCGAGTATCTGGTCGGCCCGGGCCTCGGGCACCAGCAGCCACCGGCGCAGGTGGTCCCGCGCGGTGTCCTCCGAGGCCCCCCGGTCGTGCAGCATCAGCGCGGCATCCTGGCGCACCGGCAGCAGCTCCGCCATGGCCCGCTCGACCCGCATCGCCACCTCGCCGTGCACGGTCACCGGCAGCCCCGCCAGCGCCGACTCCGTCCAGCTCCCCCACGCCGGCCCGACCAGCGCCTCGAGGCCGTGATCCGCCTGCCCCTCGGAGAGCAGGCTCTGCGGAGTGTTCGCCAGGAACACCCCCCGCTCGGGACGTTCCCAGTCCAGCCCGGCCTCGGCCCGGCACCGTTCGGTGTGATGACCGGGACAGACCTCGTGCGCGATCAGCCGAGCCAGTTGGGTGGCACCAACCGGAACATCGGTGTTCAGCAGGACCCGCGAGCGGTGACCGCCGAGGTAGCGGTGTAACGCGCTCCACGGTCGACCGGTCACCAGCTCCAGCTGGACCGTGTCACCAGGCGGCAGCCCCCACTCCGCCCGGGCCGCCCCGCGCAGGGCCTCGCTGAGTCGCTGCGCCGCCGGCCCGACCAGCCCCCGCGGTACCCGCACCTGCTCCCGGTGCGCGGCCAGCCTGGCTGCCAGCGAGCCGGTACCCGGCAATGCCTCGGCCAGCCGTGCGTGCGCCGCGCGGTAGCGGTCGGGCTCACCAAGGGTGATGTCGGTATCGAAGTACTGCTGGACCTCGTCGCGGAACCCGAGCGTCGCGCCGGCCCGCCGCCGCAGGGCGCACTCCAGGGCGACCACCTGCCGGCCCAGGAACCCTCGCCGCCCGGCCGCGAGCGCCGATCGTCCGATCTCGGCCCGCAGCCACCGGGCCCGAGCGACCAGCGCGGTCGGCGCCGGGGGAGTTGCCTCGGCCGGGACCGGCCGCGCCGGGCCGAGGTAGTCGTCCACCAGGCCCGGCAGCACCCGTCCGCAGGCCAGCGCGAGCGCCACGTACTCCCGCGCCACCTCACCCGGTTCCACGAGCCCGGGAGCCTAGGCGAGTCCATCGCCGGCCGGCGAGGATGCCATCGGACATGGCCGCCGGGCGCAGGCAGCGGAGGGTTGCTCGCTCGATCGGGTGATCCTTCGTGACGGGACGTCCGCGAGTTCGTTGAAGTTCGCAGAGGCACCGGCAGACGAAGTCACCGAATGGGGCAATAACCAAACGGGAAACGGGCCACAGACACGATCGTGGTACAGATTTTGTTTTTCGGAGTGCTCAACGGTAATTTGGTCCTAGTCAGCGCGGGCTCCCCAAGCATTCGCTGGCGTCGTGAAGGGGGCCGTCGTCCTAGTGGCGCCGGTTGACTCAACAGGAGATGAACACTGTGCTGAAGAAGACTGGAATCGTTGTGGCGACCGCCGCAGCCGGTCTGCTCGCCCTGAGCCCACTGGCCTTCGCGGGAGACTACGACGGCGACGACGACAACGGTGGCGACGACAGCAGCCACCACGAGGACAGCGCCGACGTCAACTGCGAGCAGGACAACAGCGCCACCCACGAGAACGAGGGCGAGGACGAGGATGGAGGCCTGATCTCCATCTCCGACAACTCCGTTCAGGTGCCCGTTCAGGCCTGCGGCAACGACATCCTCTCGGGTGTGGTCGGCATCCTGGCCAAGGACCTGGAGAACAACAGCAGCCCGTGATCTAGGCCGCTTGAGCTGTACCGAAGCCCGGCGATTGGGTCCCCGAACCTATCGCCGGGCTTCGTCATGTCCAGGTCCGGCCAGCCATGCGACACCGTTTCGGCGCCGGCTGCCACATCCCCACGAAAGTCGCGCGGCATGAGTGCTCCGGCACCTTCGGAGTGACGACCCCAGTTGCCGCATTGAACCGTTCATCGCGCGATACTCGCCGTTCGACGCGTTCCACCGGTTCACCCGTTGGAGGCCGTAACCTTCCCGAGATAGCGTTCAGGACGAATTACGCCACCCGGCTTTGATTCTTCGGGTAGACCCGCTATATTCATGAAGTCAGCGAGGGCTCCCCAACACCGCTGGCGACCGATGGGCGAGCGTCATGCGATGCCGCCGATTTGAACAGGAGAGTAACTGTGCTGAAGAAGGCTGGAATCGTGGTGGCTGCTGCTACCGCCGGTCTGCTCGCCGTGAGCCCGATGGCATTCGCTAGCGGCCTCATCTCGATCGACGACAACGCCGTTCAGGTCCCGGTTCAGGCTTGCGGCAACGACATCGTCGCGGGCGTCGTTGGCGTGCTGGCCAAGGACCTGGAGAACAACAGCGACGACGAGACTGACTGCGACCAGGAGAACAGCGCCGAGAACAGCGACCACAACGACGACTGATCTCTGCAACGTTCCGCGAGCGGGCGTCGGACCTTCTGGTCCGGCGCCCGCTTTCGCATGCGCCGAACGACCTCCGAGCCAGGAGCCGCTGGTCAGGAGCGCTGGTCAGGAGCCGAAGCGCCGGTGGCGGATGCCGTAGTCACGCATGGCCCGCAGAAAGTCGACCCGCCGGAACTCCGGCCAGTACGCCTCGCAGAACCAGAACTCCGAGTGTGCCGACTGCCACAGCAGGAACCCCGACAGCCGCTGCTCCCCCGAGGTACGGATCACCAGGTCCGGGTCCGGCTGCCCGGAGGTGTACAGGTGCTCGGCGATGTGGTCGACGTCCAGAACCTCGGCCAACTCCTCCATCGAACTGCCCGACTCGGCGTGCTTGAGCAGCAGCTTGCGCAGCGCGTCGGCGATCTCCTGCCGGCCGCCGTACCCCACCGCCACGTTGACCGCGATGCCGGAGCGCTCGGACGTGCGCCGCGCGGCGTTGCTCAGCCGCTGGGCCATCTCCGCCGGCAGCAGGTCCAGGGCCCCGACCAGGCGCACCCGCCACGGGTTCTCCTCGGCGCACAACTGGTCGACCACATCGGCGATGATCTCCAGCAGGGGTTCGATCTCATCGGCCGGGCGGCTGCGCAGGTTGTCCGGGGACAGCAGCCAGAAGGTCACCAGCTCGACGCCACTCTCGGCACACCAGCCGAGCAGCTCGATCATTTTCGCCGCGCCGACCCGGTGTCCGTCGCTGACATCCGCGAACCCAGCCTCCCGCGCCCAGCGCCGGTTGCCGTCCATGATCACGCCGACGTGCCGGGGCCGCTGTGCCCCGACCAGCTGGCGGGCCAGGTTCCGCTCGTACACCGAGTACAGCAGGTCGCGCATCGCCACGCGCGGAAGGGTACGCCGCCGGCCTCTCCGCGGGCACCGCCGCCAGCCTCGCGGAAGGGTACGCCGCCGGCCGCTCCGCGGGCACCGCCGCCAGCCGCTCTGCCGATCGCTGCCCGCACCGGTCGGGGCCGTGCTACGACCTCGGGCCGAACCGGTCGCGGGATCGCCGCCCGGTGGGCTCCGGCGTAGGCTCGCACCGTGAGCAGCAGGTCGATCACGGACATGGACACCCCGGTACTTTCGGGCAAACCCCGGCTGCGGGGGTCGCTGCACCACTGGTCGTTCGTGCTCTCGATGGCCGCCGGGGCCACCCTGGTCACCGCAGCCGCCACAGTGGTCGGCTCCGCCATCGCGGTGGTCAGCTGCGCGATCTACGTGGCCACGGTGCTCGGGCTGTTCGGGATCAGCGCGCTCTACCACCGCTACCCGTGGCGCAGCGAGCGCGCCCAGGATCGCATGCGCCGGCTCGACCACTCGATGATCTTCGTGTTCATCGCCGGCACGTACACCCCGGTGGCCGCGCTGGCCCTGAGCTCCACCACCCGGGTGGCGGTGCTGGCCACCGTGTGGGCCGGGGCCCTCGGTGGCGTGGCCCTGCAACTGGCCTGGCCAGGGGCGCCGCGCTGGCTCGGCGTGCCGATCTACCTGGCGCTGGGCTGGGTCGCGGTGTTCGTGCTGCCCGACCTGCTGCGCCACGCCGGGGTCGCGGCGTTGGTGCTGCTGCTGGCCGGCGGTGCGCTCTACACGGTGGGCGCGATCTTCTACGCCACCAGACGGCCCGATCCGTGGCCCAGCACGTTCGGCTACCACGAGTTCTTCCACGCGGCGACGGTGCTGGCCGCCGTGTGCCACTACGTGGCCATCTGGTTCGTGCTGATGGTCTAGCTGATGGTCTAGGACTCCGCCGGCTCCTCCCGGCCGCCGGGGCCCTGCCCGCGCAGCTCGTCCACCCGGGCCATCGCCGTCCGCAGCTCGGCCAGCCAGTCGTCGGCGTGCTCGCCCACCAGCCGCACCGCCCAGGCCAGCGCATCGGATCGTGAGCGCGCGACCCCGGCGTCGACCAGCGTGTCCAGCACGATCCGCTCCGGCTGGCGCAGCCGGGTCATCACCGGCACCGAGAGCGTGGTGAACAGTTCCTGCACGTCGTCCAGCCGGGCCCCCCAGGCCACCTTGCGGTGGTACTCGTGCTCGGCCTGCCGGGCGATCTCGATCCGTTGCTCGCGGGTCTCCTCCCGGAACCGGCTGATCCGGCCGCGGACCGCGGCGGCCCGGTCGGCCCGTCCGGTGTCGGTGTCGTCGAACTGCCCGTCCAGCGCCGGCAACTCACCGACCACCAGGATCTCCTCCCGGTCCACGCTCACCTCGGGCACGCCGACGAACCAGCCGTCCGGCAGCCGCCCGCGCAACCAGCCGGCCGCGTCGTGGGCGGGCGGCAGATCGGCGTGCTGCCAGCCGCCCCGACCCGGCCCGGAGCCCCGACCCGTCCATCCACGATGTCCCCGACCGACCATGACCGTCCTCCTTCTTCCGCGAGGCAAATTACAGTATTACATACATACAGCGCTGCCGGACGACTTCAGTTCCGTCGGGTGCCCGCGGCATGCTGTCCGCATGACCTGTTGGGCGGAGGTGGAGCGGGCGGAACCGCAGTTCGCGGCGGCGGTGCGTGCGCTGTTCGAGGCACACCGGCACAAGACGATCGCCACCCTGCGGGCCGACGGTGGGCCGAGGATCAGCGGGATTCCGGGCGGATATCACTGAGGTGGTCCGCACCCGGGTGGTCGGCGACGAACTGGTGATCGAGTCTTGGCCTCCCGGCACCGGGCTACGGCGGGTCGCCCGCCGCTGACTCCGGACCGCACTGACACGATGGCGCCCATGCGCTACGCCGAGCACGTGATGGATCTGGTGGGCAACACCCCGCTGGTACGGCTGGGGACGGTCACCGACGGTCTGCGCCCGCTGGTGCTGGCCAAGGTGGAGTACCTCAACCCGGGCGGCAGCGTGAAGGACCGGATCGCAAGTGCGATGATCGACGCGGCCGAGGCCAGCGGCGAGCTGCGCCCCGGCGGCACCATCGTCGAGCCCACCTCGGGCAACACCGGGATCGGGTTGGCGATGATCGCCCAGCGGCGCGGCTACCGGTGCGTGTTCGTCTGCCCGGACAAGGTCAGCGAGGACAAGCGCAACGTGCTGCGGGCCTACGGCGCCGAGGTGGTGGTCTGCCCCACCGCGGTCGCCCCGGAGCACCCGGACTCCTACTACTCCACCTCCGACCGGCTGGCCACCGAGATCGACGGCGGCTGGAAGCCCAACCAGTACGCCAACGAGCACAATCCCGCGTCGCACTACGCCTCGACCGGGCCGGAGCTGTGGGCCCAGACCGAGGGCCGAATCACCCACTTCGTCGCCGGGATCGGCACCGGCGGCACGATCAGCGGCACCGGGCGCTATCTGAAGGAGGTGTCCGACGGGCGGGTCCGGATCATCGGCGCGGACCCGGAAGGCTCGGTCTACTCCGGTGGGACCGGACGGCCCTACCTGGTGGAGGGAGTCGGGGAGGACTTCTGGCCCGCCACCTACGACCGGGACATCTGCGACGAGATCGTCGCGGTGCCCGACGCCGAGTCGTTCGCGATGACCCGGCGGCTCGCCCGGGAGGAGGCGCTGCTGGTCGGCGGATCCTGCGGGATGGCGGCGGTCGCGGCGCTGCGGGTGGCCGCGGCCATACCGGCGGCGGACGCCGAGGACGCCGTGGTGGTGGTGCTGCTGCCCGACGGTGGGCGCGGCTACCTGGCCAAGGTGTTCGACGACTCGTGGATGTCCACCTACGGGTTCCTGTCCGCCGACTCCAGCGAGGCACTGGTCGGCGACGTGTTGCGGGGCAAGGACGGCCGGCTGCCGGAGCTGGTGCACGGGCACCCGAACGAGACGGTGGCCGACGTGGTGGGCTACCTGCGCGAGTTCGGGGTGTCGCAGCTGCCGATCGTGGCTGCCGAGCCGCCGGTGATGGCCGCCGAGGTGGTCGGCGCGGTGAACGAGCGCGACCTGCTGGACGCGCTGTTCGCCGGCCGCGCCGCGCTGGCCGACCGGGTGGAGCGGCACATGTCCGCCCCGCTGCCGACCATCGGCGCCGGCGAGCCGGTGGCCGCCGCGATGACCGCGCTGGCCAGCGCGGACGGCGCGTTGGTGCTGGTGGACGGCAAACCGGCCGGCGTGGTCACCCGTCAGGACGTGCTCGCGTTTCTCTCCGCCTGAACCGGTGATCCCCGGCGGGGCGTAGCGTCGCGGGGGTGAACGGTTTCTCCACACGCGCGATCCACGCCGGCCAGGCCCCCGATCCCACAACCGGGGCGGTGATCGTGCCGATTCACGCCAGCTCGACGTTCGTGCAGGACGGGGTGGGCAACACCCGGGGTGGCTACGAGTACTCGCGCAGCGCCAACCCCACCCGGACCGCGCTGGCCGAGTGTCTGGCCGCGCTGGAAGGTGGCCGGCACGGGTTCGTGCTGGGCTCCGGAATGGCCGCCACCGATGTGCTGCTCCGGGTCGCGCTGCGACCTGGCGATCACCTGCTGATCCCGCACGACGCCTACGGCGGCACGTTCCGGCTGGTCGACAAGGTGCTCTCCGGCTGGGGGGTCAGCTACACCCCGGTCGACCTGGCCGACCTCGACGCGACCCGGTCCGCGCTGCGCCCGAGCACCCGCCTGGTCTGGTGCGAGTCGCCGACCAACCCGCTGCTGGGCATCGCCGACATCAGCGCCCTGGCCGCGATCGCTCGCGACGCCGGCGCCCGGCTGGTGGTCGACAATACCTTTGCCTCGCCCTACCTGCAGACCCCGCTGGCGCTCGGCGCGGACGTGGTGCTGCACTCCACGACCAAGTACCTCGGTGGGCACTCCGACGTGGTCGGCGGCGCACTGGTCACCGACGACGACGACCTGGCCGAGCGGATCGCATTCACCCAGAACTCGGTCGGCGCGGTGCCGGGACCGTTCGACGCGTGGCTGACGCTGCGCGGGGTGAAAACGCTCGCGGTCCGGATGGAGCGGCACTGCGACAACGCCGAACGGGTGGCCGCCGCGCTGGCCGCCCATCCCGCTGTGGCCGACGTGTACTACCCCGGATTGCCCGAGCACCCCGGGCACCCGGTGGCCGCCAAGCAGATGCACCGGTTCGGCGGGATGGTGTCGTTCCGGGTGCGCGACGAGGACACTGCGTTACGGGTCTGCGCCGGCACCCGGCTGTTCACCCTCGCCGAGTCACTCGGCGGTGTGGAGTCGTTGATCGAGCATCCGGGGCGGATGACCCACGCCTCGGTGGCCGGTTCGGCGCTGGAGGTCCCGGCGGACCTGGTGCGGTTGTCGGTGGGCATCGAGGACGTCGAGGATCTGGTCGCCGATCTGCTCGACGCGCTCGACCGCGCTACGGCCCGCTGAGCGGTCCAGGAACGCTGAACCTCAGGGACGCAGCGGGGAACGCGGGTCCGGGATACCCGGCGCCGGAGCCCACGGTCCGGACGGGCTGACCGGCAGGTCGCCCGGCTCGACGCAACCGCCGATCAGCTCGTAGCCGCGGGCACCGACCACGTAGTGCCCCGGGTCGTCGCAGCCGGCCTGCTCGACGGTGATCACCGCGATGGTCGCCAACACGCCGGCCACCACGGCCGAGACGACGAGCGACCCGGCACCGGCACCGGTTCTCACGCTCGCCATCCGTCCTCCTGAACTCGCCGCGCACCGAAACGGGTACCGCCGCCGGAATCACCGGACCCGACCGGAGTCGACCCGCGAGGTACACCTTCCACACGAGGTTACCGGTGCGATGCGAGGATGCATCGATGGGCGCCAGCACCGACCCGCAATCCGACCCGGCGGCGCTCACCTCGCCCAGCGGCCCGGTCGGCCTGGTCGACGTCCGGGCCGCCGCCGAGCTGCTCGACGGCATCGCCCGACGGACCCCGGTGGCACCGTCCCGGGCCCTGGCCGCCGCGGTCGGCGGGCCGGTCTGGCTCAAGTGCGAGAACCTGCAGCGCACCGGATCGTTCAAAATTCGCGGCGCCTACGTGCGGATGCACGCGCTGACCTCGGCCGAGCGGGCGGCCGGGGTGGTCGCGGCCCGCGCCGGCAACCACGCGCAGGGGGTGGCGCTGGCCGCCCGGATGCTCGGCGTGCCGGCCACGGTGTTCATGCCCCGGCTCGCCGCGCTGCCCAAGGTGGCCGCCACCCGGGGCTACCGGGCCGACGTCCGGCTGGTCGGCGACGCACTGGAGGAGACCCTCGCCGCCGCCGCCGAGTTCGCCGGACGCACCGGGGCCGTGCTGATCCACCCGTTCGACCACCCGCTGGTGGTGGCCGGCCAGGGCACCGTCGGGCTGGAGCTGCACGAGCAGGCACCCGGCGTCCGCACCGTGGTGGTGCCGGTCGGCGGCGGCGGACTGGCCGCAGGCATGGCGGTGGCACTGCGCGAGCTGGCGCCGACCGCGCGGCTGGTCGGGGTGCAGGCCGCCGAGATGGCCGCCTGGCCGGCGTCACTGGCCGCGCGCGAGCCGGTCCGCATCGCCGCGCGGCCCACCATGGCGGACGGGATCGCCGTGCCCCGGCCCGGGGCCGTGCCGTTCGGGCTGCTGTCCGGGCTGTTGGACGACGTGGTCACGGTGGGCGAGGATGCGCTCTCCCGGGCCCTGCTGCACTGCCTGGAGCGGGCCAAGCTGGTCGTCGAGCCGGCCGGGGTGGCCGGGGTGGCCGCCGTGCTGGACGACCCGGGCCGCTTCGAGCCGCCGGTGGCCTGCGTGCTGTCCGGCGGCAACGTCGACCCGCTGCTGATGCTGCATGTGATCCAGCACGGGCTGGCCGCCGCCGGGCGCTACCTCGATGCCCGGGTGCGGGTGGCCGACCGGCCGGGCGCGCTGGCCGCGCTGCTCGGGCTGATCGCCGAGCTGGGCGGGAACGTGCTGGACGTGCAGCACTCCCGAGTGTCCGGGGCGCTGGCGATGGGCGAGGTGGAGGTGGCGCTGCGGCTGGAGACCCGCGGCCCGCAGCACCGGATCGAGGTGCTCGACGCCTTGCGCGCTTCGGGCCACCATGTGCTGGAGGTGTGACCGCGCCGATCGCCGGCTCCGACACGACGAACCGGGGTGCGGCGGATCGCCGGCCCCGGTTGGTCGTAGGCGCTTGTGGTCAGCCGCGGAACGGCTCGGCGGCCTCCAGGGTCACCTTCATCGTCCCGCCGTTGGGCAACTGGTACTCCCGCGTCTCGCCCACCTTGGCACCGAGGATGGCCGCGCCGAGCGGCGAGTGCGGCGAGTAGACCTCCAGGTCGCCGTGGCGGCCCTCCTCGCGGGAGCCGAGCAGGAACTGCTCGGTTTCCTCCTCGTCGTCGTAGCGCACGGTGAGCACCATGCCGGGCTGGGCGATGTCGGACTCGGTGGGCGCCTCGCCGACCTTCGCGGTGCGCAGCAGCTCCTGCAGCTGGCGGATCCGGGCCTCCTGCTGGCCCTGGTCCTCGCGGGCCGCGTGGTAGCCGCCGTTCTCCTTGAGGTCGCCCTCCTCACGCCGGGCGTTGATCTCCGCTGCGATGACCGGCCGGTTCGCGATCAGCTCATCCAGCTCGTGCTTGAGCCGGTCGTAGGCATCCTGGGTCAGCCAGGTCACCTGGATCTCGGTCACGGTCATCACTCCTCCAGCCTTTCCGGACCTGCGGGTTGCGGGTCGGCAACTCGTGCAGCGCCGCCCCTGCCCAGGGACCAGCCCTGAGAAGGAAAAACACGACCCGACGCCGGGCCGTGCGAGCGGTTAACGTAGCACGGCAACCACCGTTCGGCGCATTATTTCGACGAACGGTCGAGCAGACCAGGAAGTTCCCGAAACCGTTCGCGGTGCCGATCGTTTCGGTTCCGGCAGGCCGGTGATGCGGTGTCGTCCGGGTGCGCAGCAGCCCGTCGCGCCGAACTTCGGGCGGGGAAGAAACCCTGGTCCCGGATGGTTGACGGTGACGGGGCGCACCTGGGCGACCGAACTGTCGGTGCGGTCGGGAGAATGGGTCCGGCGGGTGTCCGTTACTGCGACGAGGAAGAGGACATGGTCGGACCGTTACGTCTGATGACTGTGCACGCGCACCCCGACGACGAGTCGAGCAAGGGCGCGGCCACCTGCGCTCGGTACGCCGCGGCCGGGCACGAGGTCATGGTCGTCACCTGCACCGGTGGCGAGCGGGGCAGCATCCTCAACCCGGCGATGGACCGCCCGGAGGTCCGCGACGACCTGATCGCGGTCCGGCGCGCGGAGATGGCCCGGGCGGCCGAACTGCTCGGGGTGTCGCACCGCTGGCTCGGCTTCGTCGACTCGGGCCTGCCCGAGGGCGACCCCAAGCCGCCGCTGCCGGAGGGTTGCTTCGCGCTCGGCGACCTGTCAGCGCAGGCCGGGGCACTGGTCTCGGTGGTCCGCGAGTTCCGCCCGCACGTGCTGGTCACCTATGACGAGAACGGCGGTTACCCGCACCCCGACCACATCCGGTGCCACGAGATCTCGGTCGCCGCGTTCGACGCGGCCGGCGACCCGGAGCGTTACCCCGGGGTCGGTGAGCCGTGGCAGCCGCTCAAGCTCTACTACTCGCACGGGTTCTCCCGGGGTCGGGTGGTCGCGATCCACGAGGCGATGCAGCGGGCCGGCCTGGAGTCGCCGTACACTGAGTGGATCAAGAACTGGACCGAGGACAAGCGCGACCCCGGCGCCCGGGTCACCAGCCGGGTCGAGTGCGCGGACTACTTCCCGGTCCGCGACGAGGCGCTCAAGGCGCATGCCACCCAGATCGACCCGACCAGCCGCTGGTTCGCGGTGCCGATGGAGGTGCAACGACAGGTGTGGCCCACGGAGGACTACGAGCTCGTCCGCTCATTGGTGGGCCCCACCAGGTTCGGGACCGCCCCGGAGGATGACCTGTTCGCCGGCATCCACGAGCGGGTGTCGGCATGACCGGGCTGTACCCACTGGTCGCGCCGGTACTGGGCCAGGACCAGCGTCCACCCAACGCGCCCGAGTTCGGCGGTTCGTCGCCGATCGGCCTGGTGGTCATCCTGCTGCTGTTCGTCGCGGTGTTCTTCCTGGTCAAGTCGATGAACACCCACTTGCGCAAGGTGCCTGAGTCGTTCGACACTCCACACCAGGCCGGCACGTCGGACGATCCGGCAGCCGCAGACGCCGGCACCACGACAGACACCCAGGACACAGCCGCGCCTACCGAGGACCCGCCATCCGGGCCCCGACCGGGCAGGGCGAACGGCCCGGACACCACCGACCGACGGGACTGAGCACGGAACCGACCCGATCGGTGCCCTTGCGGCACGGACAGGTGCAGTCAATGGTTACCCGACAGTAGGCTCGGTGCCGCACCCATGACCGAACAACCGGATGGAGATACACCGTGCCGGAAGCCGTGATCGTCGCCGCAGCCCGCTCGCCGATCGGCCGGGCGTTCAAGGGTTCGCTCGTCGAGATGCGCCCCGACGACCTCACCGTCCAGATGGTGCGGGCCGCGCTCGCACAGGTCCCCCAGCTCGACATCACCGAGGTGGACGACCTGATGCTGGGCTGCGGGCTGCCCGGCGGCGAGCAGGGCTTCAACCTCGCCCGGGTGGTCGCCGTACTGCTCGGCCAGGACCGGCTGCCCGGCACCACGGTTACCCGCTACTGCTCGTCCTCGCTGCAGACCACCCGGATGGCCATGCACGCGATCCGGGCCGGCGAGGGCGACGTTTTCATCTCCGCCGGGGTGGAGACCGTGTCCCGCTTCGCCAAGGGCAACTCCGACTCCCTGCCGGACACGCACAACCCGCTGTTCGCCAGCGCCGAGGCGCGGTCGGTGGGCCTGGGCGCCGGCGGTCAGGACGGCTGGACCGATCCGCGCGGCGACGGCGAGCTGCCCGACGTCTACATCGCGATGGGCCAGACGGCCGAGAACGTGGCGTTGGCCCGCGACGTCAGCCGCGAGGACATGGACCGGTTCGGCGTCCGCTCGCAGAACCTGGCCGAGCGGGCGATCGCCGACGGCTTCTTCGCCCGGGAGATCGCCCCGGTCACACTGCCCGACGGCCGGGTTGTCGACACCGACGACGGGCCCCGCGCCGGGGTCACCTACGAGGGCGTCAGCCAGCTCAAACCAGTGTTCCGGCCGGACGGGCGGATCACCGCCGGCAACTGCTGCCCGCTCAACGACGGCGCCGCCGCTCTGATCGTCATGTCCGACACCATGGCCGCACAGCTCGGCATCACCCCGCTGGCCCGCGTGGTGTCCACCGGGGTGTCCGGGCTGTCGCCGGAGATCATGGGCCTGGGCCCGGTGGAGGCGTCGCGTCAGGCCCTGGCCCGCGCCGGGATGGGCATCGGCGACATCGACCTCGTGGAGATCAACGAAGCGTTCGCCGCGCAGGTCCTGCCGTCGGCCCGTGAGCTGGGCCTCTCCGAGAGCCAGATCGACGAGAAGGTGAACGTGCACGGCGGCGCGATCGCGCTCGGCCACCCGTTCGGCATGACCGGCGCCCGGATCAGCGCCACCCTGATCAACGGCCTGCGCAGCCGCGACAAGCAGTTCGGCCTGGAGACCATGTGCGTCGGCGGCGGTCAGGGCATGGCGATGGTCCTGGAGCGGCTGAGCTGAGCCCGAGCCTGCGGTAATCGCGCCGGCTGGCGTGCGCCGTGTCCTGTCGCTGGTCTCGTGCCGAGCCGGCCTTGCCGACCGCTTGCCGCAGGTCAGGAGCCGGGTAGCGCAGGTGGATAGATCTTGTCGCGGTTCGAATGTACGTTCGACACATGCAGATGGCGGTGGCGGCACCCCAGGACCTCGCGGTCATGCCGCCGGGTCCCGGGCTGGCCGCCGCGCTCGCCGCGATCGATCTGGCCCGGGTCCCGAATGACCGGATGCTGGAGCTGCTGCGAGCCCGGTACCGCCAGCTGTCCTACGAGCAGGCCCGCACGGCCGCGGTGCTGGCCGGGGTCGGCCGGTGCGCAGGTTTCCCCGAGCCGGGCGAGGTGCACCGCCGGCCCGAGCCGGGCGAGGTGCACCGCCGGCCCGCGCCGGAGCGGTTCGCCACCGAGGACAGTCGTGCCGCGCGATGCTGGACTACCTCACCGGCCTCACGGTTGCGCAGGTCGGCGGTGTCTGCCGGATCGCGGTACCCAGAGCGCGCGGGCTCACCACCGGGCAGCTTGTGGCCCTGCTCCGCCGGATGGTCATCGCCGTCAACCCCGATGCCGCGGCTCGCTGGTACCGCGAGGGCATCCGCCGGCGTGGCGTCGTGGCCTCCCGCGCCCGACGGCACCATCACGTTGAGCGCCCGCGGCCTACCCGCCGACGAAGCCGAAGCCGCCGGCACCCGCATGCAGGAGTTCGCCGCCAGAGCCAAACGCGCCGGTCACCCGGGGCTCATCGACCAGCCCGCGCCAACCTCTACCTCGGTCTACTGGACGGTCGCTTGCACCACCTCACCGCCGATGAGCTCATCACCGCCCAGGAGAAACGAAACGCCGCGGCCGTCTCCCGGGAAGGAGACAACCGCGGCGTCCCTTGTCACTGAGCGAGGCTCGAGGGCCCCGCTCCTGTCATTCGCTGCGCAGGTAGCTGAGCAGGCGCAGGATCTCGATGTAGAGCCAGACCAGGGTGGTCATCAGGCCGAACGCGATGAACCAGGCAAGCTTGGCCGGGGCGCCCGCGCGGATGGCCTGGTCGGCCGAATCGAAGTCGAGCAGCAGGCTGAACGCCGCGACACCGATGACCACCAGGCTGAAGATGATGGCGATCGGACCGCCGCTGCGCAGCCCCATGTCGGCGCCGAACAGGTTCCCGACGAAGTTGGCCAGCATCAGGACGACGACGCCGATCAGGGCGCCCATCATCCACCTCTGGAACTTCGGCGTGACCTTCACCGCGCCGGTCTTGTAGACCACCAGCATGCCGACGAACACACCTGCGGTACCGATGATCGCCTGGCTGGCGATGCCCGGGAAGCGCTGGTTGAAGATTCCGCTGATGGCGCCCAGCGCGACACCCATGCATACCGAGTAGGCAATCACCAGCGCCGGGTTGCTCAACTGCTTGAAGATCACGATCAGCGAGATGACCAAGCCGATCAGGAACGCCGGAAGGGCCAACCAGGCATAGGCCGGGCCCGCCAGCGCGGTGAGCACGCCGGCCACCAGGGCTACACCGGCGGTGATCGCGGTCTTGGTGACGACGTCGTCGATGGTCAGGGCGCGTTCGCCCGTGGGCGCCTGGCCGTAGCCGGCCGGAGCCTCCATCTGCCGGTAGGCCGCCGCACCGCCGGCGGCGCCGCCCATTTGATTGAAACCGGCGTACCCGCCCTGCCCGGTGGGCAGGTTCCGGAACGCGGGGTTGCTGCTCGTGCGCACCTTCTCCTCCTCAGACACCCTCAAGGGAGGGCGCCATCGCCCGTCCACCCCGTTCAACGGCCATAGCAGCTCATCGGTTCCCGAGCCAGCCGATAGTTGAGAAGATCGTGAGGGTCCACACAACCGGGCGGTCCCCGACGGGCGGATCCGTCACTGTATGCAGTCTAGACCGACGGCCCGAGAAGATCATCATACTTTGGAGTGGCAGGTCCGATCCGCCCGTTCGGCCGGTCGTTAACCCAAGTATGACCGCGCTGCGTGACTGGACCGCCACCGTGCGGATCGCCGCACCGTTGTTCCCACCGACGTCAACGAACGACGCCGCCCCGGTCCCCGACAGCACGGCCCTCAAGGTTGGCGCCGAGCGCCAGCGCATCGCGATGGCCCTGCACGACGAGGTGGCGCCGCTGCTGTTCGGCATGGCCAGCCGGGTGCGCCGCACCCTCACCGAGGAGTCCGCCGACCCGGATGCACAGCGCCTGCTGGACACGATGCGCACCCTGGCCGACGAGTTGCGGGCCGCCCAGGATCAGCTACGGAGCGTCATCCGCGGTGCCGCCCCGGTCGCACCGGCAGAGGCACTCGCCACGGCTACCCAACGTGACGTCGAGGCGTTCACCGAGCGGACCGGTGTGCCCGCCCACCTCGTCGTGCGCGGCCCGGCGGCCGTGCTGCCGGCAACCGTCGAACGCGTCGCGCTGAACTGCCTGCGCCAGGCCATGGTCAACGTGGAGCGGCACGCCGACGCCCGGGTCGCGGTGGTCACTCTGGATTACCAGCCGGACCGTCTGCGGCTGGTCGTTCAAGACGACGGGCTAGGCCTGCCGGTCGGCTTCGAGCCTCGCGGGGTGCCGCTCGACGGTCACCACTGGGGCTTCACCTCGATGGCCGAGCAGGTGGAACGGCAGGGTGGCTCGGTCCTGCTGCGCAAGGTCGACGAGGGTGGCACCCAGCTGTGCGTCGACCTGCCCCTGCGCCGATGAGCACGGCTTCGGTCCACACCGCGTCAATCCACACCGCGTCAATCCACACCGCGTCAATCCACACCGCGTCGATCCACACCGCGTCGATCCACACCGCGTCGATGCACACCGCGTCGTCGCGTACGGCGGGCCGGGCCCGGCCGCGCGCCACCGCGCCGGACCTGGGCTCGCACACGGTGCTCGTGGTGGACGACCACCCAGTGGTGTGCGACGGCGTGCGCAACCTGCTGGCCGGTCTTCACGACCTACAGGTCGTCGGCGAGGCGAACGAGCCGTCGGCCGCCATTCGCCTGGCCGGGGAGTTGCAGCCGGACGCGGTGGTGCTCGACCTGAGGATGGGCGGCCGGTTCACCCCGGAGACCTCCGGGGCGGTGAAGTCGGCCGCGCCGACCACGAAAGTGCTGATCCACACCTCGTCGGAAGAGCACGAGCCGGTGCACGCGGCGCTGCGGGCCGGCGCCGACGGAGCCGTGTTCAAGGACGGTCGCGACCTGGTGACCGCGCTGCGGACGGTCCTGACCACCGACTCCGGATACCTCGACCCTCGGCTGCGCACCGAGCGCTCCGGTCGCCGGCTCGCTGGGGAGGGCCCGGTGGTCGGGTCGCTCTCACCTCGCGAGTACGACGTGCTGTGCGCGCTGGCCTCCGGCCGGTCGACCACCGAGATCGCCGCCGAGCTGTTCCTCGCGGAGAGCACCGTACGCAGCTACACCAAGGCACTGCTGACCAAGCTCGGGGTGCGCAGCCGGATCGAGGCGCTCGCCGTGGCCCGTCGTGCCCAGCTGATCTGAGGGTCCCGACCTGTCCCGGCGCTCGACGGCGGCGCCCGCTGCGGGCAGGATCAAACAGTGCCGATCGGTTGTGCACACCCAGACCGCGCGGCCCCGCCCCCGTAGCCCAACCGGCAGAGGCAGGCGACTTAAACTCGCCACAGTGTGGGTTCGAACCCCACCGGGGGCACCGCGGTCCCGGGACACCGCAGTCCCGGGGGCACCGCAGTCCCGGGGGCACCGCAGTCCCGGGGCACAACGATTCATGACCTGCGCAGATGTCCCAATGCCGCGTTCGCCGCGTGCAGGCCGCACATGCCGTGCGCGCCGGGCCCGGGTGGGGTGGCCGCCGAGCAGATGAAGTATCCGGACAACCCGACCGAGTACGGATGCGGCGTGGCCCTTGGCCCCAGCACCAGCTGGCGGGCGTTCTTCGCGCCGGTGATGATGTCGCCGCCCACGTAGTTCGGGTTGTACCGCTCGAAACCCGCAGGCGTACGGACCTGCGTGCCCACGATCCGTTCCCGGAACCCCGGGGCGAACCGTTCGATCTGCGCGATGATCGCCTCGGTCGCATCGCCGAGGTAACCGTTCGGCACGTGCGCGTAGGTCCACAGCGGGTGCACGTCACCAGCCGAGCGGTCCGGGTCGGCCAGGTACTGCTGGCCGACCAGCACGAACGGTCGCTCGGGCATCCGGCCGGCAGCGACGTCGCGCTCGTTGGCCGCGATCTCGGCGGCCGGTCCGCCCAGGTGCACCGACCCCGCCCGCCGGGGCGCATCGGCCGTCCACGGCACCCCGCCCTGCACGGCGAAGTCCACCTTGAACGCGGCCGGGCCGTGCGCGAACCGGCGGTAGGCCCTGGACACCCGCCTGGGCAATACGCCGCCGAGGATGTCGGCCACCGCGCCCGGGGCCAGATCGAACAGCGTCACGTCCGCCGCCGGCAGGTCGGCCACCGAACGCACCCGGACGCCGGTCTCGATCTTGCCGCCGTGCTCGCCGAGCACTGCAGCCATCGCGTCGGTGATCGTCCGCGAGCCACCCCGGGCCGCTACCCAGCCGTGCCGGTGGCCCACGGTGAGCAGGCCCAGCCCGATCGCCGAGCTCATCGGCCGGTGCAGCGGCTGGATGGCGTGCGCGGCGGTGCCGAGGAACAGTGCCCGCGCCTCCTCGGTGCGGAACACCCGGGACAGCACCGTGGCCGGAAGCACCGTCGGCGCCCCGAATCGGGTTAGCCGCAGCGGGTGCCTCGGCAGGCCGAGCACCGGGCCGAGCATGTCCTCGCCCCAGCGGTCGAAGCTGGCCGACGGTCCGGCGAACAGCCGCCGCCAGCGACCACCGTCCGCGCCGAGGCCGGCCGCTGTCCGTTCCACCGAGGTGTACAGCGCGGCACTGCGCCCACCGTCCAGCGGGTGCGCGCAGTCGACCTCCGGGTAGGCCCAGCTCACCCCGTGCCGCTCCAAACCGAGCTCGCGGGCCACCGGCGACGCGGCCACCATCATGTGCACGGCCGAGCAGTGGTCGTGCAGCAGGCCGGGCACGATCGCCTCACCGGAGCGGGTGCCGCCGCCGATCTCGTCGGCCGCCTCCAGCACGGTGACGTCCACACCGGCCCTGGCCAACACGGCCGCGGCCGCGAGCCCATTAGGCCCCGCTCCCACAACGACAGCCGAACTCACTCCCGACCCACCTCCCGAGCGCGCACAGCCAGAGCGTATGCGGCGCAGCACCTATCGGCGCTGCGCGCCCGTACGCGCGCCGGGCGAGCCGGAAAGCTGTGCCCAGGGCGCCCGGGGTCACACGGCAGCTTTCGGGTCAGCCGTCGCCGCCCCAGCCGTCGCCGCACCAGCCGTCGCCGCGCCAGCCGTCGCCGCGCCGGGCGTCGCGGCGCGAGCAGCGAGGCCACCCGCGACGGGCGGATGTCGTCCGGGAAGTCGCGGTAGTGCAGCCGGCGGACCGCCCGCCCGAGCACCCACCGGGTGTTGCTGACCATCGGCGCGACCACGCAGGAGAAGTGGTGGCCGAACTTGGAGATACCGGCGCAGACCCCGGCGATGCAGATCAGCAGCTTCAACGCGATGATCATGTCGACGAAGCCGAGGACGCCGAAGAAGAGCAGCGCGGGTAGGTACCGCTCGGAACGGGCCGCCAGGAAGATCGTCTTGTCGCGCAGTCCGACCAGCCCGAGCAGGACCACCGGGGCGATCATCAGCACCGGGTTCACCAGGCCCGAGGTGTTGTCCGGCAGCACCGCGGACAGCGAGGCGCTGGGCACCCCGGGTATCAGCATCACGGTCAGCATGGCGATCAGGAAGCCGGGTAGAGCGCCACGTCGAGCAGCGCGCGGGTGTCACCATTGGTGCCCGGGACGCAAGCCCAGGGCCGCAGCCGGATGGTGCCCGGGCGCAGCCAGAACAGCGCTCCGCCGGTCATCGGCTTGAACTTGCCGGCCAGCGGGCCCCAGGAGCCGGCGACTCTCAGAGCCTCCAGCAACATCGGCCAGGATCGCTCGGCCATATGGTCCAATCACGAAGTATCGGCGCCTGGCTGTGCCGGCGAACCAACTGGCGCGGTGACCCCGCTGGTCGGCCTTTCGGGCGAGCGGCCACGATGGGGCGATGACCACAGCATCGGTACCGATCGGGCGGCTCGCGCGAGCGGCGCCGATGGCCCGGCTGGCGGTCCTGGTGTCCGTGGTGGCCGCCGCGACGGTCGGCGGTGCGGTGGGGCTGCGCCCGGCCGGGGTCGGCGAGCCCGGGATCGGCGATGCGTACTTCCCCGGCGCCGGCAATGGCGGCTACGACGTGACCCGCTACGACATCGAGCTCGAGTACGACCCGCCGACCGACCGGCTCACCGGGCGCACCACGGTCACCGCCGTGGCCAGCCGCACGCTGCGCGAGTTCTTCCTGGACCTGAGGGTGCCGGCCACCGCGGTCACGGTGGACGACCAGCCCGCCACCATCGTCCAGCGGGACGGCGAGCTGCGGATCACTCCGGCCGAGCCGGTGGCGGCGAACAGCACGGTGCGGATCGTGGTGGGCTACTCCGGGGTGCCCTCGTCCATCGCCGGCGGGTCCGAGCTGGGCGCCGGGCCCTGGCAGCGCACCCCCGACGGCGCGCTCGGGGCCGGCGAGCCGGAGATCGCCGCGTGGTGGTTCCCGGCCAACGACCATCCCTCGGACAAGGCGGCCGTCGCGGTGACCGTCACCGTGCCGGCCGGGGTTGAGGCGATCTCGAACGGCGCGCTGCTCGGCGGTCCGGAGCCGAGGCCCGACGGCCGGGACCGCTGGCGCTGGTCGGCCGACGAGCCGATGGCGCCCTACCTGGCGTTCGTCGCGATCGGCCAGTACGACCTGGTCCGGCGCGACACCCCGTTCGGGCCGTACCTGGCGGCCTACCAGCGCGGCCCCGACCCGCTGAGCATGGCGATCGCCCGCCGCTCGGTGGAACGCACTCCCGAGGTGGTCGACGTGCTCGACGACATCCTCGGCCCGTACCCGTTCGGCCAGCTGGGCGGGGTGGTCACCCGCGCGACGTTCCCGGCGTTGGAGAACCAGACCCGCCCGGTGTACGGGCTGGGCATGTTCGGCGGCATCGGCGACCCGGACGCCGGGTTCACCGTGGTGGTGCACGAGGTCGCCCACCAGTGGTTCGGCGACAGCGTGTCCCTGGCCCGGTGGCGTGACATCTGGCTGAACGAGGGTCTGGCCACCTATCTCGAATGGCTCTACGTCGAACGGACCGGCGGCGATCCGGCGGCGGTCACCGCCGAGCGGCTCTACCAGGTGCTCGGCGACCCGAGGGCGGAGTCGTTCTGGCGGGTCCCGCCCGGCGACCCGGGACCGGGCAACCTGTTCGACGAGGCGGTCTACGTGCGCGGCGGGCTGGCGGTGCAAGCGATCCGGGCGAAGATCGGCGACCCGGCGTTCTTCACGCTGCTGCGTACCTGGGCCGACGAGCGGGCCGGCGGTAACGGAAGCGTGCCGGACTTCCTGGCCACCGCCGAGCGGGTGTCCGGCGTGGAGCTGGACGACGTCGCGCGGGAGTGGCTGGCCGAGCCGGACCGGCCGCCGTCGCCACCGGGCAGTAGCTGATCATGCCCGTCGGGGTGGACGCGATCGTCACCGACGTCGCGCGCCGGATCG
The DNA here is from genome assembly GCA_052386505.1 of Pseudonocardia sp. Lineage (GTDB taxonomy): Bacteria > Actinomycetota > Actinomycetes > Mycobacteriales > Pseudonocardiaceae > Pseudonocardia. Next base: position 36,499 of record JBQTKB010000046.1, read on the forward strand.
AGGCCGACCTGCCCGAGCTCACCGCCGAGATGACCAACCACTTCCTGGAGATCATTCCGGAGTTCCACCACGACGAGGCCGTCCGCCAGCTGATGGTGGCCGGCCCCGATCAGCTCGGGATACGCAGCAGGTAGTCCCCCGCGTCGTCGTCCCACTCCATCGCGAGCAACCCCCGGGCCCGGGCCGCCTTGGCGAAGGACAGGAAGCTGTTGAACCCGTAACGCTTCTCGGAGAAGTCCGGCACCCGTTTGCGCAGCTGGTTCTTCAACCCGCTCAGCTGCGGATCGCCCAGACCGGCGACCACGTCGACCAGCAGCCGGAATGCCTCGTGGTCAGCGGAGTCGGCCGAGTCGCCGGACGGGAAGGTGACCTCGGGGTCGCCCGGCGCCGCGCCGTCGGCCAGGGTCACCGTCCGCTCGCTCTCCAGGTGCCGCAACAGCTCCCGGAAGCCGCGGAAACCGTGGTCGGCCTCGTCGAACGTCGGGTCCTTGCGCAGGATGGCCCGCTTGAGCCGGGAGGCCAGCACCGGGCCGTCCGCGTGCCGCTGCAGGCCGGCCAGCGTCCGGGCGACCAGCGCGCCCACGTCCTGGTCGGCGGCGTCGGCCACCGGCTCGTCCACGGTCACCGCGATCGGCGTGGCGCCGGAGGAGAACGACGGCACGGTCACCGGACTCCGGACCGAGCCGCCGAGCGGCGGGGCCGCGGTGCTCTGGTCGTCGCTCGGTGCAGCCACGTCGTTTCTCGATGGCGCCGGGTCGTTGCTCGGTGGCGCAGCGGGCGGGGCGGCGACCGGCTGCCGGCCGCGACCGCCGCGGCCGCGCGGGCGCGGTTGCTGGGACGGCTCCACCCCGGGCAGTCGGTCGTAGAACAGGAACTCGTCGCAGGCCGGCGGCAGCAGCGCCGACGTGGACGACTGCACGCCGATGCCGATCACCCGCTTGTCCAGTTCGCGCAGCTTGTGCACCAGCGGGGTGAAGTCGGAGTCGCCGGTGCCGATCGCGAACGTGGTGACGAACCCGCGCTCGAAAGCCAGCTGGATCGCGTCCACCGCCATCTTGATGTCGGCGGCGTTCTTCCGGGAGGCGCCCATCCGCTGCGGGATCTCGATCAGCTCAACCTGGGCGCGGGCCAGCAGCCGGCGGTCCTCGTCGAAGCTCGACCAGTCGGCGTAGGCCCGCCGAACCACCACCCGACCCCGTTCGGCGAGCGCGTCGGCGATCGGCCCGAAGTCGAACGGGGTGACCCCGAGACCGTCCCGGGCACCGATCGCCAGGTTCTCGTAGTCGAGAAACAGGGCGATGCGTTCGTCCTCTTGCGGCACCACCGCACCCTACGGCGCCGGTGTCAGCGCGCCGCGAGCCGGGCCAGCCGCCTCTGGGTCGGCCAGCGGACATCGTGCGCCCAACCGAACTTCTCGAAGATCGCGATCAGCCGGGCGGACATGTCCAGCTGGCCCCGGCCCACGCCGTGCCGGGCACAGGTCGGGTCGGCGTGGTGCAGGTTGTGCCAGGACTCGCCCATCGAGGCGATGGCCAGCGGCCAGAAGTTCGTGGAACGGTCCCGCGCGGTGAACGGCCGGCTGCCGATCATGTGGCAGATCGAGTTGATCGACCAGGTGACGTGGTGCAGCACCGACACCCGGACCAGTCCGGCCCAGAAGAACGCGGTCAGCGCGCCCCACCAGGACCAGCTGATCAGCCCGCCGAGCAGGGCCGGAAGACCCAGGCTGAGCGCCGACCAGCCGACGAACTGCCGGTCGATCCGGACCATGTCCGGGTCGGCGAGCAGGTCGGGAGCGAACCGTCCCCGGTTCGTGGTGTGCCCGTCGAACAGCCAGCCGAAGTGCGCGTAGACGAAGCCCTTGGCCACCGCCGCCGGGCTGGTGCCGAAGGCCCACGGCGAGTGCGGGTCGCCCTCGACGTCGGTGAAGCTGTGGTGGCGGCGGTGGTCGGCCACCCAGGTCAGGATGGAGCCCTGGAAGGCCATGCTGCCGGCGATGGCCAGCCCGATCCGCAGGGCCCGGTTCGCCTTGAACGCGCGATGGGTGAAGTAGCGGTGGAAGCCGACGGTGATCCCGAACCCGCCGAGGAAGTAGAAGAAGACCGCCAGGCCGACGTCGGTCCAGCTCAGCCCCCAGCCCCAGGCGGCCGGCACGGCGGCGGCCAGCGCCAACATCGGCACGAACACGAAGACCTTGATCAGGATGCGTTCACCGAGCGGCTGGCTGGTGCCCGAGAGCACCGGCTCGGCGGCTCTGGGCGGGTCGGTACGACTGGCTGTGGTCATGTTGGGTCCCCGTTCCTCGGGTCGACAGGTTGACGCGATACACCGAGGTCCGAGGCATATTGCTGGAGCAGGATCGCTGCGGCTCGACCTCGACTGTACCTCCGCCGTACCCGGTGCCGGGTGGATCATGCACGCACTCCGGGCATCGACTCGTCGACCATGAGGTGACGGATCGAGTCGACCCTCGGTCACAACTCGGCTCGCCGACGGATGGTGACCGGCGCCCCGGACCGCCCGTGACTTGACTGCGCGGGGCGACGGGGCGTCTACTGACGAGCCGCGTCGCATTCGACCCCCGGCGCCTCGACCCGTCCGGCCTTCCGCCCGGTCGGCGCCCACTTCGCGTAGGCCGCTCATGCGGTCGTCCCGCCCGGCACGACCCGTCCATCCCGCAGTCCGTCGACTCTCCGGTGCCCCGACGAGCGGGACCGCTCGCCCGGCTGCCGGCGCGTGATCTCCGACCGGACCCACCGAAATCCAGACCGACCGAGCGCCACGACACGACACGACACGAGGAGATCCACGATGTCCGAGCTCAGCCCGACCGGAACGACCGCCCAGCGGAGCGCGGATCAGGGGCCCCAGGGAATCTGCCCGGTCGAGCCGACGGACGCCGAGCAGGCCTGCCTGGTGTGCCCGCACCCGTGGCCCGGGCACGACCACCTGGGCATGCGGTACTGCACCGCGACGATCGCCTCGGCGTCGTCCCGGGGATGCATCTGTCGTTAGCCGACCGGACCGCGCGGAGTGCCACCGTGGGTCCACGCCGGTCTCCGCGGCCCGCGCTACCCCGTCGCGCGCTGCGCCTCCACCGGGGCGGACCGCGCATCACCGGCCTTGGCGACCCGGCTGAACTCGGCCCTCGGGTCGTGGATCTGGTCCAGGGCCACCACCTCGCGACGGAAGAACAGCGCCTGCGTCCAGTCCGAGACCACCCGGAACTTCCGATTGAAGGTGGGCATCCGGCTGAGGTGGTAGGTGCGGTGCATGAACCAGGCCGCGATGCCGCGTAGCCGCACCCCGTACACCTCCGCAACGCCCTTGTAGAGCCCGAGGCTGGCCACCGAACCCACGTAGGCGTGGCTGTAGTCCTTCACCGGCCGCCGGCGCAGGTGCGCGACCACGTTGTCGGCCAGCACCTTCGCCTGGCGCACCGCGTGCTGGGCCGAGGGGCTGGTCTTGGCCGCCGGGTCGTCCTTGGACAGGTCGGGCACCGAGGCGCAGTCACCGGCGCTGAACACCTCCGGGCTGTCCTGAACCTGCAGCGCCGCCGAGCAGATCACCCGGCCCTTGTCGTCGCGCGGCAGGTCGGTGTCGGCCAGCATCGGGTTGGGCTTGACTCCGGCGGTCCAGACGATGGTGTCGGTGTCGAACTCGGTCTCCCGGCCGTTCGCATCGAGACAGTCCAGGATCACGTGCCCGTTCTCCATGGTCTTGACCCGGGTCTCCAGGAACACCTCGATGCCGGACTCCAGCAGCCGCTCCACGGTGTAGCGGCCCATCGGCGCACTCACCTCGGGCATGATCCGCCCGGCGGCCTCGACCAGCACCCAGCGCAGGTCGGCCGGCTCGATGTTCTCGTAGTAGCGGCTGGCGTAGCGGGCCATGTCGGCCAGCTCGGCGAGCGCCTCCACCCCGGCGTACCCGCCGCCGACCACCAGGAAGGTGAGCAGCCGACGACGCAGCTCCGGGTCCAGGGTGCTGGCCGCCGCGTCCATCCGGGACATCACGTGGTTGCGTAGGTAGATGGCCTCGGCGACCGACTTGAACGAGATGCCGCACTCGGCGAGCCCGGGGATGGGCAGCGTGCGGGCCACCGAACCGGGCGCGACCACCAGCACGTCGTAGCCGAGCTGGCTGACATGGCCGGCGGCCAGCTGCACGGTGACCTCGCGGCGCTCCCGACTGATCGCGGTGACCCGGCCGGTGAGGATGTGGCACTTGCGCAGCACCTTGCGCAGCGGCACCACGACGTGCCGCGGTTCGATCGATCCGGCCGCCGCCTCCGGCAGGAACGGCTGGTAGGTCATGTTGGCCTGCGGGTCGATCACGGTCACCGACGCCTCGTCGGCCTTCAGCTTCCGCTGCAGCCGCAGGGCGGTGTACATCCCGACGTAGCCACCGCCGACGATCACGATGCGCGCGTTGTTCGCCATGCCCCAATGTTCCCACTGGTGGCCGGACGAACCCGGCCAATTGACGGTGACCCTTGCTACCCGAGCCCGGCCGCGGCCGCCGCGGCGGCCAGCACCTGCTCCAGCATCGCCGGGGTGAGCCGGCCGGTGAAGGTGTTCTGTTGGCTGACGTGGTAGCTGCCGAACACCTCCAGCGGCCGGCGGTCGGCCCGGTCCGTCGCCAGGGTCACCCGGGCGCCGTGGCCGAACACCGGGCGCGGCCGGGGCACCGTCCAGCCCGCGCCGGCGAGCACCGGAAACAGCGCCTGCCAGCCGAACCCCCCGAGCACCACCACCGCGCGCAGGGTCGGCGCGAGGAGGTCCAGCTCGCGTTCCAGCCACGGCCGGCAGGCGTCGCGCTCGGCCGGAGTGGGCTTGTTGTCCGGCGGCGCGCAGTGCACCGGCGCGGTGATCCGGGTGCCGCGCAGCGCCAGGCCGTCCCCGGCGTGCACCGAGGTCGGCTGGTTGGCCAGGCCCACCGCGTGCAGCGCGGCGTAGAGCACGTCGCCGCTGCGGTCGCCGGTGAACATCCGCCCGGTCCGGTTGGCCCCGTGCGCGGCCGGGGCCAGCCCGACGATCAGCAACGCGACCGTCCCGCTGGACGGGCCGAAGGCAGGCACCGGGCGACCCCAGTAGTCCTGGTCGAGGTAGGCGGCGCGCTTCTCGGCGGCCACCCGCTCCCGCCAGGCGACCAGCCTCGGGCAGGTCCGGCACCCGCTGACCGCCGCGTCCAGCTCGTCCAGAGCCCCGGATCCGTCCAGCATCGGAGGGTCTACCGCACCGAGAGCGCGATCCCGTCGAGGATGTCGTGCTCGCTGACCACCAGCTCGGTGATTCCGGCGCGGGCAGCCAGCTCGTCGGCCAGCAGCGCCACGATCAGCGCGCCGCCGCCGATCACGTCCACCCGCCCGGGGTGCATCGCGGGGAACGCCAGCCGGCCCTCCCTCGGCAGCCCGAGCAGCTCGTCGGCGACCCGGTGCAGTTCCGGCAGCGGCAACCGGGAGAGGTGGATCGCCGCCGGGTCGTAGCGGGGCAGCTTCTGCGCGACCGCGGACAGCGTGGTGACCGTGCCGGCGACGCCGACCCAGGTGCTCGCCCGGTCCACCGGCACGTGCTCGAACGCCTCGGCGAGGACGCCCCGGGCCAGCTCGGTGGCCTCGGCGCGCTGGTCGGCGGTGGGCGGGTCGTCGCGCAGGCAGCGCTCGGTGATCCGCACACAACCGATGTCCACCGAGCGGGCCGCATGCACGGTGACCCCACCGTCGGCAGAGCCGTCCCGGGACCCGACCACGACCTCGGTGGACCCGCCGCCGACGTCCACCACGACGAACGGGCCGTCCGCCGGGTCGAGATCGCCGACCGCGCCGGTGAACGACAGCCGGGCCTCGGTGTCGCCGCTGATCACCTCGGCCTCGGCACCGAGGGTGGCGCGCACCATGCCGAAGAAGTCGTCCCGGTTCGCCGCGTCCCGGGTGGCCGAGGTGGCCACCATCCGGACCTTCTCCGCGCCGGCGTCGCGCAGGATGGAGGTGTAGTCGGCCAGCGCGACGCGGGTGCGCTCGATGGCCGCCGGGTCGAGCACGCCGGTGGCGTCCACGCCCTTGCCCAGCCGCACGATCCGGGTCTCCCGGTGCACGTCGGTGAGCACCGCGTCGGCACCGCTGCCCGAGGCGTCCGCCGTGTCGGCTATCAACAGCCTGATCGAGTTGGTCCCGCAGTCGATCGCGGCCACTCTCGGCATGCGCTGCTCCCCTGCTCGTCGGGCCGCTCCCGGACCCGGTCACCGCAACCGTACCGAGACCCTGCGGGGTTACTCTGACCCGCATGACCGACCGGTTCCGCACCCACTCGGTGACCAACCAGCCGCCACCGCTGGACGGCTACGACCCGCTGGACTGCGACCCCGGGCTGGTCGACGCGCTGGCCCGGGAGCGGTGCGAGGACGCGGTGCCCGACCTGCGTCCGGTGGCCGAGGTGGTCGGGTCGGCCGAGGGCCGTGAGCACGCACGGCTGGCCAACACCCACGAGCCGGTGCTGCGCACCCACGACCGGTTCGGCAACCGGATCGACGAGGTCGACTTCCACCCGTCCTGGCACTGGCTGATGGACGTCTCGGTCCGCGCGGGCAACACCGCCGCGCCGTGGTCACCGGACGCCCCCCGGGGCGCGCACGTGCGCCGGGCCGCGTCGTTCTACCTGATGAGCCAGCTGGAGCAGGGGCACTGCTGCCCGGTCACCATGACCTACGCGGCGGTGCCGGCGCTGCGCCACGACCCGGAGCTGGCCGCGCGCTACGAGCCCGGGCTGCGCTCCACCACCTACAGCCCCGGCCCGGCCGAGCCGTCGGGCAAGCCGGGGCTGCTGGCCGGCATGTCGATGACCGAGAAGCAGGGCGGCTCGGACGTCCGCTCGGGAACCACCCGGGCGACCCCGACGGCCGAGGGCACCTACACCCTGGTCGGGCACAAGTGGTTCACCTCGGCGCCGATGAACGACCTGTTCCTCACCCTGGCCCAAGCACCGGACGGGTTGACCTGTTTCGTGCTGCCCCGGATCCTGCCGGACGGCACCCGCAACGGCATCCGGTTGCAGCGGCTGAAGGACAAGCTGGGCAACCGGTCCAACGCCTCGGCCGAGGTGGAGTACGCGGACGCGGTCGGCTGGCGGCTGGGCGAGGAGGGCCGGGGTGTCCGCACGATCATCGACATGGTCACCATGACCCGGCTGGACTGTGTGCTGGGCTCGGCGGCGATCATGCGCGCGGCGTTGACCGAGGCCACCCACCACGTCGCGCACCGTTCGGCGTTCGGCGCCCGGCTGGCCGACCAGCCGCTGATGCGGGCGGTGCTGGCCGAGCTGGCCGCCGAGTCCGAGGCCGCCACCCGGCTGGCCCTGCGGCTGGCCAGCGCCGCCGACCGGCGTTCGCTCGCCTCGGAGGCGGCGCTGCTGCGGCTGGCCCTGCCGGTGTCGAAGTACCTGGTGTGCAAGCGGACGGCGACGGTGGTGGCCGAGGCCCAGGAGTGCCTCGGCGGCAACGGGTTCGTCGAGGAGTCGGGGCTGCCTCGCCTGTACCGCGAGTCCCCGCTGAACTCCATCTGGGAGGGCTCGGGCAACGTCACCGCGCTGGACGTGGTGCGGGCGATCACCCGCGAGCCGGAGTGTGTGCAGGCGCTGCTCGACGAGGTGGACGCGGCGGTCGGCGCGCACCCGGCGCTGGACCGGGCGGCCCGCGCGCTGCGCACCGAGCTCGCCGCGCCGGACGAGCGCCGGGCCCGCCGGCTGGCCGAGCTGGCCGGGGTCTGCCTGCAGGGTTCGCTGCTGGTGCGGCACGCCCCGAGCGCGGTCGCCGAGGTGTTCTTCGCCAGCCGGGCCGACGGGCTGTGGCGTACCGCGGGCACCGGCACCGCCTCCGACTCGGCCAGCGCCGAGGTGCTCGACCGGGTCACCCCGAAGATCTGAGGTTACGAGCTCCGCTGCACGTGGGCGTCCGGACCCGGGAAGTAGATCGACTCGTGGCCGTCCTGCCATCGCACCCGGTAATGCTGCTCCGCGCCGGCTCCGAGCACCTCGAGAACCTCACCCGACCGCCGTGGCACGTCGAGCCTCGCGGTTTCGACCACCACCCGGTCTCCGGTCTTGGCCTGCATACCGACCCCCAATCTGTCACTCGTCGATCGCCGCCCGCGCCTTCGCGGCCGGTCGATCCACCGTGGCCGCCCGGGAGGCGCACGGCAATCCGCCACCCGTGGGGCGTCCGGCCGCTGTACCCGGACGCAGGCTCCGCGCGACGCGGCGCGCGGCGAGCCGGCCGATCCTGCCCGTAGCCTCGCTCAGCTGTCCGGTGAACACGTGCAGCTGCATCACCGGCATGGCGAACGACAGCGTCCGGGTGGCAAAGAGGCGGATTCTCCCCCGGACGGAGACTGCCGCGGTCGGAAGAGAGCTCGCAGCGGCCGGCTAGCTCACGCTCCTCTCGACCACGAGGCGACGGTGTAGCTGGATCTCGGGCAGCCGGGTGCCGTCGGCGAAGGTGTGGACGCCAGTGACACCGTTGTCCCGCCACCCGTTCCGGCGGTAGAAACGCACGGCGCGCTGGTTGCCGCCGAGCACCCACACTGTCGCGGTGGTGAACCCGAGCTCACACAGTCGGTCCAGCGCCGCGCGGTGCAGGTGGAAGCCGATGCCGTGACCCCAGCAGTCCGGCTGCAGGTAGATCGCGTACAGCTCGCCGTCTCCGTAGCCGGGTTTCTCGCGGCGTCGAGGGCCGACACCGGCGAACCCGGCGACCCGCCCGGCCCGGATTGCCACGAGGGTATCGATTCGTGGATCGGGGTCCGCCAGGATGCGTGTCCAGCGCTGCCGCCGGTCGGCTACCGAGAGGGTGTCGAGGTAGCCGTGGGGGAGCAGGCCTCGATAGGCGGTCTGCCAGGACGCCACGTGCACAGCGGCGATCCCGGCCGCGTCATCGGCTGTTCCCGATCGGACTGCGTAGTCCATGAACTGGCAGGCTAGCCACGCACGGTCTGGCTAGCCACGCACGGTCTGGCTAGCCTGGGCCGCGATGGCCTTCGCCGCTGAGCACCTGGCAGCCCCCGACGCCGCCGCGCCCGGCCTGATGGTCGGGGCGCATGTCGTCGGCTCGGCGGTTCTGGACCACTGGGCATTGTCCGGATCTCACCTCACGGATCCGCCGGGTGGCCGTGACCTGCCGTGATCCCTGCCGCCGCTCACCCTGGGAGCACGCCAGGGACGGGTCGGAGCTCGGCCGGCGAGTCCTGGCTCGACCTTACCTGACTCCTTGCTTAGAGTAACCTCAGTCCTGCGGATCAGACTGGAAGCCGGACCAACGTTACGTTGATCATGTATGCACCGGTCCTGGGCACACGGGTTGCTGGCCACCGACCCTGCTGCCGCGCATTCGCCGCGGCCTGCCGTAGCGCCCCGGTAGCAACCGGACACACGAGACCGGCCCCTGACCGCGTCTGCGCTGGTCAGGGGCCGGTCTCCGCTGGTGTGGCGGGTGAAGGATTCGAACCTTCGAAGCTTTCGCGACGGATTTACAGTCCGCTCCCATTGGCCGCTCGGGCAACCCGCCGGGTTAGCGTGCCACCGCGGTGATTGCCTCGGTGGCTACTTCGGAGAGGATACGACAGGGCCCACGGCGGGCCGCAATCGGGATAGGAGGAGCAGACGGTGGCAGACCCTTCGTTCGACGTGGTGAGCAAGGTCGACCGGCAGGAGGTGGACAACGCGCTGAACCAGGCCGGCAAGGAGCTGGCGCAGCGCTACGACTTCCGCAACACCGGCGCCGGCGCGAGCTGGTCCGGCGATGAGGCCATCACCATCCAGGCCGACACCGAGGAGCGTTGCAAGGCCGCGATCGAGGTCTTCCGGGAGAAGCTGATCAAGCGGGACATCTCGCTCAAGGCGTTCGAGATCGGCGAACCGCAGCTGTCCGGCAAGACCTACCGGGTCACCGGCACCCTGGTCCAGGGCATCGCCTCGGACAAGGCCAAGGAGATCTCCAAGGCCATCCGCGACGAGAAGCTCAAGGGCGTCCAGGCCCAGATCCAGGGCGACCAGCTGCGGGTGTCCGGCAAGAAGAAGGACGACCTGCAGGCGGTCATCGCGCTGCTCAAGTCCAAGGACTTCGGTATCGCCCTGCAGTTCACCAATTACCGGTGATCATCCGGTGAGCCGGGCGGCCAGGACGGGACCTCCTGGCCGCCGCGGCCTGGCACCTCAGGAGGCGACGAGCTCGTCGATCTGGTTGAGCGCGGCGCTGGCACCCTCGACGACACCCATGTCCAGCACCTGCTGGAGCCCCGCCGCGGTGTCGTAGGTGGCCAGATAGGTCGCGCGGGTGCGACCGCCGTGCTCGGTGAAGGTGTAGACATTCGTCGCGACCGGCATGTCCGGGTTCGGGTTGAACTCCAGGTCGGCGAACCCGTCCTCGAAGGAGAAGGTCCGCGGCTCCTCTACCGCCGTGACGTTCCAGTACCCGGCGAACTTCTCGCCCTCGGGGCTGGTCATGAAGTAGTTCACCCGGCCCCCAGGGGTGAGGTCATGGTCGACCACGGTCGCCGGGTAGGTCGGCGGACCCCAGACCTTCTCCAACTGGCGCGGGTCCGCGTAGATCTGCCAGATCCGCTGGGGCGGCGCGGCGAACTCGGCGGTGATGATCAGGGTCCGGGTGTCCAGGTCGTGTTTGACGTCGGTGACGGGCATCGTTCAGTCCTCCTGGTCGGGTGCTGCGGTGTCGGGTGCTGCGGTGTCGGGTGCTGCGGTGTCGGGTGCTGCGGTGTCGGGTGCTGCGGTGTCGGGTGTCGCGGTGTCGGGTGCTGCGGTGTCGGGTGTCGCGGTGTCGGGTGCTGCGGTGTCGGGTGTCGCGGTGTCGGGTGCTGCGGTGTCGAATGCGATCAGGTCGTCGATGCGGGCGATGCGGCCGCGCCAGAGGTGCTCCAGCTCGGTGAGCATGGATGCCACCGACCGCACCGCGGTCACGTCGCCGCTGGCGAGCTGCTCGCGACCGTTGCGTCGCTTGGTGAGCAGGCCGGCCTTCTCCAGGACGGCGACGTGCTTCTGCACCGCGGCAAAGCTCATGTCGTACTTCGCCGCGAGAGCCGAGACCGAGTGCTCTCCAGCCAGCACCCGGCGCATGATGTCGCGCCTGGTCCGGTCGGCGAGCGCGTGGAAGAGGGCGTCGGCCCGCTCCTCGTCGATCTGCGCCACCCGGCAAATATACAACTAGTTGGTTGTAGGTTGTCAAGCCTTCGGCAGTTCCACCGGACGGCCACCCCGCGCTACCGTCGCCGCATGCTGCTCGACGGCGTGAACCACGTAGCGATCATCACCAAGGACACCGACCGCCTACACGCGTTCTACCGGGAGGTCTTCGACGCGGGCGTCTCGCACGACCTCACCGACATCCCCGGCGGGCGGCTGTCGTTCATCGATGTCGGGCCCTACTCGGAGCTGAACGTCTTCCAGCTGGACGGCAACACCGAGGCGGACCGGCAGACCCCGATGTTCGGTCGGGGCCGGATAGACCATCTGGGGCTGCAGGCGGCGTCGATGGAGGCGTTCGAGGAGATCCGTCGCCGGTTGATCGCCCGGGGCGCGGCCGACGGGTTCGTCACCGACTTCGGCCCGGTGCTCAGCCTGTTCTTCACCGACCCGGACGGGCTGGAGGGCGAGGTCTGCGTACCGAACCCGGACGCTGTGCCCGGGAAGTACAACCCGCCCGGCACCCCGGCCGCCCGGTTCAGCTGAGCCGGGTCACCGGCCGCCGGTCAGGCTGAGCACCAGCGCGGCGGTGCCGGACCCGCCGGCCAGTGACACGGCGAGCAGCGCGCCCCCGATCGCGATCATCCCGAGACCGTGCGGGGACTCCGCGATCGGCATCGAGGACATCGGCACCGAGGACATCGGCACCGAGGGCATCGGCACCGAGCGCATCCGTCGGGCGGCCGACCCGAAAATGCGGTGGGCGATCTCCGATCACCCACTCCGTGGGTTTCGGCAGCGACACGTGATCATGAGAGTGGCCTCCGAACGGGAAGTCCCGGGCAACGCTTACCTATCGCGATCAGTGATTGCGAGCCAGCGCACGATTCGCTGTGATCACCCACATGCGTCACATTTGCCGCTACTACCTCGTTAGCACCTTGTGACACCAGCGAAGGCGCACGCCTTCCTCCCCAGGTGTCACTCAGACGAAGGAGAAGCAAAGTGCTGAAGAAGGTTGTCATTGCTGGCGCCGTGTCCGCTGCCGCTCTGCTGGGCGTGACCGGCGTTGCGTTCGCCAGCGACGAGAACAACAACACCGACTGCTCGAGCGTCGACAGCACCAAGCAGAAGAACGAGGGCGACCAGCTGGTCGGCGGCAACAGCAGCATCAAGGACCTGAACGGCGTCATCGGCGGCTCGATCGACCAGCCGGGCTTCTGCCCGAGCGCGTTCAACGACAACGAGCTCGACCACTGAGCAATCCCGCTGTCCTTCTCCGCCCCGGCGGCCGATCCGCATGAGGTCGCCGGGGCGCCTGTTCCGGAAAGGGGCACCACGTGCTCAGGAATCTAGGCATCACCGCCGCCGCGTCCGCGTTGCTGCTGCTGGGAGCCGCAGGCGTCGCGTTCGCGGGTGACTACGACGGTGATGGCGACGATGACGGCGACGGCCACGGTCACGGCGGTCACGACCGCGAGTCGAGCTACAACACCGACTGCTCGAGCCACGAATCGGTCGAGCAGACCAACGACGGCGACCAGACGATCCTCGGTGGCAACAGCAACATCACGGATCTGAACGGTCCCGGCGGCGCGTCGGCGGACAAGATCGCCATCTGCCCGAGCATCGGGAACAACAACCACATCGGTTGAGATACACCCCATCGGTGGTGCCCCGGTGACGCTCCCGTTCACCGGGGCATCACCATGTCCGGGTGTTGCTGACCCAGCTCGAGTACCTGTGCGCGCTCGCCCGTGAGCGGCACTTCGGCCACGCGGCGGACGCCTGCCACGTCTCGCAGCCCGCGCTGTCGGTGGCGATCCGCCGGCTGGAACAGGACCTCGGCGTGCAGATCGTGCGCCGGGGCCGGCGGTTCGACGGGTTCACCGCCGAGGGCGAGGTGGTGGTCGGCTGGGCGCACCGGATCCTGGAGGACCGGGATGCGCTGCGCGCCGACCTCGACCGGATGGCCGGTGGGCTGACCGGCGTGCTGCGGGTCGGCGCGATCCCCACCGCGTTGACCGTCTCCTCCCTGCTCACCGGCCCGTTCCACCACCGGCACCCCGAGGTGCGGATCTCCCTGGAGTCGCTGTCCTCGCGCGCCATCGTGCGCCGGCTCGCCGAGTACGAGCTGGACGTGGGAATGACCTATCTCGACGGTGAGCCGCTGCGCGACGTGCGCGCCCTCCCGCTCTACCGGGAGCGCTACCTGCTGCTGATGCCGGCCGACGCAGCCCTGGCCAGTCAGGACGAGATCAGCTGGGCGCAGCTGTCCGACATCGCGCTGTGCCTGCTCGCCCCGGTGATGCAGCACCGCCGGATCCTCGACCGCAACGCCGCCGATGCCGGGGTGGAGCTGAACCCGCTGGTGGAGGCGGACGCGGTGTCGGTGCTGTACTCGCACGTGGCCACCGGACGGTTCTCGGCGGTCATCGCGCACGCCTGGCTCAACCTGTTCGGCGTCCCGCCGGGCATGCGGGTGGTGCCGATGGCCCGGCCGACGCACAGCCACACCATCGGCCTGGTCGTGGCCGACCGGGAACCCGGCTCGACACTGGCCCGGGTCTTCCTCGAGGTGGCCGCCGAGCTGGACCTGCGCGCCACGCTGCGCGAGCTGGTGACCCGATACCGGAAGTGAGACACGCAGCGACGCGTGGCCGCAATCGTGCCGGCCGAGGTCCTCGACCTCCTCGAAGAGTTGGAGGACCGCAGGTTGTCCCGAATGGCCCGGGAGGCCAAGGTCGAGGCGGGCGAGACCGTGGACCACGCTGCCCTACTCGCCGAGTTCGCACAACGCTGATCCGGGACAGAGCGTTCCCACTGGCGTGTCCTGTACGAACCGCGGGACGACGCGCTCGTCGTCCTGGTGCTGATGCTCGGGCACCGCCGCGAGATCTACGACCGGCTCTGACTACTGCTGGTCCTCTGCGCCGTCCCACACCACGATCCTGACGCCAAGACTCTTGATAGTCGACGGTTATCAGAGCATGCATCGTTCCGCTTTGACCAGGTCAGCCGAGGGGAGCATTCTGGGGAGATGTCGGTCACCGGTGAAGTCGCGACCCGCACAGACAAGGTGCGGACGCTCGCGCGGGCCCACCAGAACCAGCGCGGCGCCCTGATGCCGGTGCTGCACGCGGTCCAGCACGAGCTCGGCCACATCGACGCCGAGGACCTGCCGGTGATCGCGGACGTACTCAACCTCGCGGTCGCCGAGGTGCACGGCGTGGTCACCTTCTACCGCGACTTCCGCCGGGCCCCGGCCGGGCGGGCCACCGTACGGATCTGCGGCGCGGAGGCCTGCCAGGCGGTCGGCGCGACCGCGCTGGCCGGGCACGCCCGCGACCGGCTCGGCATCGGCTTCGGCGAGACCACCGCCGACGGCGCAGTCACCCTGGACGAGGTTTTCTGCCTGGGCAACTGCGCGCTCGGACCGTCGGTCGAGGTGGCCGGGCGGGTGTACGGGCGGGTCGGGCCGGATCGGTTCGACGGGTTGCTGGGTGGTTTGCGATGAGCGCTACCAGGGTGTTCGTACCCCGCGACGCGGCGGCCCGCTCGGTCGGCGCGGATGAGGTGGCCGAGCGGATCGCCGCCGCCGCCGCCCTGGCCGGCCGCGAGATCGAGCTGGTCCGCACCGGGTCGCGGGGCATGCTGTGGCTGGAGCCGCTGGTCGAGGTGGCCACCCCGGCCGGGCGGGTCGGCTACGGGCCGGTCACCGCGGAAGCGGTGGACGGCCTGGTCGCGGCCGGCCTGCTGGACGGCGCGGACACCCGTGCCCGGCCGGGCACCGCGGGCACCGCGGGCACCGCGGGCACCGCGGGCACCGACGGTGCCGACCCGGCCGCGGGCGCCGCCACCAGCCTCGGGCTGGTCGAGGACCTGCCGTGGATGCGCCGCCAGCAGCGGCTGACCTTCGCCCGGGTCGGGGTCCTGGACCCACGCTCGGCCGACGACCACGAGGCGCACGGCGGCAACGCCGGACTGCGGGCCGCCCTGTGCCGGACGCCGGCAGACGTCGTCGAGGAGGTGGTCTCCTCTGGGCTGCGCGGGCGGGGCGGCGCGGGCTTTCCCACCGGTATCAAGTGGCGCACCGTGCTCGGCGCGCAGGACGAGCTGAAGTTCGTCTGCTGCAACGCCGACGAGGGCGACTCCGGCACCTTCGCCGACCGGATGCTGATGGAGGGCGACCCGTTCATCCTGATCGAGGGAATGACGATCGCCGCGCATGCGGTCGGCGCGACCGAGGGATACGTCTACATCCGGTCGGAGTACCCCGACGCGATCGAGACGATGAGTGCCGCGATCGAGGCCGCCCGGGCCCGGGGCTGGCTGGGCGCCGACATCCTGGGCTGCGGGCTGGAGTTCGACCTGCACGTGCGGGTCGGTGCCGGGGCCTACATCTGCGGCGAGGAGACCTCCATGCTGGAGAGCCTGGAGGGTAAGCGCGGCACCGTGCGACCCAAGCCGCCGATCCCCGCGCTGGCCGGGCTGTTCGGCCGGCCGACCGTGGTGAACAACGTGCTGTCGCTGGCCGCCGTCCCGTGGATCTGCGCGCACGGCGGCGCGGCCTACGCGGAGTACGGCATGGGCCGGTCCCGGGGCACCAGCGTCTTCCAGCTCGGCGGCAACATCGCCCGCGGCGGCATCGTGGAGACAGCGTTCGGCATCACCCTGCGGGCGCTGGTGGAAGAGTTCGGCGGCGGTACCGGGTCCGGGCGGCCGGTGCGGGCGATCCAGGTCGGCGGCCCGCTCGGGTCCTACCTGCCCACCGAGCAGCTCGACCTGCCGATGGACTACGAGGCGTTCACCGAGGCCGGCGCGCTGCTCGGGCACGGCGGCGTGGTGGTGTTCGACGACACGGTGAACATGGCAGCCATGGCGAGATTTGCCATGCGGTTCTGCGCCGAGGAGTCCTGCGGCAAGTGCACGCCGTGCCGGGTCGGCGCGGTGCGCGGGGTGGAGACCATCGACCGGATCCGGGCCGGCGAGGAACCGGCCAAGAACCTGCTGCTGCTGGAAGACCTGTGCGAGCTGATGACCGACGGCTCGCTCTGCGCGATGGGCGGGCTCACGCCGATGCCCGTGCGCAGTGCCGTGAAACATTTCGCGCACGACTTCGGAGTGACGCCATGAGCCTGCTCAAAGAAACCGACTTCGGCACCCCGGCCCGCCCGGGCGAGGCGACCGTCGCGCTGAGCGTCGACGGGGTTCCCGTCACCGTGCCGCCGGGTACCTCGGTGCTGCGGGCGGCCACGCACGCCGGCATCGACATCCCCAAGCTCTGCGCCACCGACAGCCTCGAGGCCTTCGGTTCCTGCCGGCTGTGCGTGGTGGAGATCGACGGGGCCAAGGGCACCCCGGCGTCCTGCACCACCCCGGTCGCCGACGGCATGGTGGTACGCACCCAGACCGACCGGGTGGCCCGGCTGCGCCGCGGGGTGATGGAGCTCTACATCTCCGACCACCCGCTGGACTGCCTGACCTGCTCGGCCAACGGCGACTGCGAGCTGCAGGACATGGCCGGGGTCACCGGGCTGCGCGAGGTCCGCTACGGCTCCGGCGTGGACGCGGGAGCGAACCATCTCGACGCGCAGACCGACTCGTCCAACCCCTACTTCGACTTCGACGCGTCCAAGTGCATCGTGTGTTCGCGCTGCGTGCGGGCCTGCGACGAGGTCCAGGGCACCCTGGCGCTGACCATCGACGGGCGCGGCTTCGACTCCAAGGTGGCCGCCGGCGCCGACGTGCCGTTCATGGAGTCCGACTGCGTGTCCTGCGGGGCCTGCGTACAGGCCTGCCCGACCGCGACGCTGCAGGAGAAGTCGGTCGTCGAGCTGGGCATGCCGACCCGCTCGGTGATCACCACCTGCGCCTACTGCGGCGTCGGCTGCTCGTTCAAGGCCGAGCTGCGCGGAGACGAGCTGGTCCGGATGGTGCCGTACAAGGACGGCGGGGCGAATGAGGGCCACTCGTGCGTGAAGGGCCGGTTCGCCTTCGGGTACGCCACCCACCCCGACCGGGTGCTGGAGCCGATGATCCGCGACTCGATCGCCGACGAGTGGCGGACGGTGTCCTGGGACGAGGCGATCGGTTTCACCGCGCGCCGGTTGCGCGAGATCCAGGCCGAGCACGGTCCCGGCTCGATCGGCGGGATCACCTCCTCACGCTGCACCAACGAGGAGGTCTACGTCGTGCAGAAGATGGTGCGCGCGGCGTTCGGCAACAACAACGTCGACACCTGCGCCCGGGTCTGCCACTCACCCACCGGCTACGGGCTCAAGCAGACCTTCGGCACCTCGGCCGGCACCCAGGACTTCCGCTCGGTGGCCCAGGCCGACGTGATCGTGGTGATCGGCGCGAACCCGACCGACGGGCACCCGGTGTTCGCCTCCCGGATGAAGCGGCGGCTGCGCGAGGGCGCCCAGCTGATCGTGATCGACCCCCGGCGGATCGACCTGGTGCGTACCCCGCACATCGAGGCGGCGTACCACCTGGCGCTGGCCCCGGGCACCAACGTGGCGGTGGTCAACGCGCTGGCCCACGTGGTGGTCACCGAGGGGCTGGCGGATAAGTCGTTCGTCGCGGACCGCTGCGAGGGTTACGCCGAGTGGGCGGCGTTCATCGCCCGCCCGGAGCACTCTCCGGAGGCGGTCGCCGAGATCACCGGGGTGCCGGCCGAGGAGCTGCGGGCGGCGGCCCGGCTCTACGCCGGCGCCCGCAACGGCGCGATCTACTACGGCCTCGGGGTCACCGAGCACTCGCAGGGCTCGACGATGGTGATGGGCATGGCCAACCTGGCCATGGCGACCGGCAACATCGGCCGCGACGGCGTCGGGGTCAACCCGCTGCGCGGGCAGAACAACGTGCAGGGCTCCTGCGACATGGGCTCGTTCCCGCACGAGCTGCCCGGCTACCGGCACGTCTCCGACGAGTCGGTGCGCGACATCTACTCCCAGCTGTGGGGGGTGCCGATCGGCGAGGAGCCGGGTCTGCGGATCCCGAACATGTTCGACGCGGCGCTGGACGGCTCGTTCCGCGCGCTGTACGTGCAGGGCGAGGACGTCGCACAGTCCGACCCGAACACCCGGCACGTGCAAGCCGCGCTGGCCGCGATGGACCTGGTGGTCGTCCAGGACCTGTTCCTGAACGAGACCGCGAAGTTCGCCCACGTGCTGTTGCCGGGCACCTCGTTCCTGGAGAAGGACGGCACGTTCACCAACGCCGAGCGCCGGATCAACCGGGTGCGTCCGGTGATGGCCGCGCGCACCGGCAAGCAGGAGTGGCAGATCGTCGCGGAGGTCGCGCAAGCGATGGGGTACCCGATGCATTACGACTCCGCCGCGCAGATCATGGACGAGATCGCGCTGACCACGCCCACCTTCGCCGGGGTGTCGTTCGCGCACCTGGACAAGGTCGGCAGCGTGCAGTGGCCGTGCAACGACGCTGCGCCGGACGGCACCCCGATCATGCACGTGGACGGGTTCACCCGGGGCCGGGGCCGGTTCGTCGAAACCGCGTACGTACCCACCCGCGAGCGGTCAACGCGGCGGTTCCCGCTGATCCTGACCACCGGGCGGATCCTGAGCCAGTACAACGTGGGCGCGCAGACCCGGCGCACCGCGAACGTGGCCTGGCACCCGGAGGACGTGCTCGACCTGCACCCGCACGACGCCGAGGTGCGCGGGATCAACGACGGCGACATGGTGACCCTGTCCAGCCGGGTCGGCGAGACCACGCTGCGGGCGGTGATCACCGATCGGATGCCGGTGGGGGTCTGCTACACCACCTTCCACCACCCGGTGACCGGGGCGAACGTGGTGACCACCGAGAACTCCGACTGGGCGACGAACTGTCCGGAGTACAAGGTGACGGCGGTGCAGGTGTCGCTGACCGTCGCCCCGACCGTCCGGGCGAGCGCCGCCGACCAGGCCGACGCCACCGACCGGGTCCCGGTGGCCGGTGCCTGACCCACCGCACGTGCGGCTGGTGAACGACATCGCCGCGCAGTTCCAGCACCGACCGCCCGAGGAGGCCGCCGAGTCGGTCGCGAACCACCTGCGGAGCTTCTGGGACCCACGGATGCGGGCCGCGCTGCTGGCCCACGTCGAGGCCGGCGGACCCGGGCTCGACCCGCTCGCCGTCCGGGCCGCCGAACTGCTCGCGGCGCGCACCGGATGACCGGCCGGTTGACCGCCCGCCGACCGGTCGTGCGGGTCAGCGTGGTCGACGGAACCGCGGGCCGTGACTCGCGCCCCGACCTGCTCGCGGTGGAGGAGCCGCTGGAGCTGCGGGTGGACGGGCGGGCGCTTGCGGTCACCATGCGCACCCCGGGGCACGACGTGGAGCTGGCGCACGGGTTCCTGCTCAGCGAGGGGGTCATCGGGGCGCGCGAGGACGTCCGGCATGCCCGCTATTGCGGCTCCCGGGACGACTCCGGGATGCACACCTACAACGTGCTGGACGTCGAGCTCGCGCCCGGGGTTCCGGCGCCGACCCTCGGCGTGCAGCGCAACTTCTACACCACCTCGTCCTGCGGGGTCTGCGGCAAGGCCTCGCTGGACGCGGTGCGACTGCGGACCCGGTTCCCACCCGGCGACGACCCGGTCCGGCTGCCGGCGACCGTGCTGGCCGGGCTGCCGGACACGCTTCGCGCCCAGCAACGCATCTTCGACTCGACCGGTGGCCTGCACGGGGCCGGGCTGTTCACCACCGACGGCGAGCCGCTGGTGGTGCGCGAGGATGTCGGCCGGCACAACGCGGTGGACAAGGTGCTGGGCTGGGCGCTGCTGGCCGAGCGGGTGCCGGCCCGAGGGCTGGTGCTCGCGGTGTCCGGCCGCGCGTCGTTCGAGCTGGTCCAGAAGGCGGTGATGGCCGGCATCCCGGCACTGGTCGCGGTGTCCGCGCCGTCGTCGTTGGCCGCCGAACTGGCCGCCGAGTCGGGGCTGACCCTGGCCGGGTTCGTGCGCGACGGTGCGATGAACGTCTACTGCGGCGCCGCCCGGGTCGTCTGAGCATCCCGATCACTCTGCGCGATCGTTCTACACGTTCGGTTACTCATCTCCATCGAGGACGGCGGCGAGGACGGCACCGACAAGGTCGGCTTCATGGGTCCGGCGCCGGAGGCGTTCTTCCCCAACTGCGACCCGGGACTCACCCCGTTCGAGGTCACCGAGGGCGACGTCGAGGTCGACGACGAAGACTAGTTCGACTTCGCCATTGCGGCACGCCTGCTTCGGGGCGCCGCGCGCACGGTTGGGGCGTGTGTGCGGGCGCCCCGAACCATGTCCGGCGGCAGTGCGGCTAGCCTGCTCCCGGTGAAGGGCATCGTGCTGGCCGGCGGTACCGGCAGCCGGCTGTACCCGGTCACCTCTGCGGTGTCCAAGCAGCTGCTGCCGGTGTACGACAAGCCGATGATCTACTACCCGCTGTCCGTGCTGATGTTCGGCGGCGTCCGGGAGATCTTGATCATCTCCACACCCGGTGACCTGCCCCAGTTCGAGCGGTTGCTCGGGGACGGCTCGGCGTGGGGTCTGCGGCTGAGCTACGCCGCGCAGCCCCAGCCCAACGGCCTGGCCGAGGCGTTCCTGATCGGCGCCGAGCACATCGCGGACGACCAGGTCGCGCTGGTCCTGGGCGACAACATCTTCCACGGCCCCGGCTTCCCCCGGCAGCTGCGCGCCGCGATCGCCGGGCTGGACGGCTGCGTACTGTTCGGCTACCCGGTGAAGAACCCCGGCCGCTACGGCGTCGGCGAGGCGGACGGGCGCGGCCGGCTGATCTCCATCGAGGAGAAGCCGGTCCGGCCCCGCTCCAACCGGGCGATCACCGGGCTGTACCTGTACGACAACGACGTCGTCTCGATCGCGCGGGGCATCCGACCGTCCGCCAGGGGCGAACTGGAGATCACCGACATCAACCGGGCCTACCTGCAACGTGGCACCGCCACGCTGATCGACCTGGGCCGGGGGTTCGCCTGGCTGGACACCGGCACCCACGACTCGCTGCTGGAGGCCGGCCAGTACGTGCAGGTGCTGGAACACCGCCAGGGCATCCGGATCGCCTGCCTGGAGGAGGTGGCACTGAGCATGGGCTACATCGACGCGGACGCCTGCTACGCGCTCGGCGCCAAGCTGGGCAGCTCGGGCTACGGGGAGTACGTGATGGCGACGGCCCGGGCCGCCGGAGCCGCCGGGTGAGCACGCCCGGTGCTGGCCGAACAAGCACGCCGGTGCTCGCCGAGGTGGTGCGCAGCGGGTTCGTCGAGGGCTGCCACCACGGCAGCGTCGTACTCACCGGTCCGGACGGCGCCGTGGCGTGGTCGCTCGGCGTGGTCGACCGGCCGATGCTGCCCCGCTCGGCGAACAAGCCGATGCAGACCCTCGGCATGTTGCGCGCCGGGCTGGACCTGCCGCCGGATCTGCTCGCGCTGGCCACTTCCTCACACTCCGGCGAGCCGGTGCACCTCGACGGGGTGCGCCGGATGCTGACCGGCGCCGGGCTGACCGAGTCCCACCTGCGAACCCCGGCCGGCCACCCGCTGGACGAGCAGGCCCGCGACGACCGGGTGCGAGCCGGCGGGCAGCGCGAGCCGATCGCGATGAACTGCTCGGGCAAGCACGCCGCGATGCTCGCCAGCTGCGTGGCCCGCGGCTGGCCCACCGCGGGCTACCTCGACCCCGGGCACCCGGTGCAGCGGATCATCGCCGACGCCGTCGCCGAGCTGGCCGGCGAACCGATCGGCGCGGTCGCCGTGGACGGCTGCGGCGCGCCGCTGCTGGCGCTCAGCCTGGCCGGGTTGGCGCGGGCCTTCGGCCGGATGGCCACGGCGGCGCCGGGCACCGACGCCGCCCGGGTGGCCGACGCCGTGCGGGCCTACCCGGAGCTGGTCAGCGGTACCCGCCGCGACGAGGCCGCGCTGATGCGCGCCACCCCGGGGCTGCTCTGCAAGGGCGGCGCGGAAGGGGTCTACGCCGCCGGCCTACCCGACGGGCGGGGGGTTGCGGTGAAGATCTGCGACGGGGCGGCGCGGGCCCGGCAGGTGGTACTGGTGGCGGCGCTGGCCCGGGTGGGCGTCGACAACGAGGAGGTGCGCCGCCAGCGTGAGCTCCCGGTGCTGGGCGGGGGCCGGTCGGTCGGGACCGTGCGCGCCGTCCTGGATTAGCTGCGTGGACTCACCCACCCCCATGTGCGGGACTCGCCGGTTACCGGCGAGCCATCTGTTCCAGGCGGTGGATGCGGTCGACCAGGGGGGGGTGGGTGGAGAACAGCTTGGACATGCCGTCGCCGGGGCGGAACGGGTTGGCGATCATCAGGTGCGACTGGGAAACCAGCTTCGGGTCCGGCGGCAGCGGGTGCGCCTGGGTACCGGCGGCCAGCTTGCGCAGCGCCGAGGCCAGTGCGAGCGGGTCGCCGGTCAGCGCCGCGCCGCTGGCGTCCGCCTGGTACTCCCGGGCCCGGCTGACCGCCATCTGCACCACCGCGGCCGCGATCGGCCCGACCAGCGACACCAGCAGCAGCGCGACCGGGTTGGGCCGGTCCTCGTCCGAGCCGCCGCCGAAGAAGGACGCGAACATCGCCATGTTGGCCAGGAAGGTGATCATCGTGCTGAGCGCCCCGGCCACGCAGGAGATCAGGATGTCGCGGTTGTATACGTGGCTGAGCTCGTGGCCCAGCACTCCGCGCAGCTCGCGCTCGTCGAGCAGCTCCAGGATGCCGGTGGTGGCGCACACGGCGGCGTGCCGGGGGTTTCGGCCGGTGGCGAACGCGTTGGGCGCGCTGGTGGGGCTGACGTAGAGCCGGGGCATCGGCTGGCGGGCTGTGTTGGCCAGCTCGCGGACGATCCGGTACATCACCGGCTGCTCGGCCTCGGTGACCGGCCGGGCGTGCATCGCCCGCAGCGCCAGCTTGTCGGAGTTGAAGTAGGCGTAGGCGTTCATGCCCAGGGCGGCGAGCACCGCGACGATCAGGCCGGTGCGGCCGAACAGCGACCCGATCAACAGCACCAGCGCGCTCATCCCGCCGAGCAGGACGGCGGTCTTCAGACCGTTGAGGTGGCTGTGCACGACGCTGTGGTCCTTTCCCGATCCGGGCATCCGCCGCACAGGTCGTCCAGCGGACCCTCCATCGAGCCAACGAGCCAGCGGGCGCCGGTGTTCCGCGCCGCTGGGTGATCGGCCGCATGGCCGGCTGTCCTGATCGGCCGCCCTGCCCGGCCGCCTCATCGGGCCGCCCTCATCGGTGCAGCGCGCGGTCCACGTCCGGGCGACCCTGCACGCGCGGCGCCGGCACGGCGCGGCAGGATGGCCAGATGGCCGATCGACACTCCCCCGGATCCACCACCGAGCAGCCGGCACCCGGCGCGGTGTGCGCACCGAGCGGCAGGTGGAGATCCGGGCCCAGGTCGCATCGCTGGGCTCCCCCGCTTCCACCGAGCGGTTAGCCGCGCGCAGTACGCGGGTATCCGGAAGGAGCTGAATGACAAGTTCACTCGTTGTTCCGGAAAACAGAACACAGGTGTGACGTCGACCGACCTTCGGCCGACACGCAGGAGAGGTGCGACTACTCTCAAAACAGGCAGATCCGCTCTTCATCGAGCTCGACGGAAGACAGGACATGACAGCCTCGGACAGTGCCGTCACGGACCAGTCCGGTCCCGGCACCCACTCGACCAACGGCCAGACGCCGCGTGAAGTGATCACCCACAACCGGGTCGTGATCCGGTTCGCCGGCGACTCGGGCGACGGTATGCAGCTCACCGGTGACCGGTTCACCGCCGAGGCGGCCGCGTTCGGCAACGACCTGGCCACGCTGCCCAACTACCCCGCCGAGATCCGGGCCCCCGCCGGAACCCTGCCCGGCGTGTCCAGCTTCCAGCTGCACTTCGCCGACTACGACATCCTCACCCCCGGCGACCGGCCGGACGTCCTGGTCGCGATGAACCCGGCCGCGCTCAAGGCCAACATCGCCGACCTGCCGCACGGCGGCGTGCTGATCGCCAACTCCGACGAGTTCAACAAGCGCAACCTGACCAAGGTCGGCTACGACGCCGACCCGCTGTCGGACGGCTCGCTGTCCGCCTACCAGGTGCACAGCGTGGCCATGGCCACGCTGGCCCGTGGCGCGCTGGAAGAGACCGGCCTGTCCAAGAAGGACGCCACCCGGTCCAAGAACATGTTCGCCCTCGGCCTGCTGTGCTGGATGTACCACCGGCCCACCGAGGGCACCGAGCGCTACCTGCGGGAGAAGTTCGCCCGCCGCCCCGACCTGGCCGAGGCCAACATCCTGGCCTTCCGGGCCGGCTGGAACTACGGCGAGACCACCGAGGCGTTCGCGGTCCGCTACGAGGTGGCCGCGGCGAAGCTGCGGACCGGCACCTACCGGCAGATCACCGGCAACGCCGCGCTGTCCTACGGCATCGTGGCCGCCAGCCAGCAGTCCGGGCTGCCGGTCTTTCTCGGCAGCTACCCGATCACCCCGGCGTCGGACATCCTGCACGAGCTGAGCAAGCACAAGGCGTTCGGCATCACCACGTTCCAGGCCGAGGACGAGATCTCCGGCATCGGCTCGGCGATCGGAGCGTCGTTCGGCGGCGCGCTCGGGGTGACCACCACCTCCGGCCCCGGGATCTGCCTGAAGGCGGAGGCGGCCGGTCTCGCGGTGGCGCTGGAGCTGCCGTTGCTGATCATCGATGTGCAGCGTGGCGGGCCCTCGACCGGCCTGCCCACCCGCACCGAGCAGTCCGATCTCCTGCAGGCCATGTTCGGGCGCAACGGTGAGTCCCCGATCCCGGTCGTGGCGCCGCGGTCCCCCGGAGACTGCTTCAACGCGGCCCTGGAGGCCACCCGGATCGCGGTCACCTACCGCACCCCGGTGATGCTGCTGTCCGACGGCTCGCTGGCCAACGGCTCCGAGCCCTGGAAGGTGCCGCAGTTGGCCGAACTGCCGACGATCGAGCCGGGGTTCGCCACCGAGCCGAACGCGGCCGACGGTTCCGGCGAGTTCTGGCCCTACCTGCGCGATGACGACACCCTCGCCCGACCGTGGGCCATTCCGGGCACCCCGGGGCTGGAGCACCGCATCGGCGGCCTGGAGAAGGCCGACGGCAAGGGCTCCATCTCCTACGAGCCGGACAACCATGACCGGATGGTCCGGCTACGCCAGGCCAAGATCGACGGCATCACCGTGCCCGACATCGAGGTCGACGACCCGGACGGTGACGCCGAGTTGCTGGTCCTCGGTTGGGGCTCGACATACGGGCCGATCGGTGCCGGCTGCCGCCGGGTGCGCGGCATGGGGCTGTCCATCGCGCAGGCCCACCTGCGCCACCTCAACCCGCTGCCGGCCAACCTCGGCGACGTGCTGGAGCGCTACCGGACGGTGCTGCTGCCGGAGATGAACCTGGGCCAGCTGGCGTTGCTGTTGCGCGGACGCTACCTGGTGGACATCAAGTCCTATACCAACGTCACCGGGATGCCGTTCAAGGCCGAGGAGATGCAAGACCTGTTCGTCGACACCCTCAAGGGAGACGTACTGTGAGCCTCACCGAGCTGGGGTTGCCCGGCCTCGGTGGTCTGGACGGCGTGCCGACCACCGACGAGAAGCAGACCGCCAAGGACTTCACCTCCGACCAGGAGGTGCGCTGGTGCCCCGGCTGTGGCGACTACGCCGTGCTGGCCGCCGTGCGCGGGTTCCTGCCCGAGCTGGGCCTACGTCGGGAGAACGTGGTCTTCGTCTCCGGCATCGGCTGCTCCTCGCGCTTCCCGTACTACCTCAACACCTACGGGATGCACTCCATCCACGGGCGCGCGCCGACGGTCGCCACCGGTCTGGCGGTGACCCGCCCCGACCTCTCGGTGTTCGTGGTCACCGGCGACGGCGACGCGCTGTCCATCGGCGGCAACCACCTGATCCACCTGGTGCGCCGTAACGTCAACCTGACGGTGCTGCTGTTCAACAACCGGATCTACGGGCTGACCAAGGGCCAGTACTCGCCCACCTCGGAGATCGGCAAGATCACCAAGTCGACCCCGATGGGGTCGCTGGACCAGCCGTTCAACCCGCTCTCGCTGGTGCTGGGCGCCGAGGCGTCCTTCGTGGCCCGGGCACTCGACTCCGACCGGGCCCAGCTCACCGAGGTGCTGCGGGCGGCCGTGGCACACCGGGGCACCTCGTTCGTGGAGATCTTCCAGGACTGCCCGATCTTCAACGACGGCGCGTTCGACGTGATCCGCCGGGGCGGGGACGACGCCAAGCAGCGGCTGGTCCCGTTGCGCCACGGCGAGCCGATCCGGTTCGGGCTGGAGAACGAGCACGGGGTGGTGCGCAGCGAGGACGGCTTCGGGCTGCGGTTCGCACCGGTCGCCGAGGTGGGCGAGGACGCCCTGGTGGTGCACGACGCCACCCGAACCGACCCCACGCTGGCGTTCGCGCTGTCCCGGATGTCCGACCAGGACCTCTCGCACACGGTCACCGGCATCTTCCGCAACGTCGACCGGCCGACCTACGACGACGGGGCCCGCGATCAGGTGGCCGCCGCCAAGGCGGCCAAGCCGGCCGACCTCGCCGCCCTGCTGCGCGGCCAGGACACCTGGACGATCGAGGACTGATCGCGCCCGTCCGTCGGTCGCCACCCCGCCGTCCGCGCAGCGGCCGCCGTGGCGATCGGCTAACCGGTACGACGGACCACGAACTCGGTGAGCGAGGCCAGCGCATCGCGCGCCGGGCACGCGGGCAACAGAGCCAGTTGGTCGCGGGCCGACCGGGCCTGTTCGCCCAACGTCTCCCGCGCCCGGTCGATTCCGTCGCCCGCACGCAGCAGCCCCAGCGCCTCGTCGACCAGGTCGTCGTCGGTGAGCGGCGTGGCCAGCAGCTCCCGCAGCCGTAGCGCCCCGGCATCCTCGCCCTGCATCGCGTACAACATCGGCAGGGTCGGCACGCCCTCTCTCAGATCGGTTCCGGGCGTCTTGCCGGAGGTCTCGGTCTCCGAGGCGATGTCGATGACGTCGTCGGACACCTGAAATGCCGACCCGATGATCTCGCCGAACCGGCGAAGCGCGGTCACCTGCTCGGGCGGGCAACCGGCGAACATCGCGCCGTACCGCCCGGAGGTGGCGATCAGCGAGCCGGTCTTCTCGGCCACCACTGTGAGGTAGTGGGCCACCGGCTCCTCGCCGGCCCTGGGGCCCCGGGTCTCCCGCATCTGCCCGGTGACCAGCGCGGCGAAGGTGTCCGCGATGATCCGCACCGCGTCCGGGCCGAGGTCGGCGACCAGCCGCGACGCGTGCGCGAACAGGTAGTCGCCGGTGAGGATGGCGACCGAGTTGTCCCAGCGGGCGTTCGCGCTCTTCGCCCCCCGACGCATGGTGGCGGAGTCCATCACGTCGTCGTGGTAGAGCGTGGCCAGGTGGATCAGCTCCACCACGGCCGCCGCGGTGACCACGTCGGGCGAACCGGCTCGTGGCCCGATCTGGCCGGCCAGCAGGGTGAACAGCGGCCGGAACCGCTTGCCGCCCGCGTCGATCAGGTGCAACGACGTCTCGGTGACGAACTCGTAGCTGCTCTGCACCTCGCGGTGCAACACGTCCTCGACGTCCACCAGGCCCTGTTCGATCACCTGCGCCAGTTCCCGGTCCAGAAACTGCACGCCGGCGATCTGCTGTGTCCCGTTCGTCCCCTGCACGCCGTCAGCTTACGAAGGGTCCGCCACCGGCCCACGACAAGGCCAGGGTGGGCGCCACCCCGAGCAACAGAGTAATCAGCACCCCGAGCGTGATCGCGGCCGTGGTGAACGCGCCGGGCACGGTGACGGTCGGCCCGTCCGGGGCGGGCTCGCTGAAGTACATCAGCACGATCACCCGCAGGTAGAAGAACGCCGCCACCGCGCTGGCGATCAGCGCGACGATCACCAGCGGCGCCATGCCGTCGGCCAACGCCGCCGAGAACACCGCGAACTTCCCAGTGAACCCGCTGGTCAGCGGGATCCCGGCGAGCGCGAGCAGCAGGAAGGTCATCACCCCGGCGACCAACGGCGAGCGTTTCGCCAGGCCGGCCCACTGGGACAGGTGGGTGGCCTCGCCGTCCGCGTCGCGCACCAGGCTGATCACCCCGAACACCGCGAGCGAGGTGAATCCGTAGGCGAGCAGGTAGAACATCGTGCCGGACAGACCCTGCTCGGTGATCGCTATCGCACCGACCAGGAGGAACCCGGCATGCGCGATCGAGGAGTAGGCGACCATCCGCTTGACGTCGGTCTGGGTCAACCCGATCACCGCGCCGATCACCATGGACGCGATGGCCACCGCCCACAGCACGCCGCGCCACTCCCAACGGGTGGCGTCGAAGCCGACGGTGAGCACCCGCAGGATCGCCCCGAACGCGGCGACCTTGGTAGCCGCCGACATGAACGCGGTGACGGGTGTCGGCGCGCCCTGGTAGACGTCCGGGGTCCAGGTGTGGAACGGCCCGACCGCCGCCTTGAACAGCAGCCCCACCACCAGCAGGGCCAGCCCGCCGAACAGCAGGGTGTCCGACCGCTCCGACGCGGCGGACGCCCCGGCGATGTCGGCCAGCCGCACCGAACCGGCAAAGCCGTAGAGCAGCGCGACGCCGTACAGAAAGAACGCCGAGGCGAACGCCCCGAGCAGGAAGTACTTGACCGCCGCCTCCTGGGACAGCAGCCGCCTGCGCCGGGCCAGGCCACACATCAGGTAGAGCGGCAGGCTGAGCACCTCGAGCGCGACGAACATGGTGAGCAGATCGTTCGCCGCACAGAATGTCATCATCCCGCCGAGCGCGAACAGGGTGAGCGGCAGCACCTCGGTCTGCATGCCGACCCGTCCGGCGGTGATCCGGTCCACCGCGGTGCCCACCGGCGCGGACCGGCCCGATCCACCGGCGGCGTCGGTGACGAACGCGCCACCGGGCTCCACCGAACGGTCGGCGATCAGCAGCACGCCGGCCACCGTCAGTCCCAGCAGGGTTCCCCAGAGGAACAGCGTCGGCGAGTCGACGGAGATCGCGCCGGCCAGCGTGGTCGCCGCCGGCGCCCCGCCGCGGGCGTAGGCCACCAGCAGGACCCCCGCGCTGACCAGTGCCAGCAGGGTCAGCCCCACCTGGGCGGCCCAGCGCTGGTGGCGCGGGACGAACGCCTCCACCAGCACCCCGGCGCACGCTGCGCCGAGCACCACCAGAAGTGGCGAGACGGCGAAGTACGCGATGTCGGGCGCCGTGATCGGGGGCCCCTGCGCCAGCACTGCGCTCATTGCTCGGCTCCCGCTCATCGGGCCACTCCTTGGACGGGGTCGGCCAGGCCGACCTCCTGCATGGTCGAGACCACCGAGGGGTTGATCACGTCGAGCACCGGTCCGGGGAAGAACCCGAGCAGGAACACCAACGCCACCAGCGGGGCCAGCACGGCGATCTCCCGGCGGTCCAGGTCGGTGAAGCTGCTCCTGGCCCGCCCTGTCTCGGAGCTCGGCGCGGCCACCGCGCCGGGCCCGGACACCGAGGCCATCACCGCGTTGCCCCGCAGCGGGCCCTGGAACACCCGTTGGTAGACCCACAGCACATACAGCGCGGCGAAGATGATGCCGACCGTGGCGATGATGGTGTACACCGGCTCGCGCGGATAGGAGCCGATCAGCACCAGGAACTCGCTGACGAACGAGTTGGTGCCGGGCAGCGCCAGCGAGGCCAGCCCGGCGATCAGGAACGCGCCGGCCAGCGCCGGGGTCACCGCCGACAGGCCGCCGTAGTCGGAGATCAGCCGGGAGCCGCCTCGGGCGATCACCATGCCGACCGCGATGAACAACATGCCGGTGGTGATGCCGTGGTTGACCATGTAGAGCACCGCGCCGGCGAAAGCCTGGGTGGAGAACGCGAAGATGCCCAGCGCGATGAAGCCGAAGTGCGCGACCGAGGTGTAGGACACGAAGCGCTTCATGTCGTCCTGGCCGACCGCGAGCAGCGCCGCGTAGATGATCCCGATCACCGCGAGCACCAGCACCAGCGGCGCCAGCGACTTCGACGCGGCCGGGAACAGCGGTAGGCAGTAGCGCAGGAAGCCGAAGGTGGCGACCTTGTCCAGTACGCCGACCAGCAGCACGCCCGCGCCGACCGGGGCCTCGGCACCGGCGTCGGGCAGCCAGGTGTGCAACGGCACCAGCGGCGCCTTGATCGCGAACGCCACGAAGAAACCGAGGAACAGCCAGATCTGCACCGACTCCGGGACGGTGGCGGCCATCGCCTGCAGGTCGGCCCAGGCGAACGTGCCCCCGCCGGGCAGCCGCTCGGCGCTGACCACGTACAGCCCGATCACCGAACCGAGCATGATGAGACCGCCGAGCAGCGAGTACAGGAAGAATTTCACCGCCGCGTACTGCCGCTTCGGGCCCCCGAAGCGCCCGATGAGGAAGTACATCGGGATCAGCATGGCCTCGAAGAACACGTAGAACAGGAAGACGTCGGTGGCCGCGAACACCCCGACCAGCGTGCCCTGGGTGCCCAGCAGCAAGGCGTAGAACCCGGCCGCGGTGCGCCCCTCGGGCAGCTTGTCGGCCCACGAGGAGCCCATCACGATCGGCACCAGCACCGCGGTCAGCGCGATCATCACCAGCGCGATGCCGTCCACCCCGAGGGTGATCCGGGTGCCGAACGCCGGGATCCACGGCACGTCGAAGACCAGCTGGAAGCGGGTGCCACCGGCGGCGGCCGCCACCGAGTAGGAGAACCAGGTCACCGCGGTGAGCACCAGCTCCACCAGCGCGACACCGAGTGCCGCGAGCTTGGCGGTGGCCGGGTTCGCGCGCAGCGCGAGGACCCCGACCGAGCCCAGCAGCGGCACCAGGATCAGCGCCAGCAGCAGATAGTTCTGAGACACGTTCACGGGTCTACCTCTCCCCGACTTCGCATACCGGGCGTGCGGTTCGCATACCGCGCAACCTGTGCGACGAACAGGCCTGGTATGCGAGGTGGGTGGGGACGGCGATCACGACTGGGTCCCGAAGCGGACCGCGAGGAGCGCGGCGACCAGCAGCACGGTGCCGCCGAGCATGCTCATCGCGTAGGAGCGGACGAAACCGGTCTGCAGCCGGCGCAGCCGACCGGAGCTGCCGCCGAGCAGCGCGGCGGTGCCGTTGACCAGCCCGTCGACGCCCTTGTTGTCGACGTAGACCAGCATCCGGGACAGCCAGGTACCGGGCCGGGCCAGCAACGTCTCGTTGATCGAGTTGGCGTAGAGGTCCTTGCGGGCCGCGCGTACCGGCAGCGACACCGGCTCCGGCCGGCGCACCGGGGTGGGCCGGCGCCCCACCACCAGGTAGGCCACCACCACGCCGAGCGCGGACAGCGTCAGGGTGCCGGCGACGGCCGCCGAGTGCCCGATGATCCCGGTGTCGGCCTCCTGGAGCTCGCCAAGGGTCGGGGCCAGCCAGGCGATCAAGCGATCGTTGGCCGACAGCAGGAAACCGGCGCCGATCGAGCCGAGCGCGAGCACGATCATCGGCCCGGTCATCACCGCCGGCGACTCGTGCGGGTGGTACTCCCGCCCGTCGTTGCTGCGCAGCTCGCGCCAGCGCTCCTCGCCGAAGAAGGTCATCAGCATCAACCGGGTCATGTAGAACGCGGTCAACCCGGCGGCCAGCATCGCCGCGCCGCCCATCACCAGGCCACGCCACCCCGGTTGGGCCGCCGCCGCCTCGATGATCGCGTCCTTGGAGTAGTAGCCGGACAGCAACGGGAAGCCGATCAGCGCCAGGTAGCCCAGGCCGAAGGTGTAGAAGGTCACCGGCATGTGCTTGCGCAGCCCGCCGTAGTGCCGCATGTCCACCGTGTCGTTCATGCCGTGCATCACCGAACCGGCGCCGAGGAACAGCCCTGCCTTGAAGAAGCCGTGGGTCAGCAGGTGGAAGATGCCCAGCGCGTAACCGGCCGGGCCGAGCCCGACGGCCAGCATCATGTAGCCGATCTGACTGACCGTGGAGTAGGCCAGCACCTTCTTGATGTCGTCGTAGGCGCAGCCGATGATCGCGCCGATCAGCAGGGTGATCACGCCGACCAGCGTGACGATCAGCCGCCCGTCCGCGCTGACGTCGTAGATCGGGTTGCAGCGGGCCACCAGGTACACCCCGGCGGTCACCATGGTCGCGGCGTGGATCAGCGCGGAGACCGGGGTGGGACCCTCCATGGCGTCGGGCAGCCAGGCCTGCAGCGGGAACTGGCCGGACTTGCCGGCCGCGCCCAGCAGCAGCAGCACGCAGACCGCGAGCACGATGCCCGGCGAGAGCTGCCCGATCGAGGCGAACACCTCGCTGTACTGCACGGTACCCAGGTTGGTCCACAGCAGGAAGATCGCCAGCGCCAGGCCGACGTCGCCGACCCGGTTCATCAGGAACGCCTTCTTCGCGGCGGTGGCCGCCGAGGGCCGGTCCTGGTAGAAGCCGATCAGCAGGTAGGACGCCAGACCGACGCCCTCCCAGCCCAGGTAGAGCATCACGAAGTTGTTGCCCAGCACCAGGATCAACATCGCCGAGACGAACAGGTTCAGCTGGGCGAAGAACCGCCGCCGACCCGGATCGTGGCTCATGTAGCCGATCGAGTAGATGTGGATCAGCGAGCCGACCCCGGTGATCAGCAGCACGAAGGTCAGCGACAGCGGGTCGAGCCGCAGGCCGAAGTCCACGTCCAGCGCGCCGACCGGGATCCAGGAGAACAGCGACAGCTCGGTGGTGCGCTGCTCGGGCCCGGCGCCCAGCGCCTGGACGAACAGGGTCAGGCCGAGCACGAACGAGCCGATCACCGTGGCGCAGCCGAGCAGGTGGCCCCAGCCGTCCGCGCGTTTGCCGGCCAGGAACAGCACGGCGGCGCCGAGGGCGGGCAGCGCGAACAGCAGCCAGGCCAGCGAACCGACCCCGCTGGCCGGGGCGACCTCGGCGGCCTGCGCCGCCAGGAGAGCCGCAGGGGAGCTCAACACCGGTCTCTCCTAATACTTGAGCAGGTTGGCGTCGTCCACGGAGGACGAACGACGGGTGCGGAAGATCGACATGATGATTGCCAGCCCGACCACGACCTCGGCAGCGGCCACCACCATCACGAAGAAAGCCATCACCTGGCCGTCCAGCGTGCCGTTGATCCGGGAGAAGGTGACCAGCGTGAGGTTGACCGCGTTGAGCATCAACTCGATGCACATGAACACCACGATGGCGTTACGCCGGACCAGCACACCCACCGCGCCGATGGTGAACAGCAGCGCGGACAGCAGCAGGTAGTTGGTCGGGCTCACTGGCCAGCCTCCTTGTCCGGGGCGGCGCCGGTGTTTGGAGCGGCCCCGGTGTCCGGAGCGGGCTCCCGGCGCTGCCCAGGTGATCCGGTGAGGGCGTGCGCGTCGAGCGGAGCCAACTCGGTGGTCGGGGTGACCGGCACCGTCTCGAGGATCTCCGAGAGTGACTCCGGGGCGACCGAACCGTCGGGCAGCAGCGCCGGGGTGGCCACTGAGTTCGCGGTGGCGAACACCCCGGGGCCGGGCAGCGGCGAGATCCGCGCGTGCTCGCCACGCAGCCGGGCGATCACCGTCTCCCGCTGGTTGCGCTTTGCGGCGTTGCGTGACTGGGAGAATGCCAGCAGCATCGCACCGAGCGCGGCGGTGATCAGCAGCGCGGAGGTCAGCTCGAAGGAGAACAGGTACTGGGTGAAGATCAGCCGGCCCAGGCCACCGACGTTGCCGCCGGGCACTGCGTTGGCCGCACCCAGCCCGACCGGGGTGACCGCGACCAGCGACCGGAACAGCGCGCCGACCAGCAGGGCGGCGAACCCCACGCCGAGCACCGCCGCGGCCAGGCGCTGACCGCGCAGCACCTCCACCACCGAGTCGGAGCTGTCCCGGCCGACCAGCATCAGCACGAACAGGAACAACATCATCACCGCACCGGTGTAGACGATGATCTGCACGAAGCCGAGGAAGGCCGCCTGCTGGGCCATGTACAGCGCGCCCAGGGAGAGCATGGTCAGCACCAGCCACAACGCGGAGTGCACCGCGTTGCGGGCGAACACCATGCCCAGCGCGCCGGCCAGCGCGATCGGCGCCAGTACCCAGAAGGCGATGGCCTCACCGAGCGTGACCGGGCCGCCGTTGGCGGCGGTGTCGGTGGCCACCTGGGCCAGGAGGGTGGTCATCTGACCTGCTCCCCCACCTGGTCGGCCACCTTCGGGTCCCGGGCCAGGCCCGGCGCCTGCACGTAGTAGTCCTGCTCGTCCTCGCCCAGCCGCATCGGATGCGGCGGCGACTCCATGCCGGGCAGCAACGGAGCCATCAGCTGCTCCTTGGTGTAGATCAGGTTCTGCCGGTCGTCGTCCGCCAGCTCGTAGAAATTGATCATCGTCAGGGATCGGGTGGGGCAGGCCTCCACACACAACCCGCAGCCGATGCAGCGCAGGTAGTTGATCTGGTAGATGGCGCCGTAGCGCTCCCCCGGGGAGAAACGCTCCTCCTCGGTGTTGTCCCCGCCCTCGACGTAGATCGCGTCCGCCGGGCAGGCCCAGGCGCACAGCTCGCAGCCCACACACTTCTCCAGCCCGTCCGGGTGCCGGTTGAGCTGGTGGCGGCCGTGGAACCGCGGTGCGGTGGGCCGGAAGTCCTCCGGGTACTGCTCGGTGACCACCTTCTTGAACATCGTGGAGAAGGTGACGCCGAAGCCCTTGAACGCGTCAAGCATCGTCGGTGCTCCTTGTGTCGGAGGTCGTCCGGGCTCGAGTCGTCCGGGCAGGTGTCGTCCGGGCAGCTCCCGCACCGGACGGTGCCAGCTCGCCGACCGGGCCGGACTGCCCGAGCGTGTCCGGCTGGTCGCCCCGCGCGGCACGCAGCCGGTGACGGGGTTGCGACGGGACCGCCAGGTCCATCGGCGGGACCGGGAAGTCCGACGCCGGCTCGATCTCGGCCGGCTCGGTCGAGCGCTGGTCGGGCAGCAGCATGGCAAAGGTCAGCGCGGCCACCACGACCACCCCGATCACCACCGCCAGGGTCGCCGGGTCGCCTGCACCGCTGGTCCGGTAGGTGCGGATGGCGAAGATCATCAGGATCCACAGCAGGCTCGCCGGGACCAGCATCTTCCAGCCCAGCCGCATGAACTGGTCGTAGCGCATCCGGGGCAGCGTGCCGCGCAGCCAGACGAACACGAACAGGAAGACCAGCATCTTGCCCAGGAACCACAGCACCGGCCACCAGCCGGAGTTGGCGCCCTCCCACAGGCTCAGCGGCCACGGAGCCCGCCAGCCGCCGAGGAACAACGTGGTCGCCATCGCCGAGACCGTTACCATGTTCACGTACTCGGCCAGGAAGAACATGGCCCACTTCAGTGAGGACGAGTACTCGGTGTGGAACCCACCGACCAGCTCGGACTCCGCCTCGGCCAGGTCGAACGGGGCCCGGTTGGTCTCGCCGACCATCGCGATGCAGAACACCACGAAGCTGGGCAGCAGCAACCAGACGTACCAGCCGCCGGTCTGCGACTCGACGATGCCGCTGGTGGACAGGGTGCCGGCGTAGAGGATCACCGCAACGATCGACAGTCCCAATGCGATCTCGTAGGAGATGACCTGCGCCGCCGAGCGCAGCGCGCCGAGCAGCGGATACGGCGACCCGGACGCCCAGCCGGACAGCACGATCCCGTAGACACCGAGGGAGGAACAGGCCAGTACCACCAGCACGCCGACCGGCAGGTCGACCAGCTGCAGCACGGTGCGCTCGCCGAAGATCGAGACCTCCGGGCCGAACGGCAGCACGGTCAACGCCAGGAAGGCCGGTATCGCGGACAGCACCGGTGCCAGGAAGAAGATCACCTTGTCGGCGTTCGCCGGCGTGATGTCCTCCTTGAAGGCCATCTTCAGCGCGTCGGCGATCGCCTGGAACCAGCCGTTCGGGCCGACCCGGTTGGGCCCGGGCCGGTGCTGCATCCGACCGACGATCTTGCGCTCGGCGGCCACCAGGAAGATCGGCATCACCAGGGCGAAGACGAACAGGACGACGACCTTGAGCAGGATCAGCCAGATCGGGTCGTCGGCGAGCAGCTCCTGGGCCCGCTCGCCGCTGACCGCGAGCACGGTGCTCATGCCTCGCCTCCGCTGTCGGCTTCGGTGTTCATGCCTCGCCTCCGCTGTCGGCTTCGGTGCTCATGCCTCGCCTCCCGGGGTGACGGTTACCAACGCGCCGTGTCCGACGCCGAGTACGGGGCGGACCGCCGACCCCGGTGAGTTGCCCGGTAGCCACACCACGTCGTCGGGCAGGTCGGCCAGCTTCACCGGCAGCTCGATCGCGCCGCGGTCGGTGGCCACCGTCGCCGGGGCACCCTCGGCCAGGCCGAGCCGGCGGGCGGTGTCGGGGCCGCAGAGCAGGTAGGCCACCCGCCCGGTGCCGGCCAGGTGCGGCTCATGCATCGCCAGCGTGGAGTCGTCGATCAGGTGCCGCCACGATGCGAGGTACGCCTGCCCCGCAGGCGCCGGGGGCGCCTGCGGGGCTCGTGAGTGGCGAGTGCGGTCATCGCCGTACTCGCCACTCACGGGGCCGAGCCCCACCGAGGCCAGCGAAGCGAACTGCCCGGCCGCGGCGGCGGGGGTCTGGACGAACAGGTCGACGTCCATCTCCACGCCGAGGGTGTCCAGCACCCGGCAGTCGGGCAACATGCCCGGCGCCTCCAGCGTGCTGACGAACTCGCGGCGGCGGCCCTCCCAGTTGAGGTAGCTGCCGGCCCGGTTGACGTCCGGGGCCACCGGGAACACCACGTCGGCGAGCTCGGTCACCGCCGAGGCGTGCAGCTCCAGGCTGACCAGGAAGCGCACGCTGCGCAGCGCGAGCAGGGCCTCCTCCGGGTCAGCCAGGTCGTACGGGTCGACCCCGCCGACCACCAGCGCGGCCAGCTCACCGGCGCACGCGGCGGCCAGCATCTGCTCGGTGTCACGGCCGGGCTCGGCGGGCAGCGCACCGGAAGCCAGCCCCCAGGACCGCTCGATTTCGGCGCGCGCGGCGGCGTCGGTGACCGGGCGGCCACCGGGCAGCAGGGAGGGCAGCGCGCCGGCGTCCACCGCGCCTCGGTCGCCGGCCCGGCGGGGAACCCAGGCGATCCGGGCACCGGTCGAGCCGGCCAGCGCGGACACCGCGTCGTAGAGACCCGGTACCTCGGCCGCGCGGTCGCCGACCAGGATCACCGCGTCCTCGCGCAACGCGGCCAGCATCGGCTCGTCGAGCGCAGCCAGCACATCCGGTTCCGCGCCGGGCACCGCGCGGATGAGCTCCGCGCCGGTCTTGACCACGCTCGGGGTGGACCACTGGCCCAGGTGCAGCAGCCGCTGGCCTCGGCCCCCGTTGGCCGCGGCCCAGGCACCCTTGCGCAGCCGCAGGAACACCGCGGCCGCCTCCTCCTCGGGGTCCAGCGCCACGCACAGCACGGTGCGCGCGGTCTCCAGGTCGCGGTAGGTGACCCCGCCGGTGTCCGGGCCGGTACCGGCCACGTGCGCGGCCAGGAACGCCTGCTCCTCGACCGACCCGGCGCCCCCCACCGGACGGGCCCGGAAGTCGACGTCATGGGTGCCCAGCGCGACCCGGGCGAACTTGGCGTAGGCGTAGGCGTCCTCGACGGTCAGCCGGCCACCGGCGAGCACGCCGACGCCGCGGCGGGTGGTCACCTCACCGTCACCGGACTCCTCGGTGATGCCGTCCCGGGCGGCGAGCAGTCCCTCGGCGGCCACCCTCAGGGCGTCGGTCCAGGACGCCTCGGCCAGCTCGCCGTCCGCGCCACGCACCAGCGGCCGGGTGATCCGGCCAGGCGAGGTGAGGTAGCGGAACGCGAAGCGGGTCTTGTCGTCGATCCACTCCTCGTTGACCTCGGGATCGTTGCCGGCCATCCGGCGCATGACCGCGCCGCGCCGGGTGTCGGTGCGGATCGCGGCACCGCTGGAGTCGTGCTCGCCCACGCCCGGTGTCGACACCAGGTCGAACGGCCGGGAGCGGAACCGGTAGGCGGCGCTGGTCAGCGCACCGACCGGGCAGATCTGGATGGTGTTGCCGGAGAAGTAGGACTGGAACGGCTTGTCCTGCGCCACGCCGACCTGCTGCTGCGCCCCGCGCTCGAGCAGCTCGATGAACGGGTCGCCGGCGATCTGCTCGGAGAACCGGGTGCAGCGCTGACAGAGCACACAGCGCTCGCGGTCCAGCAGCACCTGGGTGGAGATGGGCAGCGGCTTGGGGAAGGTGCGCTTGCGCTCGACGAAGCGGGAGTCGACCCGCCCGTTGCTCATCGCCTGGTTCTGCAGCGGACACTCGCCGCCCTTGTCGCAGATCGGGCAGTCCAGCGGGTGGTTGATCAGCAGCAGCTCCATCACACCCTGCTGGGCCTTGTCGGCCACCCGCGAGGTGTGCTGGGTCTTGACCACCATCCCGTCGGCCACCGTCATGGTGCAGCTGGCCTGCGGCTTGGGCATGGGCCGGCCACCGAGCTCCACCTCCACCAGGCACTGCCGGCAGGCACCGGCCGGGTCCAGCAGCGGGTGGTCGCAGAACCGGGGCACGATGATGCCCAGCCGCTCGCAGGTGCGGATCAGGATCTCGCCCTTGGGCGCGTCGATCTCGACATCGTCGATGGTCAGCCGAACGTGGCCCTCCGGCACCGGCCGGGCCGCGGTGTTGTGTGCGTCGGCGTCCGCGGTGTCCTGGGTGAGCGTCATGCGCGGGCTCCGGTGAGTTCGGCCAGCTGCTCCGGCCGTGCCACTCGGGCCTGACCGGGCTGCTCGGCACACAGGTCCAGGAACTCCTGGCGGAAGTACTTGATGCCGCTGGTGATCGGGCTGACCGCGCCGTCACCCAGCGCGCAGAACGAGCGGCCGAGAATGTTGTCGCAGATGTCGAGCATGGTCTCGATGTCGGACTCGGTGCCCTCGCCGGCGACCATCCGCTGCAGGATCTGCAGCAGCCAGTAGCAGCCTTCCCGGCACGGTGTGCACTTGCCGCAGGACTCGTGCTTGTAGAACTCGGTCCACTTCATCACCGCCCACGGCACGCTGACGGTCTCGTTGAAGATCATCACTGCCGTGGTGCCGAGCATGCTGCCCGCCCCTGCCGCGCCCTCGAAGTCGAGCGGGATGTCCAGGTGCTCGGCGGTCAACATCGGGGTGGAGGAACCGCCCGGGGTCCAGAACTTCAGCGGGATGCCGTCCTTCATGCCGCCGGCCAGCTCGAGCAGCTGGCGCAGCGACACCCCCAGCGGCGCCTCGTACTGCCCCGGCCGCTCGACGTGCCCGGACAGCGAGTAGATCTTCGGCCCGGGGCTCTTCTCGGTGCCCATCGAGCGGAACCAGTCGCTGCCGCCGGTGACGATCGCGGGCACCGACGCGATCGTCTCCACGTTGTTGACCACCGTCGGCGCGGCGTACAGCCCGGCGGTGGCCGGGAACGGTGGCTTCAACCTCGGCTGGCCGCGCCGGCCCTCCAGCGAGTCCAGCAGCGCCGTCTCCTCGCCGCAGATGTAGGCCCCGGCCCCGGCGTGCACCACGATGTCCAGGTCGAACCCGCTACCCAGGATGTTCTTGCCCAGGTAGCCCGCCGCGTAGGCCTGCTCCACCGCGTAGCGCACCCGGCGGATGCAGTGCAACGCCTCACCCCGGACGTAGATCGCGCAGAAGTTGGCCCGGATCGCGTAGCTGGTGATCACGCAACCCTCGACCAGCGAGTGCGGGTCAGCCATCATCAGCGGGATGTCCTTGCAGGTACCCGGCTCGCCCTCGTCGGCGTTGATCACCAGGTAGTGCGGCTTGGCGCCGGCGCCGGTGTCGCCCTGCGGGATGAACGACCACTTCAGACCGGTGGGGAACCCGGCGCCGCCGCGCCCGCGCAGACCGGAGTCCTTGACCAGTTGGATGAGCTGGTCGGGATGTGCCGGGCCGGCTCCATCCCCGACCAGGGCCTTGCGCAGGGCCGCGTAGCCGCCGTTGTCCTGGTAGGTGTCCAGGGACCAGGAACGCGGCGAGGACCAGGTCCGGGTGAGCACCGGGGCGAGAGGTTGCTGGCTCATTTCTTCTCCGGGGCGGTCTTGTCCGGCAGCGGGGCGAGGTCGACGTTGTCCGGGACTTCGGGCGCCGACCAGCCGTTGAGCTCAGCGAGCCGGGCACCCGCGAAGGTCTGCTCAGCGGCGGACGGACCCTGGACCGAGGTGGCCAGGTCGTCGTGGAAGCCGGCCAGCTCGCGCTCGACCGTGCGCCAGTCGGTGAGCGGGGCACCGCGGGTGGGGTTCGGCCGTTCGCCGCGGCGCAGCGCGTCGACCAGCTCGCCGGCCGACTCGACGCTCTGCCGGTCGTAGTACTCGTAGTTGACCTGCAGCACCGGCGCCAGGTCGCACGCGGCCAGGCACTCGGCGTGCTCCAGGGTGATCGACCCGGGGCTGCCCGGCTCGCCGGCGGTCTGCTCGTGCTTGAGCGGAGCGCCGTTCCCGAGCTTGGTGCACAGCGAACGGTAGATGTCGTCACCGCCGAGCGCCGCGCACAGCGTGTTGGTGCACACGCTGACCAGGTGCTCACCACCGGGCTTGCGCTTGTACATGGTGTAGAAGGTGGCCACCGCGCTGACCTCGGCGGTGCTCAGCTCCAGCTGGTCGGCGCAGAACCGGATCCCGGCCTGGCTGACGTAGCCCTGCACCGACTGCACCAGGTGCAGCATCGGCAGCAGCGCCGAGCGCGACTGCGGGTAGCGGGCGACGATCTCCTTCACCCGCTGGGCGGTGAGCTCGTCGAACGGGCCACTCCCCGGCAGCGGCTCCTCGGCCACCGGGGTGAAGGTCTGTTCCACCGGGGCGACGGCCGGTTCGTAGGTCTCCGGGTTGAGACCGCCAGTCGATTGGGTCATCTGTCGCAACCCCCCATCACCGGGTCAATCGAGGCGACCGCGGCGATCACGTCGGCGATCATCCCGCCCTCGCACATCGCCGGCATCGTCTGCAGGTTGATGAAGCTGGGCTCACGCAGGTGCACCCGCATCGGCCGGGTACCGCCGTCGGAGACCAGGTGGCAGCCCAGCTCGCCGCGCGGCGACTCGACAGCTGTGTAGACCTGACCCGGCGGCACCGTGAAGCCCTCGGTGACCAGCTTGAAGTGGTGGATCAGCGACTCCATGGACTGGCCCATGATCTTGCGGACGTGCTCGAGGGAGTTGCCCAGACCGTCCGCGCCGAGCGAGAGCTGCGCCGGCCACGCCACCTTGCGGTCGGCGACCATCACCGGGCCCGGCTCCATCATCTTCAGGCACTGCCTGAGGATCTTCAGCGACTCCCACATCTCGGCGACCCGCAACTTGTAGCGGGCGTAGCAGTCGCCCTCGGTCAGCACCGGCACGTCGAAGTCGAACTCCTCGTAGCCGCAGTACGGCTCGGTCTTGCGCAGGTCCCAGGGCAGGCCGGCCGAGCGCAGGATGATGCCGGTGGCGCCCAGGGCGAGACAGCCGTCCACCGGCAGGTAGCCCACGTCCGCCAGCCGCTGCCGCCAGATCGGCTGGCCGGTGAGCAGCTTGTCGTAGGAGGGCAGGTACTTGTCCATCCAGTCGATGAAGTACTGGACCTGCTCCTTCCAGTCCTCCGGGAAATCCTGCGCCAGCCCGCCGGGACGGATGTAGGCGTGGTTCATTCGCAGCCCGGTGAGGTGCTCCAGCAGGTGCAGCGCCACCTCCCGTTCCCGGAAACCGGAGGTCATGCCGGTCAGCGCGCCGAGCTCCATGCCGCCGGTGGCCAGCGCAACCAGGTGCGAGGCGATCCGGTTGATCTCCATCAGCAGGATCCGGCCGAGCTGCGCCCGGCGGGGCGCCTCGATGCCCAGCAGCTTCTCCACCCCGAGGCAGTACGCGGTCTCGGTGAACAGCGGGGAGAGGTAGTCGCACCGGGTGACGAAGGTGACGCCCTGCGTCCAGGTGCGGTACTCGCAGTTCTTCTCGATTCCGGTGTGCAGGTAGCCGATCACCGAGCGGGCCTGGGTGACGGTCTCGCCCTCCAGCTCCAGCACCAGGCGCAGCACGCCGTGGGTGGACGGGTGCTGCGGGCCGAGGTTGATCACGATGCGCTCGTCGTGGTCGGCAGCCGCGTCGATCACGGAGTCCCAGTCGCCCCCGGTGACGGTGTAGACCGGGCCCTCGGTGGTGCGCCGCTCCGAAGCAGGCAGAGTCTGCTGGGCATCGGCGCCGTACGGGCCGTCGGTGCTGGTCATGAGGCCCTGCCTTCGCCCGAAGGCACCGCCACAATCGTGGTCCTGGTCATGAGGCCCTGCCTTCGCCCGAAGGCACCGCCACGATCGTGGTGCTGGTCATGAGTAAGCCCTTCGCGTGTCGGGCGGCGGGATCTCGGCGCCCTTGTACTCGACGGCGATTCCGCCCAACGGGTAGTCCTTGCGCTGGGGGTGGCCCTCCCAGTCGTCGGGCATCAGGATCCGGGTCAGCGCCGGATGCCCGTCGAAGATCACCCCGTACATGTCCCAGGCCTCCCGCTCCTGCCAGTCGGCCGTCGGGTACACCGAGACGACGCTGGGCACGTGCGGGTCGTCCACCCCGACGGAGACCTCCAGCCGCACCCGGCGGCGGAAGGTCATCG
This sequence comes from Pseudonocardia sp., assembly GCA_052386505.1. Classification (GTDB taxonomy): domain Bacteria; phylum Actinomycetota; class Actinomycetes; order Mycobacteriales; family Pseudonocardiaceae; genus Pseudonocardia. The sequence continues at coordinate 79,289 of JBQTKB010000046.1, forward strand.
AGGTCAGGTGATAGACCACGTGCAGCCGCTCGACGACGTCCTCGCCGTAGTCGACGCCGGACACGCTGGAGCACAGCTCGAACCGCAGGCCCTCCGAATCACGGAGTGTCGCGCACAGCTCCACGATGTGGTCGCGCTGGACGTAGAGCGTGATCTCACCGCGGTCGACGGTCACCTGGCGGATCGCGGTGCCCGGCAGGCCCCGCTCGGACATCGCCGCGAGCAGCTCGTCGGCGAAGTCGTCGAACCAGCCGCCGTAGGGTCGCTCGGCCGGTGCCGGGGCGTAGGCCGGCAGCCGCAGTCCGCCGAAGCCGGACGTGTCGCCCGAGCCGTGCACGCCGAACATGCCCGTCCGCTCGCGACCGACGACCAGGTTGTCCGGCTGGCCACCGGCCCGCCCGGCGACGAGGTCGTCACCGGGACGCTCGGCCGAGGACGGCAGACCGGGCTCCCGGTCGTCTCCTGGATTGCTCATGACCGCCTCACTTCTTCGCGTACCTGACCGACGACGGCAGCAGCTCCAGCCGCTCGCCACGCTCGGCCTTGATCGCGGCCCGCTTCGGACCGAGCGGCTCGTCCATGATCTTCTGGTGGATCTTGAGGATGGCGTCCATCAGCATCTCCGGGCGCGGCGGGCAGCCGGGCAGGTACATGTCCACCGGGACGATGTGGTCCACCCCCTGCACGATCGCGTAGTTGTTGAACATCCCGCCGGAGGAGGCACACACCCCCATCGCCAGCACCCAGCGCGGCTCGGGCATCTGGTCGTAGATCTGGCGCAGCACCGGGGCCATCTTGTTGCTGACCCGGCCGGCCACGATCATCAGGTCGGCCTGCCGGGGCGAGGCCCGGAAGACCTCCATGCCGAACCGCGCCAGGTCATAGCGTGGCGCGCCGGTGGTCATCATCTCGATCGCGCAGCAGGCCAGCCCGAAGGTGGCCGGCCACAGCGACGACTTGCGCGTCCAGTTGACCAGTTTCTCGACGCTCACCAGCAGTACCCCGGTGGGCAGCTTCTCCTCGAGTCCCATGCCGAAAGGCTCCTAGCTCCAGTCCAGACCGCCGCGGCGCCATACGTAGATGTAGGCGAAACCGACGGTGGAGATGAACAGCACGATCTCCACGAGCCCGAACAGCCCGAGAAGGTCCGCGGTGACCGCGAAGGGGTAGAGGAACACCATTTCGATGTCGAACAGGATGAACAGCATCGCGGTGAGGTAGTAGGCCACCGGCATTCGCCCGGCACCGACCACCGGCTGCGGCGACGGCTCGATACCGCACTCGTAGGCCTCGTACTTGGCGCGGTTGTACCGTCGCGGCCCGATGAAGGGCGCCACGGCACACGACACCACCGCGAAGCCCGCCGCCAGCACGAACATGAGCACCAGCGGGAGGTATCCCTGGAGCATGTGATCCTCCGGTACGTACGTCTGCCGGGCGCCGCCCGGGTCCGCCGGGCGGCAACCGCCCCGGGCTCCCCGGCCGACGACCATTGGTCGACCAATCGGATCGACTGACGTGTCGACCCTAATCAGGCGCTTTCCCCAGTAATGAGTGAGGGGAGCCTTACTTCAACGCAGGTGTGAGCTTCGTCATCGCATGGATGAGCCGGTCCGCGGCGTCGCCGCCGCGGGGATCGTAGAGATTCGCCAATACTTTCAGCAGGAACGCCATCAGCGTCTTGCGTGGCAGCCCGTGTCGGGTGGCCATTCGCATGACGCTCGAGTTACCGATCAACCGGGAGAGCAGGTTTCCCAACCGGTAGTAACTGCCCAGCGCATCCCGCATCGCCGACGGGTAGCTGGTCAATGCGTGCTCGGCGGCCGACCCGGACCGGGCCAGCGACTGGATCGCGCAGCCCGCCGCGATCGAGGCCGACTCCATCGCGTAGGCGATGCCCTCGCCGTTGAGCGGGTTCACCGTGCCTCCGGCGTCGCCGACCAGCAGCAGCCCGGGCCGGTAGTGCGGCGTGCGGTTGAAGCCCATCGGCAACGCCGCGCCACCGACCGAGCCCACCGCGTTCTCCTCGCGGTAACCCCACTCCCGCGGGGTGCCGTCCAGCCAGGAGGTCAGCAGCGCCCGGTAGTCGGTGGAACCGGACGCCCGGCTGGTGGACAGGATGCCCAGGCCGACGTTGGAGGTGCCGTCGCCCATCCCGAAGATCCAGCCGTAGCCGGGCAGCAGCTTGGCGTGGTCCGGATCGGAGCGGTCCCACAACTCCAGGTGCGACTCGAGGTAGTCGTCGCCCGAGCGCGGGCTGGTGTAGTAGCGGCGCACGGCGACCCCGATCGGGCGGTCGTCGCGCTTGGTCATGCCCAGGCTCAGAGCCACCCGAGCGGACACCCCGTCGCAGGCCAGGGTCAGCGGGGCCCGGAAGCTGACCGGCTTCCGGTCCCGCCCCCTGCCCTGATGGGCGTTGACCCCGACCACCCGACCGGTGCGCTCGTCGGTGACCGCCTCGGTCACCGTGGTGTTCTCACGCAGCCGGGCGCCGGACTTCTCCGCGTGCCGCGCCAGCAACTCGTCGAAGTCCTGGCGGGGACGCACCGCGCCGAAGTCCGGAAAGCTGGCCAGGTCCGGCCAGTCGAGCTCCAGGCTGGCCCCGCCGGCGAGCACCCTCAGGCCGCGGTTGTGCAGCCAGCCATTCTGCCGCGAGCAGTCGACGCCGAGGTCGATGATCTGCTTCATGCCGCGCGGGGTGAACCCGTCGCCGCAGACCTTGGGCCGGGGAAAGGTGGCCTTCTCCAGCACCAGCACATCCAGCCCGGCCCGGGCCAGGTATGTGGCGGCCGTCGAGCCAGCCGGGCCGGCGCCGACCACGACGACGTCGGCGTCGTGGTCGCGGTCTCTCTCGGCCATCGGACTCCCAGGGCACGTAGTCGTGGTGGGCCTCGCGGATCAGCTTGTGAACGGATTCACGAAGTCGGCCACGAGTGTAGGCGTCCGTCGCCGTGACCGCGCGGGCGGCGCCCGTTATCAGCCCGACAGCACCCGGGCGTCGACCCCGGGCAGGTCGTCGAATCCCGCGCGCGCATCGGTGGTGAGCAGGGTGCGGTCGGTGGCCCGCGCGGTGGCCGCGATGATCAGATCGATCGAGCCCCGGGACCGGCCGGTGCGCCGGGTGTGCTGCAGCAGCTCGACGTGGTGCGGCACCACCCTGGTGGTGTAGTCCTCGAGCGGGGTGGCGGTGAGCACCGCATCCAGGAACGCGCGCTGGGCGACCCGGCGGGCCTCGACCGGGTCGGCCTCGACGCCGACCAGGTACTCGGTGAGCACCACCGTCGGCAGGGCGACGTCGTCGTGCGCGATCAGAGTGGCCAGATCGATCCGGCGGCGTACCGCGCCGACGAGCACGCCGGTGTCCAGGATCAGCCTTGCCACGGGTCGCGGTCCAGCTCGGCACCCTCGTTCAACGCCCGATGCGCGTCCGCGACCCGGACGGCCCAGTCGTCGTCCAGCGCGGGCTCGTCGTGCCAGCGGCGCAGGATCTCGGCCAACGCGGCCCCGTTCGCGCGTGGGGCCGGGCTGACCGTGGCCACCCGCTCGCCGCCACGGGTGATCACCACCGTCTCCCCCGCCGACACCATGTCCAGCACGGCGGAGAAGTTGCGGGCCACCTCGGTGGCGGACATCTCCTTCACGTCGATCAGATTATCAGATTCGATCCGGTCGCCGTGGCGCGGTCACGGCCGGACGGCCCGGTGCAGCGCGACGACGCCGCCGGTGAGGTTGCGCCAGGCGACCTGGCCCCAGCCGGCGGCGGCGATCCGGCCGGCCAGTGCCGGCTGGTCCGGCCAGGCCCGGATGGACTCGGCGAGATAGACGTAGGCATCCGGGTTGCTGCTGACCCGGGTGGCGATCGCCGGCAGCGCGCGCATCAGGTAGTTGCGGTAGACGTGCGCGAACGGCGCCCAGGTCGGGGTGGAGAACTCGCAGACCACCAGCCGCCCGCCCGGCCGGGTGACCCGGGCCAGCTCGGCCAGCCCGGCGTCCGGGTCGACCACGTTGCGCAGCCCGAAGGAGATGGTGACCGCGTCGAAACTGGCGTCGGCGAACGGCAGGTGCAGCGCGTCGGCGGCGGCCATCGGGACGGCGCGGTGCCGACCCGCCCGCAACATACCCAGGGAGAAGTCGGCGGCCACGCACCAGGCGCCGCCCCGGGCCAGCTCGACGGTGGACACCCCGGTGCCGGCCGCCAGGTCCAGCACCCGCTCGCCGGGGCGCGGATCCAGCGCTCGCCGGGTGGCGATCCGCCACAGCTTGTCCTGGCCGCCGGAGAGCACCGTGTTGGTGACGTCGTAACGGCGGGCCACGCCGTCGAACATCCGGGCGACGTCACGGGGATCCTTGTCCAGGCCTGCGCGGGTCACACCGGCGAGGCTACGGGCCGGCGCGGCGCCCGCCCGGGGCCGGGCCGAAGAGTCCCGCGGGCGCGCGGCGCTGGGCGCCGGGTGCGACGTCATCGTCACCACCGACCGGGCGTTCGACGGGTTCCCCGGGCTGCGTCGGGTCGACCCGACGGACATGGCCGCGGTCGCGGCGCTATCGGGTTAGCGCGGCGAGCATGCCGTCGACCGCGGTCGGCCAGGTGAAGTCCTCGGCCCGGGCCCGGGCCGCGGCCCGCCTTCGGGCCTCCTCGAGCGCAAGCAGGCCGTCCACCGCCCCGGCGAACGCGGCCGGATCGTCGGCCACCGCGGCTCCGCAGTGCGTCGGGCAGCCCTGGACCGCCGGTGAGCCGAGCGCCGGGCGGACGATCTCGGCCAGCGCCGAGGACCGGGAGACCACCACCGGGGTGCCGCTGGCCAGCGCCTCCAGCGCGGCCAGCCCGAACGTCTCGTGCGGCCCGGGAGCCAGTGACACGTCGGCGGTGGCCAGCAGCCGGGCCACCGCCGCCCGCTCGGGAACGAAGCCCAGGAAGGTGACCGGTAATCCGCGCGCCCGCCGCCGCAGGGAGGTCATCCGGGGCCCGTCCCCGGCGACCACCAGCCGGACCCGACGTCCCTCCTCGTGCAGCGCCGCCACGGTGTCCACGCTGCGCTCGACGTGCTTCTCCACCGACAGCCGGCCGCAGTGCACCAGCAGGGCGTCCGCGCCATCGCGCAGCCGCCCGCGCAGGGCGGGGTCACGCCGGCTCGGCGAGAACGCGGCGAGGTCGACCCCGAGCGGCACCCGCAGCACGTTGCGCACGCCGATCCGGTCGAACTCCTCGCGGGCGAAGCCGGTGGTGCAGACCACGGTGTCGTAGTGCGCCGCCATCCGGCTGTTCGCCCGGTCCGCCATTCGCACGGCCAGCCCCGGCGGCACGCCGAACTGGGCCAGCAGCCGGTCCAGCCGCTCGTGCGAGATCACCACGCTGGGCACCCCGTGCCGGGACGCCCAGGTGCCCAGGCCGCGCAGGGTGAGCCGGTCGGAGACCTCCAGCGCATCAGGGCCCAGTCGCTCCAGCTGGCGGGTAACCCGCCACGGGTCGACCGCCCGGTAGCCACCGGTGCCGGGCAGCTTCGGCGCCGGGAGGGTGATCCGGCGGACCCCGGTGTCCAGCGTCTCGTCGGTCCGCCCGGGCCCGGGCACGACCAGCACCACCTCGTGGCCCCGGGTCACGTATCCGGCGCCGAGGTGGTGCAGTGCGGTCCGCAGGCCGCCCGACCGGGGGCCGTAGAAGTTCGCCAGCTGGACGATGCGCATCGCGGGACGGCCGAGTCGCCGGTCAGGCGGCTCGTCCGGCGCGACCGGCGCGGCCGGCTCGACCGGCGCGGCCAGCTCGACCGGCGCGGTCGGCTCGGCCGGCTCCGGGAGCGGGCCCGGTATCGCCGCCCTCGGCGCCGCCGATCACCACGCCGTAGTGCGCGACCAGCTCGTCACACACCGAGGTCCAGTCCCGACGCAGCACCGAGCGGCGGGCGGCCAGCCCGCAGGCCCGCCGCCGGGCCGGATCGGCCAGCGCGTCGACCGCCGCCCGCAGCGCCGCCGCCGACTCCGGGTCGCCCGGGTCCACCCCCGGCGGCACCAGGTAGCCGGTGCGTCCGGGGGCGACCAGGTCACGAGGCCCCCCGGCGTCCGGGGCGATCACCGGCACCCCGCTGGCCAGGGCCTCCTGCACCGCCTGGCAGAACGTCTCGGAGGGGCCGGTGTGCACGAAGACGTCCAGCGAGGCGTACACCTGGGCCAGCTCGGTGCCCTCCCGGAAACCGAGGAACGCCGCCCCCGGCAGCAGCTCGCGCAGTCGCGGCTCGCTCGGCCCGTCACCGGTGATCACCAACCGGAGGCGACGGTCACCGGCCAGCGCGGCGAGCCGTTCGACCTGCTTCTCCGGAGCGAGCCGGCCCACGTAGCCGACCAGCAACTCACCGTTCGAGGCCAGCCGCCGCCGCAGGGCCTCGCTGCGCCGGGACGGGCGGAACCGGGCGATGTCGACTCCCCGGGCCCACCGGTGTACCCGGGGCACACCACGTGAACGCAGCGCATCGGTCGCCCAGCTCGACGGGGCCAGGGTGCGGTCGGCCAGCGAGTGCAGCCGGCAGGTCCACCGCCAGGCCGCCCGGGCGGTCAGCCCCAGGCCGTAGGAGGTGGCGAAGCCCGCCACGTCGGTCTGGTAGATCGCCACCGTCGGGATCCTCATCCGGCGGGCGGCGGCCAGACCCCGGGCGCCGACCACGAACGGGGCGGCCAGGTGCACCACGTCCGGGGCGAACTCACGCAGCGCGGTGAGCACCCGCCGGGTGGGCAGGCCGACCGGCATGGAGTTGACCACCGGCAGCTCCAGCGCCGGCACCCGGATCACCGGCACCCCCTGCCAGCTGGTCGGCTCGCCGACCCCGGGGGCGATCACCAGCACCCGGTGACCGCCGGCCCGCAGGTGCTCGATCACCCGCAGCACCGAGTTGGTCACGCCGTTGACGGTGGGCAGGAAACACTCGGACACGATGGCGACGCGCACCCTCGCAGTGTTGTCCTCCGAACCTCCGGCCAAGCGGCCTCGATGTGACTGCCCGCCCAACTCGACGACAACATCTCACACGCTCGGTGTGCGGTCGGCCACCACCCGGCGTCAGCGGCTCGGCACCCTCCCGTCACCCTGGGGTCGTCGACGGGAAGGTGGCGATCGCCGGACTGAGCGTCGACCGGGCGGCGACCGGCGCGCCGCCGCGGACCTGGCCGCCCGGCTCAGCCGGTGACACCGGCCCTCGAGCGGCGCCTGTTGCGCTGGTGATCCGCGACACGTCACCCGGCGGACGTGCCCGAGACACCGGACGCGGCCACGCTGAGTCGACATGACCGATCCCTTCCCACCCCCGCAGCTGCGCCGGCAGGCCCTGCCGGGCCAGTCCGGGGTCCGCGCGGCCCAGCTCGACCTGGCCGAGCCGACCGACCCCGGCCTGCTCTCCCATGCCCTCGAGGTGGCCGGTCGGCTGGCCAACGACGCGGCCGAAGTCATGGCCGCCACCGCCGACCGTGGCGGACGGCGCGGCAACGGCGGCGCTGCCCACCCGGCCCACCCGTTCGACTGGGTCACCGACACCGAACGCACACTCGAGCGGCACACCCGGCGGGTACTGACCGCGGCGTTCCCGGACATTCCGCTGGTCGACGGGCTGCACGAGCCGCGCGGCGCACGGGAGTCCCGCTACCGCTGGGTGGTGTCGCCGATCGACGGTGGCACGAACTTCGTCGCCGGACTGCCCTGGTACGCGTTCGGACTGGCCCTGCTGGACGAACGCGGTCCGGTGGTCGGGGTGCTGTCCGACCCGAGTCGGGCGGAGATCTATGCGGCGGCCCGGGGCCGGGGCATGCGGGCCAACGGCATGCCCGTGCGGCTGGCCGGGACCGGCGAACCGGCGCCCTACCCACCCGTGCCGGGCCTGCCGGTGTGCACGGAGCTGGCCGGTCAGGACGGGTGGCCGGGGCTGAGCACCTTCCTGGGCCAGGTGGCCGGGGCCGGGCGGGAGGTCCGCGTGCTCGGCTCGGCTGGGCTGGCGATCACCCAGGTCGCGCTCGGGCACGCGGTGGCCACCGTGCTGCCCCGGTGCCGGGAGCGGGAGGTGGCGCCCGGGTTGGCGCTGGCGCTGGAAGCGGGCGCGGCGGTGCTGGACGAGCGCGGGCGGCCGACCGTTCGGCCGACCGATGGCCTGCTGGTCGTGGCCCCTTCGGCGGTAACCGAGCTGGTCGACTGGTGGTCGGCCGCGCGTGGCACGGCCAGCCAGCCCGCCGGTTGACCCGCGGCTACTCCCGGCCGGTCGACTCCCGACCGGCGGCTACTCCCGGCCGGTGGGCTCCCGACCGGCGGCACCCGGAACCGGCTCCCGTCGCGCGGTGCGGGTCGGTTCGGCGGTGTGGGTCGGTTCGGCGGTGTGGGTCGGTTCGGCGGTACGGGTCGGTTCGGCAGCCCGGTCGGCGACCGGCCGGATCTCGACCTCGGGCCGGATCCCCGCTTCCGCGGCGATCCCCGCTTCCGCGGCCTCGGCGGCCTGAGCGGCGGCCTCGGCCGCTTCGGCGGCGGCTTCCAGCCGCACCAGCTGCCGGGCCCGCAACCAGAAGGCGAGCGGCAGCAGCGTCACCCACAGCCCGAGGATCAGCAGCCCGATCGGGAGATAGCCGGTGGAGTGGTCCCGACCGAGCACCCGCACCAGTTCGGGCTGAGCGCGGCTGTACTCCACCCGGACGATCTGGCCCGCCTCCAGCCCGCGCGGGTAGAACACCCCCTTCTCCGGCAGCACCAGCGTGCCGTCGACGGTGGTGAACCGGACGAGGGTGCGGCGGAAGTCGGACCCGGGCAGCACCTCGGCGGTGGCCACCGCAGGGTCCGCGTCGATCGCGGCGTCGTCGCGGGCGGCGCCGACGAGCACCAGCACGGCCACCGAGGTGCACAGCGCGGTGATCACCAGGATCACCGCGGGAAGCCGGCGCACGAGCGGCATGACCACCGGCAGCGCCAACCCGGTGAACTCCTCCATCAGCAGACCGCGCCGGACCGGACGAGTGGGCTGCTCGGGCGTGCCGAGGGGGGCGGTGTCGGGAGTGGTGGTGGGCGGCTCGGCCGCGCCAACGGCCCCGGCACCGGCAGTGCCCGGGGTGGCGGTCCCGGAACTCGAACTCATCGCCGACGAGTGTACGGGCGGGTGGACGCAACTCCGCGGCCGGAGGACCCGCCGGCCCGGCGGTACGGACCGCGGTGATCCATCCCGGACGCCTCGCCATCCGGTCCGATCCGGGCACGGCCCGGTAGGCTGGCCGGGTGGTCGACCCGCCGCCCGTCCGGACATGTGGCCAGGGCCTCGTCCTCCGGACACGTAGGCGGTACCCCCCGGGAGCCAGCGCTGCGGTTGGTCGCCGAGCTGGAGGCGATGGACCGGGGCCGCTACTCCGGGCCGGTCGGCTGGCTGGACGCGGACGGCGGCGGCGAGCTCGGGGTGGCGTTGCGGTGCACTGAGGTGTCCGGTATGACCGCGCGGTTGTTCGCCGGGTGCGGTGTGGTAGCCGACTCCGACCCGGACACCGAGGTGCGGGAGGCCGCCGCCAAGAACTAGCAGTTTCTGGACTGGCTGCGATAGCCGGTGTCGACGTTCCAGAGGCTGCCCCGGTTCGACGCCGACTGGGCTCGGCTGACGCCCGACCAGCGGACGCGCTTTCGCGACGCCGTGGCGATGTTCGTCGCCCATCTCGCGGCCGGTGAACCGTTCCGGCCCGGCCTCCGGGTTAAGCGGGTGCGGGGTACCGCAGACATCTGGGAGTACACCTGGGCCCCGAACGGGCGCGCCACCTGGCAGTACGGAGGAGAGATCAAGCCAGGCGAACCGCATGTCGTCTGGCGCCGGATCAGTACCCACCACGTCCTGCGCGCACCGTAGCGGGCACCGATCGTCCGCCCAGAAGGCCAGGGTCGCAGTCAGCGGGTCGGGTCCAGGGCGTGCCGGACGGCCTGCTCGACCATCGCCCGCAGCTCCGCGTGGCCCTCCCGCAGTCCGTCGCGTCGGGCCGGCACCTCCAGCACCCGGATGCCCGACCCTCCGGCCAGCGCGCCGGCGATCTCCTCCGGGTGGGCAACGACGCGGTGGGCGACACCCGTACCGGCACAGACGTCGGCCAGCCGCACCCGGTGCGGAGTGCCGAACACCCGCTCGAACCCGTCGGCGTGCTCCGGCGCGCCCTGCTCGAGCAGCGAGAAGATCCCGCCGCCGGCGTCGTTGAGCACCACGATGGTCAGATCCGGCCGCGGCTCGTCGGGACCCAGGATCAGCCCGGTGACATCGTGCAGGAAGGTGAGGTCGCCGAGCAGCGCGAACCCCGGTCCGCCACCTCGAGCCTGGTGGGCCAGGGTGGCGCCGATGGCGGTGGACAACGTGCCGTCGATGCCGGCGACACCGCGGTTGGCCAGCACCGTCACCCCCGCGCGGGGCCGGGCGGCCAGGGCGACGTCGCGCACCGGGTTGGACGATCCGAGGGTGAGCACCGCGCCGTCGGGCAGTGCGGCGAGCAGCGCGGCGGCCGTGCCCAGCCCGGTGGGCGTCCCGCGCCCGGTGTCCGGTCCGGCGGCCGACGGCGCGCCCGGCGTCGCGGCGAGCGCGGCGTCCATCGCGCGTGCCGCCGCAAGATCGGCGGTGGCCCATCGGCGGCTCCACCCGACGGGCGGGACCAGCACCGGCGGGTGCCCGACCGCCCGGACCGCCGACGGCCAGCCGGCGACCCCGGTGCCCGCCACGGCGTACACCTCGACCGCCGGATCGGCGATCAGCCTGGTCACCGCCCGGTGCAGCGTGGGGCGCCCGTGCAGCAGGACCTGCGCCGGGCGCGGCGGCCCGCCCTCCCCGAGCAGCCAGGGCCCGGCCCGCAACGCTCGCGGCCACAGCGGCGACGACGGCTCGGCGATCACCGGCACGCCATCCGGGACCACCAGCGCCGGGGTCCCCTCCGGCACACTGCCCCCGATCACCACCGTCGCCCGGTCCGGCGCCAACGGCAGCGCCACCCCACCACCGTCGAAGCCGTCCCCGCCCGGCCGCCCGTCCCCGCCCGGCCGCCCGTCACCGCCCGACCCACCGCCGCCCGGCCGCCCGTCACCGCCCGACCCACCGTTACCGCCCGGCTCGCCGTTACCGGGCTCCGGGGTGGGCACGAGGGGCTCGGCGAACGGGATGTTCAGGTGGACCGGGCCCGGGCCGCCCGGACCCGACCGGCCGAGCGCGGCGGCGACGGCTGCCCGGACCGTTGCCCGCCCCGCGGCCGGGTCACCCCCGGGCCGGCCGGCGACCGCGAGATCGACCGCCATCCGGGGCGCCGGCCCGTAGAGCCCGGACTGGTGGATCGTCTGGCTGGCCCCGGTGCCGACCAGCTCCGGCGGCCGGTCCGCGGTCAGCACGAGCAGCGGCACCCCGGCGTGCCCGGCCTCCAGGACCGCGGGGTGCAGATTGGCCGCCGCCGTCCCCGAGGTGCACACCACCGGCACCGGCCGCCCGGAGCCCAGGGCCAGCCCGAGCGCGAGGAACCCGGCGCCACGCTCGTCGATCCGCACGTGCAGCCGCAGCCGGCCGGCCGAGTCGGCGCGGTGCAGCGCGAACGACAGCGGCGCGTTGCGCGATCCGGGGCACAGCACCGCATCGGTGACCCCGTGCGCACACAGCTCGTCCACCAGCAGCCGGGCCTGCGCGGTCGACGGATTCACCGCGCCGGCCCGGGGCCCGGACCGCTGGGCCGCGGTACGGCCAGCCCGTCCACCACGACGGCCCCGGGCAGGGTGGCCAGCGCCGCCCCCGCGACCAGCAGCTTGCTGCGTCGCAGCCCGGAGCCGATCACCACCGTGGGCGCGGCGGCCACCGCCGGGTCCAGGTAGAGCGGCCAGCCGGCGGGCAGCCCGATCGGAGTGATCCCGCCGTACTCCATCCCGCTGGCCTCGCAGGCGGCCTCCCGGCCGGCGAAGGACGCCTTGCGCGCGTCGAGCAGCCGCCGCACCGTCCCGTTGACGTCCGCGCGGGTGGTGGCCAGCACCACCGCGGCTGCCAGCCGGGTCTCCCCGGCACGTCGTCCGGCCACCACAACGCAGTTGGCCGACTCGTCGAGGCGCACCCGGTAGCGCTCGCAGAACGCGGCGGTGTCGGCCAGTTCCGGGTCGATCTCGGCGACCTGGACGGCCGCGGCCAGCCCCGGGTCGGCCGCCAGGAACGTCCGGACCGGTTCGGCCAGCAGATCGGGACGGTCGGCGACCGGAAGGCCGGTCAGGTCCCACGCGCGATGCTCGCTCACCCCGGCATCGTCGCGAACCCCCCGAGCGCGCGGGTCGGCGACCGTCCGGCCGGGCGGGCCCGCCGCGCGCAGCCCAGGATCAGGCGCCGAACAGGTTCGGGTGCGGGCCGCGACGCTTCTCCTGGTTGAGGCTGTCGATCGCGGTCATGTCGTCGTCGGTGAGCTCGAAGCCGAAGACGTCGATGTTCTCCCGCATCCGCTCCGGGTTCGACGACTTCGGGAACACGATGCTGCCGTGCTGGATGTGCCAGCGCAGCACGATCTGCGCCGGGCTGCGGTCGTACTTTTCGGCCAGCTCCACGATCCGGTCCTCGGTCAGCGAGTCGCCCTGGCCGATCGGGCTCCACGCCTCGGTCGCGATGCCGTGCTGCTCGTGGTACTTGCGCAGTTCCACCTGGCCCAGCCGCGGGTGCAGCTCGATCTGGTTGACCGCCGGGACGACCTTCGTCTTTCTGGCCAGCCGGTCCAGGTGCTCCGGCTGAAAGTTCGACACCCCGATCGCGCGGGCCTTCCCGTCGGCCAGCAACCGTTCGAAGCCCTTCCAGGTCTGGACGTAGAGGTCCTTCGCCGGGATCGGCCAGTGGATCAGGTAGAGGTCGACGTGGTCCAGCTTCAGCCGTCGCAGGCTCGCCTCCAGCGCCGAGACCGCCGACTCGGTGCCGTGCCCGTCATTGTTCAGCTTGGTGGTCACGAAGACCTCGTCCCGGGCCAGGCCGGAGTCCGCGATGGCCTGCCCGACACCTTCCTCGTTCTGGTACATCTGCGCGGTGTCGACGTGCCGGTAGCCGGCCTCGAACGCCGACAGGGTGGCCTTCGCCGTGTCGGCCGGCGGAATCTGGAATACCCCGAACCCGAACTGGGGGATCTCGACGCCGTTGTTGAGGGTGATGTTCGGTACCTGGGTCATGTCACCGAAGTTACCCCCGCACCGCGGCGGCCAACCCCACGCGGAGCTTCGCCACCCGCGGGAACACAGGGTCTCGGCCCGCCGGCCGGATCGATGTCGAAACCCGCTCGAATCTCCGCCCGGGGTGCCGGTAGCGTCGCCCGCGACATGAGCGCGACCCTGCAGGCCACCGGCCTGGCCGCCGGCCACGGCGGCCACTCCCTGTTCAGCGGACTGAACCTGGTCCTTGCGCCGGGCGATGTGGTCGGGCTGGTCGGGGCGAACGGGGCGGGCAAGTCCACCCTGCTGCGGCTGCTGGCCGGAGTGGACACCCCCGAGGACGGCCGGGTCACCCTGGCTCCGCCGCAGGCCGTAGTGGGACTGCTGCGCCAGGAGCCCGAGCGGGTGCCCGGCGAGACCGTGCGCGGCTACCTCACCCGGCGGACCGGCGTGGCTCGGGCCCAACGGGAGATGGACGCGGCGGCCGACGGGTTGGCCTCCGCCGCGGCCGGCGCCGACGACGCCTACGCCGTCGCGCTGGAACGCTGGCTGGCGCTGGGGGGCGCGGACCTGGACGACCGGATCGGCGCGGTGCTCGCCGACGTCGGGCTGGGTGCCGGCACCACAGGCGCCGTCGGTTCCGGAGGCGCCGGTTCCAGAGGCGCCGGTTCCAGAGGCGCCGGTTCTGGAGGCGCCGTCCCGGTCGTGGCCGGCGCGGACCCGGCCGAGGCGCTGATGACGTCGCTGTCCGGCGGGCAGGCCGCCCGGGCCGGGCTGGCCGCGCTGTTGGCCTCCCGGTACGACGTACTGCTCCTCGACGAGCCGACCAACGACCTCGACCTGGACGGCCTCGCTCTGCTGGAGGACTTCGTCGCGCGGCAACGCTCGCCCGCGGAGATGCAGGGCGAGCGAGAATCGACCGAGCGCCAGCGAGGGAGGAGCGGAACGAGCCCGAAATCGACCATCGGCTTGATGATCGTCAGCCACGACCGGGAGTTTCTGGCCCGCACGGTGAACCGGGTGGTGGAGCTGGACCTCGCGCAGCACCGGGTCGGCGTCTACGAAGGCGGTTACCAGGCCTACCTGGACGAGCGGGAGGTGGCCCGCCGGCACGCCCGGGAAGCCTACGAGCAGTACTCCGACACGGTCGACGAGCTGCAGGCCACCGCTCGGATGCAGCGGTCCTGGATGGCCAAGGGGGTACGCAACGCCCGCCGCTCGGCGAACAGCGGCTCGGAGCGGGACAAGTTCATCCGCCACCACCGGGGCCAGACCAGCGAGAAGCAGGCCGCCAAGGCAAGCCAGACCGACCGGCGGTTGGAACGCCTGCAGGTCGTCGAGGAGCCGCGCAAGGAGTGGGAGCTGCGGATGACCATCGCCGCGGCGCCCCGCTCGGGCGCGGTGGTGGCCGGGCTGCGTGGGGCGGTGGTCCGGCGGGGCGGGTTCACCCTGGGCCCGGTCGACGCCCAGCTGGACTGGGCCGACCGGGTCGCGTTGACCGGGGCCAACGGCTCGGGAAAATCGACGCTGCTGGCCGCGCTGCTCGGCCGGCTGCCGCTGGACGCCGGCACCGCCACCCTCGGCCCCGGCGTGCGGGTCGGCGAGGTCGACCAGGCCCGCGGCGCGTTCCTCGGCGACGATCCGCTGGTCGACGCGTTCGGCGCGGCGCTGTCGGGAGGCGGCGCCGCTGACGGTCCGGACCGCCCCACCGCCGAGGTGCGCACGCTGCTGGCCAAGTTCGGACTGACCGCCGGGCACGTGACCCGCACCGCGGCCTCGCTGTCCCCCGGCGAACGCACCCGCGCGGCGCTGGCCCTGCTGCAGGCCCGCGAGGTCAACCTGCTGGTGCTCGACGAGCCGACCAACCACCTAGACCTGGCGGCCATCGAGCAACTGGAGCAGGCTCTGGACTCGTTCCCCGGCACCCTGTTGCTGGTCACCCACGACCGGCGAATGCTCGACGCGGTGCGGGTCACCCGCCGCTGGGCGATGGACCGCGGTCGGCTCATCGAAGGCTGAGGCGCATGACAGCCCTCGCCGATCCGCCACAGTGAAGCCCCGCCAGTCGAGCGCCCGCTGGCCGACCTGCTGTGGCGGCGGATCAACCAGACACCGCACCGGTACGAGCTGATCCTCGGCCCGCGCCGGGTAGGCAGGACGACGGCGATGTACCAGGCCGCCCGACACCTGTGGGAGTCCGGTCTGCCGGCCGGGCGCCTCTGGTGGGTGCGGATGGACCACCCCGCACCGCCGGCGACCGCCGCAACCCTCTCGTGAACCCTACGGCTTGTGGGTAACCTTCAGGTCGTAGACCAGCGTCTCGCCGTAGTTACCGCTGTCGCACGGGGCGGCGTTCTCGCAGTTGGCCTGGGTGTAGGCGCCGGCCTTGAAGTAGGCGCCGGTGTAGTCCTTGGTGATGGTGGTGACCAGCCGCCCGTTGTAGTAGGCCCTGGTCTGGCCGCCGCTCACCACGAACTTCGCCTCGAACGGGGTGCCCAGCACATAGTTGCTGGTGGCCAGCGCGTGGTGGGTCTCGTCGCCGTTGGTCACCCAGAGCTTGCTGCCCTCCAGGCGGAACACCGTGACGTCGTCCTCCGCGTCGTGGATCTGCGCGCCGACCAGGTGCGGCTTGCCGGTGGGCAGCTTGGTGAACGCCTCCTTGACCACCATCGTGTGGGTGCCCGAGGTGGACGACCAGCTGGCTTTGTCGGTGCCGCCGCGAGACATCTCCCGCAGCTCCGAGCGCGGGTTCTTCGAGCCTGAGGTCGTCACGCCGTTGACCGGGGCCCGGAACGCCACCGCGCAGTCCTTGCGGACGTTGAACCAGTCCGCGCTGCTGAACGACCTCAACCGCTGGCCCTCGACCTCGGCCGGGCTGCTGCTCGACCCGGTGGGCAGGGTGAGCTTCCAGTTCACCAGGTCCAGCACCTGTCCCGGCCGTCCGGCGCACTCTGCACGGGCTGGGCGCTCGGTGTCGTCCTTCTGCTCCTCAGGAGCCTCGGCCGGTAGGGCGACCAGCGGGTCGGGCGCGGGCGGCGCGATCGCGGGCAGCGGCGGGGCGGCGCCGGCCGTGGCGGCGCCGGCCAGGTCCGGATCACCGACGATCGCCCGTTCACCGGCCACCGAACCGATGACGGCCAGCGCGGTGGCGGCGGAGAACGCACCGGCGAGCCAGCGGCCCACGACCTGCTGCCGCTCGGTCAGCGCGCGATGCTCGCCGCGCAACGGCCCCGCCGCACCGACCTCGTCGGCCGGTCCCGCCGAGGCGGCCCGGCTGACCGCGACGCCGATCGGGCCGACCATGCCCGGGTCTCGCGGGGAAGGGGCGGCGGTCAGTGCCGGCATCCGGACGGTTGACGGTTCCACGCCCCGTGAGTCCCGCGGCGGCCGGGACCGCTGCACCGGGACGGTCAACCGCCCCGCCGAGGCGGTCTCGCGCTGGACCCGGGCCAGCAGCTCCGCGACGCCGAACTCCCCGCCGGCCGGCGGCCGCCGTCGACCGGCCCGTCCGGCCGTCCGGCCTTCGGTGCGGTGGTGACCTACTACTGGCACGCGGGGTCCTTCGATGTCGGGGAGCGACATTGTCGGTGCCGTGGGGGCGACACCGGGGGTTGCTCGGGGAAGCAACTCCGTTACCGAACCGAGACTACGAGACGTCACGCCCCGCCCACGGTCGAGTGAACGGCGGACTCGCCAGACGGTCACTTCGGGCCGCCGAGCTGAGTGGCTGCGACTGTCGAGCGGTCGAGCCGCCGCTCACCGACGGGCGGTCGGCATTCGCCGCCAGATCCGCCCGTACATGCAGCCGCTCACCCTCCCGGCCGAACAGGCACAGGAGCACGGTCGCTACCGGTCCGAGGTTGGCGAACCAGTGCGGGGCGCGACAGGGTGGTGGCGCCCCGGTTTGTCGCCGACGCCGAGCCGTTGCGCGGCCTGAGCCGGGGTACCGTCGAAGACCCGTCGGGCGCCGGCCGGTACGTCGAGGCCGAGTACGACCCGGCGACCTGGCAGGTGGTCACCGCCGACGCCGACCCCGGTGGACCGCGGACCCGGCGGGACATACCGCGACCGTGGGCGACACCGTGCTACGGCTGTGCCGAACTCCGGTGAGAGCATCGCCGAACGGCACCTGAGCTGCGACGAGGGACCCATATTCGAACGTATGTTCGGGTACGTTGGGGTCATGGACGCCGCGTTCCCCGAGGCACGCCGCCTGCTCACCGAGGCGATCGACGTGCTGTGCGCCGCCGCCGGGCGGGCTGCGTCCGACGAGGTGCTGTTGTCGGTACTCGGGGTGTGTGAGGGGGCGGCGCGCCGGTTGGATAGGCGGTGGTCGGCGCGGTGTCGGAGCTGCAGCGGCGGGGCGCGTTCGCCGAGCGCGGCTACCGGACGCCGGTCTCGGCGCTGTGCGACCTGGCCGGCTGGGAACGGTTCGAGGCTCGCCGCCGGCTGCTCGCCGCCGAGCAGGTCTGCCCCCGGATCGGGCTCGATGGCGCCACCCTGCCCGCCCGGCTGCCGGCCACCGCGGCCGCTTTCGGGAGCGGGCAGGCGAGCCTGCGGCACGTCGAGGTCATCGCCAAGGCGCTGGAGTCGGCGTCCGCCCAGCGGCTCACCGCCGGTATGGGCAGCCGTCGAGGTCGAGCTGGCCGCGAAGGCGTCGCTCTACACTCCGCCCGAGCTGGCCGCCTGGGGCGCCGCGCTGGTCGAAAAGCTGGACGCCGACGGCGCCGAACCCGACGACTCGGAGCTGGCGGGGGTCAACGAGCTGCACTGGACACGACGCGGCAGCGGCGGCGGCGCGTTGAAGGCACGGATCGACGACGCGGCGATGTTCGAGGCCATCGTCACTGCCATCGACGCCCACGCCAAGCCCCGCACGAAAGATGACGACCGCGGCCTCGGACAGCGTCAAGCCGAGGCAGTGGCCGACATCTGCGGATACGTGCTCCACCACGGCGAGCTACCCGAATGCGGCGGACACCGCCCACAGGTGAACGTGCTCATCCGACTCGAAGACCTGGAAGCTCGAGCCCGCGCCGCCATGCTCGACTTCGCCGGCAGCCCCTCAGCGACGATGATGCGGATGCTCGCCTGCGACGCGGCGGTCATTCCCGTGGTACTCGGTGGCGCCGGCCAACCCCTCGACGTCGGCCGGCTGACCCGGACGTCCCGGACGGGCTCCGCCGGGCAGTGGCCGCCAGAGATCTTGGTTGCGCGCACCCCGGCTGCGGCCGACCGCGGTCGTGGTGCGAGGTGCACCACATCGTGGCCTGGGAGGACGGCGGCGAGACCGCCCTGCACAACTGCGTCATGCTGTGCAAGGTCCATCACCGCCAGATCCACCGCACCGAGTGGATGGTCCGCATCCGCGACGGGCTGCCCGAGTTCATCCCGCCGATCTGGATCGACCG
>JBQTKB010000047.1:0-46936 GCA_052386505.1 Pseudonocardia sp.
GCCGCGCTCGAGGCGCTGATGGACACGCACCTCGACCGGGCCGACGCCACCTGGTCGGCGCCGGTCGTCCCGGTCATGGCCGACCGCGAGCGGGCGCGCTTCGCCGCGTGGTACGAGTTCTTCCCGCGCTCGGCGGCCAACACCGGACGCCACGGCTCGCTCAAGGACGCCGTGGTCCAGCTCGAGCGCGCCGCGGCCATGGGCTTCGACGTGGTCTACCTGCCGCCCATCCACCCGATCGGCGAAGTCAACCGCAAGGGGCCGAACACCCCCGAGCTGCCCGGCGGCAACCCCGACGCGCGACCCGGCGACGTGGGCTCACCGTGGGCGATCGGTTCCCGGCTGGGCGGGCACGACGCCATCCACCCCGAGCTGGGCGACATCGGGGAGTTCGACAGCTTCGTCGAGCGGACCCGGGAGCTCGGCATGGAGGTGGCGCTCGACCTGGCGCTGCAGGCCGCTCCGGACCACCCGTGGGTGACCGAGCACCCGGCATGGTTCACCACCCGCCCGGACGGCTCGATCGCCTATGCGGAGAACCCGCCCAAGCGCTACCAGGACATCTACCCGATCAACTTCGACAACGACCCGGACGGGCTGTACGCCGAGGTACTGCGGATCTGCCGGTACTGGGCCGACCACGGGGTGCGGATCTTCCGGGTGGACAACCCACACACCAAGCCGCCGAACTTCTGGCAGTGGCTGATCTGGCAGGTGAAGTCCACCCATCCGGACGTGCTGTTCCTGGCCGAGGCGTTCACCCGGCCGGCGCGGCTGTACGGGCTGGCCCGGCTGGGCTTCACCCAGTCATACACCTACTTCACCTGGCGCACCGGCAAGCAGGAGCTCACCGAGTTTGCGCTGGAGCACGCCAACCGGGCCGACGAGTGCCGACCCAACTTCTTCGTCAACACCCCGGACATCCTGCACGCCTCGCTGCAGTACGGCGGTCGCGGGATGTTCGCGCTGCGGGCCGCGCTGGCCGCCACCCTTTCGCCGTCCTGGGGGGTGTACTCCGGCTACGAGCTCTACGAGCACCAGGCGGTCCGCCCGGGCAGCGAGGAGTACCTCGATTCGGAGAAGTACCAGCTGCGGCCCCGGGACTTCGACGCCGCCCTGGCCTCGGGCAACTCGCTGCAACCGTGGCTGACCCGGCTCAACGAGATCCGCCGGGCGCACCCGGCGCTGCGTCAGCTGCGCGAGCTGCGTTTCCACCATGTGGACAACGACGCGCTGCTGGTCTACTCCAAGACTGACCCGGTCAGCGGCGACACGGTGATCTGTGTGGTCACCCTCGACCCGGAGACCGCCCAGGACGGCACCGCCTGGCTGGACATGCCCGCGCTCGGACTGCACCCGGAACAACGGTTCGAGGTGTACGACGAGGTCAGCGGCGACACCTACCACTGGGGGCAGGCCAACTACGTGCGCCTGGAGCCATGGCGGCACGTCGCGCACATCCTGCACGTGCGGGCCTGAGTAGTACTGAAGGTGCGATACAGCTTCCTGCGGTAGGATGAGCGGGTGGCTGTCGAAAAGGTGTCGTTGAGCCTGGATCCCGAGTTGGTCGCCGAGGCTCGACAGCTGAGCGGCCGGGGCGGACTATCCGGGCTGATGAACGAGGCATTGCGGGCCCGTCTACAGCACCTGCGCATGGCCCGGCTGCTCGACGACATGGACGCCGAGTTCGGTTCCGTTCCGGACGAGCTCGCGCGGAAGGTGGCGACGGAATGGCGCGAACTCGGACGGCCAACCGGCTGATCCTCGACGCCGGTGCGGTGATCGGCTGGGCACGCGGCGACGCAAGGGTCCGGGCGCAGCTCCGCGAGGCCCTACGGCGCAACGTGGAGGTGCGGGTACCTGTCGTGGTACTGGCCGAAACCCTGCGCGACGGACCGCGAGACGCCCCGGTCAACCGGGTGCTCAAGGCCACCGGCACCGGTGCGACCCCACCTGAGATCGGCCGGCTGGCCGGTGCCCTGTTGGCTCGGACCGGCGGGCACAACACCGCCGACGCACTGGTCGCCGCCGAATGCGCGGCGGTGCCGGGGTCCGTGTTGCTGACATCGGACCCAGACGATCTCGGGCTCCTGCTCACGGACGAGCCGGTGACCGTGCTGCGGGTCTGAACGGACGAAGATCCACCCGTGACTCCCCGATCAGGCGATCAAGGAAGCAGCTCGAAGGCATTGACGTGCGCCGGCCGGACCGCGCCGAAGTGTCGGTGGTCCAGGGTGGCCACCGTGGTCACACCCAACCGCTCAGCGCAGCTCACGATTGATGCGTCGACCGTCCCCAACGGGAAGTCGCGGTACCGCGCAACCAACTCGGTGATCCGCACCCAATCAGCGGGAACGACGGGCTCGGTCGACAGACCACCCGAAGCCAGCTCGGCAAGGAACAGCAACTCGATCTCAGTGCCGAGGCGACGGCCCAGGAAGTACGCAACCTCCGCCACCACGAGCTGAGGCACGATCAGAGCACCGGGGTGGGAGGTCAGGAGGGCCGCGCAGTGCTCGTGGTAACGATCAGTGACATCCGCCGCCGCGTACAGCGGACCGGTGTCGACGACGACCGGGCGATGAGCGCGGCTACTCACGGTCGCGATCCATCGGCCACTCCTCGGCGAGGATCTCCTCGATCCTCGCCGAGATGTCCGACCGACCGCTTCGACCCGCGCCGACGAACCGGAGCTGGCGTTGTCCGCGCTGACGGGGCAGGTGCGCTTCGATCGCCTCTCGTGTCCACTCGGACAACGTCAGTCCCCGTCGAGCCGCCTCGTCCCGCATCTCGCGGTCGATGTCCTCGGGCAGTTTCACCGTGGTCCGCTTCATGTATGCCAGCATACCGCCGGGTGACGCGGCCGGTCGCCGAGGCTGGTCGGCCATGCGCGTCGAGCGGGTCTTGGGCCGGGGAGTACCTGGGCTGAGCGCCGCTGGTCAGGACCGCCAGGTGTCGGTGCTGCTCAGCACGGTCAGTCGCTGGGTGGCCCTGGTCAGCGCGACGTAGAGCGCGCGCCGCCCGGTCGATGACTCCGCGATCAGCTCGGCCGGCTCGACCAGCACCACCGCGTCGTACTCCAGGCCCTTGGCCTCCAGGCTGCCGGCCACCCGCAACCGCGGCTCGACGGCCAAGCGGTCGACCAGCCAACCCGCGACCTCGCCCCGGCGGTCCATCGTGGTGATCACCCCGACGGTGCCCTCGACCGCCGCGAGCAGCTCGTCCACCGCCTCGGCGGTGGCGGTCCGCAGGGTCTGCGGGGACACCGCGCGCACCACCGGTGGCCAGCCCGTCGAGCGCACCGGCTTGGGCAGCTCGGACGGCGACACGTGCTCGGCGACCACCGACGCGGCCAGCTCGAAGATCTCCGCGGAGTTGCGGTAGTTGGTGCTCAGCTGGAACCCCCGCCGAGCCTTCACCCGGCCCAACGCGGCCTCCCGGGCCCGGCCGGCCTCTCCCGCGTCCGGCCAGGAGCTCTGCGCCGGGTCACCGACGATGGTCCAGCTGGCGTACTGGCCGCGCCGGCCCAGCATCCGCCACTGCATCGGCGAGAGGTCCTGCGCCTCGTCGACGATCAGGTGGCCGAAGAAGAACTCCCGACCGCGCCGACCCTCCCCGGGCTCGCCGGCCAGCACCCGCAGCTCATCCAGCAGCGCGACGTCGGCCACCGACCAGTCCGGTTCGCCGGCGGGCGCGCCGGCCGCCACCGACCCGCTGCTGGGCGCGCCGGCCGCCACCGACCCGCTGCTGGGCTCGCCGGCCGCGACCGACCAGGACGCGGCCAGCGCGGTGACCACGTCGGCGGGCAGCGACCGGCCGGCCAGCCGGGCCAGCCGCTCCCGGTCGCCCAGCGCGCCCAGCACGGCCGCCGGGCGCAGCGGCGGCCACCAGGCGTCCATGAACTCGTCGAACTCCGTGCGATCACCCAGGTCGGCGGCCAGCACCTCGCGGCGCTCGCGCAGCAGCTCCTCGCCGGTGCCCTGGGCCACCTTCCACAACGCGCCGAGCACCGCGGCGGCGGCCTCCCGGCGGGCCCGGTTGGGCACCACCCGCATCCGGTGCACGTCCTGGCGGACCGTGCGCAGGGTGGCCTCGTCCAGCCGCAACACCTGGCCCCGGTAGACCATCCGCAGCTCGGTGGGCGCCCCGGGCGGGGTGTCCGCCAGGGCCGCGCGGAGCAACTTGCGCATCCGGGCCGAGCCCTTGATCTCGGCCAACGCCGGTCGGTCCAGCCGGGTGGCACGCACCCCGTCCAGCACCTCACCGAGTGCGCGCAGCTCCACGGCGTCCTCGCCCAGCGAGGGCAGCACCCGCGAGATGTAGTCCATGAAGACCGGCGACGGCCCGACCACCAGCACCCCGCCGGAGAACCGGCGGCGGTCGGAGTAGAGCAGGTAGGCCGCCCGGTGCAGGGCCACCGCGGTCTTGCCGGTGCCCGGGCCGCCGGTGATCTCGGTGATCCCGCCGGACGGCGCGCGGACCGCCTCGTCCTGCTCGCGCTGGATGGTGGACACGATGTCGCGCATCGCCCCGCCCCGGGCCCGGGACAGGTCGGCCATCAGCGAGCCCTCGCCGACCACCGCCATGTCCTCCGGCGCGGCGTCCGGCATCAGCAGGTCGTCGTGCAGATCGGTGACCCGTTGACCGAAGCAGCGGATGGTGCGCCGGCGCACCACCTCCATCGGCTGCTCGGGGGTGGCCCGGTAGAACGGCGCGGCGGCCGGAGCCCGCCAGTCGATCACCAGCGGCTCGAAGTCGGGGTCGCGCACTCCGAGCCGGCCGACGTGGTGGACCTGACCGGAGGTGGTGTCGAGCCGGCCGAAAACCAGCCCCTCGTGCTCGGTCTCCAGCTCGCGCAGCATGCGGCTGGCCTGGAAGACCATCACGTCGCGCTCGAACAAGGCCCCCGGGTGGCGCTCCTGGCCCTTGGCGTAGCCCGCCGAGCGCAGCTCCCGGGCCTCCTGACGCAGCTGGGCAAGCCGCTCGTACACCCGGTCCACGTGCCGCTGTTCGGCCACGACCTCGCTGTCCCGATCCAACCCTGCCGCCACCGGTGTCACCTCCGTTCCCCCATGCCGGCCCCACGACTCGATGGTCGACTTCGGCCTCGCTCCGGTCCTCCCGCGCCAGAGGCTGCGAGGGCATCGCAAGAGCGTCACTGTAGAGGCGACCCGCGGTGACCCGATCCGTGCCCGCCCGTCCGAAGGAACCCAGCCTGCCCATGTCGATCGCCCGACCCGACTCCCCCAGCCGCGGGTCCCAGCCCGCCCACGTCCACGAACCCGGTACCGAGGTCGTCGAGCCGGACTCCGACGACTTCGCCCACGCCCGGTCGCTGCCCCCGGACAAGCACTGGTTCAAACGCGCGGTGTTCTACGAGGTCCTGGTGCGCGCGTTCTACGACTCCAGCCGCGACGGCACCGGTGACCTGCGCGGCCTGACCGAGAAGCTGGACTACCTGTCCTGGCTCGGGGTCGACTGCCTGTGGCTGCCGCCGTTCTACGACTCGCCGCTGCGCGACGGCGGCTACGACATCCGGGACTTCCGGGCGGTGCTGCCCGAGTTCGGCACCGTCGAGGACCTCGTCTACCTGCTCGACGAGGCACACAAGCGCGGCATCCGGGTGATCACCGATCTGGTGATGAACCACACATCCGACCAGCACCCCTGGTTCCAAGAGTCTCGCCGGGACCCGGGCGGCGACTACGGTGACTTCTACGTCTGGTCCGACGACGACTCGCGCTACCCCGAGGCGCGGATCATCTTCGTCGACACCGAGCAGTCCAACTGGTCATACGACCCGGTCCGAGGTCAGTTCTACTGGCACCGGTTCTTCGCCCACCAACCCGATCTGAACTACGACAACCCGGCCGTGCAGGACGCGATGATCGACGTGCTGCGGTTCTGGCTCGATCTGGGCATCGACGGCTTCCGCCTGGACGCGGTGCCCTACCTCTACGAACGCGACGGCACCAACTGCGAGAACCTCGCCGAGAGCCACCAGTTCCTGAAGCGATGTCGCAAGGTGATGGACGACGAGTTCCCCGGCCGGGTCATGCTGGCCGAAGCCAACCAGTGGCCGTCGGACGTGGTGGAGTACTTCGGCGAAGCCGAAGCCGGCGGTGACGAGTGCCAGATGGCCTTCCACTTCCCGCTGATGCCGCGGATCTTCATGGCGGTGCGCCGGGAGAACAGGTTTCCCATCTCGGAGATCCTGGCCCAGACGCCGGCCATCCCGAGCGGCTGCCAGTGGGGCATCTTCCTGCGCAACCACGACGAGCTGACCCTGGAGATGGTCACCGACGAGGAACGCGACTACATGTACGCGGAGTACGCCAAGGACCCGCGGATGAAGGCCAACATCGGTATCCGGCGTCGTCTCGCGCCGCTGCTGGAGAACGACCGCAACCAGCTGGAACTGTTCACCGCGCTGCTGCTGTCATTGCCGGGCTCGCCCGTGCTGTACTACGGCGACGAGATCGGCATGGGCGACAACATCTGGCTCGGCGACCGGGATGCGGTGCGCAGCCCGATGCAGTGGACCCCGGACCGCAACGCGGGCTTCTCCGCCTGCGACCCGGGCCGGTTGTACCTACCGGTGATCATGGATCCGCTGTACGGCTACCAGACGGTCAACGTCGAGGCCCAGATCAACTCGACCACCTCGCTGCTGCACTGGACCCGCCGGATGATCGAGATCCGCAAGCGGCATGCCGCGTTCGGGCTCGGTGAGTTCCACGAGCTCGGCGGGTCGAACCCGGCGGTGCTGGCCTACGTGCGGTCCCTGCCCCACGCCGACGGATCGGTCGACACCGTACTGTGCGTGAACAACATGAGTCGCTTCCCGCAGCCGGTGGAGCTGGACCTGTCCGCCTGGCGGGGTGGGGCGCTACACGAGCTGACCGGTGGGGTGCCGTTCCCCCGGATCGGCGAGCTGCCCTACCTGCTGACCCTGCCCGGTCACGGCTTCTACTGGTTCGCCGTCCACAGCACCCAGGAGACCGCATGAGCACCGCCGACGCATTCCCCAGCGCGGAGGCGGCATGAGTTCCGCCCCGCTCGGCGCCGCACTGCTCGAACAGCTGGCCGTGTGGTTGCCCCGCCAACGCTGGTTCGCCGCCAAGGGCCGCCACATCGCGGCGGTACGGGTGGCCGCCTCGACCAGGCTGCGCGAGGCCGAACCGACCGCCGACCTGCTGCTGCTGGACGTCGAGTTCGTCGACGGCGGGGCGGTCCAGCGTTACCAGCTCATCCTGGGCCGGCGGACCGACCTCCCGGGCGAGCTGGACCACGTGAGGATCGGCTCGGACGGCGGCCAGGCTTGCTACGACGGGATCTGGGATCCGCAGCTGTCCGGCGAGCTGCTGTCCGCGCTGGCCGCCGGGGCGCGCCGGGACTGGGTCCGGTTCACCCCGGAACCAGGCGTCGAGATCCCGACCGACCTGTCCGGACGGGTGCTGAGCGCCGAGCAGAGCAACACCTCGGTCGCGTTCGGCGAGGAGCTGATGCTCAAGATGTACCGCCGGGTGGCCCCCGGGATGAACCCCGATCTGGAGTTGCACCGGGCCTTGCGCGGGGTGGGCAGCGCGGAGGTGGCCGGTCTGCGGGCCGCGGTCGAGGCCACCCTGGACGACGGCGAGTACGTGCTGGGGCTACTGCAGGACTTCGCGGCCAACTCCGCCGACGGCTGGTCGATGGCACTGATCAGCATCCGGGACCTGTTCGCCGAGGGTGACCTGCGCGCGGACGAGGTGGGCGGTGACTTCGCCGGCGAGGCCCACCGCCTCGGCCGGACGGTGGCCATGGCGCACGACGAGCTGGCCCGGGCACTCGGTACCGCCACGATCTCGGCTGTCGAGCTGGCCGGGGCGATGCACGCCAGGCTGGCCGAAGCCCTGCCGGTGGTCGCCGAGCTGGCCGGGCTGGCCGCCCCGCTGCGCGCGGCCTACGACAAGGTGGCCGCCCTCACCGGCCCGGTGACGACCCAGCGGCTGCACGGCGACCTGCACCTCGGTCAGACGCTGCGCACGCCATACGGGTGGCTGCTGATCGACTTCGAGGGCGAGCCGGCGCGCCCGCTGGCCGAGCGGCGACGGATGGACGCAGCTCTGCGCGACGTGGCCGGCATGCTGCGGTCCTTCGACTACGCCGCCTACCACCAGCTCGCGGAGTGGGACGAGTCCGCCTACCGGGACGACGGCGCCCCGGAGAGCCAGTTCGTCTGGCACGCCGACGAGTGGACGGCCCGCAACCGGTCGGCGTTCTGCGACGGCTACGCCGCGATGGCCGGCCACGACCCGCGCGACGAACCGGTACTGCTGCGCGCGTTCGAGCTGGACAAGGCGGTGTACGAGGCCGCCTACGAGGCGCGCAACCGGCCGAGCTGGCTGCCGCTGCCGCTGCGCTCGCTGCGCCGGCTGCTCGCCGACGGCTGACCGGCCGGGCGAGGTCAGTTCGCCGCGACCGGTCCTCGTCGGGGCGCTGCGCACGCCGGTCGGGCCGGCCACTGCGGTCCGTTCGTTGCGGCGCGACCATTGGCGCGCTGGTGGTGGCGGCCCGCGACGATGCCGGATGGGATCACGTCCCGACTCACGCTCTCGCGTCGGGCAACGCGATAGCCTGCCCCGGTGACCCCGGAGGAGATCGCGTCCAGGCTGGCCGATGATCCGGCCATGGCTGGGGTGCGGCTGCTCATCCAGCACGGCTCCCGCGCTCGCGGCGACCACCATCCGCGTTCGGACTGGGACTTCGGCGCGGTGTACGACGACTCCGGCGCCGATCCAGGCGCACTGGTGACCGCGTTGAGCCGGGCGGTCGGCTCGGACGAGGTCGATCTCACCGACCTGCGCCGGGCCAGCGCTCTGCTGCGCTACCGCGCCGCGCGCGACGGTGTCCTGGTGTGCGAGCGGGCGGACGGCGACTTCCTCGCGTTCCGGCTCGAGGCCGTCCGGTACTGGTGTGACGCGGGTCCGGTGATCCAGGCCGCACAGCGCGACGTGTTGGCCGAGCTACGGTGAGTTCTGGGCTCGACCGCGAGCTGCTCGCGGAGCGGGCGGCGGCGGTTGCACGCCTACGCCGAACTCGACCTCACCCGGGTGCACGCGGTGGCGTCCGACGGGCCATCCGACCTCGTGGCGTTCCTCGCCGCGTTGCGCGACCACGAGGGCTGAAACGTCGCTACAGTCGCAGCCGCTCGACCGATTGTCCGGTGAGCTCGGCGATCAGCTCGTAGTCCTTGTCGACGTGCAGCACAGTGAGGCCACCGAGCTCGGCGACGGCGGCGATGACCAGATCCGGGATGGACGGCGCACGGTGCTGCCCTCGGTCGGCGAGCAGGGCCTGCACCTCGACCGCACGGCCCTCGGAGGCCGGGGTGAGGTACTCGATCGGCAGTAAGGACAGTGGAGGACGGGCGGCGTCGTTACGCAGCTCGCGGCCGGACCGCGCGGAGTACCCGAGCTCCAGGCGAGTTACCGAGGCGATGCGCACCAGCGCGCGTTGCACCCTGTTCGCCCACACAGCGCTGTCGGGACAATCGGCCAGCCGGGTATAGGCAGACTTGTCCAACAGCCAGCCCGTCACTCCCATGCCTTCCGCATCACCTCCGGGTCGTCCAGGTCAGCGAACACCTCGGCGGTACGGCGAAGATCCTCCACGGTGCACTGCCGCGGCTGCCGGGCGGCCACCTGCGCGATCTGCCGACGCAGGTACTCGGTACGAGACAGGCCCAGCCGCGCCGCGTTGGCGTCAACGCAGGCAAGCACCTCCGCCGGCACGTCACGAATCAGGATGTCAGGCATGGCGACCACCTCCGATCACATGATAGCGACCGATATCAGATCACTCGGGCTCGCCCAACGACCGGTAGACCGGGCGGAGCAACTCCGATAACGTCCGGCCGCCGACCGTGAGGCCCGCCGGGGGGAGCTCGTCGAGCACCGCGTCGACCGGAGTCTCCGGCCCCGGCGAACCCGGCAGCGGACCGGGCGCGCTCCAGTAGCGGTCCAGGCATTCGGCCAGCGGCGCGGTGTGATCGAGCCGCGCCGACGAATCGGGCGGCCCGGCGCCGGCGACGAAGCCCGCTTCCGACGGGGCGGTTCCCGCATCCGACGGGCCGGCGGCACGGCGGGCGCGGATGTTGGCCAGCAACGTCTCGCGGTCGCGGCCACGCAGCGCCAGGATGCCGAACGGGTCGTCGTCGAACGACTCGGCCAGCAGATAGCAGACCGCGGCCAGGTGCTTGCACGGCACCTCGTCGTCGGGGCAGGTGCAGTCCATGCTCAGGTCGGACCGGCTGGTCGGGAACAGCCCGAGGCCGACCGGGCCGAACACCCGCTCCTCGATGTCCTCGGGCATTTCGCCGGCCAGCAGCTTCGCGGCGTACCAGGCGTCGTCGGCCATGGCCTGCTCGATCCGCGCCCACTCGGGCTTGCCATACGTGCTCACCCCCAGCCGCACCTGGTAGGGCCGGGACCGGCTGCCCTGCACCTGCGCCTTCACCGAGCCGGCGTCCACCTCCATCGAGACGACCTGCCCGGCCCGCGCGTACGCCCGGCCACGCCCGAGCCGCCCGCCCACACCGAGCGACTCCAGCACCGCGATGAACCGGCCGGACCACCAACTCCGGCCGATCGCGCCGCGTGAACTGCGCGCCCGGATCCCGCCGTCCACCGGAAGCGCGCCGCCGGAGTACTCCCGCCACCACGGTGGGTCACTCATCGTGCTCCCTCACCCTTCATCTCCGGCCCCATGGTCGATTCCGGCTCGGTCCGCTCCTCACTCGCTGGCGCTCGCTGCGATGCTCCCTCACCCTTCATCTCCGACCGCCTCCTCGGACAGGGTGAACAGCTCGCGCAGCTCGCCGGTGGACAGTTCGGTGAGCCACCCCTCCCCATCGCTGACCACCAGGTCGGTGAGCTCCCGCTTCCGGGTGATCATCTGGTCGATCCGCTCCTCCAGGGTGCCCGCGCAGACGAACTTGCGGACCTGCACGGCGCGCCGCTGCCCGATCCGGAACGCCCGGTCGGTGGCCTGGTTCTCCACCGCCGGGTTCCACCACCGGTCCAGGTGCAGCACGTGGTTGGCCGCGGTCAGGTTCAGCCCGGTGCCGCCGGCCTTGAGCGAGAGCAGGAATATGGAGGGCGCGGTCGGGTCGTCAGAGTGAAACTGCTCGACCATCTCGTCGCGGCGTCGCTTCGAGGTACCGCCGTGCAGGTAGAGCACGCGCGTGTCGAAGCGGGCGGACAGGTGCGGCACCAGCAGGTCGGCGAACTCGGTGAACTGGGTGAAGCACAGCGCCCGGTCGCCCTCGGCCAGGATCTCGGCCAGCACCTCCTCCAGCCGGATCACCTTCCCGGAGCGCCGGCCGACCGGTGAGCCGTCGTGCAGCAGCTGCGCCGGGTGGTTGCACACCTGCTTCAGCTTGGCCATCGCGGCGAGCACGTTGCCCCGGCGCGCGATGCCGTCCGCGCCCTCGATCTTCTCCAGCATGTCGTCGACCACCGTGCGGTAGAGCGATGCCTGCTCGCTGGTCAGCCGGTAGTCCTGGATGATCTCGATCTTCTCCGGCAGGTCGTCGATGATCTCCGGATCGGTCTTAACCCTGCGCAGCAGGTACGGCCTGGTCACCGCGCGCAGGCGGGCGGCCGCCTCGACATCGCCGTACCGCTCGACCGGGATGGCGTAGCGATGCCGGAACGCTTCGGCGCTACCCAGCACGCCGGGGTTGAGGAAGTCCATCACCGACCACAGCTCGGAGAGCCGGTTCTCCATCGGCGTGCCGGTCAGCGCGACCCGGTGACCGGCCCGTAGCCGGCGCACCGCCGCCGCGGCCTGGGAGCGGCTGTTCTTCACCACCTGCGCCTCGTCCAGCACCACCCGGTGCCAGCGGTGGCCGGCCAGCTCGTCGATGTCGCGGGTCGCGGTGCCGTAGGTGGTGACCACCAGATCGGCGGCGGCCAGCGCGGTGGTCAGCTCGGCGCCCCGGCAGCGGCCGGCGCCGTGGTGGGCGTGTACCCGCAGCCCGGGCGCGAAGGTGGCGGCCTCCCGCTGCCAGTTGCCGACCAGCGACATCGGGCACAGCAGAAGCGTGGGCGGAGGCCGATCGGCGGGGTCGCCGCCGCCGGCCCGGTCGCGGCTCTCGGTCCCGTCGGGGCTGCCGGCCCGGTCGCGGGTCTCCAGGGCGAGCAGCTGCACGGTCTTGCCCAGCCCCATGTCGTCGGCCAGGCAGGCGCCCAGGCCCAGATCGGCCAGGAACGACAGCCAGGACAGCCCCCGCCGCTGGTAGGGGCGCAGGGTGGCGGTCAGGCCGGCCGGCGGGTCGACCGGGGTAAGCGTGCGCTCGGCCGCGCCGGTGAGCAGGTCGGCCAGCCAGCCGTCTACCTGGGCGGACACGATCGGCAGCGGCGTCGGCCGGTCGGGCTGGCCGGCGGCCAGGGCCAGCAGCTCGACCGCCGACGCGGCGCCGGTCGGCGCGGTGCGCAGGAACTCCAACCCCCGGCGCAGCCGTTCCGGGTCGACCGCCACCCACCGGCCGCGCAGCCGCACCAGCGGCGCCTTCGCGTCGACCAGCGAGGCGATCTCGTCCTCGGTGAGCACGTCGTCGCCGACCGCCAGCCGCCAGTCGAACCGGCCGAGCTGCTCGCGGGTCAGCCCGCCGTTGGCGACCGCCGCCTCGCTCGGTGTGCCGGAGGCCGACACCGCGAGCCCGACCCGCGCCCGGGAGCCCCACCAGGACGGCAGCAGCACCCCGAACCCGGCCTGGTCCAGCCGGGCGGCGGCCTCGGCGAGGAACCGGTACGCGCCCGCGGAGTCCAGCTCGCGCCCGACCGGGCGCGGGGTGCGCAGCGCGTCGACCAGCTCCGGGTAGATCACGCTGGCCCGCGCCAGCTCGCCCAGCAGCACCTCCTGCGGCGCGTCGATCCAGCGCCGGACGGTCTCCGGGGAGTCCCACACCCGCGAGGCCGGCACCAGCAGGCTGTGGTCGGTTCGCGAGCGCAGCAGGAACTCCAGCCGCCACACCGGCTCGTCCGGGCAGGTGTCGCCTGGTTCAGCGGGGTCCCAGCTCGGCGCGGCCCCGTGCTCCAGTCGCGGGCTCAACGGCTCGTCCTCGACCAGCCGGAAGGTGGCCCGCGCCCCGCCGGCCGGTTCCACGTCGAACCGGCCGAGCTCGTCCCAACCACGCAGCGCCGTACGCAGCCCGGCCAGCTCCGCCGCGTCGCCGTCGAACCCGCCGTCACCCCCGGACAGCGCGTCGGCCCAGCTCCGGATCGCGGTCGGGGCGCTGGACCCGGGCCGGCGGCGCTTTTCCCGGACGGCCGGGGTGGCCGCCGGCACCGCGCGCGCCAGCCGGTCCCGCACCGCCGCGTCGACCAGTGCGTCCAGCGCGTCGCGCACCAGTTCCTCGGCGTCCTGGCCGGCGGAGTCGGTGGGCGCCGCCATCCCCGACGGCCCGGACTGCTCGGCGCGCACCACCGGCGGCATCGCGGCCACCGCCGCCGCGGGCAGACCGGCGTCCGGACCGGTGAACACCGGCCGCCAGGCCGCGCGCGGGGTCGCGCCCGGCGCCTCCAGCAGCCTCGGCGCCACCCGACCGCGGGCGGCCAGGTCGGCGGCGAGGTCGACCAGACCGCGCAGGTAGGCCACCGACTCGCCGTATCGGACCTCGTCCACCGGGTCGTGCAGCTCGCTCGGGTGCACCACCACCACCGGCACCGACCAGGCGAGCAGGCGCGGCGCCGCGCGGGTGCGCCGCCGGGGCTCGGCGCGGACCAGGGCCGGGGAGTCCAGCGGCCCGCTCGGGGTGGCCGGCAGCAGCAGGGTGGCCAGCGCGGGCCGTCCGGGGTGCAGCGCGGTCAGCCGATCGGCGGGCACCGCGAACGGGTGCGGCCGGGCCGAGCGCAGCGCGTGCCCCGCGGCGCGGGCCGGCCGGTCGCCGTCCTCACCCCACAACAGCAGGCCGCGACCGCGTGACCACAGCCCGTGGATGGCGAGCACCGCGACGCCTCCCCTCACCGAGCAGGCGAACCCTACCCGGAGGCTCTGACCCCGGGCGGTCGTGCCAGAAACCGCGGCCGGGGCCGGCTGGGCCTACGCTTGGTACCGATGCCTTCCGACGTGACCACCCTGCCCGCCTGCCCGCCGGCCAGCACCGAGACCGACCGCCTGGTCTCGGGTAGTCATCACGATCCGCACTCGGTGCTGGGCAGCCATCCCGCCGAGGGTGGCACGGTGGTGCGCGCGCTGCGCCCGAACGCGGACGCGGTGCTGGTGAAGATCGACGGCCAGACCTACCCGCTGCGCAAGGTGCACGAGGCCGGTCTGTTCTCCGCGCTGCTGCCGCACGAGTCGTCCGACTACCGGCTGACCGTGCGCTACGGCGAGCACCTGGCGGAGACCGACGACCCGTACCGCTGGCTGCCCACCCTCGGCGAGGTCGACCTGCACCTGATCGGCGAGGGCCGCCACGAACGGCTGTGGGACGTGCTCGGCGCGCACGTGCGCCGCTACGACACCCCGAGTGGGCCGGTCCAGGGCACCAGCTTCGCGGTCTGGGCCCCCACCGCGCGGGGTGTGCGGGTGTGCGGCGACTTCGACGGCTGGAACGGTCTCGGCCAGCCGATGCGCTCGCTGGGCGGCTCGGGGGTGTGGGAGGTCTTCCTGCCGGGGATCGGGGCGGGCACCCGCTACAAGTTCCGGATCCTCGGATCCGACGGCCGCTGGCGAGAGAAGGCCGACCCGATGGCCCGTCGCGCCGAGGTCCCGCCGGCCACCGCCTCGGTGGTGGACCACTCCGACTACACCTGGGGTGACCAGGAGTGGGTGCGCCGGCGCGACGCGGCCAACCCGGTCGCCGAGCCGATGAGCGTCTACGAGATCCACCTCGGGTCCTGGCGGCAGGGGCTGAGCTACCGCGAGCTGGCGGTCGAACTGGTCGAGTACCTCGACCGCACCGGGTTCACCCACGTCGAGCTGCTGCCGGTGGCCGAGCACCCGTTCGGCGGCTCCTGGGGCTACCAGGTGAGCTCCTACTACGCGCCGACGTCCCGATTCGGCTCCCCCGACGACTTCCGGCACCTCGTCGACACCCTGCACCGGGCCGGTTACGGGGTGATCGTCGACTGGGTGCCGGCACACTTCCCGAAGGACGACTGGGCGCTGGCCCGGTTCGACGGCACCGCGCTCTACGAGCACCCGGATCCCCGCCGCGGTGAGCAGCTGGACTGGGGCACCTACGTGTTCGACTTCGGCCGCAAGGAGGTGCGCAACTTCCTGGTGGCCAACGCGCTGTACTGGCTGGAGGAGTTCCACATCGACGGCCTGCGGGTGGACGCGGTGGCCTCGATGCTCTACCTGGACTACTCCCGCGAGGAGGGCGGCTGGGAGCCGAACATCTACGGCGGCCGGGAGAACCTGGAGGCGGTGTCGTTCCTGCAGGAGATGAACGCCACCGTCTACAAGGCCCATCCGGGCGTGGTGACCATCGCCGAGGAGTCCACCTCGTGGCCGGGGGTGACCCGCCCGACGCACCTGGGCGGGCTGGGCTTCGGCTTCAAGTGGAACATGGGCTGGATGCACGACACCCTGCACTACGCGGGGCGCGATCCGATCCACCGCAGCTATCACCACAACGAGATGACGTTCTCCATGGTGTACGCCTACACCGAGAACTTCGTGCTGCCGATCAGCCACGACGAGGTGGTGCACGGCAAGGGATCGCTCTGGACCCGGATGCCCGGCGACGAGTGGAACAAGGCGGCCAACCTGCGAGCGCTGTTGGCCTACATGTGGGCGCATCCGGGCAAGCAGCTGCTGTTCATGGGTCAGGAGATCGGCCAGCACCGGGAGTGGTCGGAGGCCCGGTCGCTGGACTGGAGCCACCTGGACGACCCGATGCACGGTCATCTTCACCGGGGCATCGCGGACCTGGTCGGCGACCTCAACCGGGCCTACCGGGCCACCCCGGCGCTCTACAGCCTGGACAGCGCGCCGGAGGGCTTCTCCTGGATCGACGCCAACGACGCCGTCGGCAACGTGTTCTCCTTCCTGCGCACCGGATCCGACGGCTCGGTGCTGGCCTGCGTGGCGAACTTCGCCGGCCAGCCGCACGAGAACTACCGGATCGGGTTGCCCTTCGCCGGGCGCTGGCGCGAGCTGCTCAACACCGACGCCGGCGGCTACGGCGGCTCCGGGGTGGGCAACCTGGGCGCGGTTGCGGCGGTCCGGCAGCCCTGGCACGGCCGGCCCGCGTCCGCGCTGCTGCGGGTGCCGCCCACCGGCGTGCTCTGGTTGCTCTACGAGCCGGACGCCGACTCGTAGAGCCGTCCGTCGGTGGACAGCGGCGGCTCCGGGCGATCGGGCCCCAGATGCGGCTGGTAGTGCCGCCCGAACAGCTCCGACATCAGTTCCCGGGCGCTGCCCACGCCGACCTTGCGGAAGATCGCCCGCAGGTGGTCCTGCACGGTGTACGGCGACAGTGACAGTGCACTGGCGATCTGGTTGGTGCCGCCACCGCGCAGCACCTGCTGGGTGACCTCCCGTTCCCGGGTGGTCAGCCCGTAGGCATCCAGGACCAGTGCCACCAGCTCGGTGACCCCGGCCGGGCCGATCGAGACCGCGATCCGCTCACCGTCCATCAGCCAACCGTGCAGCGCCGCCCACCGCCCGGTGCGGGTCAACGCGCGGGAACGGACCGGACGATCGACGGTGGCCGCCGAGGCCTGCGCGGCCAGCGCGAGCACCGCGTTGGGCAGCTTCCGGCCGACCGCGTGCACCTCCTGCAGCTCGTCCAGCCACTGCTGCGCGGTCGGGGTCACCGCGAGCACCGACTGCCCCTCGTCCAGCAGCAGCAGGCCTGGGGCGTCCGGGAGGTCACCGTCGTCCGCGCCGGAGAGCACCAGCGAGCCGCGCAGCGCGCTCGCCGCCGGGCCACCCAGCGCGGCGGCCAGCTCCACGTCCCGCTCGGCGAACCCGGTCGACCCGCCCCGGCACCAGACCAGCAGCCCCCAGGTGTGCGGACCCTGGCGCAGCAGCACCCGCATCTCGTCGGCCATCCCCAGCGGGCGCAGGATGTCGCGGTAGTAGACGTCACCGTCGAGGTCCCCGCCGGTGGTGCGGCTGAGCAGCGTGACGGGCTCCTTCCGGCGGGTCAGCGCGCGCAGGTTGTCCGCGTTCGACTGCTCGACGTACTCGATCTCGAACAGCCTCGGCATCACCTCGGCGGGGAACGAGGCGGTGTACAGCCCGCCGGTGTCCAGCAGCGTCGACGGGTCGAGCAGCACGCCGCACCAGTAGTCCGCCGGCACGGCGGCCTCCAGGGACTCCGCCGCCTGCCGCAGCACCTCCACCGCCGGCGCCTCCGGCTGAACCGCCTCGCTGAACTCCCGGACCACCCGCTCCGCGCGGGCGGGCGACGTCGCTCCCATGCCGTCCGAGCATAGGGGGCCGATCACCGCAACCCCCAGATCTCCGGGATGGTCGTGATCCCGTTGTGGGCTCTACCGTCATTGACGCCCGATCGAGTGAATGATCGAAAGTCGAGGGGAACCGACGTGCGCAGCACTCTGGGACAGGCCACGCTCGCCACCGCCATCACCGCCGGGCTGGTCCTCGGCGGCGCCACTCCGGCCAGCGCTGACCCCGTCACCGCCGCCGACCCGGTCCCGGTCGCCCAGGTGCTCGCGGTGACGCCGGGCGAGGAGGAACCTCCGCCGCCGGATGACGGCGAAAGCGAGCCGCCGCCGCCCACCACCGACCGAGGCGAACTCCGCGAACAGATCAAGAAAGCCGTCAAACAGCGGGTCAAGCAGGCGATCAAACAGAACGTCACGAACAAGCAGCTGCGCAAGGCGATCAACCAGCGCCTCAAGCAGCGCCTCCGCGACCGCGACTGAGGGGACGAGCATGTCCGAAGTTGATATCGACCCGCTGGATGTCGACACTGACATCGCTGAAGCTGAACTCGCCGTCGCCGACTCGGTTCCCGCCGATGGGACTGTCGATGTGTCTGCTCCGCCGGACCCGCTCACGACAGTGGACGTGGCGCCGCTGTTCGGCGGTGAGGTGCTGTTCGAGGACGGCACCGCGATCGAGAACCCACGGCAGGACGCGCTCGGGTACCTCTACCAGATAGAGGACGACTGGATCAACGGGGTCGGCCGCAACATCGTCGAATCTGGTGGTTCAGCGACCACGACGACCTGAGGTGGACCGAAATGTACGACTGGGTCGAGGCGTTCCGGCTCGAGACCGAGTCCAGGATCAGCCGTTACTCCGAGACGAACGTCGGCGCAACCGTCGGCGGTCGCGGCGAGAATCTCTCGGCCAGCTACCGGAAGGTACTCACCCGCGCCGGGTCGGGCGAGCTCGGCGCGCGGGCCGGCGGGGGCGCGCGTAAGCTCGCCGGCTTCCTGGCCGAGCTACCGGTGCTCTCGCTGCCGGCCGACGCGATCAACCGCAG
This sequence comes from Pseudonocardia sp., assembly GCA_052386505.1. GTDB lineage: Bacteria > Actinomycetota > Actinomycetes > Mycobacteriales > Pseudonocardiaceae > Pseudonocardia. The sequence goes on from JBQTKB010000047.1 coordinate 18,458, forward strand.
CCACTGCGTCGACCTCCTGGAAGCAGACGTCCGCGCCGACCCGGGCAACCCCCTGCGGCTCATCCAGCTCGCCGAGGCCAGGGACGCCGCCCAGCGTGATCTTGTGCTCACCCGCACCGCCCGCGCGATCATCGACCCGACCTCGGTGCTCACTAGCGGTGGGCTGCGCGCGGCCACCACGCTCGGGACGGCGGACGGCCCGACGCCGGTGGAGCGGCGGATCCGGCGCTCACACCGTCATGTGGTCCGCGCCGGCGGACCGTCCAGCTTCGCCCACTCACTCGCTCTCGGACGCTGCTACCGCCTCGCCGGCAAACCGGGCCTGGCCACACACTTCGCCACAGAGGCGATGCGGGTCGGTCTCGCCGAACGCGACCGCGCCCGACCCGCGGTGGGCATCCGGTCCCGCATGTCGCGGGCGATGAGGCGTGGTGGGATCGGCGACGTGATCGGTGAGCTCGCTCAGCTGGCTGACGACAAGGTGGAGGCGAACTATCTCGGCGATATTGGCAAGCTCAGCGATGTCGACCGAGTAGAGAAACAGCTTGGCGCTACCTGGACGGTACTTGCCTGGGCCTATCGCGATCTCGGCAACTTGGAGGTCGCGCGCGCAGCCGCGCGAAGGGCCACCGCGCTGGGCTTCACCTGCGGGTATGAGGTGCTCGCGGCCACGCTCGCGCACGAGGGCGGGTTCGTCGATGGCATCTCGAAGCGCCAGGACCTGCTGGCCAAGGTCGCGCGGATGGACCGCGCCTACTACCGGGGTCACTGGCGCGGCAGCCTCCGGATCAGCGGCTCGACCGCGCAGAGCCAAGTGACCAAAGCCGTGCGACTGATCAACCGAGTGTGATAACGACAAGTTGAGGATTCTAGGCATGACCGGTACCGCTAGCCAGGATTTCGTCCTCCGCCCCGAAGAGCAGGTTCTTGGCACATGGACCGTCGAGACGATGGTGAAGTCCCGCCAAGGTGGATTCATACTCAAGATCACGGTGTGGGAGGAGGACGGGGTGCGGTGGAACATGCACCTCACGAACCAACGCCTCATCATGCAACCGCTCGACCCGAGCCGGGCGCGGCATGTGATCGAGCGTGGCGTAGTCGCCGCAGCAGCCCTCATCTTCGATCCGAGCGGCGCTACCCACGCCGCCTCGCAAGGGATCAGCCGGCGGAAGGCCGCCAACTCCATGGTGGCCGGGAGGCCAATCATCGTCGAACTCGATCAGGTTGTTGGCGCTGAGGTGTTCAGCTGGGTGCGCAGGCAGATGTTAAGGATTCTGGTGACCGGGCTCGACGCTGACGGCCTCGTCGTCAGCGTTGTGGGTACTCCCGCCAGTCGTGAGACGGTCTCAGGCATGGCAGCTCGGATCAACACAGCGCGACCGGCGGTTTGCGAAGACTGGTGACGCCGGGCGACCGGACGCTACGGTAACCCCCTGTCCGGAGGGGGCTCGATGGCTCGGATTGTGGTGTGCGGGGGCGGGGTCGTCGGGCTGTGCGCTGCGGTGATGCTGGCCCGGGACGGGCACGAGGTGACGGTGCTGGAGGGCGATCCGGACGGCGCACCCACCACGGCAACCGAGGCGTGGGAACGCTGGAGCCGCAAGGGGGTCGCCCAGTTCCGCCAGCCGCACAACCTGTTCCCGCGGTTCCAGGCGATCGTCGAGCGGGAGATGCCGGAGCTGACCGCCCGGCTGGTCGACGCCGGGTGCGTTTGGATGGGCATGGTCGACCGGCTGCCCCCGACGATCGGCGATCGGGCGGCCCGTCCGGGGGACGAGCGGTTCCGGTCGCTGAATGGGCGCCGGCCGGTCCTCGAGTCTGTGGTCGCGGCGTTCGCCGAGGCCGAGCCGGGGGTGACGATCCGTCGGGGCGAGCGGGTCGCTGAGCTGCTGCCCGGGCCCTCGGCGGGCAGCGGCACACCGCACGTCGCCGGCATCCGCACCGCGTCCGGCGAGTGCCTGGCCGCCGACCTGGTGATCGACGCGACCGGTCGGCGCAGTAAGGCCGGTGACTGGCTGCGGCAGCTAGGGGCACACCCGCCGCACACGCAGTCGCAGGACTGCGGGTTCAGCTACTACTCCCGGTACTTCACCGGCGCGAACCGGCCGGAACAGGTGGCGCCACCGCTGACCCCGATGGGTTCGTTCTCGCTGCTCACCCTGCCGGCCGACAACGACGTCTGGTCGGTGACGGTGTTCACCACCACCGGCGACGCCGCGATGAAGGTACTGCGGGACGCCGACAGCTTCACCCGCCTCGTGCGGGCATGCCCGTTGCACGCGCACTGGCTGGACGGCGAGCCCATCACCGACGTCCTGCCGATCGCCGGCCTCGTGGACCGGTACCGCCGGTTCTCCGTCGACGACCAACCCGTCGTGACCGGGTTCGCGGCCCTCGGCGACGCCTGGGCCTGCACCAACCCCTCCGCCGGGCGCGGTCTCAGCGTCGGGCTGATCCACGCCCAGCTGCTCCGGGACGTCGTACGGGACCATCTCGGCTCGCTGGCTGAGTTCGCAAGCGCGTGGGACGAGCTGACCGAGGAGCGGGTGGCACCGTTCTACTTCAACCAGCTCGACACGGACCGGGCCCGGTTTGCGGAGATGGACGCGGCTCGTGACGGAGGCAACCCGCCGGCGCCCGACCCCACGACGGCCGCATTCTTCGGCGCCGCCATGGAAGACGCCGACGTCTTCCGGGGACTGATGGAGACCGTCGGCTGCCTGGCGCTGCCCCAGGAGGTACTCGCCCGGCCCGAGATCCGCGCGGCTGTCGACGCCGTCAGCGGTGACCCGCCGCCACCGTTTCCGGGGCCCGATCGGGCTCAGCTGCTCGCGGTGCTCGGCTGAGCGCCAACAACGCGACCCAGTAACCGACCAGCACCAGGCAGTACAACGAGCGACCGGCCAGCGACGCGGTGGCTGTGGGGTCGATCTGCCACAGGTTGGCCCAGGCAATCGGAATCACCGGCAGCACCAGCAGCGGCAGCCCGACCCGCCACCGCCCGGCCGCGAGCAGGACCATCGCCCCGGGCCAGAGCAGCACGGTGTAGTTCAACCAGGCAATCGGCGAGGCCAGCAGGCAGCCGGCGGTCACCGCGAACAGTGCCGCGTCCTCCGGGCCGACCGTTCCCCGCCCCGCCCACCGCGGGTCGGCTGCATCCCGCGTCATCGTGCGCCGCGCCACCGCCGCGCCGGCCGCGGTCCTGCCCCGTGCCGGAACCGGGCCGCGCACCCACCAGAGTGAGGCCGCGACCACCAGCACGGTCAGTGTCCAGCCGAGCAAGCCGGGGCCGCCCAGCCGGGCCACCAGTCCGGGCAGCGACGCGTTGGCGTCGACCTCGGGGGCGGGAGTGCCCCGGGCCAGCGTGATCCAGGTCAGCGCGCTGGACGGCCCCGCCACCAGCACTCCGACCAAGGTGGCGGCCGCCGAGGACCCGATCCCGACCACCAGCGGCGACCACCGTCGCTGGACCAGCGGGATCAGCAACACCGGAGCCAGCGACGGCTTGACCGCTACCACCACACCGAGCACCGCCGCGCCGATCAGTGGGTGCCCCCGCCGACCCGCGACCCAGCCGATGGTGAGCCCGAGCATGAGCAACCCGTAGATCTGGCCGAGCACCAGCGTGCCGTGCAGCGGCGAGCTGGCCCACAAGGTGCCCACCGCCAGCGCCGTCCACCCGGCGGGCAGCCGAAGCTCGCGGGCGGCCAGCAGCACCGCGGCGGTCATCGCGCACAGGCTCGCCACCGTGAACACCAGGTACGCCGCCGGCGCCGGCATCAGCCCGAGCGGGGCCAGCAGCGAGGCGAGCAGCGGCGGGTTCAGGTTGGGCAGCAGCGCACCCGTGCGGTAGACGTCCGCTCCCTGCAGCAGGGCCACCGACGAACGCCAGAAGGTGTCGAAGTCGACATGGCCGCCCGGGTCGGGGTTGGCCACGTTGCTGACCAGCGCGCCCGGGTATCGGACGAACAGCCAGACGGTGATCGCGACGGCCGACGCGGCGGTGCCGACCGCGAGCACCCCGGTCGTGGTCGAACCCGCACGGGCAGCTGTCCGCAACACGTCGGCGACGGTAGTCGAGACCCCAGCCTGCGCCGTTCCGGCCCCACGGGCCAACGAAGTCTCACCGAAGGCACACGAGCCAATCACCCATGCGAGTGGCGCTCGCCCGAAAAGGTAGCCGACCGGGTGACGTCGAACCCGTGTTCAGCTGCGGGCCGTCGACCACAATGACTACCGTGTCCGTGACGAGGGGTCATCGTGTACGCACGTCAGCGCGTCATGCGATCACCATGCTCATCCTGACGGTGAGTATCGTCGGCCTTCTGGTAACTGAAGGTAGTCATATCTTCGAATCGACAATGGCCGCCGGTCCGGACGAGACGTCGGTACGCAGCGTTACCCCCGATCGCACACTGCCTGGCACATCACCCCGCCGACCGGCGACCTCCCCGGCCGGGCCCGCGCCGGTCACCGGCGGCGCGAACACCCCGGACGATCGATTCGCCGCCGCGGTGGTGGCCGGCGTGGAGCAGTTCTGGCGTACGGAGTTCCCCGCCCGGTTCGGCCGACCGTGGCGAGACATCCGTGGCTTCCTCGCCGCCGACCCCGCCGACGCCGCCAACCCGCCGCCGTGCCTGCGCCGCTCGCTGGACCTGTCCGAGCAGGCCCTGTACTGCCCGGTGACCGACTCGATCGCCTGGGACCGCGCCATTCTCGTGCCCGAGCTGCGCCGGCAGTATGGCGACGCGGCCGTGGTCGTCGCGCTGGCCCACGAGATGGGGCACGCGGTCCAGGACCGGATCGGAGTCGACGTGGCCGCCCAGTTGGCTGAGCCGGAACGGTTCCCCACGATCCTGCTCGAGGGGATGGCCGACTGCTTCGCGGGGGTGGCCCTGGACGCGGTCGCCCGGGGAGAGGTGGCGGGGCTGAGCGCCGAACCGGTGCAGGTGGACCGCGCCTTGCAGGCGCTGCTGACCTTCCGCGACCCGGCCGGCACCACCGCGCGCCACGCCTCCCACGGCACCGCGTTCGACCGGGCGTCGGCCTTCGTCCGCGGCTACCGGTCCGGCGCCCGATCCTGCGCCGCCATGACGGTCCTGGATGTCATGCTCACCGAGCGCGCATCGGCGACGGGACCGGCACGGGGCACCCGTGACCAGCGCACCCGGGCGGACGCCGACACCCGCGACTGGTTCGCCCGGCTGACCGCATCCCGGGGTCACCGCCTGCCGAGCGTCGCGCTGGTGTCCGGGGTGCGCTGCCCACCGGCGTCCTGCGTGCCCGCCACAGTTTCGGTGTCACGCGGACGACTCGAGTCGATGCGCCGACGGTTCGGTGACTACGCCGGCGCGACCGTGGTGGCCAGCCGGTACGCGCTGGTCTCGCTGTCTGCGCTCGGCCGGCCGGCCGTGGGGCCGCTGGCCGGTCGCACCGCAGTGTGCCTGGCCGGGGCCTACACCCGCACGGTGCTGGCCCGCGGCAGCGGCGTCACGCTGTCCCCCGGCGATCTCGATGAGGCGGTCGATTCGCTGCTGGCCGACGACCAGGCGGCCCGGGACGCGGCGGGCCACCCGCCGGCCGGGGACATGGGTCTCGACCGGGTCCACCATTTCCGGACCGGTGTGCTGGGCGGCCCGGCCGGCTGCGGCATCTGAGCTACGCGGCGGTCCTGGCGGTGCTCCGGGACGCGGCGATCGCGCGGTGTGCCAGCACGCGGCCTTGCCGCGGTGCTCCGGGACGGGGCGGTCGCGCGGTGTGTCGGAGGGGTGTCGCTGCCCGGATCAGAACAGGACGCGGGCCAGCGCCCGGCGGGCGGCCGTCACCCTGGGGTCGTCCGGCGCGAAGAGTTCGAACAGCCCGACCAGATGCTCGCGCGCCCGATCCCGGTCCTCACCATGGCCGCGACCGACCGCGGCGACCAGCCGGTTGAACGCCTGCTCCACCCGGTCGGCGGCCAGTTCGGCATCAGCGGCCGCGAACTGCGCGTCGAGGTCGTCCGGGTTTGCGTCGGCCTTGGCCACCGCCGCTGGGTCGGCCTGCTCCGCGCGCGCCAGGAACCGCACCTGGGCCAGTGCCGCGGCCGCCTGCTCGTTGGCCGGTTCGGAGGCCAGGATCGCCTGGTAGGCGGCTTCGGCTCCTGGGTAGTCGCCACGGTCGAGGGCGTCTTCGGCGGCGGTGAACCGCGGATCCTCCGGTGGCTCCACCAGCTCACCGGGCGCGCCGGCTGCCTGCTCGGCCGCCGCGATGCCCGGCAGGCGGTCGCGCAGCTCAGTGATCAGGGCCGCGATCCACTGCCGGATCTGCGCCTCGGGCTGGACGCCGCTGAACGCCTCCACCGGCTGGCCCCCGGCCAGCGCGATCACCGTGGGAATCGACTGGACCCCGAAGGCCTGGCTGATCCGCGGGTTGGCGTCGACGTCGATCTTGGCCAGGATCCAGGTGCCGCGGCCTTCCTCGGCCAGCCGCTCCAGGACCGGGGACAGCTGCTTGCAGGGCTGGCACCAGGTGGCCCACAGGTCGACGACGACGGGTACCTGCAGGGAACGCTCGAGCACCTCAGCCTGGAAGGTCTGCTCGGTGACGTCGATCACCCAGGACCCGGTCGGTTGCGGGGTGCCGGACGGCGGTCCAGCGGCGGTGGGCCCTGGGCTGGGCGCGGTGCGGGAGGCGTCAGCGCGGGCGCGCAGGGCGGAGAGGTCTACCGCGCCGGCCATCGCCCGGCTCAGCGCGGCGGTCTGTCGCGGATCAGGTCGGGACACGGGACCATCCTGGCACGGGCCGGGCTCCGGCGGCGCACCCACCGGCCGACCCTAGGAGAACCCGTCCACGGCGGCGCCGACCACGAAGAGTCCGAGCACGATCAGCAGCACTCCGACCCCGATCCAGCCGAGCACGATGCCGGCCACCGCGAGTCCGTCGCCGGATTCACCGCGTTCCCGGATCTGCCGGCGGGCCAGGTAGCCGAGAATGAGGGCAGCGATGCTGCCGAGCCAGTAGACCCAGATGATGCCCAGCACCAGCGAGGCCACCGCGAGCCCGTTGGTCGGCCGACCGGGCGGCCACATCGCACCCGGATAGCCACCCGGGTACGGCCCGCCACCCGAGTACGGCCCGCCACCCGGGTGGGACCCACTTGCCGGGTACGAACCGCCGTCCGGGTGGTACTCGCCCGCTGGGTACGGACCGGGTGGATACGTGCCCGGAGGGTAGGAGCCGATGGGATACCCCTCAGGCGGATACGCACCCGGTGAATACCCGGTGTGGGCGTCCGCCGGCTGATACGACGCAGGCAAGTGGGCGCCCGGCGCCGAATGGGAGCCTGCGGCCGACGGCTCCTGACGCGTGGTGTCCGCATCGGTCGTCGCCGGCTCGCCTCTCGCGTCCGAAGAGGGGCCCGGCACCACCCCGGGCGGTTGCCGAGACCCGCCGTCCGTGGTCCCGGGCCGCGACCAAGTTGCGTCCGGCTCCCGATCCGCCGCGTGGTCGCCATCCGGCTCGTCGCGGAGCGGGCTCGGAGGATCAGGTTCGCTCATCGGACGCACTCCCCCAACTCGTCGCTACCGGGCGCGCCGGTCCGTGGTCGGGACCCGTCACATCCGGCGGGGCGTCACCGCCTCAGAACCTGGCGGGCTCTCGGTACTCGCCCCACTCCTCCTTGAGCACGCCGCAGATCTCGCCGAGGGTGGCCTCCGCCCGAACCGCGTCGAGCATCGGCTCGACCAGGTTCGCGTCGGTGCGGGCGGCGCTCACCAGCTCCGACAGCCGCCGGTCCACCTCTGCCTTGTCCCGATCCGACCGCCGTCGCCCGAGCGTGGCCTTCTGGTCGATCTCCACCTGGTGGCTGATCCGCAGAATCTCGAGTTCCTCCGCGTCGGTGGCCGTGTGCACGTTCACCCCGACCTGCTTCTTGTCGTTCTTCTCCAGGGACTGCTGGTAGGCGAACGCGGCGTCGGCGATCTCGCCGGTGAACCAGCCGTCCTCGATGCCGCGCAGGATGCCGGAGGTCATCTCGCCGATCGGGTAGTTGCCGTTCGGAACGTCGAGCCGGGCCATGTCCTTGATCCGGCCGAAGATGGCCTCGGCCTCGGCCTCGATCTTGTCGGTGAGTGCCTCGACGTACCAGGAGCCGCCCAACGGGTCGGCCACGTTGGTGACGCCGGTCTCCTCGGAGATGACGTGCTGGGTGCGCAGCGCGATCTGCGCGGCCCGATCGCTGGGCAGCGCGAGGACCTCGTCAAGTGCGTTGGTGTGCAGCGACTGGGTACCACCGAGCACTGCGGACAGCGCTTCGAGCGCGGTACGCACGATGTTGTTGTCCGGCTGCTGGGCGGTGAGTGACACTCCGGCGGTCTGGGTGTGGAACCGCAGTTGCTGCGCCTTGACGGACTTGGCTCCGTACACGTCGCGCAACCACCGCGCCCAGATCCGGCGGGCGGCCCGGAACTTGGCGATCTCCTCGAAGAAGTCGATGTGCGCATCGAAGAAGAAGCTCAGGCCCGGCGCGAACTGCTCGATGTCCAGCCCGCGGGACAGACCCAGTTCGACGTAGCCGAAGCCGTCCGCCAAGGTGAACGCGAGCTCCTGCGCAGCCGTCGAGCCCGCCTCGCGGATGTGGTAGCCCGACACCGACAGCGGCTTGTAACGCGGAATCTCCTGGACGCAGTACGCCATCAGGTCGCCGATCAGGCGCAGGTGCGGCTCGGGGGCGAAGAGCCACTCCTTCTGCGCGATGTACTCCTTGTAGATGTCGGTCTGCAGCGTGCCGTCCAGCTTCCCGAGGTTCGCGCCCTGCCGCTCGGCCGCAACCAGGTACATGCAGAACACCGGCACCGCCGGACCGGAGATCGTCATCGACGTGGTGACCTGCTCCAGCGAGATGTCCCGGAACAGGATGTCCATGTCGGCGGCCGAGTCGATGGCCACCCCGCAGTGCCCGACCTCGCCGAGACTGCGCGGGTCGTCGGAGTCGCGCCCCATCAGGGTCGGCATGTCGAAGGCGACGGACAGGCCACCGCCGCCGCCGGCCAGGATGTCCTGGAACCGCTTGTTGGTCTGCTCGGCGTTACCGAATCCGGCGAACTGGCGGGCGGTCCACACTCTGCCGCGGTACCCCGACGCGTGCAGGCCGCGGGTGAACGGGAACTCTCCCGGCCATCCGATCCGGTCGAAGTCCCGGACGCTCTCGCCATCACGCGGACCGTAGGCCGGCTCGACCTCAACCCCGGACAGCGTGGTGAAGTCGGCGTCACGGATCTTGCCGGCGCGCTCGGCCTCGTCGTAACGCTCGCGCCAACGCTGGTGTCCGTCCTGCTGGCCGGTGTCGGTCATGTGCGGAACCTCCAGTACTGCGGTGTACCTCGACGGGACCGGGCACGGTATGAGGACCCAAGATAGTAGGAAGTCCTAGCAATCGGGTCTTATCGTGGCCCCGCTCACGCGGACGGTAACAGCGATGTCACCGGGATGGCGGAGCACCACGGGTCTGGTGGACTCGTTGAACGGCCAGGGTGCTCCCGTGCCCGCCAGACACTGAGATCGGCCCGCGCTCCGTCCGGGCCCCCACGATCGCCCACGGAGGGGATCCCGCATGACCTCGGACAACCCGACCGCTGACCGGCTACTGAGCGACGCTCGCAAGAAGACCGCCCAGCTGGAGAGCCCGCTGATGGCCCAGATCGCCCTCGCGTTGGGCGTGCTGGCCGTGATCAGCGGGGCGCTCGTCCCGATCGCCGGCTGGGTCCTCGGCGCCCTCGCCGCCGGTCTCGCGGTGGTGAGCATCCAGCGCGTCGTCGCCGTGAAACTCGCCCGGATCGCGCTGATCGCCGGCATCGCCGGCATCCTCGTCGCCACGTTCCGCTTCAGCCTGTACATCGCGGGCTGATCCGCTCCCCCGGCTGGTCCGGGGCCGATGACACCATCCGCCCCGGACCGGTCAGCCATCCAGAAGACGGTTGATCCGGTCGACCTTGGCGCTGAGCTGGCCCTGGTGCCCGGCACGGATGTCGGCCTTGAGCACCAGACTGACCCGGGGCGCGTGCGCCTGAACGGCCTCGACGGCTTTCTTGACCACCGCCATCCCCTGGTCCCAGTCCTCGACCTCGATGGTGGTGAACATCGACGTCGTCTCGTGCGGCAACCCGGATTCCCGCACCACGCGGACGGCGTCCGCGACCGCAACCGCGACGCTGTCCGATTCGCCACCCGACGGTGCCACGCTGAAGGCAATGAGCATGGCCACCACCATGCCGCGGTCCGACTCCGGCGGCACAGCAACCGCATGGCACACGGGAAAGATGCGTCCACCCGGTACCGCGACCTCCGGGTGGACTGGGAGACCTCCGTCCCAATGGCAACCGGGCGCGTCCGGGCTGCGGGCCCCGTCTCGCTGCTAGCGTCGCGGACCATGACGTCCGGCCCGCTGCCCTTCGACCCGATCGCTCGGGCGGCGTCCATCTGGGAAGCGCGGATCGGACCCGCGAGCACCATGGCCACGGTCACCAGCATCATGCGGGTCCAGCAGATCCTGCTGTCCGCGACCGACTCGGCGCTCCGCCCACTCGGGCTGACCTTCGCCCGGTATGAGGCGCTGGTGCTGCTGACCTTCGCTCGCCAGGGGAATCTGCCGATGCGTGTCATGGGCGAGCGACTCCAGTTGCACCCCACCAGCGTCACGAACATCGTCGACCGCCTCGAATCGGACGGCCTGGCCAAACGAACGCCGCATCCCACCGACCGACGGACGACGCTGGTCAGCATCACCGAGGCCGGTGAGGCGCGAACCGGCGAGGCGACCAAGGCCCTCACCGACATCGAGTTCGGCCTGGTGGGGCTGACCGACCGCCAGGCGAAGCAGCTCACCTCGCTGCTCGAGCAGGTGCGGCGCGCCGCGGGCGACTTCGTCTGAGCAGGCCTGGCGCTCACCCGCCTCACCGGACCTCGAGCTGCGTCAACTGGACGCCCCTCGCCTCCAGCTCTACCTCGAACACGCCAGAACGGTCCGCCACGAACTCTACGGTCGCCGTCCCGTTCGCCGGCACATCAACGCGGCGGTCGTAGCCGTGCACGTGCACTTCGTCGGAGACGTCACTCCGCACGACCAACCGCACCGCGCGGCCGAGCCCTACCGGCCGGCGGTTGACGCCACCCTGCACGCTTCCCGAGAAGTAGGTGACCTCGACGTGCAGCGGAGGACCTGTCGGCGATCCGGAGGCCGACTCTCCGACGGGCCCGGCCGAGCAACCGCCGAGCAGCAGCGAGGCAGCCACGAGAACGGCTCCACGAGCCCACGCCCAGCGCGGCACCCCACCGGGCCGCGCCACAGGTCGAGCGCCACCACCCATGACGTCGATCACTTCACCCTCTCCGCCGACCGGTCCGACGTCTCCGGCGCGACCTCCAACCGGGCCATGCCCGCATCGTAGGAGCACCCCGGCCAGCGGCTCTCCGGCGGCCGTTGCCGGCGGTTTGGCCCCGCTTGCCCGCGCAGCCCGGCCGCTCCCGATCCCGTCCACGGCGCGCCGCCCGATATCCGATCGCCGCCCCGCCGACACCCGCCGATCCGATGCTCACCAGACACGCAGGATGCTCCACGACCACCGCCACAACGCCCCCTGCACCTCGACGAAGAGGACTCACCATCTCAGTTAACATCGGTTGCGTCAACCATGTTGACACCAGTTGGAGCGGCGGGGAGACTCATCCCATGGACAGCGACCCTCGCTCCCTTCGTGCCGCGCGCCTGAGCCGTGGATGGTCACAGGCGGAGGCCGCGACCGCCCTGGCCGCGCTGGCCGCCGAGCGGGGCGTCATGGTTGCCGCCCCGGCGAGCCTGAAGACCCAGCTGTCGCGCTGGGAGAACCAACACGTCGTCCCCGAGGGTCACTACCGGGTTCTGCTGGGCGAACTTTACGGACGGACGGAGGCCGAGCTGGGAATTCTCGGCACGACGGCGAGCGGTGACGTCGACCAGGAGGCGTCCTTGCAAGCGGACGTGGCGTCCACGAACTCGGTCGATGACGCATCATTGGAACTTCTCCGCACGCAGTTGTCCGCCACGATCGCGCTGGACGACCGACTCGGCGCAACCGCGGTCACCGATGCCCTGCACGGCCAGCTGTCCCATCTCGAACGGCTTCTGACCCATGCCGTCGACCGGACGGTCCGGCGCAACCTCGCCGAGCTGGTGTTCGGCGCGTCGATATGCGCCGGTCGGATCGAGCGCGACATGTGCCGTGCCGCCATCGCCTGGCGTCACCATGAGCGGGCCCGACTCGCCGCCTTCGACGCCGGGTCCGCCCTGCTACGCGGATGCGCCATGGCCGAGCAGGCCCAACTGCTCGTCGAATCCGGCCACGACGTGCTCGCCCGGGATCTGATCGGTCAGGCACTCGAGATCGCCGGGCCGCAAGCCGAGGGGCCGACGGGCGCCTGGTTGTCCGCGCGCCACGGCGACGTGATGGCCGCGCTGGGGGACCGGGCAGAATGCCGATCCGCCTACGCTCGGGCCCGGGACCGACTGCGGCCCGACCTCCGGATAGACATCAGCATTCCCCAGACGTTGATCACGTTAGACACCCGCGACCTGCTGCGCGATCGCGGCCACGCGTCGCATCTGCTCATGGACCAGGCCGGCGCCATCGCCGATCTCGAGGAGGCTTTGAACGAGGGCGGCGGAACCATCCGCGAGGTCGCCGGCATCCACGTCGATCTGGCCCACGCGTTCGGCGCGACAGAGCGCCCGTCGTCAGCACGGGCGCACACAACGATCGCTCGGGACATCACCGCTCGGATCGGGTCCACCCGGCTGGCCGCACGCCTGAACTCAGCTCCGCCGTCGAGCGCTGACCCGACGATCAGGAGGCGCTGACCGTGTCCATCAGCTCGGCCGCCGCCCGGTACGGATCGATCTCGCCGGCGACCACCCGCTTTGCCAGTTCCGGCAGCGCGTCGCCCCCGCGCACATCGCCGATACGCTCCCGCACCTGCTCGAGTGTGATCGCCTCGATCTCCGACTCGGCACGGCGTTGTCTCCGACGCTCCCGCTCACCGGTGGCGTTCATCCATTCGCGATGCTCGTCGATCTTCGCTACGACGTCGTCGATGCCGATGCTCTTGGATGCGATCGTCTTCACGATCGGCGCCTTCCAGACCGATCCGTCCCGCTCCCGCCGCTCGCCGAGAGAGAGCATGTACCGCAGGTCACGAACAGTCTGGTCGGCGCCATCACGGTCCGCCTTGTTGACCACGAAGAGGTCCGCGACCTCGAGGATGCCGGCCTTCGCGGCCTGGATTCCGTCGCCCATACCCGGCGCCAGCAGGACAATCGTCGTGTCCGCCGAGGCGACCACCTCGATCTCCGACTGGCCGACTCCAACGGTCTCCAGCAAGACCACCTCGCAACCCGCCGCGTCGAGCACCCGGAGTGCCTGCGGAGTCGCTGAGGACAGGCCACCCAGATGGCCGCGGGTCGCCATCGACCGAATGAAGACCCCCCGGTCGGTCGCGTGGTCCTGCATGCGCACACGGTCGCCCAGCAGCGCGCCCCCGGAGAACGGCGACGACGGGTCTACAGCCAGCACGCCCACCCGCTTGCCCTGCTTGCGCAGGGCAGTGACCAGTGCGGACGTCGAGGTCGACTTTCCGACCCCCGGTGAGCCGGTCAGGCCGACCACCTGCGCCCGGCCGGTGTGCGGGGCGAGAGCGGCCGCGACCTCATGGAGCCGTGGGCTGGCGTCCTCGACCATCGAGATCAGTCGCGCGACCGCCCGAGGCTCGCCGTTCTGGGCTCGCTCGACGAGGTCGGTGACACTGTGTGGGCGAGGCATCTGGCGAGGCTGTCCGACCCGGCGCTCAGCCAGCCGACGGCACGGTGAGGATCAGCCCGTCACCCTGACCGCCGCCGCCGCACAACGCGGCTGCACCGATTCCGCCACCGCGTCGGCGGAGTTCGAGCGCGAGATGGAGCACGATGCGCGCGCCGGACATGCCAATGGGATGCCCGAGGGCGATGGCCCCACCGTTGACGTTGACCTTGCTCTCGTCCAGGCCGAGCTTGCGCGCGGACACGATGCCCACCGCGGCGAAGGCCTCGTTGATCTCGACCAGGTCGAGGCTCGCAGGCTCTACTCCCTGTTTGCGACAGGCCACCTCGATCGCGTTCGCCGGCTGCTCGTGCAGGCTCGCGTCGGGGCCGGCCACCACGCCGTGCGCCCCGATCTCCGCCAACCAGTCGAGACCCAGCTCCTCGGCCTTGGCCTTGCTCATGACCACCACGGCGGCCGCGCCGTCGGAGATCTGGGACGCGGAACCGGCGGTGATGGTGCCGTCGGAGGCAAAGGCCGGCCGCAACCTGGCCAGGCTGTCAGCCGTGGTGTCCCCGCGCACCCCCTCGTCGACGTCCACGATCCTCGGGTCCCCCTTGCGCTGCGGGACCGACACCGGAGCGATCTCCTCGGCGAAGACCCCGGAGGTCGCTGCCTTCGCCGCCAACCGGTGCGAGCGCGCGGCGAACTCGTCCTGCTCGGCACGCGTGAGCTCGTAGCGCGAGTTGAACTTCTCGGTCGACAGACCCATCGCGCACTGGTCGAACGCGCAGAAAAGGCCGTCGTGCGCCATGTGGTCCAGCATGGTGACCTCGCCGAACTTGAAACCTTCCCGCGACTTGCCCAGCATGTGCGGCGCCTGGGTCATCGACTCCTGGCCGCCCGCGACGACGATGTCGAACTCGCCGGCCCGGATCAGCTGGTCAGCGAGCGCGATCGCATCGATCCCGGACAGACAAACCTTGTTGATCGTGAGAGCGGGGACGTCCATCGGGATGCCGCCCGCCACCGCGGCCTGCCGCGCCGGGATCTGGCCGGCACCTGCGGTCAGCACCTGGCCCATGATCACGTACTGCACCTGGTCGGGAGCGACACCCGCCCGCTCCAGCGCGGCCTTGATCGCCACACCGCCGAGCTGGGCCCCCGAGAAGTCCTTCAAAGACCCGAGCATCCTACCCATCGGCGTACGCGCTCCGGCAACGATCACGGTCTGGGTCACGACGACCTCCAACGGCTCCAGCGGCAATGGGCTGAAGCGACCTTACCCGCGCGCGGGCGGGACACCGAGGTGAAGAGAGGCACAGCGGTCGGACTCAATCGGTTACATTCGCCGCATGAACGAGTTGCGGGGCGTCGTCACAACGATCGATCACGTGGGGATCGCGGTTCCGGATCTGGACGCGGCCATCCAGTGGTACGCGGACACCCTGGGGTTGACCGCGACCCATATCGAGGTCAACGAGGAGCAAGGAGTCCGGGAGGCCATGCTGAGCGCCCCGGGCGACGACGGCGGACCCGCCGTCCAGCTTCTCGCGCCACTCGACGAGACCTCGACGATCGCGAAGTTCATCGGCCGCAACGGCCCGGGCATCCAGCAGATGGCCTATCGAGTGGCGGACATCGACGCCACGTGCTCCCACCTGCGCGGTCGAGGCGTCCGGCTGCTCTACGACGAGCCTCGGCGGGGCACCGCCGGTTCGCGGATCAACTTCGTACACCCCAAGGACGGCGGTGGCGTGCTCATCGAGCTCGTAGAGCCCGCCGCGCCGCCCCACCACTGATCCGGGCGCCGTGCACCGATCAGCGGCATAAGTCCGCGACGTACCTCACAGTGCGCTGCCAGGCGACAATTACCAAGCAGTAACATCCGTCTCGTCCTCACCTTTCACCCGACGCCTGATTCCGGAGGCAACCCGTGCAGGAGATCCTCGACGCAATCCTCGCCGACGAGCTCGACGCGATCAGCGGGCTGGCCGTTCCCGGCCACTACCGCGGGATGACGGTCCGCGCCGACGAGGCGGGGATGTTCGACGGCCTGCCCTCCCGGGAGAAGGACCCGCGCAAGAGCCTGCACCTCGACGAAGTAGCCACGCCGGAGCTCGGGCCCGGCGAGGCGATCGTCGCCGTGATGGCCAGCGCGATCAACTACAACACCGTGTGGACGTCGATCTTCGAGCCGGTGTCGACCTTCGGCTTCCTGAGGCGGTACGGCCGTCTGTCCGAGCTGACCAAGCGGCACGACCTGCCCTACCACGTGGTCGGATCTGACCTCGCCGGCGTGGTCCTGCGCACCGGACCGGGAGTGCAGGCGTGGAAGCCGGGTGACGAGGTGGTCGCGCACTGCCTGTCCGTGGAGCTGGAGAGCCCGGACGGCCACAACGACACGATGATGGACCCGGAACAGCGAATCTGGGGCTTCGAGACGAACTTCGGCGGCCTCGCCGAGCTGGCGTTGGTCAAATCCAACCAGCTGATGCCCAAGCCGGCCCACCTGAGCTGGGAGGAAGCCGCCAGCCCTGGTCTGGTGAACTCCACCGCGTACCGGCAGCTCGTGTCGAGCAACGGTGCCGGGATGAAGCAGGGCGACACAGTACTCATCTGGGGCGCCTCAGGCGGGCTCGGCTCGTACGCCACCCAGTTCGCGCTGAACGGGGGCGCCACCCCGGTGTGCGTGGTCTCCTCGCCGGAGAAGGCCGAGATCTGCCGCCGGATGGGCGCGGAGCTGATCATCGACCGGGCGGCCGAGGGCTACCGGTTCTGGCGGGACGAACACCACCAGGACCCGAAGGAGTGGAAGCGCTTCGGTAGCCGCATCCGAGAACTGACCGGGGGGGATGACCCCGACATCGTCTTCGAGCACCCGGGGCGGGAGACGTTCGGCGCCAGCGTCTACGTCGCCCGCAAGGGCGGCACCATCGTCACCTGCGCCTCGACGAGCGGCTACGAGCACGTCTTCGACAACCGCTACCTGTGGATGAACCTCAAGCGGATCGTCGGCTCGCACTTCGCCAACTACCGCGAGGCGTGGGAGGCCAACCGGTTGGTGACCAAGGGCAACATTCACCCGACCGTGTCGCGGGTCTACCCGCTCGCCGACACTGGTCAGGCGGCCTACGACGTTCACTCCAACGCGCATCAGGGCAAGGTCGGCGTGCTGTGCCTCGCGCCGTCCGAAGGCCTGGGTATTCGCGACCCGCAGACCCGTGAGCTGCATGTCGACGCCATCAACCGGTTCCGTGGAGTCTGAGAAGTTCAGGCCGACAGGACCCGTTCGAGCGCTGGCCGCCCACGTACGTGTCACAACCCCCGGGTACGGTGTGCAGCATGCCTGCTGGAGACGATCACCTTCCGGCGCCGGGTTCCGCATTTGCCATCAGCCGTAGGGGTTACGACGCCGCACAGGTTGATGACTATCTGCGTCATCTCGATGCGCAGCTACGGATGCTGGCCGCTGATCGGGACGCGGCCGTCGAGCAGAATGGCCAGCTCACCAGGCAGGTGAACGTGGCCTGGGCGGAGACAGACCGCCTCAAGGGCCAGCTCAGGCGGCTGTCCGCGCCACCGGAGAGCGTCGAGGGCATGAGCGAGCGGCTGCAGTCGATGCTGCGCCTCGCCCAGGACGAGGTGGCCGAGCGTCGGCGACGCGCGGAGACCGAGGCCGCCGACATCATCGCCCGGGCCGAAGCAGCCGCGGCCGAGTTGCCCATCCGCAACGAGGAGGAGCGGTTGCGTCTGGAGCACGAGCGCACCGCCCTGCGGCTCGAGCGCGACCGGGTGCTCGCCGAAGCCACGGCGGAGGCGGAGCGGGTGCGCGACGAGGCCCGCGCCGAGGCCGACCAGCGGCGCGCGGATGTCGCCGCCGAGCTGGACCGCGAGCGGGCTGCCGCGGAGAAGGCGATGAATGACCTACGTGACCAGAGTGACGAGAAGCGGGCTCGGATCGAGGAGGACTTCCGGATCGCGATGACCGCGCGCCGCAGCGAGGCGATCACCACCATCGAGCGCAACCTTGCGAACAGCCAGAACGAGGCGAAGGCCCGACTCTCCGCCGCCACCGATCGGTCCACCCAGCTCGTCGCGGACGCTACCGCGAAGGCCGGCGAGCTGATCGCGAACGCGGAGGCCCAGGCACGGCACATGATCCAGGCCGCCGAAGACAGGGTCACCGAGTTGGATGCGCTGCGCGAGCGGATGCGCAGCCAGCTCGTCGCGTTGCGCGGGGTGCTCGACGAGGTCGTACCGGGCCTGGCGGAGCCGACCGTGACGAATGCGGGCAAGCCCGACACCCAGCAGGCCGGCGCACCCGCCGACCCCGACGCCGCCACCACCCCCGGCAGGCGCACCGCCACCGAGCAGCCCGGCACGCCTGCAGAACCGGCACCCGGCGAGTCACCCTCCAGCTCCGAGGAGCCGGCCGGACCGGGGTCGAACCCCGCCCCCGAACCACGGACCGGCGATCGGGATCAAGCCTCACCCCGATCGGTCACGGCGCCGGCATCCGGTGATCGACCCGACCAGCCCCACGCGAGCACACCGCGACCGGCTGCCGGACCAGCCGACGAACGGCAAGCGGCCGAAACCGATGAGAAGATCTCCGCGGCCAACGGCGGCAAGCCACGGCCGAGCCCCCGACGGCGCAATCCGGCCCCGGTTGGCCGACGGGGCTGACCCGGCTGGGCAGCCCTCGATGCACGCTTAACGGCCGCTTAACGGGCGCGGCCCGCGCAGACCCACCGGGCGCGGCCCGCCGCAGACCCACCGGGCGCGGCCCGCCGCAGACCCCCACCGGGCGCGGCCCGCCGCGGACCCACCGGGCGCGGCCCGCCGCGGACCCACCGGCCGCGGTGTGACCGCAGCCTCAGACCCGGCGCCCGGGGCGGCGGCGTAGCCTGGCCGACCAGCACGGCGTGTGCCAGTGTCGTCGATCATCGGCGTCGGCCGCCGCAAATCCCACCGGTGCGCCCGCCGCGGCACCCGCAACTGGCCTGGTCGCGAAGCCCGCCGCGCCGCCATCGGCGGACCAAACCACCACGTGCGCCACACCCGGGCGGATCTCGTGGTCACAACCCGGGCACCGGTAGGCCTTCGACGCCCGCGCTCCGGGCACCGAGCGCACCAGCCACTCGCCGTCGTCGGCAACCTCGGTTCGAGCCCAGCCGACGGCGGGCCGGGCCGACCCGCCCGAACCGCCGGCACCCGGGGAAGGGAACGGCGACGGCGGGACGCGCGTACGGCGACCGTCCGACGCGGTACGGCCGCCGCGGTCGGGATGACGACGGGGCACCTGACCAGTATCGCCGAACCGCCGGACTATCGGGCGGCGTAGTCCCGGAACCCCTGCCCGGTCTTGCGACCCAGCCGACCTGCGGTGACCAGGTGCTCCAGCAACGGGGCCGGCGAGAACGCCGGCTCGCGGAACTCCTGGAACAACGTCTGCTCGATGGCCAGCGATACGTCCAGGCCGACCACGTCGAGCAGCTCGAACGGCCCCATCGGCAGTGCGCAGCCGGTCTTCATCGCGGCGTCGATGTCGTCGGCGGTGGCGTAGTGAGCCTCCAGCATCTTGACCGCGTCGTTGAGGTAGGGGAACAGCAGCGCGTTCACGATGAATCCGGCGCGGTCGCCGCAGAACACCGCCTTCTTGCCCAGCGTCGCGCACAGCGCCCGGGCGGTGGCCACCACATCCGCCGAGGTGGAAATGGTGCTGACCACCTCCACGAGCTTCATCACCGGTGCCGGGTTGAAGAAGTGCAGCCCGATCACGTCACCGGGCCGCGAGGTGGCCGCCGCGCACTCGATCACCGGCAGCGACGACGTGGTGGTAGCCAGGATCGCCCCGGGCCTGCAGACCTCGTCCAGTGCCTCGAACACCGCGCGCTTGACGTCCAACTCCTCGGCGATGGCCTCGATCACCAGGTCGCAGGCCGCGAAGTCGTCGAAGGACGTGGTGCCACGCACCCGCCCGATGGCGGCGTCCCGATCGGCCTCGGTCATCTTGCCACGCACCACGGCCTTCTCCAGGGAACGCCGCAGCTTGCCCAGCGCCTCCTCGGTCTTGCCGTCCGACCGCCCGCGCACCACCACGTCCAGCCCGGCCTTGGCCAGCACCTCGACAATGCCGGTGGCCATCGTGCCGGTACCGACGACACCGACGCTCGACACCTCGCGGGTGAGCACCTCCGCGCTCTCGTCCGGCACCGGGGTGAGCGCGTCCGGCACCACCGCGGAGGAGTCAGCGCCCTGGTAGGTGTAGAAGCCGCGCCCGGTCTTTCGGCCGAGCAACCCGGCGGTCATCATCTGTTTGAACACCGGTGCCGGCGCGTGCATCTGGCTGCGCGACTGGTTGTACATGGTGATCAGAATCTCGTAGGCGGTGTCCAGCCCGATCAGATCGAGCAGCGCCAGTGGGCCCATCGGATAGCCGCAGCCGAAGCGCATCGCCGCGTCGATGTCCTCCCGGGAGGCATAGCGGCTCTCGTACATCTGCGCGGCGTGGTTGAGGTAGCCGAACAGCAGCGCGTTGGCGATGAACCCGGCCCGGTCGCCCATGACGACCGGCACCTTGCCCAACGTGCCGGCGAACTCCGCCACGTCGTCGACCACTCCCTGTTCGGTGACCACCGTGCGGACCAGCTCCACCAGCTTGAGCACCGGCGCCGGGTTGAAGAAGTGCATCCCGACCACCTTGCCCGGCCGTCCGGTGTGTACCGCCAGCTCGGTGATCGACAGCGAGGAGGTGTTGGAGCACAGGATCACCTCGGGCCGGCAGATCTTGTCCAGCTCGGCGAACAGCCGCGTCTTCAGGTCCAGCCGCTCGGGGACCGCCTCGACCACGAGGTCGGCATCGGCCAGGTCGGCCAGCTCGGTGCTGATGGTGATGCGGTCGAGCAGCGCCGCCGCCTCCTCGGCGCTCAGCTTGCCCCGCTCCTGGGCCCGGGCGGTGGAGTTCTCCAGGTGCGCGCGGCCCCGGTCGGCGCCGGCAGCGTCCTGCTCGATGCCGATCACCCACAGACCGTTGCGGGCGAACACCTCCGCGATACCGGCACCCATGGTGCCCAGACCGACCACGCCGACCGTCTCGAACTGCCGAGCCACCCCGAACCTCCTCGATGAGCCTGCCGCGATCCTGCCACCCCGAGCGCCCGCACGTCGCGCAGGAGGCACACATCACCCGTATCTGGCCCGGACCAGTCGCTCGAGCGTCCGCATGCCCCAGGGACTGCGGGAGAAACTGGTCAGCGAGAACGGGGTGCTGAACCGTTGCCGGGTCACCGCCTGTGCCCGGGCGAACTCGCGTAGGCCGTCCTCGCCGTGGATACGCCCGAACCCGGAGTCGCCCACGCCGCCGAACGGCAAAGCCGGCATCGCCGCGAACGCGACCACACCGTTCACCGCAACCATCCCGCAGCGCAGCCGAGAGGCGATCTCCTCGCCCCGCCGGGCGGAGAACACCGCCGCGCCCAGCCCGTGGGAACTGGCGTTGGCCCGCCGCACCGCCTCGTCGACGTCGGGCACCCGGTTCACCGTCAGCATCGGACCAGAGGTGACCTCGGTGATCGCCCGGCTGTCCTCCGGCACGTCGGCCAGTACCAGCGGTTCGACGTAGGGCGGGCGCACCGACGCCGGCCCGCCGACCACCGGGCGGGCACCCCGGTCCAGGGCCTCGCGCAACTGGTCCGCGACGACGTCGACCCGCCCGGGACGGGTCATCGGGCCGAAGTCCGCGCTCGGCTCGCCGCCCGGGCGGATCGCGCTGGCCCGCTCGGCGACCCGCGCCAAGAACTCGTCCGCCACCGGCTCGACGACGTAAACCCGCTCCACCCCGACGGCGGTCTGCCCAGCGTTCGACATGCCGCCCCACACTGCGGCCTCGGCGGCGGCCGACAGGTCCGCGTCGGAGTCGACGATGAGCGGATCGTTGCCGCCGCACTCCACGACCGTCGGGGTCAGGGTCTGCGCGCAGGCTGCGAGCACCCGCCGGCCGGTCATGGTCGAACCGGCGAACGACAGCTTGTGCACCCCGGCCCGGCACAGCGCCGTCCCGGTCAGGCCGTGGCCGGTGACCACCTGGAACACGTCCGGTTCGGCGACGGCCTCGGCGAACGTCGAGGCCAGCGCAACCCCGACCCCGGAGGTGTACTCGCTGGGCTTGAACACCACGGCGTTGCCCGCCGCCAGCGCCGAGGCGATCGAGCCCATCGGAGTGAACACCGGGTAGTTCCACGGGCCGATCACCCCGACCACTCCGTAGGGCAGGTAGGCCACCGTGGCCCGGTGATTGCTCAGGAGCAGCCCAGGATGGACCCGCCTGCGCGCCAGCACCCGCCGGGCGTTCCGGGCCGCCCAGTCCAGGTGGTCGATCGCCAGCATCAACTCCAGCCGGGCATCGTCCGCGGGTTTGCCGGTCTCCGCCGACACCAGCTCCCCGAGCTCGTCCATCCGGGACACCAGCAGCTTGCGCCAGGCCCCGAGCCGGGACCGGCGGCCGCGAAATCCCAGTCCGGCCCACCACCGCCCGGCCGGCTCCGCCCGACGCACCGCGGCCGCAACCTGCGCTTCGTCGTGCACCGGGTGCCGACCGACCAACTCCCCGGTCCGGGGATCGAGCGAGTCGAACGTCGCGGCCACCCCGGCGGTGGCCTCGGAGCTGGTCATCGTCGACCTCCAGGGCACAGCGTCCGTCGGTGCCGCAAGCCTACGTGCCGCGTCGTCGGTCGTGGCTGTGTCGATGCTCTCGCCCGGTGGGGTCGATGTCCTCCCGGGCCGGGCTCCCGATGTCCTCCCGGGCCCCCGATGTCCTCCCGGGCCGGACTCGTGGGTGGGTACGGCTGGGCCGTGAGTCAGAACAGACGTAGGTCGTCGCGCTCGATGCCACGCAGGCCGTCGTAGTCGACCACCACGCACCGGATGCCCCGGTCGAGCGCGAGGGTGCGGGCCTGCGGCCGGATCTGCTGGGCGGCGAACACCCCGGTGACCGGTGACAGTCGTGGATCGCGCCCCAGCAGTTCCAGGTACCGGGTCAGTTGCTCGACGCCGTCGATCTCGCCGCGGCGTTTGACCTCGACCGCAACCGTGCCGCCGCCCGGATCACGGCAGAGCAGGTCTACCGGGCCGATGGCGGTCATGTACTCGCGGCGGATGAGCGTCAGTCCGTCGCCGAGCGTGGTCGGGTGCTCGGCCAGCAGCTCCTGCAGGTGTGCCTCCACCCCGTCCTTGACCAGACCCGGGTCGACGCCCAACTCGTGCGACGAGTCGTGCAGCACCTCCTCGATGGAGATCACCAGCGACTCGCCGGCCTTGTTGCGTACCGTCCACACGCCCGGTTCCTCGGAGAGCCAGCACGGCGGGCTCATCCAGTTCAGCGGCTTGTAGGCCCGGTCGTCGGCGTGCACGCTGACCGACCCGTCCGCCTTGACCAGTAGCAGCCGGGGCGCCATCGGCAGGTGTGCGGTGAGCCGACCCAGATAGTCGACCTGGCAACGGGCGATGACGAGACGCACTGGCGAGAGACTACACACGGCCGCGCGATACCGTGCCCGGATGTGGAACGGCTGAGCACCCGGCAGGTATACGTGAACCCGTGGATGGTCGTCCGGGAGGACACGATCGTGCGTCCGGACGGCTCTCCGGGCATTTTCGGGGTGATCGACAAACCCGACTACGCACTGGTCGTGCCGTTGGACGGCGACCGGTTGCACCTGGTCGAACAGTTCCGCTACCCGCTGGGGCTGCGCCGTTGGGAGTTCCCGCAGGGCACCGCGCCGGACCGGGCGGACACCGAGCCGCTGGAGCTGGCCCGCCGCGAGCTGGCCGAGGAGACCGGACTGCGGGCCGGCCGGATGACCTCGCTCGGGGTGCTCGACGTGGCTCCCGGCATGTCCAGCCAGCGCGGGCGGGTGTATCTGGCCACCGAGCTGACCGCCGGGCCGCCGGCCCGCGAGCACACCGAGCAGGACATGCGGACGGATTGGTTCGCCCGTGACGAGGTGGCGGCGATGATCCGCGACGGCCGGATCACCGACGCGCAGAGCATCGCCGCCTACGCCCTGCTGCTGCTGCACGAACGTGCCGACGGCCGCGCCGATGCCCGCGATTGAGCCGGTGCCTGCGATTGAGCCGGTGATCATCGGTACGCCTTGGCTGTTGGATCATGGACCGAGAGCCATCAGGTGCTGTTGACCATCGAAGCCGCTCGGGGCCGGTGTGGCGCCGGGGGTAGACGGTCAACGGCTTCCCCCGACGGCGTGCACCCGGCTACCGTCGGGTGCATGCCGGAATACCAGCATCTGATCGTCAAACAAGACCGCCACACTGTCCGCGTCACCATGAACCGCCCGCAGCGGCGCAACTCGCTGACCTGGGAACACCTCGGCGAGCTGCACACGGCGTTCGAGGCCGCCGGTCAGTCCGACGCAACCGGCATCGTGTTGGCGGGCGAGGGCCCGGTGTTCTGCGCCGGGCACGACTTCCACGACGTGGCGGCCCGAGACCTGGGCGGCGTCCGCGAACTGCTGCGGCGCTGCACCGCGCTGATGGGGCTGATCCAGTCCGTCCCACAGGTGGTGATCGCCCGGGTGCACGCGCTGGCCACCGCTGCGGGATGCCAGCTGGTGGCGTCCTGCGACCTGGCGGTGGCTGCCGAGTCGGCCGGATTCGCGCTGCCCGGCGGCAAGGCCGGCTGGTTCTGCCACACCCCGGCCGTGCCGGTGGCCCGCAACGTGGGCCGCAAGCGGCTGATGGAGCTGGCGCTGACCGGCGACGTGGTCGACGCCCGGACCGCCGCCGAGTGGGGACTGGTCAACTACGCGGTGCCGGACACCGAGCTGGACGACCGGGTGGACGACCTGCTGGCCCGGGCCACCCGGGGCAGCCGGCTGGGCAAGGCGATCGGCAAGCAGACCCTCTACGCCCAGCTCGACCGCCCGGAGGCGGACGCGTACGCGATCGCGGTCGAGGTGATGGCCTCGGTCTCCCAGACGGCCGATGCCCACGAGGGCCGGTCCGCGTTCCTGGAGAAGCGTCCGCCGGTCTGGACCGACTGACGGGCCGCGTCCGGGCCGGACCGACGATCGGCCCGGCCCGCCGATGGGCTCGGCCCGGCCCGGCCGGCCCAGACCGACGATCGGCCCGGCCGGGAGCCGGATCAGGCCGGCGTCAGCTGGTCGCCCTCCAGGAACCCGCCGGACTGGCGAGCCCAGAACGAGGTGTAGATGCCGCCCGGGTTGTCCAGCAGCTCCCGGTGCGAGCCCGTCTCAACGATCCGGCCCTCGTCCAGCACGATGATCCGGTCCATCCGCTGGATGGTGCTCAGCCGGTGGGCGATGACGACGGTGGTGCGGCCCTGCATCAACCGCCACAACGCGTCCTGGATCAGCGCCTCGCTGTCACTGTCCAAGGCCGAGGTGGCCTCGTCCAGCAGCAGGACCGGCGCGTTCTTGAGCATCGCCCGGGCGATCGCGATGCGCTGGCGCTGCCCCCCGGACAGCTTCACCCCGCGCTCGCCGACCAGCGTGTCGAAACCGTCCGGCAGGCCGTCCACGAACTGCGTGGCGTTGGCCCGGGCGGCGGCCAGCTCGATCTGTGCCGGCGTGGCGTCGAGCTTGCCGTAGGCGATGTTCTCGCTGATCGAACGGTGGAACAGCAGCGGCTCCTGCGGGACGTAGGCGATGGCGTCGCGCAGGTCGGCCTGGGTGATCTGGGCGATGTCCTGACCGTCGAGTAAGATCCGGCCGCCATCGAGGTCGGAGAAGCGCAGCAGCAGCCGGGTGAAGCTGGTCTTGCCCGCGCCGGAGTGCCCGACCAGGCCGACCCGCTCCCCCGGCTCGATCCGCAGATCCAACCCTTCGAAGAGCGCATCGCGGGCACCCGCGTGTCGGAACGTCACCCGATCGAACCGGATCTCGCCGGCCGAGATCCGCGACGGTTCCGGCTCGGCCGGGTCGCGCACCTCGGACTCCCGCTCCAGGATCGCGATCATGTCGACGGCGTCGCCGAAGGCCCGGTTGTAGGTGCGCAGCCCGGAGTTGCTGAACTCGAACAGCTGCTCCACCGCCAGCAGGGTGTAGTTGACGATCAAAAACAGCGTGCCGACCTGCGCGCCCAACGACACCACCCCGTGGGTGGCGATGACCAGCGCGCCGAACGAGATCGCGCTGATCAACCCGCCGAACCAGGCCATCTGCCGCATGTGTGCGCGGGACAGCCGCAGCAGCGAGTCGTGCGTGCGCTCACTGACCCGGGCGAAGCGCTCCCGCTCGAACCGCTCGCGGGCGAAGCTCTTGACCACCATCACGTTGGAGATGGCGTCGGCGAGCGTGCCGGACTCCTTGCTGTTGTTCGCGGCGTGCTCGGCGCCGATCCGCCGCACCGGCCTGGACACCGTCATCGCGCAGCCGACGAAGACGACCGAGAACGCCGCCAGGGTCAACGCGAACAGTGGGGCCTGGATCGACATGATCACGACGATGCCGCCGATGGTCCAGATCAGCGGCAGAGTCTGGAACAGCGTGGTGTCCGCGATCCGGACGTAGCTGCCCAGCAGCTTGCTGGTCTGCGAGACCAGCGAGCCGCCGAAGTTGTTCGCGTGGAAGTCGGCGGACTGCCCGACCAGGTGGCTGAAACAGCGCTGCGCCAGGTCACGCTGGACCCGGGCCTCCAGCCGCCAGAGGAAGTAGTCGGCCACCCGCCAGGTGACCACGTGACCGAGGAACACCACCAGGCCGTAGCCGAGCAGGCTGGTCGAGAAGCTGGCCCACATCCGACCGGGTTCGAAGTCGCCGCTGGCCAGCCGGTTGAGCACGTTCGCCACGATCAGCGGCGGCAGCACCGTCTCGACCAGCACGGTCAGCGGAACGGACAGCAGGCAGCCGACGACCAGCCCGGGATATCGCCAGGCCGATCGCCAGTGGAAGGTCAGGATCCGCCTGACCGGAATCGCGGTGTGCATGGGTCGTCGCCCCTCGTGACGTGGTTGACCAAGGGTGTGGCAAGTGGGTGTACGACCAGGTTAGGGCGCGGTGACCGACCGTTCTACCCAGTTTCGCTCTCGGACGACACCGCGCCCTCTGACGACACCGTGCTCTCGGACGACACCGTGCTCTCGGACGACACCGCGCCCTCTGACGACACCGCGCGGGTGAAGCGGCCGCCCCAGTCGCGCAGGTACTCGCGCATCTCCGTCGGCCCGAGCACGGTGAACTCGGCACCGACCCGGCCCAGCGCCATCGCCGGCCATTCCAGCGAGTCCGCTCGCATCCGCACCAAGCAGCCGCCCGCGTGGTCGGCACCGGTATCGATGACCTCCGCCCAGCGCCCGATCAGCCCGCGCACCTGCTCGGCCGGTGCCCGCACCAGGGCCTCCACCAGGTACGGAGTCGGCAGGGACCCGATGCCGGCACGGACGAACGAGGCTGCGTCCGCGGCCGGCAGCTCCCGGGGGCGGAATCGGGCACCGGTCGCGACCGGGTCGGCCATCCGGTCGAGCCGGAAGCTGCGCCAGTCGTGGCGGTCCAGGTCGTAGGCGACCAGGTACCAGCGCCGGCCCAGCCGCACCAGGCGCAGCGGCTCGACGTGCCGGGCGGTGACATGTGCGTCGGCGGCGGTGTAGCCGAACCGCAGGCGCTCGTCGTCGCGGCAGGCCTGGGCGACCGCGATCAGCGCCCCCGGGTCGACCGCGGTGGCCCCGTCGCCCCACCCCGGTGCATCGGTCATCGTGCGCACCGCCTCCACCCGGCGGCGCAGCCGCGGCGGCATCACCCCGGTGAGCTTGGCCAGCGCTCGCACCGAGGACTCCGCGATGCCGGCCACCGCGCCCTGGGTCGCGGTCTGCAGAGCGACGACCAGCGCGACCGCCTCCTCGTCGTCGAGCAGCAGCGGCGGCAGCGCGGCCCCCGCGCCGAGCTGGTAGCCGCCGTCCACGCCCCGGCTGGCGTGCACCGGGTAGCCCAGATCGCGCAGCCGCTCGACGTCGCGGCGCAGGGTGCGGATGGACACCTCCAGCCGCCCGGCCAGCTCCTCGCCCGGCCAGTAGCGGTGGGTCTGCAGCAGGGACAGCAGTCGCAGCGTCCGCGAGCTGGTGGCCGCCATGGGTTCGATTCTGCGGTAATTCAGGACAGAAACTGACACTAATGGTGTCTAGCGTGCGGAACACCGACAATGGAAGGACACCGATGAACGCGACCCGGACCATCACCGGCGAGCTGGCCGACCTGCTGACCGCCCTGCGCACCAACCGGGACAACCTTCGGGGCACACCGCGCGCGGACTCGGCGACGAGCAGGCGACCCTGCGCACCACCGTCAGCGCGCTCACCCTGGGCGGGCTGATCAAGCACCTGGCGCACGGCGAGCGGCAGTGGATGGACTTCGCGGTCGGCGGCCCGGCCGCGATGTTCAGCGGCTCCAAGCCGTGGAGCGAGTGGGACGAGGCCGACTACGCCCGGTACAACGACGGATTCCGGTTGACCCCGGGTGAGACGCTGGCCGGGGTGCTCACCGAGTACGAGGAGACCGCCCGGCAGCCGGATGGCTGACGCCCCGTGAGTGGGGGGGGGGGGGGCGGGGGGCCCCCCCCCCCCCCCCGCCCCCCCCCCCCCCCCCCCCCCCCCCCCCCCCCCCCCCCCCCCCCCCCCCCCCCCCCCCCCCCCCCCCCCCCC
>JBQTKB010000048.1:0-28597 GCA_052386505.1 Pseudonocardia sp.
GCGGCCACCCTGCTACCCCACGCCCATGACGCCCTGCTTACCCGGGGGGGCCCCCGGCGCCGGTGGCGCGGGGGGCCCCGGCGTGGCGGGTCGGCCCGGCGGGGCACGACCCGCGGTTCGGTGTTGACCGGTGGGTTCACAGGTGTGGCGAGCGGAAGGATGAGCAGATGGCGGGTCCGTTGAGCGGGATCAAGGTCGTGGAACTGGCCGGAATCGGTCCGGGGCCGCATGCGGCCATGATCCTGGCCGACCTCGGTGCCGATGTGGTCCGGGTGGAGCGACCCTCGGGAAGTTTCCGCCTCGGCGACGGCAAGGACTACATGCAGCGCGGCCGGCGCTCGGTGGCCGCCGACCTCAAGACGGCCGAGGGTCGGGAGACCGTGCTGCGGCTGGTCGAGCGGGCCGACGTGCTACTCGAGGGTCTGCGTCCCGGAGTGACCGAGCGGCTCGGCGTCGGCCCCGACGACTGCCAGGCACGCAATCCGCGCCTG
Source organism: Pseudonocardia sp. (assembly GCA_052386505.1). GTDB lineage: Bacteria > Actinomycetota > Actinomycetes > Mycobacteriales > Pseudonocardiaceae > Pseudonocardia. Next base: position 492 of record JBQTKB010000048.1, read on the forward strand.
GTGTATGCCCGGATGACCGGATGGGGGCAGGACGGGCCGATGGCGGCCCGGGCCGGGCACGACATCAACTACATCTCGCTGACCGGGGCGCTCGCGACGCTGGGCCCGGTCGACAAGCCGATGCCCCCGTTGAACCTGGTGGGCGACTTCGGCGGCGGTTCCATGCTGCTGGTGATCGGCGTGCTGGCCGCGCTCGTGGAGCGGTCGGCCTCGGGTGAAGGCCAGGTGGTCGACGCGGCGATGGTCGACGGTGCCAGCGTGCTGATCCAGATGATCTGGTCGCTGCGCGCGGGCGGGATGTGGAACGACCGGCGGGTCGACAACATGGTCGACGGCGGGGCGCCGTTCTACGACACCTACCGGTGCTCCGACGGGGGGTTCGTCGCGGTCGGGGCGATGGAGCCGCAGTTCTACGTCGAGCTGCTCAAGGGCCTCGAACTCGACGCCGCCGACCTGCCCCCGCAGCTCGACCGCAACGGCTGGGCCGAGCTGCGCAAGGTGTTCACCGATGCGTTCGCCTCCCGGACCCGTGACGAGTGGGCGGCGGTGTTCGCCGACGTCGACGCCTGCGTGACCCCGGTGCTGGAGCTTTCCGAGGTGGCGGACCACCCGCACATCAAGGCCCGCGACACCCTGATCGAGGTGGACGGGGTGACCCAGGCTGCGCCGGCTCCCCGCTTCTCCCGGACTCCGGCGGGTCTGCCGAGTGGCCCGCCGGCCGCCGGCGCGGACACCGCCGCCGTGCTGGCGGAGTGGGGTGTCACCCCGGTGGGCGCCGGCTGAGCCCTGTGGTGTTCGCCGCACACCTCAGTTGCAGCGCGCGAACCTCGGTTAACGTGCTCCGGTGACGCGTAATAGCTATTCCGGGCCGGGCGCCGAGCACCGAACCCCCACCCTGAGCCTCGAGCACGGCAACATGTGCGCCGGCTGTCAGGCGAGCGGCCGCTGCCGGTTCGGTATGCGACTGCAACCTGTCGGCGACGGCTCGATTGCCGGAACCGCCTACTTCACCGCCGAGCACGAAGGCGCCGGTGGGGTGGTGCACGGCGGGTCGAGCATGGGTGCCCTGGACGAGGCGTGCGGTGCGGTGGTCATCGCCACCGGCGCGATCAGCGTGACCGCCGAGATGACGGTGAAGTTCCGACGTCCCGTGCCGGTCGAGCACGAGTTGGCCGTCCGGGCGTGGGGAGAGTCCCGTGACCCGCGCGGACACTGGATCATCAACGCCGAACTGTCGTTGCCGGGGGAGGCCCGGGCGCTGTGCAGCGCCCGGGCCCGGTTCGTCGAGATGGACCCGGCCAGGCACTACGGCAGGTTCCGTGACTCGATGGCCCGCAGGTCCGGTTCGGTCAGTTGACCATCCGGTCCTTGCCCGCCCAGTAGGGGGCTCGAAGGTCGCGCTTGAGGATCTTCCCGGCCCCCGACTTCGGCAGCGGCTCACTCTGGAAGTCGACCCCGCGGGGGATCTTGAACCCGCCGAGCTTGCCCCGGCAGAAGGTCATCAGGTCCGCCGCGGTGGGGTTGGTGCCCTCCCGGGGGACCACGACCGCGTGCACCCGCTCACCCCACTTCTCGTCGGGCACCCCGATCACGGCGGCCTCCAGCACGTCGGGATGGGTGTAGAGCACGTTCTCCACCTCGGCGGAGTACACGTTCTCCCCACCGGAGATGATCATGTCCTTGACCCGGTCGACGATGTAGAGGTAGCCGTGCTCGTCCATCCGGCCGGCGTCGCCGGAGTGGTACCAGCCGTTTTCGTCGAGCACCGCCTTGGTTTCCTCCGGCCGGTTGAGGTAGCCGACCATGATGTTCGGGCCGCGGGCCCAGACCTCGCCCACCTCCTCCACGTCGGCCAGGCTGCCGTCCTCGCGGTGGACCTCCACCTGCACGCCGATGATCGGCGCGCCGGCTGAGCGCAGCCGCCGCGCGTAGGGCTGCTCGCCGGCCACGCCGCGACGGTGGTCCTCCTCGGTCGACTGGGTGAGCAGCGGCGATGCCTCGGTCATCCCGTAGAGCTGGCTGAACCCGCAGGGCAGCATGGCCATCGCGGCCCGCTGTACCTCGTCGGGCATCGGGGAGGCGCCGTAGAGCAGCAGCCGCAGGCTGGACAGATCCCGCTTCGGTGTGCCCGGATGGTTGACCACCATGTTGATCATCGAAGGAACCAGGATCGCGTAGGTGACGCCGTGCTCCTCGATGGCTTGCACGACAGCTTCGGGGTCGAAGGCCGGAATGAACACGTGGGTGCCGGCCATCCAGGTCATCGCGTAGGTCTGCGAGCCGTCCGCGAGGTGGAACATCGGCCCGGCGTGCAGGTAGCGGTCCTCGGGGGTGTGGCGCACCGTGAGCAGGACGTGCTTGGCGTTCGCGATCAGGTTCCGGTGGCTGAGCAGCACGCCCTTGGGCGTGCCGGTCGTGCCGCCGGTGTAGAAGATGCCGCCGATGTCCTCCGGCACGATGTCCACCGGGGTGGCGGGTGCGTGCGCCACCAGCTCCTCGTGGCCGGTCAGGTGCTCCGGGGTCGGGCCAGGGCCGAGGTGGATCAGCGTGCGCAGCGACTCGCAGCGTTCGCGCAGCCGCTCGGCCAGCTCCAGGTAGGTGTCGTCCACGGCCAGCACGGTGGTGGAACAGTCGTCGATGATGAACGCGAGCTCGTCCTCGCCGAGGCGGTAGTTGAGGTCGTTGAGGATCGCCCCGATGGCGGGTACGCCCAGCCAGTACTCGAGATGGCGGTAGCTGTTCAGCGCCATCACGCCGACCACGTCGCCCTTGGTCACCCCGAGCGACTGCAGGCCGCCGCCGAGCCCGGCGACCCGGCGCGCCAGTTCGGCGTAGTCGAACACGGTGTCGCCGTCGATCACCGCGGTGTGGTCGGGTGCGGTGCGTGCGGCTCGCTCAAGGGCCCAGCTCAGGGACTCGGTCATGTGCGGTGTCCTCCAGATGACGCTCGGACGGGAACTGACGCTCGGGCCTGGCGCTCGGTCGGGAACTGGCGCTCGGACGAGACTGAGGTTGCCACGGATCGGCGCGGTGCCGCGAGACGCCGGCCCGGCACGGGAATGGCGTATGTCACAGTGAACGGCAGTTTACCTCACGGAGGGTGGGGTACGCATGCACGATCTGTGGGTAGGTCGCGGCCACCCGCTCCGGGAGTGCGACGCCGTGATGGGTGCGATGTCACAGGCCCACCCGGCAGGCCAGGTGTAATGATTATCCGATGTCCGAGAATGCTCCCCGTTCCCACCACCGGGAAGACCCCGGCGCCGTCCAACGCCAGGCTTGGGCGGACAACGTGCTGCCACCGGTCGAGCGGGTGGCCCCGGGACTGTGGTCGATCCCGGTCCCGATCCCGAACAGCCCACTGCGTTACGTCCTGGTCTACGCGTTCGAGCTCGACGACGGTCTGGCCATCGTGGACGCCGGTTGGGACACCGAGGACGCCTGGCGGGCGCTCACCGACGGGCTCGTCGCGATCGGCGCGTCCGTCCAGGACGTGCGGGCGGTGCTGGTCACCCACATCCACCCGGACCACTACGGTCTGGCCGGTCGGGTCCGCGAGGCATCCGGCGCCTGGGTCGGCTTGCACCCGGCCGACGCCGAGCTCATCGGCGAGCGGTACGAGGACGTCCACCCGCTGCTGGACAAGACCCGCGCGTTGCTGCGCAGCTGCGGGGTCCCCGACCAGGAGGCCGCCGACCTGGCGGACTCCTCGGTGCCGCTGCGCTTCTGGGTGCAGACCGTGCGCCCGGACCGGCTGATCTCCGACGGTGACCGGCTGGAACTGCCCGGTTGGGACCTGCGGGCGATCTGGACACCCGGTCACTCTCCCGGCCACCTGTGCTTCGTCGAGCCGGAGCGCCGCCTGCTGCTCACCGGCGACTGCGTGCTCCCCCGGATCAGCCCGAACGTCGGGGTGCACCCACAGCAGCGGCCCAACCCGTTGGCCGAGTTCCTGGACTCGCTGCAGCGCCTGGGCAGGTACGACCCCGAGCTGGTGCTGCCGGCCCACGAGTACCGCTTCGTCGACCTGCACGGTCGCCTCGACGCCCTGGTCACGCACCACCAGCACCGGCTGGACGAGATCCAGGCCCGGGTCATCGCCGAGCCGGGGGTCACCTGCTGGCAGCTGACGGAGCGGATGCAGTGGTCCCGGCCGTGGACGCAGATCAACGGGTTCATGCGGCGGGCGGCCAACGGCGAGACGCTCGCGCATCTTGAGCTGCTGTCCCACCAGGGCAGGGTCGAGCGCCTGCCCGGGGCTCCGATCACCTGGTTCCCTGGCCCGGAGTCGAGGGACGCCGAGCTGGCCGGCTCCGGGCCCGGCCTGCGGCGAGTGACCGGGTCACTGCCAGGATGCTGTTGATCCGTAGCTGTTGACCCGTAGTCGGGGACGAACTGCGACGGGGACACAACGAGGTGGCGGTTCTCCGCCGGGAAGGACCACAGGATGTCGGGAGTGGACGGACGGTCGGCGATCGTCACCGGGGCGGGGCGCGGCCTCGGTCGGGCTCATGCGCTTCGGCTCGCCCAGGGCGGCGCGCTGGTGGTGGTGAACGACCCGGGGGTCGGGAAGGAAGGGGGCGGCGAGGATGCCACTCCCGCGCAGGACGTCGTGCGGGAGATCACCGAGGCCGGCGGCACCGCGGTCGCCGACCACCACGACATCTCCACCGAGGAGGGGGCGCTCGGGGTGGTGCGGACCGCCCTCGATGCCTTCGGCCGGATCGAGGTGGTGGTCAACAACGCCGGCATCCTCCGGGACAGCACCTTCCACAAGATGACCATCGACCAGTGGATGGCGGTGTCCAAGGTGCACCTGGACGGGACCGCGTTGGTGACGCACGCGGCCTGGCCGCACCTGCGGGAGCAGAAGTACGGCAGGGTCGTGGTGACCACCTCCGGCGCCGGCTTGTACGGCAACTTCGGCCAGGCCAACTACGCGGCCGCCAAGATGGGCGTTGTCGGGATGATGAACACGCTCGCGCTGGAAGGTGCCCGCTACGGCATCCAGTGCAACGCGATCGCCCCGGTGGCGATGACCCGGATGACCGACGGGCTGCTCGACTCCGGCAACGACCTCGACCCGCGCTGGGTGGCCAGCGCGGTCGGTTGGCTGTGCACCGAGGAGTGCGAGCTGACCGGCGAGATCATCCGGGTGAACGGCCCGCACTTCAGCCGGGTACGGATGCTGGAGTCCAAGGGTGTCGACTTCAGCTCGTTCCCGAACGACGCAGAGATCGAGGCCCGTTGGGCGGAGATGGCGGATCTGTCGGGCGCCAAGGAAGGCCGGCCGGCGGTGGCGGTCGCCCGGGAGAAGAAGGTCGGCTCCGGCGGCTGACCGGGGCGGGCCGGCGGCCGAGCCTGCGCCCGGCGGCCGAGCGTGCGTCCGGCGGTCAGCGCGGCCGCCGGACGCCGGACGCTCAGTCCAACGCCACCACCGCGTCACCACGCAGTGTGACGGTACCGTCCGCCAACGTGACCAGCAGCTCGACAGTGGCCCGTTGCTCGCCGTCGACGGTGTCCAATGAGACGACCCTGCCGGTGCAGGTCGGCTCGGCGTAAAGCGGCGTGATCGCGGTGAACCGCACCCCGTACTCACGAATCCGGTGCTGGGGCACCCAGTTGGTGAGCAGGCGGCTGAGATAGGCCATCGACAGCATGCCCTGGGCGAACACGTCGTCGTAGCCGGCGGAGCGGGCGTTGTCGATGTCGATGTGAATCGGGTTGTGGTCGCCGGACCCGCCGGCGAACAGGGCCAGCGTGGTGCGGTTGATCTTGTCCAGGGCCAGCGGAGGCAGCTCGGTGCCGACCGTGACGTCCCGCAACGACGTGCTCACGCAGCCACCTCCGGGTTGCGCACGACCAGCAGGCCGCGGCTCTCGGCGACCAGCTCACCGTTCTCGTCGGTGACCGTGGTCGCCCTGGTGATCAGTTCCATGGCGCCGCCCTTCTTGGACGTGATGTCGGCGATCGTGGTGTGCAGCGTCAGCCGCTCACCCGCGTGCGCCACCCGGTGGTAGGTGAAGCGCTGCTCGCCGTGCAGCAGGCGCCGCAGGTCGACGCCCATCGTCTCGAGGTAGCCGAAGCCGTCGCGGGTCTCCAGCTCCAGGCTGAAGAAGAACGTCGGCGGCACCGGCAGGTCCGGGTGCCCGGCCGCCCGGGCGGCGTCCAGGTCGGTGTAGACCGGATCGGTCTGACCGATGGACTTGGCGAAGAACCGTAGTCGCCCGCGCTCCACGTCCAGGGTCATGGTGCCCAGGTCCATCCCGATATGTTTCTTGTCGATCATAGTTCGTCCCAGTCGTCGTCGGGTACCAGTGCGATCTTGATGACGCCGTCGCGGCGGGCCGCGAACAGCTCGTACGCCTCGTCGGTCCGGGAGAGCGGCAGCCGGTGGGTGATCAGCTGGGACCAGTCGGCGGTGCCGTGCTCGGCGACGGCGAACAGTCGACGCAGCCGGTCGCCCCCGCCCGGGCACAGCGTGGTGACGATCCGGCGCTGGTAGAACCCCAATCCTATCGGGACGTCCAGGCTGCGGTGGGTGGCGTAGATGCCGACGCTGGACACGGTGCCGTCCAGTCGGGTGGCCTCCAGCGCCGCCGCAAAAGTCTCCTGCCGGCCCAGAGCCTCGATCGCGACGTCCACTCCTCGTCCCCCGGTGAGCTCCCGGATCCGCTCAGCGGCGTTCTCCGGCCCGATCACCACGTTCGCGCCGAGGGCCCGCGCCATCTCCGCCCGTTCCGGAACGCCCTCCACCGCGATGACCAGTCCGGCGCCGAGGGCCCGGGCCGCGCCGGTGGCCCCTAGCCCGACCGGGCCCTGGGCGAACACCGCGACGCTGTCGCCGGTGCCCACCCCGCCACGTTCCGCCGCCGCGAAACCGGTCGAGAGGATGTCGGGCACCAGCAGCGCCTGCTCGTCGGACACCGTGTCCGGGACCCGGGCCAGGTTCACCGACGCGTAGGGCACCACGAAGTAGTCGCCCTGGCAGCCCGTCAGGGCGTTGCTGACGCCGGGGATGCGTCCGAGAGTCAGACAGGTGTGCAGCTGACCGGCCAGGCAGTTGGTGCAGGAGCCGCAACCGAACACGCAGGACGCGACCACCCGGTCCCCTTCGGCGAACCCCTTGACGTGATCACCGAGAGCTTCCACCACGCCGAGTCCCTCGTGGCCCATCAACAGGTGATCGGCGCCGCGGGGCATCGGGTAGTCGTGCAGGAAGTGCAGGTCGGATCCGCACACCGTGGTCAGCGTGGTGCGCACAACCGCGTCACTTGGACCGGGGTTCGGGATCGGGCCGCGCACCAGCTCCAACTTGCCCTGGCCGACCTTCGCCCAGGTCTGGTTCGGCTTCCCGCCCGCTCCCGCCCGTTCGTCCACTAGGAGGTGCTTTCGCGCCGCCGCATCGACCACATCTGTGGAGCTCGCTCGGTCTGCACGGCGGTCGCCCAGTCCACTCCGGGCGGGCCGACCTCCATCCGCAGCGATCGGACCGCGGCCCGGGCCAGCGCCGGGTCCTTGGCGATCTTGCGGGCCATCTCCATCGCGCGGTCCTCGACCTGGGCGTCATCCACCGAGTCCCAGGCCAGCCCCAGCTGGGCGGCACGTTCGCCGTTGATCTCCTCGCCGGCCAGTGCCATCGCGGCGGCGGCCTCCCGCCCGACCAGCCGGGACAACAACACGAAATGCCCGCCGCCGGGGTGCAACCCGATCCGCAGGAATCCCGACAGCAACCTGGCCTGCTTCGAGATCACCCGCAGGTCGGTGGCCATCAGCAGGTTCATCCCGGCGCCGACCGCCGAACCTCGCACCGCGGAGATCGTGACCGCCTTGACCAGCCCGACCCGGGTGAACGACTCGTAGATGACGCTCAGCCCGGAGTAGGCCTCCTCACCGGCCGGGTCCGACGTGGCGCCGCTGAGGGTGGCGGTGTGCGCGCCCGCGCAGAACCTGCCCTCGGCGCCGCGGATGACCAGCGCACCGATGCTGTCGTCGGCGTCCACCCGTTCCAGGGTGTCCACCATCTCGCGTGCCATGGCGGGGGTGAGCGCGTTGCGCCGCTCCGGTGCGTTGAGGGTGATGACGGCGACCCCGTCGTCTACCGCAAGCTCGATCTCCATGCATTCTCCTCAGTCGGCCGCGCGGCCCGCCGGGTCAGCGGGGCTCGCAGATGAAGACCGGGATGTCCCGGTCGGTGCGCTGCTGGTACAGCTCGTAGTCGGGGTAGTGCTGGCAGCAGACCGGCCAGACCTCCTGCTTCTCCTGCGCGCTGGCGCGGCGGGCCCGCAGCCGCATCGTCCGGCTCTTGTGCTGGACCTCGATGTCCGGGTTCGCGGTGACGTTGTGCACCCAGGGCGGGCTCTTGGGCGTGCCACCCTGGGAGCCGACCAGGATCACCCCGTCGCGGTAGGGCACGTACATCAGCGGCACGACCCGGGTCTGCCCGCTCTTCGCGCCGGTCATGGTGACCACGCAGATCTCGTGGCCGCCGAGCTTCCCGAGCAGCCGGCCACCGCTCCAGCGGTAGACCCGCTGGTTGAGCCGGGAGAAGACCTTGAGGAACGGGACGACCTTGGTCATCTGCTCGGACGTGGCGGTGCGAAGGTTGATCATGGGAGGGCCTCCTGTGCGGCTCCGGTGGAGATCAGGTCATTGATGACGTCGGTACCCAGCCCGAGCTGGCCGAGCACCTCGCGGGTGTGGGTGCCGGCGTGGGTGACCACCGGCCCCGGCTCGGCCTGCCAGCCACTGAGCCGGGGAATCGCCCCGAACCGCCCCGGCCCCGCCATCAGCCCGCGCTGCTGGGCGGTCTCGAAGGCCTCGGCGACCGAGACCACCGGAGCCACCGCGGTGTCCACCGCGGCGAGCCGCTTGAGCCAGTCGTCCAGCGAGGCGGTCGCGAACGTCTCGGTGAAGGCCGCCCGGACCTCGTCCCAGCGGCTGGTGTCCTGGTGGGCGTCCACGAGCTGAGGGCGGCCCAGCGCGACGCACAGGTTGCGGTAGAACTTCGGCTCCATCGCGCCGACCGAGATCCACCGCTGGTCGGCTGTCTGGTAGCAGTCGTAGAACGGGCAGGCGCCGGACAACAGCCCACCGCCCCAGGACGGGTCCGGTGCGCCCGCCGCCAGCCAGGTCGGCACCACCTGCATCAACCCGAGCAGCCCCTCGTACATGGAGACGTCGACGTGGCTGCCCCGGCCGGTGCTACCCCGGCCCTGCAGCGCGGCGAGGATGCCGAAGGCGGCCATCAGCCCGCCGCCGGCGTAGTCGGCGGCGATGTTGATCGGGATGCCGGGACGCTGACCGGGCCGGGTGGTGGCCGAGAGCAGCCCCGACTCGGCGACGTAGTTCAGGTCGTGGCCGGCATGCTGGGCCAGCTCGCCGGTCTGGCCGTATCCGGTGAGCGAGCAGTACACCAGGCCGGGGTTGTCGGCGGCGAGCGTGTCGTAGCCCAACCCCAGACGTTCGCAGACTCCCGGGCGGAAGCCTTCGACGAACACGTCGCTCCCGGCGGCGAGCCGCCGCGCGACGTCCAGCCCACCGGGGGTCTTGAGGTTCAGCACGATCGAGCGCCGGGACCGGTACAGCGGGTTGGTGCCGTCGCGGCGAGCCTGCGCCCCGCCGTGCATCGGCATCGCGATCCGGGAACCCTCGCGGGTCGACGGCGGCGCCTCGACGGTGACCACGTCGGCACCCAGGTCCCCGAGCAGCATGGTGGTGAACTGGCCCGGCGCCAGTGGGCACAGGTCGAGCACCCTGAGCCCGGTCAGCGGGCCGCCCGGCCCGGCCGCGTGCGGAGGATCGGTCGGTGCGGCCGCGTGCGGAGGATCGGTCGGTGCGGCCGCGTGCGGAGGATCGGTCGGTGCGGTCATCGGGTGCTTCCCGTGCCGGTGAACAGGTCATCGGCGATCCGGGCCCGGTGCGCCGCCGGGGTGCCGTAGGCCAGCTCAAGGGCCTTACCGCGCTTGAGCCACATCTGCAGATCGTGCTCCCAGGTGAACCCGATGCCGCCGTGGCACTGCAACGCGTGCTCGTTCGCCGTTGCCTGGGCGGTCGAGGCGGCCACCTTCGCAGCCGACGCGGCGGCGGAGGCCTCCGGGTCGCCGGCGTCGGAGACACCCACCTGGTGCGCGGCCACCCAGGTCAGCGGCCGGGCGAACTCCACACCCAGGTGGGCGTCCGCGAGCCGGTACTTGATCGCCTGGAACGAGCCGATCGGCCGGCCGAACTGCCGGCGCTGGGCGACGTAGGCGACGCTCTCCCGCACCAGATGGGCGGCGATGCCGACCAGGGTCGCGGCGGCGGCCACCGCCGCTCGGTCGACGAAGCGGGCCAGCTTCGCCGGATCGTCGGTCAGTGACGTGTCCGGGCCGGTGTCCACCGAGACCGTGGCCAGCCGGCGGCTGGCGTCGAACGCCGGCTGGGCGGTGAGCTCGCAGTCGTCGGCCGCGACGGCGTGCAGCCCGCCGTTGCGGGCCAGGATCAGCAGGTCGGCGTCCGGCGCGGCGACCACCAGGGACTGTCCCGGCAGCCCGATGGTGGCCACCACCTCGCCCGCCGCGATCGCCGGCAGCCAGCGCTTGCACTGCTCCGTCGAGCCCGCGTCGAGCAGGGTGAGGGCCGCCACCGCGGTCTCCAGCAGCGGCACCGGCAGGGCCACCCGGCCGGCCTCCTCCAGCAGCACCGCAAGGTCGAGGTCACCCAGCCCGAGCCCGCCGTACTCCTCCGGCACCACGACCCCGAGGAACCCGACCTCCGCGAGCTGCGACCACAGCCGCGCGTCGTGCCCCTCGTCCCACGCGGTGCGGACCCGGCTCGGCGGGCACTGTTCGGAGAGGAACTCCCGCGCTCCCGCCGCCAGCTCGCGCTGTTGGTCGCTCAGCTCGACGTCCATCGCGGCTCCCGGGGTAGGCCGAGCACCCGCTCGGAGATGATGTTGCGCTGGACCTCGCTGGTACCGGCAAAGATCCGCGACGCCCGGGAGTGCCAGTAACGGCGGTGGAAACCCCGACCGGCCAGCGAGTCCGGAGCGTCGTCGGCCAGCTCCGCGAGCGGCCCGAGGATCTTCAGCGCGGTCTCGAAGATCCGGGCCTCCATCTCCGACCAGAACAGCTTGGTCATGCTGGCCTCCGGGCCGATCGTGCCGCCGGCGGCCAACCGGGTGGCGGTGCGCTGCATGTGCCGGCGGAACTGCTGTACCTCCACCCAGCGGGCGGCGATCTCGTCCCGCACCACCGGGTCGTCGGCGACCCCGGCGCGGCGGGCCAGCTCGACCAGGTCGGCCACGTCGCGGGCGAACCGGACGTGGTCGCCCAGCCCGGTACCCCGCTCGAAACCGAGCGTGGCCATCGCGACCGACCAGCCTTCGCCGACCTCGCCGATGACGTTGCTCGCGGACACCCGCACGTCGGTGAAGAACACCTCGGCGAAGCCCGGCTCGCCGTGCAGCTGGCGGATCGGCCGCAGCTCGATGCCCGGGGTGTCCATCGGCACCATGATGAACGTGATGCCGCGGTGCCTCGAGCTGTCGGGATCGCTGCGCACCATGGCGAACATCCAGTTGGCGAACGCCGACATGGACGTCCAGGTCTTCTGGCCGTTGATCACGAAGTCGTCGCCGTCCCGCTCGGCTCGGGTGCGCAGCCCGGCCAGGTCGCTGCCCGCCTCGGGCTCGGAGAACCCCTGGCACCACAGGTCGTCGCAGGACAGCATCGCCGGCAGCCACCGCCGACGCTGCTGGTCGGTGCCGAACTGGATCACCGTCGGCCCGGCCAGCCCGAGGGCCAGCCGGTTGAGCCGCATCGGCGCTCCGGCGCGCAGGTACTCCTCACCGAAGATCGCCTGTTCGATCAGCCCGGCCCCGCCGCCACCGTGCTCGCGGGGCCAGTGCAGCGCGGAGTACCCGGCGTCGAACATGGTGCGTTCCCAGATCCGGTGCGCCGCCACCCCCGCCGCGGTGTAGATCGGTGGCAGCACCTCGGTCGGGGCGTTGGCGGCCAGCCAGTCCCGGACCTCGGCCCGGAACTCCCGCTCGGTCGCGGTATAGGTCAGATCCACCGGCCACTCACACCCGGGTCATCGTCGGCCAGAGCTCTTCCGCGCCCTGGTTGATCACGTGCGCACCCAGGACCGCCGACCAGTGCTCGTCGCAGCCGTACTCCTCGCGCCACGACCACAGCCGCCGCGTCAGGTGGTGCAGCCGGTACTCCTGGGTGAAGCCGATGGTGCCGTGCACCTGGTGCGCGATCCGGGCGCCCAACCCGGCCGTTGCGCTGGCCTGGGTCTTCGCGGCGGCGACCGCGAGCCTCGCGGCCTCGCGGGCGGTCGGGTCGCCGTGCGCGCCCGCCGCCTGGGCCAGTACCGCGGCGTGCGCGGCGGCCTCCACCGAGGTGACCATCGCGGCCAGCCGGGCCACCAGGTGCGCCACCGCCTGGAACTTGCCGATCGGGCGGCCGAACTGGACCCGCTCCCCGGTGTACCGGACGCAGAGGTCGAGTACCTCGCCCAGCGCCCCGGCGATCTGCACCGACCGGGCCAGCGCGCCCTGCTCCCTCACCAGTTCGACGGTGCCGGGCGCCACCTCGGCGACCTCGCCGGGTGTCACCCCGTCGGCGGTGAGCCGGTCGCGCGGCTCACCGGCCAGGTTGTCGCTCTCGGCCAGGATGAACGCGGCCCGGTCGACCAGCGCGGCCACCTCGCCGCCCTGCCCGTCGGCGGCGACCAAGACGATCCGGTCGACCACCCGGGCGTAGGGCACCCGTGCCACCGTGCCCTCGAACCGGACGCCACCGTCGCGCCGCGAGTACGTCAGGTCCGGTCCGGCGGCCGCGGTGAGCGGTCCGTCGGGCAGGTCGAACCCGGCCCGCACGCAGATCGCGGCTGCCGGGAACAGCGTCTCGGCCAGCGGCAGCGGAGCGGCGTAGGACGCGGCGGCCCGGACCACCGCCGCCGCGTCGGTCAGCGCGCCTCCGGAACCGCCGGCGCTCTCCGGGACCCCGAGAGCGGTCAGGCCGGCATCGGCGAGCCGCTTCCACAACGGTCCGCTCCAGCTTCCCTCGGAAGCGCCGACCAGCTCGGGTGGACAGTGGTCGGTGAGGATGGCCTCGACGGTTCGGCGCAGCAGTTCGCGCTCGTCATCGCCGGTGTCATCGCCGGTGTGGTCGTTCACCGCATCCCCAATCCCCGCGCGATGATGCCCCGCAGGATCTCGTTGGTCCCGCCGCGCAGGGTGAAGCCGGGGGAGTGCAGCACCGCCCGCCCCAGCTCGCGGGCCAGCGGGTCGTCCGAGTTCAGGCTCGGTTCGACCGGGGCCACCGAGCGGGTCACGTCGATGATCTCGTTCTCCAGTGTGGTGCCGAGGTCCTTGACCACCGCGGCCGGCACATCGGGTGCCTCGCCCCGGTCGAGAGCCCCGGCGATGCGCAGCGACAGCCGGCGCAGCGTCCAGAGCTGGGCGACCAGCTGGCCGATCGCGCACGCCTGGCGACGGTCGGCCGGGTCGGCCACCCGGATCAGCTCCAGCAACAGCGGCAGGGTGGACAGGAAACGCTCCGGACCGCTGCGCTCGTAGGCCAGCTCGGAGGTCACCTGAGCCCAGCCCTGGCCGATCTGGCCGATCACCATGGAGTCCGGGACGAGCACGTCGTCGAACACCACCTGGTTGAAGTGGTGCTCACCGTCGAGCAGCCGGATCGGTGAGATGGTCAGCCCCGGCGACGGGATCTCCACGATGAACTGGCTCAGCCCGTCGTGGCGACCGCCGTCGGCCAACGGCGAGGTGCGGCACAGCACGATCATGTAGTGGCTGCGGTGCGCCTGGCTCGTCCAGACCTTGGTGCCGTTGAGCCGCCAGCCGCCGGCCGCCTCGTCCCGGGTGCCGGTGGTGCGCACCGAGGCCAGGTCCGACCCGCTGTCCGGCTCGCTCATGCCGATGCAGAAGAAGGTCTTGCCCGCTGCCATGTCGGGCAGCAGGCGTTGACGTTGCTCCTCGGTGCCGTAGCGCAGCAGCGCCGGGCCGCTCTGCCGGTCGGTCACCCAGTGCAGGCCGACCGGCGCGGCCGCCGCCAGCAACTCCTCGATCACCACGAACCGGTGCAGCGAGGGCAGCTCGTGGCCGCCGTAGCGACGCGGCCAGGTCATGCCCAGCCAGCCGCGCTGCCCCAGTCGCGCCGAGAAGTCCGGGTCCAGGCCGGCCAGCCATGGATCGCTCTGCGGCCGGATGACGCCCTTCGCCCGTTCCTCGGCGATGAACTCGCGCACCTCGGTGCGTAACTTCTCGGCCTCGGCGGGGAGGGTCACGTCGGGCAGCCGCAGGGTGGCCGTCCCGGTCGCCGAAGCCGCGGCCGTCCCGGTGGCGCTCATCGGAACCGTCCAGGACTCGGATGATCTGTAGGCATACCGTCCTCGGCGACGCCCGGGGAACGCCGGTGCATCTCGCCGGGGACGGTGTTCGCGCGCACGGTCACGTGACCTCCGTCGGGTATCATCATTACGAGAATCTTATGGACTGGGTCCGCCAGCGTCCACTGTTGCGCGCGTCGCTCGACGGCGCCGCACCGGGGCCCTGGGACCCGACGAGTGGAGGTAAGACATGGCTGGTGGCAATGGCGGTCGGGTCGCGTTCGTGACCGGTGGCGCGGGCGGTATCGGCATCGAGGTGTGCAGGGCGCTGGCGGCCGACGGCCGGTCCGTCGCGGTGGCGGACCTGTCGCGGGAGGCCTCGGAGAAGGTCGCGGCGGACATCGACGGAATCGGGGTGCCACTGGACGTGACCGATCCGGACTCGGTCGCCGCCGCCATCGCGGAGACGACCGAGCGCCTGGGTGCGCCCTCGATCGTGGTCAATGTCGCGGGCTGGGACGAGCTGAAGCCGTTCCTGGAGACCGACGAGGCCTTCACCCACAAGGTCATCGAGATCAACTACAACGGGCCGATCCGGGTGCTGCGGGCGACGCTGCCGGCAATGGTCGACGCGAAGTGGGGCCGCATCGTCAACGTGGCCTCGGACGCGGGTCGCGTCGGGTCGTCCCTGGAGTCGGTGTACTCGGGGGCCAAGGCCGGCCTGATCGGCTTCACCAAGACGATCGCCCGGGAGTTCGCCAAGCACGGGATCACCGCCAACACCGTGTGCCCCGGCCCGACCGACACCCCGCTGCTGCGCTCGATCACCGAAGGCGAGCGTTCCGGCAGCATCATCGCCGCCATGACCAAGGCGGTGCCGATGCGCCGGATGGGCACTCCGCAGGACGTCGCGCCCGCGGTGGCCTTCTTCGCCTCCGACGCGGCCGGCTTCATCACCGGGCAGACCCTCTCGGCCAGTGGTGGCCTGACCATGAGCGGATGACCGCGGGGCGAGCCGGGCCGAGGGCCCAGCACGATCGGGTGGCCGCCGCAGGCTCGACACAGACTTGACGACGACACAGACTTGACGACGACACAGACTTGATGACGACACGAGGGAGCGGATCGATGGGTCGTGTGGAAGGCAAGGTCGCCTTCGTTACCGGTGCGGCGCGCGGGCAGGGGCGGGAACACGCGCTGCGGCTGGCGCAGGAGGGCGCCGACATCATTGCCGTGGACGTGTGCCAGCAGGCCGAGACGGTGCCGTACCCGCTGGCCACGGAGGC
Organism: Pseudonocardia sp.; assembly: GCA_052386505.1. GTDB lineage: Bacteria > Actinomycetota > Actinomycetes > Mycobacteriales > Pseudonocardiaceae > Pseudonocardia. The sequence continues at coordinate 16,118 of JBQTKB010000048.1, forward strand.
GGATCTGGCTCAGACCGTCAAGCTGGTGGAAGACCTCGACCGGCGGATCGTGAGCCGCCAGGCCGATGTGCGTGACCTCGGCGCCCTGGAGCGGGTGGTTCAGGAGGGCGTCGCCGAGCTCGGGCGGCTGGACATCGTGTGTGCCAACGCCGGCATCCTCAGCATCGGTCCGTGCTGGGAGCTGACCGAGCAGCAGTGGGACGAAATGATCGCCGTCAACCTCACCGGCGTGTGGAAGACGGTGAAGGCCGCGATCCCGTCGATGATCGAGGCGGGCAATGGCGGCTCGCTCATCCTGACCAGCTCGATCGCCGGGTTGCAGGCGTTCGGCTACCTCGGGCACTACACGGCGGCCAAGCACGGGGTGGTCGGGCTGATGCGGACACTGTCGGTGGAGCTCGCCCAGCACAACATCCGCTGCAACACGGTGAACCCGACCACGGTGAACACCGACATGATCCACAACCCGACGCTCTACGAGCTGTTCCTGGGCGGCATGCAGGGCGCCACCCGCGAGGACGCTGAGAGCGGGTTCCTCGCGCTGAACGGGATGAAGGTTCCGTGGGTGGAGCCGGTGGACATCAGCAACGCGGTGCTGTGGCTGGCCTCGGACGAGTCGCGCTACGTCACGGGCACCACCCAGATCGTGGACGCGGGCGCGCTGGCCCCGTTCAAGGTCCCGCACAGCTGAGCGGGTGTCCGGGCGGGCGTCCTAGATCGGGCCCGCCCGGACCACTCGTCAGAAGGCCTTTCGGATGATCTTCTTGGCGAGTTCGGTGTAAGGCGGGTACATCAGCGTCGGGTCCAGCCAGGTCGGTTTGTAGAGCACCGCCTTGCGGTGGCTGAACGTCTGGAAACCGAACTCACCGTGGTGGGCGCCCATCCCGCTGTTGCCCACCCCGCCGAAGGGCAGGTTCGGCACCAGGCAGTGCATCGCCAGGTGGTTGATCACCGCGCCGCCGGAGCTGACCTCGGCGAGCAGCCGCTCGTGCTCGGCCTTCGAGGAGCTGAACAGGTACGCGCCCAGCGGTTTGGGCTTGCTGTTCACGATCTCGAACGCCTCGGTCAAGGACTTGACCGTGAGCACCGGCAGGATCGGCCCGAAGATCTCCTCGTCCATCAGGCGTGAGTCACGCTCGGGGTCGACGATGACGGTGGGCTCGACGGTCAGGGTGTCCCGGTCGCTGCCGCCGCCGAGCACGGTCTTCCCGCCGGCGCCGTCCAACAAGCTGGTCACCCGGTCGAACTGGCGGGCGTTGACGATCCGCTGGCCGCCCGTCTCCTCCGCCCGGAAGGCGTGCACGGTCTCGACGAGCTGCTCGACCAGCTTGTCGCGCACCCCCTCCTCGACGAGGGCGTAGTCGGGCGCGATGCAGGTCTGGCCGGAGTTGAGCAGCTTGCTCCAGGCGATCCGCCGGGCGGCCACCTTCAGATCGGCCTTCTCGGTGATGATCACCGGACTCTTGCCGCCCAGCTCCAGGGTCACCGGCGTGAGGTAACGGGCGGCTCGTTCCATCACCAGCTTCCCGATCACCGGCGCCCCGGTGAAGATGATGTGGTCCATCGCCTGGTCGATCAGCAGGGTGGTGGTCGCGGCCTCGCCCTCGACCACCGCGACGGCGTCCGGGTCGAGGTACTCGGCGAACAGGTCGACCATCAACGCCGCGCATCGGGGGGTGTGCTCCGACGGCTTGATCACCGCGCAGTTGCCGGCGGCGAGCGCGGAGATCAGCGGGCTGATGGTCAGGTAGATCGGGTAGTTCCACGGGCTGATCAGCAGGACCACGCCGAGCGGCTCGTACTGGTAGAACGCCTTGCCGGGCCGCAGGTTCAGCGGCATCCCGGTGTTCTGGCGGCGCATCCAGCGGCGCAGGTGCTTGCGGGTGAAGCGGCATTCGGCGGCGCCACCGGCGACGTCGGTCATCCAGGAGTCGTGCGGGGCGCGACCGAGGTCGCCGGTCAGCGCGTCGATGATGTCCGACTCGCGCTCCTCCAGCATCTTGAGGATGCCGTCGAGCTGGCGCAGCCGCCACTCGACGTCGCGGGTGCGCCCACTCGCGTACGTGGCGCGCAGCCGCGCCATCATCCTGCTGACCGCTTCGGGGTCCGCCTCCCGGGAGGGTGGCGGGGTCAGGTCGGGACGATCGGTCACTGAGGTCATCGCTGCCGCCTCGGGTGTGTGGTTTGTCGGTCGGTCCGGACGCGCCGGGCCAAGGATCACTGTTGGCAGGTTAGGCGTGCCTCGGGCCGATAACAACACGCGGTGGACGGTCGTGTCCACGTCGGTGACGGACGCAAGTGCTCAACGGGTGCAGTTGGTGCCGATCTACCTGATGTGGGCGCGACTCTCGGTGACCGTCGATGAGACGAACGGCTGGTGACGCGTCCGAAACCCAGTCAGAGGCTGCCGGAAACGTCCAGTTAACCTAACGTTGCTCAACAACCTTGCACTGCTGGTGATATCGGCCGCGAAGCGGCGGTCGGTGGGCTGGACCAAGGAAGGGGCTGGCGACATGTCTGGCTATCCGAAGAGCGGCTCCCGTCCCGGCGACCCGGTCGCCCTCGCCTCAGTCACCTCGCTCGGGGCGGTGTCCGGATTCCCGGCCGAGCTCACGCCGTTCCACCAGGGCGGCTGCGGCAGCCCGCTGGTGCTGCTGCACGGGTTCACCATGTCCTGGCGTGTCTGGCTGCCCGTCCTTCCCTACCTGAGCGCCCATCATCAGGTGTTCGCCACCACCATGGCAGGTCATCGCGGCGGCCCGAAGCTGCTCGCGGACGGCCAGCCAGGAGCGGCCGCACTCGCCGACGCGGTGTGTCGTCAACTCGACGAAGCCGGCCTCGACACGGTGCACGTCGCGGGCAACTCGCTCGGCGGGTGGACCGCGTTGGAGCTGGCACGGCGGGGCCGGGCCCGGTCTGTGGTCGGGATCTCGCCGGCCGGCTGCTGGCAGAGCCGCCGCGACATCGTGTCCCTGCTCTGGAAGTTCCGGGTCGGCCTGGGCGCGGTCGGCAACGACCGGCTGCGTCCGCTGCTGCTGACCCCGGTGGGCCGGCGGGCCTGGCTGCGCCGGGTGGCCCAACACCCCGAGCTGATCCCGGCGGAGGACATGGCCGGGATGGTCGACGATGTGTTGGGATGCGACCTGATCCCGCATCTGCTGGGATCCTCCCGCACCATGCAGCCGTTGGAACCGCTGGACATCGCGCACTGTCCGGTACGAATCGCCTGGGCGGAGTACGACCGGGTGATCTCGTTCCGTAGGTTCGGTCGGCCGATGCAGGACAAGATCCGCGGTGGCGAGTTCATCACGCTGCCCAAGGTCGGCCACGTGCCGATGTACGACAACCCGCGGCTGGTCGCCCGCACGATCCTGGAGGTCACCCGCGCAGTGGACGAGTCGGACGGGTCGGGAACTCGCGCGGGCCGGCGAGCCGGCGCCAGGACGCGTCGCTCCGCCTGACCCGGCAGGACCCGGTCAGCCGGTCGCGGTCGTCTCCCCGCTCGCCAGCTCGATGTAGGCGGCCGGCCAACCCATCTCGACGTGCGCTACGGCGGGTCGACCGTCCAGCGTGGCGCTCATCCCGATCTCGTTGAGCACCAGGTGGTGGATCGGCATCGACCAGCCGGCGGAGTACGCGCACTCGAGGTCCATCGTGCGTCCCAGCTGGTCGCGGAACCGGCCGGACAGCGCGCGGTGCACCAGGCGGTCGTCCAGGTCGGCGGTGGCCTCGGCGGCGATCACCGGGGACAGCTCGCCGTCCACCGACAGGTAGCCGTTGATCATGATCTCGCCCTTGATCACGGCGATCATGGCGTGCAACGAGCGGGCGTGGTCCTCGGTGGTGGCGTTCATCCACTTCCAGTGCTGGATGGTGTTCCACTTGCGCGGGCCCCAGGAGTGGTCGCGGTGCCCGATCCCCCGGAACTCGACCTCCCGGTCACCGAGACGAATGGTGCCGCTGGTCCGGCAGGACTGCTCGTAGCGATCGGTCGCCGCCCAGGCCGGACAGCCCGACGGATTGTCGTGCCAGCTGAACGGGTGGTGCAGCCCTTCGAACCGGACCGAGAGGTCCAGGCCGTCATGGCTCAGCTCGAGCTCGGCGGAGTGCAGCGGTTCGGGTTGCCGCAGCCGAAGCCCGCCCACGGTGCAGTCGTCGAGGTCGGTGCCCTCGAAGGCGGTGTCCCCCTCGAAGGTCAGGTACTCCGGCTTGTCCATGTCGGGCCCGCCGACGACGGCGAACCGGCCCCATCCGGCCGGCTCGCGCCACAGGTACAGGAACACCATCAGCTGCTCGTCGGGGATCGGCGCGGCGAAGGCGAGGCTCTCCCGGGCATCCGGGCCGGCTCCGGACACGTCGTGCAACAGATCGTCGGCGGCGGTGAAGCGGGGCGGACCAGGGCTCATCAGAGCGTCCTCTCGTCGGAGTGCGTATGCCGGTTCGGGTCCGGCCGATTCGGCGGCGACCACCCGGTTCCGCTCCGGCCTGGACAGGATCAGTCTTTCCACTCCGGGGGCAGCGGGCGAGGCGGCGCGCCGTCGTAGACGACGTCCGGCCCGGACGCCACCATCCGCCAGCGGCGCTCGCGCTCCACCTCTTCAAGCGCCAGCGCACCCACGGTCGCCGCGCGGGCGACGCTGATCAGCGCCCGGCCGAACTGCCAGGGCACGCCGAGGTCGTTGAGCACCGCGGCGATCGCGCCGGTGGCGTTGAGCGGGATCGGTTTGCCCCGTCGCCGCTCCAGCTCGGCGGATACCGCTCCGGCGAGGGCGACGAACTTCCCGGCGACGTTGTGGCGCTCGGCGAGCCCGAGCAGCATCGGGGCTCTGGGATCTCCTGAGGTATGCATGGGGTGGCCGTAACCGGGTACGAAGCCGTAGTCGGCCAAACAGCCGTCGACCACCGCCGCGGCGGCCCGGTCAAGGTCGTCACCGTGTTCGGCGACCGCCGCGTACATCGCCTTGCTCAGCTGCTCGCCGGAGCCACCGTGGTTGTCGCCGGTGCTGAGGGTGGATCCGGCGACGGCGACCTGCAGCGGAACCCCGCAGGAGGCCAGGATGCGGGCGATCGCCCCGCTGGGACTGATCCCGTGCGCCGCGGTGAGCACCAGGATCGCGTTCATCATGGCGGCCTGGTCGCGGGTGGGCATCTCGCCGGTGGCGGCCAGCAGCACGATCGCCGGGAAGTCGACCCCTTGCTGGGCGGCTTCGCCGAGGTCGTAGCCGTGCAGGAACGGAACGTCGTCGCGGATCTCGCTGACCGCGGTGCGCCACTCGGGGCTGGTCGGAGCCGGTGATGGGGTCATGACTGCTCGGCCTCCGTTCCGTCGGCCCGGCCGACGGTGAGCATGGGGGTGAACAACGTGGACATCTCGCGCAGTGCGCGGTCGATCTGGAAGGTCTCGGGGTCGAGCAGCCACTGGTAGGCAACGCCGCGGAAGGTGGCGACCCAGGCATCGGCCACGGCCTCGGGATCGACCGTCGCCGGTACGTCGCCGTTGGCGATGCCGGCGGCGATCATCGCGGCCGTCGAGGCCCGGTGCTCGCGGTGCATCAGGGCCACCCGCTGGCGTACCTCGGGCACCAGGACCAGCGACTCGAACAGGATCGAGTACACCGCGCGGATCCGGGTCGGCGCGACCCGGATGTTGTCCCGGGTGCGCTCGATCGCGCGGTTCAGTGCCGCCGCGGCCGGGAGCCCGGCCAGGTCCGGGTAGAGGCTGTCCTCGGTCCATTTGACGAAGTGGTGCTCCAGCAGGTGCCAGAGCAGCTTCTCCTTGGAGCCGAACCGGTCGGTGACCAGGCCGCGGCTGTATCCGGCCCGTTCGCCGATGGCCACCAGCGTGGTCCGTTCGTACCCCCGCTCGGCGATCAGTTCGACCGCCGACTCCAACAGCCGCCGGGACGACAGCTCGGAACGGGCCCGCTGGGTGTTCACCACGGCCAGATCGGTCGCGCCGGAACCCGCCCCGAGCTGAACGTCATCAGCACCGGCGGGGCGCGCGGGGTTCACACCTCAACCGGTTGCGGGTGCCGGCCGAGTACCAGCTCGGTGCGCATGCGTTCGACGAACGGGGCGAGCTCCGGATTCCAGTAGCCACCGACCCCGGCGACCAGAAAGGTGTCGATGCCGGCGTCGACGTAGTTCTGCAGGGTCGCCATGACCCGGTCCTCGGTGCCGACGACCGCCGCCGCGTTACCGAGGCCCCGCAGGGCTGCGACGATGCCCATCCACAGGCAGTCGTCGTGTACCTCGTTCGCCCTGGCGAACTCCAACTGCCGGTTGCGCCCGGCATCCTCGGCGTGCGTGCGGTCCGACACCACCGCGCCCTTGCTCAGGAAAGCCTGGTAGGCCGGTTCGGACCGGGCGAGTTCCCAGGCCTGCTCGTCGGTGTCGCCCAGGTAGAGCCGCAGGCTCAGGCTCATCCTCGGGCGGGCCCGACCGGCCGCGGCCGCGGCCGCCTCGATCGCGGCCGCCCGCTCCCGGACTCCGGCCAGTGGCTCACCCCACATCAGGTACACGTCGGCATGAGCGCCGCCGAACTCCAACGCGGCCGGGCTCGCGCCACCCATGTGGATCCGGATGTCGCCGGCCGGTTTCTGCCCGGGGCGCAGGTCTTCGAACCGGTAGAACTCGCCCTGGTGGGTCAGTGGTTTGGTGGATGCCCACACCGCGCGCAGGATCTGTACGTACTCGTGAGCCCGCCGGTAGCGGTCGTCGTGCGGCAGGTAGTCGCCCTCACGGTACTGGTCGCCCGGGGCGCCGCCGTTGACGATGTGCAGGTCCAGCCGACCGCCCGAGATGGCGCTGACCGTCGCGGCCATCCGGGCGGCCACGGTCGGCTGGATCACCCCGGGGCGGTGCGCGACCAGCGCGTTGAGCTTGTCGTTCAACGTGAGCGAGTGGGCAGCGAGGATCAGCCCGTCGGCGGCGAAGCTCTGGTAACCCATGAGGCAGTTGTCCAGGATCTCGGTGGCCTGGACCGTGCGGGTCACCGCGTCTGTCGACTGACCGTGCAGGAACGGGTCGAGGTAGGTGTAGACCTGCAGCCGCATAACAGATTTCAACCCCTTCCTTGCCGAATTTCACATGCTAGGGTCGTTGCTTGTCAGCTGACAAGCAAGGAACCCGGCACAAGGGGGGGACGGTATGACGTCGACGCAGACGAAACCGGTGGGCAACGCGCCGGGCGACGGCGAGGTCGAGGAGCTCGACGTGCTGGTGGTGGGGGCCGGATTCGCCGGGCTCTACCAGCTCGACCGGCTCCGCACGCTCGGTCTGTCGGTCAAGATCTACGAGGCGGCGTCCGGCCTGGGCGGTATCTGGTACTGGAACTGCTACCCCGGGGCCCGGGTGGACACCCACGGCCCGCTCTACCAGTTCTCCAGCGAGAAGCTGTGGAAGGGCTGGGACTACGAGGAGCTCTACCCCGCCTACACAGAGGTGCGGAACTACTTCGAGCACGTCGACGAACGCCTCGACCTGCGCCGCGACATCCGGTTCGACACCAAGGTCACCGGCGCGGAGTTCGACGAGGAACGTCGCCGGTGGGTGGTGAGTACCGACGGCGGGCGCACTGCTCGGGCTCGGTTCATCCTGTTGTGCACCGGCATCGGCGCCAAACCGATCCTGCCCGAGATCCCCGGCCTGGAGGACTTCGGCGGCGAGTGGCACCACACGGCGCTGTGGCCCCAGGACGGCCTGGACCTGGCCGGCAAGCGGATCGGCGTGATCGGTACCGGCGCCACCGGCGTGCAGGTGATCCAGGAGAGCGCGAAGGTCGCCTCCCACCTGACGGTCTTCCAGCGCACGCCGAACCTCGCGCTGCCGATGCGCCAGCAGAAGCTCGACGACGAGGCCAAGGCGGCCTTGCGGGTCGACATGGACGCGCAGTACGCCAAGCGGGCCGAGACGTTCGGCGGCTTCGAGTACGACTTCACCGGTCCGCTGTCCACCGAGCACACCCGCGAGGAGCTGCTCGCGCTGTACACGGACTTCTGGGAGAAGGGCGGGTTCCGGCTGTGGCTGGGCACCTTCTTCGACGTGCTGGCGGACGAAGAGGCCAACCGGCTGGTCTACGACTTCTGGCGGGACAACGTCCGCAAGCGGATCAAGGACCCGGAGCTGGCCGAGAAGCTGGCCCCGACCGAGCCTCCGCACCCGTTCGGGGTGAAGCGACCGTCGTTGGAGCAGAACTACTACGACGTGTTCAACCAGGACAACGTCCGGCTGGTCGACGTCAAGGAACACCCGATCCAACGGATCACGAAGAAGGGTGTGCTGACCGCCGACGGCGAGGAGCACGAGCTGGATCTGCTCATCCTGGCGACCGGCTTCGACGCGGTCACCGGCGGGCTGACCGCGATCGACGTCAAGGGCACCGCGGGCGAGACCCTGGGGCAGAAGTGGCAGCGCGGGGTGAACTCCTACCTGGGCTCGGCGACCCACGACTTTCCGAACCTGCTGTTCGTCTACGGTCCGCAGAGTCCGTCCGGGTTCGCCAACGGCCCGAGCGCGGCCGAGCTCCAGGGCGAAGAGATCTTCAAGATGATCGAGTTCTTGAACGCCAACGGGTACACCCGGTTCGAGGCGACCGACGAGGCGGACAAGGCCTGGCGCGAACACGTCGACGAGATCGCCGACGCGACGTTGTTCACCCGGGCGAACTCCTGGTACATGGGGGCGAACGTGCCGGGCAAGGTGCGCCAGCTGCTCAACTATCCGGGCGGGATGCCGCAATACCTGGAGAAGTGGGCCGAGGTCAAGGCCGCCGGCTACTCGGGCTTCGAGATCAGCTGACTAGGCAGAAAGGTAGCAACTGATGGCGATGGAGATCCGGCGGGTGGTCACCGGCCGCGATGCGAAGGACACCTCGATCTTCACCTCGGTGGGCCCTGTGCAGGTGCAGGAGGTTCCCGGAATGGGGTTCGTCAACCTGTGGGGAACCGGTGACGAGGGGGCGCGGGTCGGCTCCGACCCGGCCGAGAACCCGCAGTACACGCCGTTCTTCCCGGACAGCTCGGGGCACGGCACCCGACTCATCGCGGTGCACTTCGCGCCGGAGTCGGCCGGCGGACATGCCGAGCCGAGCCCGGAGGAGGCGGAGGCGGCCGTGGCGCAGATGGAGCGGGTGGCGCCCGGCCTGGCGCAGGTGTTCGAGCCCGACAACCCGGGCATGCACACCACCGACACCATCGACTACGGGATCTGCGTGCGCGGCGAGGTGTGGCTGGAGCTCGACGACGGCGCCGAGGAGCGGATCACTCCGGGCACCGTGGTCGTGCAGCGCGGTACCCGCCATGCCTGGCACAACCGAAGCAACGACGTGGCGACCGTGGTGTACGTACTGGTCGGGGCACGACGCGACTGAGCGGTCGGCGGGCAGCCTGGGGTAGGGACCGTTGTGGTCCAGCGGTTGCCCGCCGCGGGCTCGGTGCTCGAACGACGCCCGGGAACGAGGCGGGGTCAGCCGAAGGAGGCATAAGTGGGTAACGCGCTCTACGAAGGCACGTTGCTCGAGCACATCGAGCGCAACGCCACCGAGTACCCGGAACTGGTGGCCGCCATCGACGGAGAGCGCCGTTATACCTGGCTGCGCTACCGCGATCGGGCCCGAGCCGTTGCGTTGGCGCTGATCGACCTCGGGGTGGCACCGGGCGATTCGGTCGGTTTGCACATGGGCAACCGGATCGAGCACGTCGTGTCCGACATCGGGGCGTTGATGGCCGGTGCGACGCCCACGACCTACTACAGCACGCTGGCCGCCGACCAGCTCACCTACGTCGCCGGTGACTCGGCGGCCACGGTCGTCGTGATCGACGCTGCCCAGTTGTCGCGCTGGCAGTCGATCCGTGACCAGCTACCGAAGCTCAGGCATGTGGTGGTCGTCGACCTCGACCGGTCGGCCGACCTGCCCGAGGGGGTACACCGGTTCGAGCAACTGGTCGACGCAGCCGAGAGCCAGCTGGCAAGCCGCGCCGGCGAAGTCGAGGCCACCGCGTCCCGGGTACGCCCCGGGGACACTTTGACGATCGTCTACACCTCCGGTACCACCGGGCATCCGAAGGGCACGATCATCACCCACGCGGGGGTGCTCTGGGTGCTGGACCAACTGTCCGGTCAGCTCGAGATGGCCCGAGGGCAGACCTCCACGGTCGGCTGGGCGGCGCTGTCGTACCTGCCGCTCGCGCACATCGCCGAGCGGATGCTGTCGTACTATCTCGCCCTGCGCCGGACGCTCACGGTGACCTACGTCCGGGACGTCACCCAGCTCACCACGGTGCTCGGCTCGACCCGGCCGCACGTGTTCCTCGGGGTGCCCCGGATCTGGGAGAAGATCCACGGAGCGTTGCGGGAGCGGGCCGCCGGCGAGCAGAGCCCGGTGCGGCGGGCCCTGGTGTCGTCGGCCATCTCGGTCGCCCGGTCGATCGGCATGGCCAGGCTCGAGCAGCGGACGCCGGACCTGCCGGCCCGCCTCGCCCATCCGGTGCTGGAGCTGTTGGTCTACCGACGGATCCGCTCGGCGCTCGGGCTGGACCGCGTCGAGCTCGCGCTCACCGGCGCGGCACCCATCGCACCGGAGGTGTTGGCGTTCTTCTCCGGGCTCGGGATACCGATCATCGAGGCCTACGGGATGACCGAGACCAGCGCCGCGCTGAGCGTCACCCCGCTGGGCGCGCCCCGGCTCGGCAGCGTCGGCAAGGCCCTCGACGGGGTTGAGCTGCGGATCGCCGAGGACGGCGAGATCCTGGCCCGCGGCCCGAACATCACCCCCGGCTACCTTAACCGCCCGGAAGCAACCGCCGAGGCGATCGACGAGGACGGCTGGCTGCACACCGGGGACCTCGGCTCGATCGACGCGGAAGGCTACCTGCGCGTCACCGGCCGCAAGAAGGAACTGATCATCACCGCCGGCGGCAAGAACCTGTCGCCGGGCAACATCGAACTCGCCATCAGCGGCAGGTCGGACGTACTCGGGACGGTCTACGTCCACGGGGACGCCAAGCCGTACCTGGTCGCGCTCATCACGTTGGACCCGATGGGCTGGCGGGACTGGTGCGCGGCGCGCGGCATCGAGGTGGCCTCGGTCGCCGAGGCCGTCGCCGACCAGCGGGTGCGCGACGAGGTGTCGCGCGCGGTCGAGGAGGGCAACGCCCTGCTGGCGCGCGTCGAACAGATCAAGAACTGGGCCCTGCTCGACAAGCTGTGGGACAGCGAGAGTGGCGAGTTGACGCCGACCATGAAGCTCAAAAGGCCAGTGGTCCTCGAGCGTTACCGAGCCGAGATCGAAGACCTGTACGTGTCCACGCCGACCGGCCGGGCTTCCACCTGAGCCGGCGGCAGTCGACCCGGGTTCAGGTGGCCCGGGTCTTCACAGTGTGATCATCAACATCGGAAGGTGATGAGATGACCGTACCGCTGCACCGCCGCGATACCGCGCCGCCGCCGCAGATCCGTCAGCAGAAGTTCTGGCAGCTCCTGGGGCGGCTGAGTTCGCCCCGCAGGCTCAAGGACCTCCGCAAGCTGGACAAGGCCGTGCGCGGCAAGGTCGTCGTCGTGACCGGGGCGTCCTATGGCCTCGGAGAGGCGATCGCCAAGCAGTGCGGTGATGCGGGCGCCATCGTGGTGATCTGCGCGCGCAGTGCCGACAAGCTGGCCGAGGTCGCCGAGTCCATCCGGTCCAGGGGTGGCCGGGTGCACACCCATGTGGTCGACATCGCCGACGAGGCGGGAGTCCGCGAGTTCGCCCGCGACGTGCTCCGCGAGCACGGTCATGTGGACGTGCTGGTGCACAACGCCGGCAAGTCGATGAACCGCGGGATCCACCTGTCCTATCGGCGGCCCAAGGACCTCAACGCCATCGCCGGGGTGAACTATCTCGGACCGATCCGTCTCACCCTGGCGCTGCTGCCGTACATGCGCGAGCGGGGCTCTGGCCACATCATCAACATCTCCACCGCCGGGTCGCTGATGTGGCCCTTCCCGCGCTGGGGCTTCTACCTGTCGACGAAGAAGGCGTTCGAGTGGTGGCTGCGCTCGGTGGCCACCGAGGTCCGCGGCGACGGCGTGGAGTGCACCCAGTACTACCTCGGCCACGTCTACACGAGAATGAGCGCGCCGGACCGGATGCTGCGGGGGGTGCCCGGGCTGACCGCGTACGACGCCGCTCTCGGGGTAGCCAGGTCGATCGTCTACCGGCCGAGGGCCGCCGCGTGGCGCCCGTTCTACCTCGTCCATCCGCTCGTGGAGCTGTTCCGGTTCCCGATGGAGCGGATCTGCGCGCCCTACTCCAAGATCAAGGAGACCCGGGAGAGCCTGCTGGGTGCGGTGCCGGAGACCACGCTGGTGCTGGAGGAGGACCCCAGGCGCGACGACCGGGTGTCCTGAACCCGCACGTCGGCCGGCCGAGCAGATCGGCCGGCCGACGACCGGCGGCGGTCCCGAACGGTTGTCGTCGATGATGTTCTGTGCTCCGGTTCA